>NZ_CP037934.1:2456486-3070608 GCF_004353225.1 Marinobacter sp. JH2 | reverse complement strand
ATTGATCGATTAATAGAACCTGGGAACGGGTCAGTCCAGAACGAAGGGCTGAATTATAAAAGCTGCCCTTAACCGATCCCCGGAGCACTTCAGAGACCCAGTGGGTATCTGCCTCGAATGTCTGGTGGACGAATGATCCATCCGATTGTTTGCTGTAAACCACCTTCCGGGCAACATCCAAATGGAGTGTCAGTGCCGAAAAATCACCCTCATGATCGAAGGTCAACGCTAGCTTGGTTCCCGGCGTCAAGGTCTCGAGCGACAAGTATTCGGCGTCTGCCTCCATAATTCTGTACAAGTCTTTCACAGACGCGCCACTGGCTTGGAAAATACTGCTCAGGGTGTCACCGGACTGCACCCGACGTTCAAACGTTTCGTGGGCGGGGTGATCTGCTGATGGTTTGACCGGCTCGGCTAATAGTTCGGCGTTATCCAATTTCTCCGAAAGATCATGTTCTTCAATGTCGTGGAAGAACACGCTCCCCTGCGGCAACGCACGGGAAGTTTCCATCGGTAGCAAACTGGCAACAAGAAGAATCACACCTGAAATCGCAAGGAAATATTTACGGATTGGTGTGAACATTGGGGATTTGTTCATTGGCGCAACGACTCCCGATTATTCGTGAACACGTCTCTCATTATTGAGCCTCGGACCCATCCGCCGAAAGACCGGTTTGGTGAGTCATAAAGCGATCGACGGAATGTCGGCTTGCCAACTCCATTGGGATCAATAATGGTGATGATCTCGCACGGATCAACCCAGACATTCACGTTTTCGACTCTTCACCGGCGTGATTAAGCGTCAGGTTCCTAAATCTATCATTATGTTATAACATAACATTTATCGGTTCATCTATAGCGCCACTTGACCTCCAAAAATAGTCTCGAGTAACCGATGGAAACGAATCGATGAATAAAGAGTGCAATACTCGACAGGAGAGTGCTTGTTATGTCCGGAGAGATAAACGGAGCCGTCATACCGGTGGCTGTCCACGGCGAGAAGCCGGAGAGCCTGACAGCGATATTTCAGGAAAACGTGAATTTAGTCATTTGGCAACGAACATTGCCTACACAGGTAACCGAATTCGCCACGCAGTTTGCACTGGAGGCACGCCGGTTTGAGCGTTTCTTGGGCCTGGATGCGGAAGATGATCTCGACCAGATTTTGCCCGGATGGGCTCTTGAGCTGCCTGGGGCAAGCGCTTGGCTAGACGACGTACAAGAACTTATCGAAATGTACCGCTGCCTGTTTGAACCCGCGGCCGTTGGCGTTCGTTTGCATGTGTTACCGAACACCATGTGTCCGCGTTTTCATACCGACCGGGTACCGACCCGTTTATTGGTTACGTATAGCGGCCGAGGCACTGAATGGTTGCCGGAAAGGATCATCAACAGGAGAAATGAACCGGGGCCATTGCCGGATCAAGAGGTTGGTGACCGAGACATTCAAGTGATGCCCACTGGTGCGGTGTGTCTGCTCAAAGGAGAAGCTTGGGTGGGTAACGAAGGTCGTGGTGTGGTTCACCGTTCTCCGGCACCCAGTAACCAGCCCCGGTTGGTCTTGGGGCTGGACTGGCTGTCATAACCGGGGCTGGTTATTCGACCGTCACGCTCTTAGCCAGGTTACGAGGCTGATCTACGTCGGTGCCTTTCAGTACCGCGACATGGTAAGACAGCAGCTGCAGGGGCACGGTGTAAACGATTGGTGCGGTGATTTCGTGTACCGAAGGTAACTGCATCACGTGAATACCGGGTTCAGCTTTCACGCCGGCTTCTCTATCGGCAAACACGAACAGCTCGCCGCCGCGGGCCCGCACTTCTTCGAGGTTGGATTTAAGCTTCTCAACCAAGTCGTTGTTCGGGGCAACCGTCACCACCGGCATCTCACTATCCACCAGAGCCAAAGGCCCATGCTTCAATTCACCGGCAGGATAGGCCTCTGCGTGAATGTAGGAGATTTCTTTCAGTTTCAGCGCACCCTCCATCGCCACGGGATACTGTGAGCCGCGGCCCAGGAACAAACTGTGGTTCTTGTCCATGAAGGCTTTGGACATGCTCTCGATTTCACCATCCAGCGCAAGCACATCGCTGACTTGACCTGGCACCAGGTGCAAAGCTTCAACGATTTCGGCTTCTTTCTTCTCGCTCAGGCCATTGTGACGGGCCAAGGCAACCGAGAACAACAACAAAGCCACCAGCTGAGTGGTGAAGGCTTTGGTGGAGGCCACGCCAATTTCCGGGCCGGCCTGAGTCATGATCACTAGGTCGGATTCCCGCACCAGGGAGCTGCCCGGCACGTTACAAATTGCCAGTGCGGCACGGAAGCCGGCTTTTTTAGCCTGACGCAGCGCCGCAAGGGTGTCAGCCGTTTCGCCCGACTGCGAAATGCACAGGAACAGGGTGTCCTGCTGAATCACGTGCTTGCGATAGCGGAACTCGGAGGCTACCTCAACCGAACACGGCACACCGGCCAGTTCTTCGATCCAATAACGGGCAACCATACCAGCGTGGTAAGACGTGCCGCAGGCAATGATCTGAACGTGGCGAACGTTCTCCAACAGTTTCGCGGCGTCGGTGCCTAGGGCCTGTTCCAGAACTCGGCTGTCGGTGATGCGACCCGTCATGGTGGCTTTGACCACTTTCGGCTGCTCATAGATTTCTTTGAGCATGTAGTGGCGGTATTCGCCTTTATCGGCCGAATCCGATGCATGCTCGAAACGGGTGATTTTACGTTCAACCACATTACCGTCGCGGTCTTCGATAGCGATCTTGTCTTTGCGGATGTCGGCGATGTCGCCTTCTTCCATGAACATGAAACGGTCGGTCACCGGCAGCAGCGCCAATTGGTCAGAAGCAATAAAGTTTTCGCCAATGCCAACACCAATAACCAGCGGGCTGCCTTCACGAGACACCACCATGTGGTCTGGCTCGTCGGCGTGGACAACCGCCAAAGCATAAGCGCCGCGAAGGCGGGTCATCGCCGTTTTAACTGCTTTGTACAGGTTGTTGTCGGCTTGGTAATGCTTGTTGATCAGGTGCGCAACCACTTCGGTATCGGTCTGGGAGGTGAACTCGTAGCCTTCGGCTTTGAGCTCATCGCGCAGTTCCTGATAGTTTTCGATGATACCGTTATGCACGATGGCCAGACGGTCACCGGACATGTGCGGGTGGGCATTCAACTGTGACGGTTCACCGTGGGTCGCCCAACGGGTGTGGGCGATGCCCATGTGGCCCGCAACAGGGTTGGCTTCAATCGCGTCAGCCAGTGCAGCGACCTTACCGACTTCCCGGGCGCGCTGTATCTGGGCCTCGGCACCGACAACGGCCATACCGGCGGAGTCGTAACCACGATACTCAAGTCGGCGCAGGCCCTCCAGCAGAATCCCCTGGACATCCCGTTCAGATACCGCTCCTACAATCCCACACATGCTGATTTCACCTGTTCGTTAATCGGTCTTTACGCTTTTTTAGGCCGTTCCCAGCCAGAAATATTCCGCTGCTTACCCCGAGCGACCGCCAAGTCGTGCTCGGCGACATCGCGGGTAATCGTGGAGCCCGCGCCAATGGTTGCGCCTTCGTCGACTTTCACGGGCGCCACCAAAGAAGTATTGGAGCCCACAAAAACACCGTCACCCAGTTCAGTGCGGAATTTGTTAACGCCATCATAGTTGCAAGTAATGGTGCCTGCACCCACATTCACATTACGGCCAAGAGAGGCATCGCCTACGTAACTGAGGTGGTTGATCTTACTGCCCTCACCGACGATGGCTTTCTTAGTTTCCACGAAATTGCCTACTTTGGTATTGGCCGATAACTCGGTACCGGGGCGCAACCGTGCAAAGGGTCCGATTTGAGCATTTGCGCCAACAACCGCGCCTTCAATTACACTGTGGGCTTTGATCTCGGCACCATCGGCGATAGTGGCATCTTTAATGACACAGCCAGGGCCAATGCTAACGTTGCTGCCAAGGCTAACCTTGCCTTCAAACACCACGTTGACGTCAATCCACAGGTCGTTGCCAATAGTGAGCTCGCCGCGCACATCAATGCGGGCGGGGTCTGCCAGCGTGGCGCCTTCGGTCATCAATCGTTCTGCTTGCTGCTGCTGATACCACCGCTCCAGTTCCGCCAGTTGCAGGCGGTTATTCACGCCCTGCACTTCGAATGCTGTCTGTGGCTGGGATACCGCTACACTCAAACCGTGCTCGACCGACATCGCAATGATGTCCGTCAGGTAGTATTCACCCTGAGCGTTGCTATTCGAGAGCGTGGGTAACCAGCTCTTAAGGTGCCTGGCAGACACGGCCAGAATGCCCGTGTTTACTTCTTTGATCGCCTGCTGTTCTGCGGAGGCGTCTTTCTGCTCAACGATGGCCTGCACCAGACCTTCCGCACTACGCACTATCCGACCGTAACCCTGTGGGTTGTCCAGATCGACCGTGAGTAATGCCAGGCGCTCGTCGTTGAGCTCTTCCACCATGCCTTGCAAGGTGTCTTTGCGGGTTAGCGGTACGTCGCCGTATAACACCAGCACTCGTGCGTCGTCTGGTAAGTCTGGCAACGCTTGGGCAACCGCGTGCCCAGTCCCCAATTGCTCGGTTTGCAGCACCCAGTTTACGCTGTCGTCCTGCAGGGAAGCCCGCACCTGATCTGCGCCATGACCGATCACCGTGTGTATTTTTTCTGCGCCCAGCTGTTTTGCGGTTTCAACAACATGGTGCAGCATGGCTTTGCCGGCTACCGGGTGTAAGACCTTCGGCAGTGCGGATTTCATCCTTGAACCCTGACCGGCGGCCAGAATAACAACGTGTAGCGGACTCATGGGGCGATCAACTCCAAATTCGTTGGTCATCTCATAGTAAAAAACCGCATCCCGATGAGGGGCCGCTGGTTTCCTCTCGGAACACCAACGCCCGCCACCTGCGGATGCGGTTCACTGTCAGGCCTGTCCGGGCACTGACGCAAGCACTGCTTATCGCAGGTTCTTGCGCAGTTTCTGGATAGTGCGCAGCTGAGCGGCGGCTTCTGCCAACTCTGCTGCGGCCCGGGAGTATTCAAACTCACCTGATTTGTTTGACAGTGCCTTCTCGGCTTCCTTCTGGGCTTCCAGAGCTGCAGCTTCGTCTACATCTTTTGCACGAACTGCAGAGTCAGCCATCAGAGTCACGAGGTTCGGCTGTACTTCGATGTATCCACCGGATACGTACAGAATTTCCTCAGCGCCACCCTGCTTGATGATCCGCACTGCGCCCGGCTTGAGCGCAGACAATAGCGGAGCATGGCCAAACTGAATACCAAGCTCACCCTCGGTGCCGGTGGCGATCAACATCTCCACCAGACCGGAGTAAATTTTCTCTTCGGCACTTACGACGTCACAATGTACGGTCATAGCCATTTCTTACGCCTCTTGCGTCTGAAAGTGAAGAAAGGTGTTACTTACCTTCCTTCGCCTTCATTGCCTTAGCTTTCTCAATTGCTTCTTCGATGCCGCCACACATATAGAATGCCTGCTCTGGCATGTCATCGTAGTCGCCGTTAAGAATTCCTTCGAAGCTGGCGATGGTCTCTTTCAGAGACACGTACTTACCGGGGGAACCGGTGAATACTTCAGCAACGTGGAAAGGCTGAGACAGGAAACGCTCGATCTTACGTGCGCGGGATACGATCAGCTTGTCGTCTTCTGACAGCTCGTCCATACCCAAGATGGCGATGATGTCTTTCAGTTCTTTGTAACGCTGAAGAACGTTCTGAACACCACGAGCAACGTTGTAGTGCTGCTCACCAATCACCAGCGGATCCAGCTGACGGGAAGTGGAGTCAAGCGGGTCGATCGCAGGGTAGATACCCTTGGAAGCGATGTCACGGCTCAGTACCACAGTCGCGTCAAGGTGCGAGAAGGTGGTGGCTGGGGATGGGTCAGTCAAGTCATCCGCAGGTACGTATACCGCTTGGATAGACGTGATAGAACCGTCTTTAGTGGAGGTAATACGCTCCTGCAGCTCACCCATTTCCTGGGCCAGAGTCGGCTGGTAACCTACCGCTGAAGGCATACGGCCCAACAGTGCAGATACCTCAGTACCGGCCAAGGTGTAACGGTAGATGTTGTCTACGAACAACAGTACGTCACGGCCTTCGTCACGGAACTTCTCAGCCATAGTCAGGCCGGTCAGTGCAACACGCAGACGGTTTCCTGGGGGCTCGTTCATCTGGCCGTAGACCATCGCTACTTTATCAAGAACGTTAGAGTCCTTCATTTCGTAGTAGAAGTCGTTACCTTCACGAGTCCGCTCACCAACACCCGCGAATACGGAGAGACCGGAGTGCTCTTTCGCGATGTTGTTGATCAGTTCCATCATGTTAACGGTCTTACCAACACCGGCACCACCGAACAGACCAACTTTACCACCCTTGGCGAACGGGCAGATCAGGTCGATAACCTTGATGCCTGTTTCCAGCAGGTCGGCAGAGGCTGACTGGTCAGCATAACCCGGTGCTTTACGGTGAATGCCCCAACGCTCTTCTTCACCGATTGGGCCAGCCTCGTCGATAGGACGACCCAGAACATCCATAATCCGGCCCAGTGTTTTTGTACCAACGGGTACAGAAATCGGCTTGCCGGTATTTTCTGCTTTCAGGCCACGCTTGAGGCCTTCGGTGCTGCCCATGGCGATGGTACGTACAATGCCGTCACCCAGCTGCTGCTGGACTTCCAGAGTTGTTTCGCCACCTTCAAGCAGCAGTGCGTCGTAAACGCCTGGCACGGAGTCACGTGGGAATTCCACGTCGATAACCGCGCCAATGATCTGAACGATGTGTCCGCTACTCATGCTCGGTTCCTCGTTATCTAGTAGTCAATAAAACCAGTAGGTTAGTGAGCGCGATCAAACAGATGCTGCGCCGCTCACGATCTCCGAAATCTCTTGTGTGATCGCTGCCTGACGGGCCTTGTTATAGGCCAACTGGAGCTCATCAATGATGCCACCAGCGTTGTCAGTTGCGCTCTTCATAGCGATCATCCGGGCGGCCTGTTCACAGGCCAGATTTTCTACCACACCCTGATACACCTGGGATTCGATATAACGTGGCATCAACCCGTCAAGAATCGGACGTGAGTCCGGCTCGTAGATGTAATCCCACTGGCGACCGATGTCGTCATCTGAACCTTCCGGCAGAGGCAAGAGCTGCTCTGACTTCGGGCTTTGCGTCATGGTGTTCACGAACTCGTTGCTGATCAGGAACAGGCGGTCAATCTTGCCTTCCTCGAACGCAGTCAGCATCACCTTAACACTGCCAATCAGCTGTTCCGCACTTGGGCTGTCACCCATGTGGGTTAGAGCTGCCACCACATTTCCGCCGTAGCTGCGGAAAAAGGAGGCGGCTTTCGCGCCGATGGCACAGATATCGGTCTCAATACCTTTTTCTTTCCATTCACGCATTTCGCGCACGAGCAGTTTGAACGCGTTTGTGTTCAAACCACCACACAGGCCACGGTCTGAGGAAACTACAATGTAGCCTACCCGTTTGACCTCACGCTCCTGCATGAACGGATGACGGTAATCTTTATTGGACTTGGCAATATGTCCGATTACCTGACGCATCTTTTCCGCATACGGGCGAGTCGCCTGCATACGTTCCTGAGCTTTACGCATCTTACTCGCCGCCACCATTTCCATGGCGGAAGTGATCTTCTGCGTGCTCTTGATGCTTCCGATCTGGTTACGTATTTCTTTTCCGACGGCCATAAGTCACTGCCTTTTCAAGTTAGACACTCAAAGGGACCAGCAGGCCCGCTTATCCGCGGGCCCAATGGATTTACCAGCTCTGAGTGGTCTTGAATTTTTCCAGAGCAGCTTTCAGGCCGGCAGCGATGTCGTCGTTGAACTTACCTTCAGGACCGATTTGGTCGAGCAGTTCTTTCTGCTCGGCACGCATCCAGTCCAGAAGTTGTGCTTCAAAGTTCACAACCTTGTCTACGTCAACATCGTCAAGGAAGCCTTCGTTCGCTGCGAACAGCACAGTACCCATTTCAGCCACAGTCATCGGGCTGTACTGGTTCTGCTTCATCAGCTCGGTTACGCGCTGACCATGCTCAAGCTGCTTACGGGTCGCTTCATCAAGATCAGAAGCAAACTGGGCGAATGCCGCAAGTTCGCGGTACTGAGCCAGTGCCAGACGGATGCTACCGCCAAGCTTCTTCATGATCTTGGTCTGAGCTGCACCACCTACCCGCGATACCGAAATACCTGCGTTCATGGCAGGACGGATACCGGAGTTAAACAGGTTGGTTTCCAGGAAGATCTGACCGTCAGTGATGGAGATCACGTTGGTCGGAACGAACGCAGAAACGTCACCCGCCTGGGTTTCGATGATCGGCAGAGCGGTCAAAGAACCGGTCTGACCTTTCACTTCGCCGTTGGTCAGCTTTTCCACTTCTTCAGCGTTGATGCGAGAAGCACGCTCCAGCAGACGAGAGTGAAGATAGAAAACGTCACCCGGGTATGCTTCACGTCCTGGCGGACGACGTAGCAACAGGGAAATCTGACGGTAAGCAACAGCTTGCTTGGACAGATCATCGTATACGATCAGAGCGTCTTCACCGCGGTCACGGAAGAATTCACCCATAGAGGTACCGGAGTACGGAGCCAGGAACTGCATCGCTGCAGGATCGGCGGCGCCAGCGGCAACGATAATGGTGTGGTCCATGGCGCCGTGCTCTTCGAGCTTGCGCACAACCGCAGCGATGGATGACTGCTTCTGACCAACCGCAACGTAGATACACTTGATACCAGTGTTCTTCTGGTTGATGATCGCGTCGATCGCAACAGCGGTCTTACCAATCTGACGGTCACCGATGATCAGCTCACGCTGGCCACGGCCGATTGGAACCATGGTGTCGATCGCTTTCAGACCAGTCTGAACCGGCTCGTCAACAGACTGACGAGCGATTACGCCCGGTGCAACCTTCTCAACCGGTGCGGTCTGAGTGTTACCCAGCTCGCCCTTTCCGTCGATCGGGTTACCCAGACCGTCTACTACACGGCCCAGCAGTTCGTTACCAACTGGTACTTCCAGGATACGACCAGTACAACGAACTTTCTGACCTTCGGCCAAATCTTCGTAGTCGCCCAGAACAACCGCACCAACAGAATCACGCTCAAGGTTCAGCGCCATACCGTAAGTGCCGTTGGCAAATTCAATCATCTCGCCGTACATAACGTCGGCCAGACCGTGAATCAGTACGATACCGTCAGAAACGGAAAGAATCGTACCTTCGTTCTTTGCTTCGGAAGAGATGTCGAGTTTCTCGATTCTCTTCTTGATGATGTCACTGATCTCGGATGGATTCAGTTGCTGCATGCCTTTGTCCTCAAACCTTGTGCTGAAATCAGGAGCCCAGAGCCTTGGCCATTCTAGCCAGCTTGCCACGGACTGAAGCGTCGATAACCAGGTCGCCTGTGCGTACTACCACGCCGCCGATCAGAGACTGATCTACTGCGGCCTCAAGCTCAACCTTGCGCTCCAGCTTTCTGGACAATGCGTCAATCAGTTTCTGTTGCTCGTCGCCCGACAACTCGAATGCGGTATCGATTGTCAGCTTAACGGATTGCTCCAAATCTGCACGATACAGAGCGAATAACGCAGAAACTTCTGGCAACAGGGCCAGACGCTTGTTTTCAGCAAGAATCAACAGGAAGTTTCTGAGTGCTTCAGGCAGCGGCTCTTCAAAACAGTCTGCGAAGAGTTCCGCCTTGCGTTGCTCAGACAAGCCAGGATTGGCCAGGATTTTCACTACCTCTTGGTCAGCCGCAACCTGAGCTGCGAAAGCCAGAGCCTGATCCCACTGATCAACGGCGTTCTGGTCCTGCGCGGCTTTAAAAACGGCTTTCGCGTAGGGTCGGGCTAACGTAGTTAGTTCTGCCATGATGACCCTCTATTAGAGTTCTGCGGCCAGCTTTTCCAGCATCTCGCTGTGAGCTTTGCCGTCGACAGAGGTTTCCAGAATCTTCTCGGCACCGGCAACAGCCAAAGCTGCTACTTCGTTTCTCAGTGCGTCGCGAGCCTGAACACGCTCCTGTTGAATTTCTGCCCTTGCCTGTTCAATAAGCTTTTCGCCTTCTTTGCGAGCGTCGTCCTTGGAGGCTTCGACGATCTGGGCGGCACGCTTGTTGGCTTGGTCAATCAGGGCTGCAGCTTCTTCTTTCGCTGTGCGCAGTTCGTTTGCAGCTTTCTCTTGAGCAAGCTCAAGGTCCAGTGATGCACGATCTGCGGCGGAAAGGCCATCTGCAATTTTCTTCTGGCGCGCTTCCATGGCTGCCGTGATCGGCGGCCATACGAACTTGACGCAGAACCAGACGAAAATAGCGAAGGCAATTGATTGCCCTATCAACGTAAGGTTTATATTCACGGCAATATACCTCTTGCTATTCGTTGCGTCCTGGTTTCCGGAAATAGGGCGCGGTGACCTGCACCAACGCCCTCAATTCGCGGGCTTATTAACCAGCAACAACGAAGATCAGGTACATCGCGATACCAACACCGATCATGGGAACGGCGTCAAGCAGACCCGCCATGATAAATGCTTTAGTTTGCAGCTGGTTAGCCATTTCTGGCTGACGAGCAGTAGATTCAAGCAGTTTGCCGCCCAGCAGACCGAAACCGATACCGGCGCCCAAAGCACCCAGACCGATGATCAACGCAGCTGCGATAAATACCATTTCCATTGAGAACTCCTCAGTTTTTTTCAGATAGTTAAGGGTTTGTGTATTTAAGGGTAAATCAGTGATCTTCGTGCGCTGCACTGAGATAAACCACAGTCAGCACGGTAAAAATAAAGGCCTGAAGCGGGATAACCAGAATGTGGAAAATAGCCCAAGGTACGTTTAACGTCCACTGAGCCCACAACGGCAACAAGGCAATCAGGATAAACACAACTTCACCGGCGTACATGTTACCGAACAAACGCAGCGCCAGACTGATTGGCTTGATGATCAAAGCCAAAATCTCGAGCATTAGGTTAACCGGTATCATGGACCAATGATTGAACGGGTTAAAGGCCAGTTCCTTACTGAAACCACTCACACCTTTTACCTTGAAGCTGTAGTACAAGATAAGCAGGAACACGCCAAACGACATGCCAAAGGTGGCGTTTGGATCGGTGGTCGGTACGATTTTGAAGTATTCCAGCCCCATGGCGTGCGCCAAAGACGGGATGAAATCCACAGGAATGAGCTTCAAGACGTTCATCAGGAAAATCCAGACGAAAATCGTTAACGCCAGCGGCGCAATCAGAGGGTTTTTGCCGTGGAATACGTCACGAACAAGCCCTTGGATAAACTCGAAACTCACCTCTACCAGGTTTTGCAGACCGCTCGGCACACCTTCGGTTACCCGAGAAGCGGCAAAACGGAACAAACCCAAAAATAGAAGGCCCATTGCGAGGGACCAACCCATGGTATCCACGTGGATTGCCATGAAACCCATGTCGGTAGCTTCCTGGGCGGTGGTTGCAAATGACCAGCTGGCCTCTTGCACGACACTGCCATCAGCCCGCTCATAGCCAGCCGGAAGCTTGCCATAGGTAAGGTTGGTTAGGTGGTGTTTTATATACTCTACTGGGGTATCAGCTGCCATACTGCTCTCGTCCAGTCATCGCTGTGGTTGCGGCCGGATGAGCCAGCGCAATGCCGTACCCAAAACAACCATCACAGCAAAAGTGAATAACAGAGCCGGTACATGTACTGGCTCCATTAAAGTGAAAACGGCCGCAAAAAAAATTGCGGTAAGGGCGAGCTTGATGCTCTCAGCCCTGAACATATTTCCCACCGCCACATCAATTTGGCGGGCGCCCTGATACCGGAAGGTTCGATGGGCAAAGTACGCGTTTGGTATGACAAAAATAAGACCGCCGGTAAACGCGGAATAACTCGCCAAACGACTTTCTGTTAACCAAAACAAACTGAGAATGATCAGCGCGGCCATCTCAATGGTGAGCCACTTTGCCAGCGGCACATACGTGATGGCTTTCCTGTAACGGGTCATATCACCTACTGTCATTCCAAGCGCGCGGAATTATATGTGTTAACCGATAGGTGTTCAACTGAGTTGAACGGAAAATCAGGGTGTTTTTTGATCAATTCGAGCCGTTCAACGTTTCAGTATCACACAAGTTGTGGTCTGCAACCTAATGCACAACCACATCTGGTGTTTATTATCGAAACTAGGCCTTTAGGATGATTTTGCTAAATTTATACGTGTTAGCGAATATGGCCTAAAATCCCGTCGAGTTCATCCAGCGATGTGTACTCAATCACTAGCTTGCCCTTGCCGCGCTTGCCATGAGCAATAGAGACCCGGGCGCCCAAACGATCGGACAGATCGTCTTGCAAGGCACGAATATTCGGATCCAGTGCTTTTTTATCAGCGTCTTTCTCGGCAGGGGTTTCCTGCTGTAGCCGGCGAACCAGTGCTTCCGTTTGACGAACTGAAAGGGATTTGGCGACGACTTGCCGGGCCGCCTGCATTTGCTGTTCGGGCGGAAGTGTCAGCATGGCTCGGCCATGGCCCATTTCCAGATCGCCGTGCTCCAACATGGTACGTACGTCTTCGGTTAGCCCGATTAAACGCAAAAGGTTGGTTATGGTTGTGCGGGACTTACCCACAGCCTCGGCCACTTGTGCCTGGGTAAGGCCAAACTCGTCTTGCAACCGCTGAAGGGCAAAGGCTTCTTCAATAGGGTTGAGGTTTTCACGCTGGATGTTTTCAATCAGCGCCATGGCAATGGCGGCTTCATCCGGCACTTCACGAATAATGGCGGGGATGCTGTCGAGCTCGGCCAGCTGAGTGGCACGCCAACGACGTTCACCGGCAATCAGCTCATAGCGACCATCGGCAATGGGGCGAACAACAACAGGCTGCATCACACCCTGTTGGCGAATGGAATCCGCCAATTCTTGCAGTGCAGCAGGATCCATATCGCGACGAGGCTGGTAACGCCCACGTTGAATGAGATCAACAGGAATATCCTGCATCTCGCCGTCGCGCGTTGTGGTTTCGTCGCTCTGATTGAGGTTCACTTTGGAACCCTGCAACAGAGCCCCTAAACCACGTTCGCCCAAGCCTCGCTTCTTCGCCGCCATGGTAGTAGTCATTCTTCCTAGTGAAATAATGGATGCATGGTTGCCTGACGGCGAACTATGTTACACCGCAACGGCGCTGGATGTCTTTTTTGTGCCGTGCCTACGGACCATCTCACCCGCCATAGCCAGGTAGGCAATGGCGCCTTTAGAGGCTTTGTCGTAGTTCAGTGCCGGCATGCCGTAGCTCGGTGCTTCCGCCAAGCGCACATTGCGGGGAATCACCGCCCGATAGACCTTATCGCCGAAATACTCTCGTAACTGACCGGAAACATCGAGTGTCAAACTATTGCGCGGATCGTACATGGTGCGCAGGATGCCTTCCATCTCTAACTGAGGGTTCACCGTTTCCTTGATTTGCTCCACGGTGTTCATCAAAGCCGCCAGTCCTTCCAAGGCATAGTATTCACACTGCATAGGAATTAACACGGAATCGGCAGCAGACAGCGAGTTCACCGTCAACAAGTTCAATGACGGTGGGCAATCAATCAGAATATAGTCGTAATTATCCCGCACTTCACTCAAGGCCAAACGCAGTCGGTGTTCACGGCCAATTTCGTTCATCAGCTCGACTTCGGCGGCTGTCAGGTCACCATTACCCGGCAGCAAATCAAAACCGGCCGGATCGGTTTTTACCATGACTTCTTCAGCCGTCGCCCGTTTGGTCAGCAAATCGTAGCCAGATAACTCGAGTGTGTTTTTATCCACACCACTGCCCATGGTGGCGTTGCCCTGTGGATCCATGTCGACCAGCAATACCCGGCGCTTGATGGCAACCAGCGACGCAGCAAGATTGACGCAGGTGGTGGTTTTACCCACACCGCCTTTTTGATTGGTCACTGCAATCACGCGCGTCATGCTTTGCCTCCTGCTGTTGCGTGTTACCGGGATGATGGGTGCGGGGTGATGATCAACAGATGTCGCTCACCATCTGCACCGGGCACTTTCAGAGAATGGTTGGATTCTACCTGCCAATGGCTTGGAAGGGCAGCTACTTCATCATCCGGATACAGCCCCTTCATAGCAAGGAACTCACCGTCTTGCGCCAAAAGTTGTCCACACCAGGTCACCAGATTCTCTAACGCAGTAAACGCCCGGCTGCTGATCTGACGAAACAGCTGCTCGGGCTGGCAATCTTCGGCGCGGCCGTGGATAACGTCCACATTCTTTAAACCCAACTCCAGCACACACTGATTCAGGAACCGGGTTTTCTTGCCATTGCTGTCCAGAAGCGTAAAGCGTTTGTCTGGAAACGCAATGGCCAGAGGAATGCCGGGCATACCTCCACCGGCACCGACGTCGAGCAGGTGATCGGTGGTGATCCAAGGCATGATGCTCAAACTGTCCAGTAACTGGCGCGACACCATGACCCGTTCATCGCGAACCGCGGTCAGATTGTAGGCTTTATTCCATTTGTTCAGCAGAGCGAGAAAAGCCAGCAACTGTTGTTGCTGGCCATCGTTCAAGGAAAGCTGCATCTCCGCCAGCCCGTCTTGGAGCTGGCTTTGCCATTGTGGATAAGTCATAGGTTTTGGATCAGGCGCTTTGCTTGCGGAGAAGGTCCCGCTTTTTCAGGTGAACCAGAATCTGGCTAATGGCGGCGGGGGTAACCCCTTGGATACGGGAAGCCTGAGCGACCGTTTCCGGGCGCACTTCCTGCAGTTTTTGCTTAATTTCATTGGATAAACCGCCGATCACCTCATAATCCAGATCCACTGGCAGCCGGGTGTTCTCGTTTTTACGCAAGCGCTCGATCTCATCCGCCTGGCGGGAAATGTAGCCTTCGTATTTAACTTCGATTTCCACCTGCTCGGCCACGACCGGATCTTCCGCACACTCACCGCCAATATCGGCAATGTGCTGGTAAACAATTTCCGGGCGGCGCAGCAATTCGGCCAGAGACTGGTCACGGGTCATCGGTTGCTTGAGGAATCCGTTGGCGCGCTCCCCAGCTTCGGTGTTCGGGTGAATACGAGTTTCTTCCAGGCGCCGACGCTCGCCGATGATGGCTTCACTCTTTTCACAGAACTTCTGCCAGCGCTCGTCATCCACCAGCCCCAGCTTACGACCGGTTTCGGTCAAACGAAGGTCTGCGTTGTCTTCGCGCAGAATCAAACGGTATTCGGCACGGCTGGTGAACATACGGTAAGGCTCACTGGTGCCCATGGTGATCAGATCGTCAACCAATACGCCCAGATACGCTTCGTCCCGGCGCGGATACCACTCCTCTTTATCTTGCGCACGCAGCGCGGCGTTGATACCCGCCAGCAAGCCTTGCGCACCGGCTTCTTCGTAACCGGTGGTGCCGTTGATCTGGCCGGCGAAGTACAGGCCCTGGATAAACTTGGTTTCCAGCGTGTGGCGCAGATCCTGAGGGTTCAGGTAATCGTACTCGATGGCATAACCCGGGCGCAGGATGTGTGCGTTTTCGAAGCCGGGAATGGATTGCACGGCTTTAAGCTGAATATCGAATGGCAAGCTGGTGGAAATGCCGTTCGGATAAAGCTCGTTGGTGGTCAAACCTTCCGGCTCAACAAAGATCTGGTGTGAATCTTTGTCCGCGAAACGATTGACCTTGTCTTCGATCGACGGACAGTAACGGGGCCCAACACCTTCGATATTGCCGGCGAACATGGGAGAGCGGTCGAAGCCGCTACGGATAATGTCGTGGGTTTCTTCAGTAGTCCGCGTAACGTAGCAGCAAACCTGCTCCGGGTGCTCATCTCTGCTGCCAATGAACGACATAACCGGTGCCGGGGTATCGCCCCACTGCTCCTGCATGACCGAGAAATCCACCGTGCGCGCATCAATACGCGGCGGGGTACCGGTTTTTAAGCGCCCAACGTTAAAAGGCAGTTCCCGCAAGCGCTTGGCCAAGGCATTGGCTGGGGCATCGCCCGCGCGGCCGCCAGCATGGTTCTGCATACCAATGTGGATAACTCCGCCCAAGAAGGTGCCGGTGGTGAGAACCACCGTTTTTGCATTAAAACGGATGCCGGTCTGGGTCACCACACCCACCACCTGATCGTTTTCCACAATCAAATCATCGGCGGCTTGCTGAAACAGTGTGAGATTCGGCTGATTCTCCAAGGTGTGGCGAATCGCCGCTTTATACAGCACCCGGTCTGCCTGAGCGCGTGTTGCGCGAACAGCCGGGCCCTTGCGAGCATTCAATACTCTAAACTGGATACCAGACTGGTCGGTGGCTCGAGCCATGGCGCCGCCCAAGGCGTCGATTTCTTTCACCAGATGGCTTTTACCGATACCACCAATGGCGGGGTTACAGGACATTTGCCCCAAGGTTTCAATGTTGTGAGTCAGCAACAGGGTTGCTGAGCCCATGCGCGCGGCCGCT
This sequence comes from Marinobacter sp. JH2, assembly GCF_004353225.1. Taxonomy (NCBI): domain Bacteria; kingdom Pseudomonadati; phylum Pseudomonadota; class Gammaproteobacteria; order Pseudomonadales; family Marinobacteraceae; genus Marinobacter; species Marinobacter sp. JH2. The sequence goes on along the minus strand of NZ_CP037934.1, from coordinate 3,054,120 downwards.
AGAGCAGCTTCAGTACCGGCATGGCCACCACCAATGACTATGACATCGAAACGGGTCGGAAAATCCACACTACACCTCGGGAATCGGGGGATAAAATCAGGTGCGGGAGTATACCGCTTCGTCGACGAGATTGCAGTCAGAATGTGCAATTTTTAACCAGATTACGTGTAATCACAAACCGCTCAAACGCCACTGACAAGAAACACAACATAAAGTCAGGTTTAATTTTTGGGGAAGAAACCGAAATCTACGTTTTTTCAGAGACTTGAATACAGCTCTTTATAAGTTCTTAAGGTTTTTATCCACAGAAAAAAGACCTGAAAAACCTGTGAAAAATTAACTTAACTATATAAAAAATATAACTTTATTTGAAATTATCCAAAACTCTTCCCAAACTTATCAAACAATTTATCCACAAATTCGGGAAGGCATAATAGGCCATCTACGATAAATCACGGCGTTCATATCTGGCCGGAATCCTCAACCTTCCCCCCGGACAACCGCTCCAGCTCTTTTTCCACAGCATTGGCGGATTTTGCATATCGGGCCAGCAAGTTATACAACACCGGGATAATAAACAGCGTTAACGTGGTCGCGAAAATCAGCCCACCCAGAATCACCACACCGATCGCAGCACGGCTCTCCGCTCCGGCGCCGGTGGCAATCACTAAGGGCACCGCACCGAAGACTGTGGATATCGTAGTCATCAACACCGGCCGGAAACGAAGAATGGCACCTTCCAGAATGGCATCTCTGACTTCGTACCCCTGGTCCCGGAGCTGGTTGGCAAATTCAACGATGAGTATTCCATTTTTGGCCATCAACCCTAATAGCATGATGATGCCGATCTGGCTGTATATGTTCAGGCTGATGCCCGACCAAGCCAACGCCAGCAAAGCACCCGTGACCGCCAAAGGCACGGACAACATGATAATCAACGGATGAATCCAGCTTTCAAATTGTGCCGCCAATACCAGAAAGACAATCACGAACGCCAAGGCGAAGGTGACTACGATGGCCGATGACGATTCCTCGAACTCCCGGGACAAGCCTCGGTACGACACTCGCGCTTCCGGCGGCAAGTTATCCACAGCCAGATTGTTCAGATAGTCGAGCGCGGTGCCCAGATCATAGCCATCGGCCAGTGACGCACTGATCACCACCGCGGGTAACCGGTCAATGCGCTTGAGATCCGGGTTAGCACCAATTTCATCCACCGATACTAAGGCTTTCAACGGGATCAACTGCCCCCCTGCCCTCGGCCGCATAAATATTTGCTCCAAGTCGTTCGGCGTTGCGCGTTGCGCATCATCAGCCTGAACAATCACATCGTATTCCTGGCCGCGGTCCATGTAGGTCGTAACTTGACGAGAGGCCAGCATGGTTTGCAGCGTCAGGCCAACGTCTTCCACCGTAATGTCGAGATCTGCCGCCCGATCCCGGTCGATGTTGACCCGCAATTCCGGGCGAGTCAGCTCAAAGTCGCTGTCTACGTTCAACAGATTCGGGTTTTCTTTAGCCCGCTCAACGATCTCATCACTCCAGGCTTGTACCGATGCGTAATCCGAGCCTGCTACCACAAATTCCACAGACTGACTGAAACCGCGCTGACCAAGGCCCGGCGGGTTAATCACATTGATACGAACGCCGGAAATGTCTGCAAGCTTTTCTCGTATTTCAGAGGTTACCGCTTGCTGCTTCACAGTTCTTTCATCCCAGGGAGCCAGCCCCATAATCATGAAGGCACTGTCTTCCTCGTCACGGAAGCCAACGATCGACAATAATCGCTCTGCCGTATCGTCATCCAGGTATTCGAGCAACTCTTGTTCAGCTTGTTGAACAAAATGATCGGTAAACTCCACGGTGGAACCCCGCGGCGCACCCACCGGCATGATGATCACCCCGCGATCTTCCGTCGGTGCCAACTCCTGTGGAAGATTCGGGTAGATCGCCGCAGCCATTACCAGCCCAGCCAGGCCCAACCCCAACAATAAGCCGGATTGGCTCAAGGAAAACCGCAATGCTTTCTCGTAGCCACGGGTCAGGCCATTCAATACTTTTTCACTGAACGCCCACAAACGATGTCCTTCTTCCGTTTCGGGGCTGTGTCTGAGCCATTTGGAACACAACATGGGCGCTAGCGTTAGAGCCACTAGGCTGGAAACAATCACCGCTGCGGCCAGGGTAAAACCGAACTCCGCAAACAGCCGCCCGATGTTGCCGCCCATAAACGAAATCGGCACGAAAACAGCCACCAAGGTCAACGTAGTGGCAATCACCGCAAAGGCGACCTGCTTGGCACCATGATAGGCCGCCAGCAATGGCGGTTCCCCTTCATCAATACGACGCTGAATGTTCTCCAACATCACGATGGCATCATCCACCACCAGGCCAATCGCCAGAATCACCGCCAGCAGGGTCAGCACGTTAATGGAAAAACCTAAAAAGCCTAAACCGATAAAGGATCCTATAACCGCAACCGGTATGGTCACTGCCGGTATAAGAGTGGCGCGCCAAGAACGCAGAAACAGAAAAATTACCAATATGACCAGCGACACAGAGATCGCCAGTGTGATCAGCACTTCTTTGATGGAGGCGCGGATAAAGATAGATTCGTCATAGCTTTCGGCAATCGACACTTCGGGAGGCAAGGTTTCACGTATTGATTCCAGCTCGTTTTTCACGGCGTCGGACACAGCAACGGTATTCGCTTTTGACTGGCGAATGATGCCCATACCGATCGCCGTACGCCCGCTGGCCCGAAGCCGGCCAACATCGGATTCCACGCCCATGTGTACGTTGGCTACCTCGCCCAGGCGCAAGAGATCGTTGCCATCCCGGCGCACCACCAGATTACGGAACTCGTCCACTGTGGATAAACGGCCTTCAGCTCGTACCGTGAAATTGCGGGTAGCTGAATCAACCGACCCAGCCGGGAGTTCCACGTTATTGGCACGAAGGGCCTGCTCGACTTCCGCCACAGTAATATTTCGCGCCGCCAGTTTTTCCCGATCCAGCCACACCCGGATGGCGTAGCGGCGCTCGCCCCCGATACGCACATCGGCCACACCGTCCAGTACCGAAAAGCGATCACTCAATACCCGGTCAGCGAAATCACTGAGTTCGGCGGCGTCCCAAACATCACTGGTCAGAGTTACCCACATCATGGGTCGCGCGTCGGAGTCGGCCTTGCGGACTACGGGGGGATCGGCTTCGTCCGGTAGCCGGTTCAGAATTCGAGACACGGCGTCACGCACATCGTTAGCGGCAATGTCGATATCTCGGGAGGTGTTGAATTCGATGTTGGTACGGGATTCGCCCTGTTCGGTGGACGATTCAATCGATCGAATGCCTTCTATTCCGCTGATGCTGCCTTCAATCACTTGCGTGATTTGGCTATCCACTACCTCTGCCGCGGCGCCGGTGTATTCGGTAGATACCGACACTACGGGCGGGTCAATATCCGGGTATTCCCGCACCGGCAAACCAAACAGCGCCGAGAGACCAAAAACAACAATTAACAGGCTAAGAACCGTGGCAAAAACCGGGCGCTTAATTGAAATGTCGGAGAGCACCATAAATCAGGACTCCCGAACCGATTCGAACCGGTTTTCGGGAATCGAACGATCAGACTCAAGCACACGAATGCGGTTCCCTGAGCTCAGCCGGTCTTGCCCGGTGACCACAACAGAGTCTTCGAGACTCAATCCTTCTTTGATTTCCACCCACCCCGGCATGCGATTGCCAATCCGAACGAGCACCCGGCGGGCAAGGCCGTCCTCTGCCAGGAACACGTACTTCTCATCACCACGCACCATCACTGCCTGTTCCGGGACCACCAGTGCTTCTCGTTGCTGCAGGGTCAGTGAGGCCGACATAAACTGCCCCGGCCGCAGTTGTCCATGGGAGTTGTCAATCACTGCGCGCACCGCCAAGGTTCGGCTTAATTCACTGATGCGGGTGGCAAGTTCCACCAACTGGCCTTCAAATAATTGGTCGGGAAAGGCCGGCGACACCGCTGAGACCGGCTGGCCAATCTTTACCTGGCCAACAAATCGCTCCGGTACTGAAAAGTTCAACTCAAGCTGGCCGCTGGAATCCAGCGTGGTAATGCTGGTTCCGGCTTGCAAAAAGGCGCCGGGGCTAATGTCTGAAAGCCCAATCACACCAGCAAACGGTGCTTCGATGCGGTGGTTTTCCAAACGAACTTTGGCGGCTTCCAGCTCAGCCACCGCAACAGCGACCGAGGTTTGCAGCTCATCAACTTGGGACTGGGACACACTGTTGTTGGCCCGCAAACTTCGAGCCCTGTCGAACTGGCGCCGGGCATCGGAAAGCCGCGCCTTCAATACCGCCAAATCGGCACGGGCCTGTCGGTCGTCCAAGCGAAGCAGAACATCCCCTTGTTGAACCGGCTGGCCAGGTTTCAGATTCAGCTCCACCACCCGACCGCTGGCTTCCGTCATCAATTCAACAGAATCAACCGGCCGCAGGTTAGCGACCGCAGAAATCTCATCGCTAATCTGGCGCAAATGTGGCTGGCCTACATTGACTGTCGTCGGCTTAGCTTGTTGACTTTGCTCTTCCGAAACCGGTTGCTGGTTCAGATATACACCTGCTCCCACCAGCACTATGACGATGACCGCCAGACCAACCAACCACTGCTTCCACATGAATGTCGACAACCTGTCCGTTATTAATTTTGCGAGTAGGAGCCCGCCCCTTTTTTCTGGATAACCAGCACCACTTCTCCCACCTTAATCCCCCACTTCGTCATCGTGGTCTGATTAATCAGGGTATCCGGCGTAATCAAATACATCCAATCGTCCATGCGCACATCAATCGTGCCATCCCCGTAGGCGACTCTGAGCAGATAGTTCATATGCAATGCGTTACCTTGCCAACGCATGTTGCCAGGCTTCACGACATCTCCAGCGTCCGCATTGTAACTGTTGCCGTCCGGCGTTAGAGTCCAAACTCGTGTCTGAATTTCACCATCATTGAAACGAAATACCTCGTCCAACGTGCCCGTACCATCGACATCCCAGCTCGCGACAATGTCGGCATCGAAAGTACGAATCACCTCACCCGAAAAGTTCTTGACCACTCCTCGGGCTGAAAGTTCGCCATTAAAAAACACCTGCGGTACCAGGACAGGTCCGGCGTCCTGATGATTATCCAAAGATGGTCCAGCACAGCCCCCGAGCACCACTACCATCAACAGTATAAGACCTGACAAGCTCAATCTACGGGCCTTTCGAGAAACCCAACGACTTTGCATGATATTTACACTCCCGCACTTAATAAATGATGGACGACTCAAAGATTTACGTGCGCAGAGGCCTTCTCGATCATCCCAAAACCCCACCGTCATTTCAGCCAATTGTCCAAACTGACAGTGCGCACGGGGCTTTTCGTCAATGGCAGCTTTCTTTGAATGCCGTACAACTAAAAGCATCAGGGTCGTCGAGCCCTCTAATGAACACGGGAAGGATTGGATATGCCTCAGTACAAAGCCCCCCTGCGGGATATGAAATTTTTGATGAACGACGTGTTTGATTATCCACGTCACTACGCGGGTTTGAGCTCGGGCGAGAACGCCACTCCAGACATCGTTGAAGCGATCCTGAATGAATGCGGCCGCTTCTGTGAAGAAGAGCTGAGCCCGTTGTACCAGGTAGGCGACGAAGAAGGCTGCAAGCTGGAAAACGGCGAAGTAACCACGCCAAAAGGTTTCAAAGACGCATACAACCAGTATGTGATGGGCGGCTGGCAAGGGCTTTCGGCTCCTGAGGAGTTCGGTGGCCAAGGTCTGCCAGCCTCTATGGGCTTGTTGAAGCAAGAAATGATGGGGACCGCCAACTGGTCTTTCGCCATGTACCCGGGTCTATCTTTGGGTGCGATGAACACTATTTTCCTGCACGGCAGTGACGAGCAGAAGCAAACGTATATGGTTCCCCTTACTGAAGGCCGTTGGGGCGGCACCATGTGTTTGACCGAGCCCCAGTGTGGTACCGACCTTGGCCAGGTGAAAACGAAAGCCGAGCCCCAGAAAGACGGCACCTACAAACTGACTGGCACCAAGATCTTTATCTCGTCCGGTGACCACGATCTGACCGAAAACATTGTCCACATCGTGCTGGCTCGCTTGCCAGGCGCCCCGAAAGGCACGCGCGGCATTAGCCTGTTCATCGTTCCCAAATTCCTGTCAACTGCAGACGGTGGCGTGGGTGAACGTAACGGCGTTAACTGTGGCAGCCTTGAAAAGAAAATGGGCATCAAAGCATCCGCCACCTGCGTGATGAACTTTGACGATGCCACCGGTTTCCTGATTGGGCCCGAAAACGAAGGCCTCGAGTGCATGTTCACCTTTATGAACACGGCCCGTATCGGTACCGCCATCCAGGGTGTTGGCCCTGCAGAATTGTCCTATCAGTGGGCGCTTGAGTACGCCAAAGATCGTCGTTCCATGCGGGCTCTGTCCGGAAAAAAAGAACCTGACCAAGTAGCCGACAGCCTGATCCATCATGCCGACGTTCGCCGCATGCTGCTGACTCAGAAAGCCATCGCTGAGGGCGGTCGTGCCATGCTTTACTACGCAGCTAAGACAGCTGACCACATGGTTGAAGCGCACACCGCCCACGACGAAGAAGCAGCCAAAAAGTACGACGACAAGCTGGGCTTCCTAACGCCAATTCTGAAAGGTTTCCTAACCGAGTTGGGCAACGAAGCAGCAAACCTCGGTATGCAGGTATTTGGTGGCCACGGCTACATTCGGGAACACGGTATGGAGCAGATCGCTCGGGATACCCGAATTGCCACATTGTATGAAGGTACTACCGGTATTCAGGCGCTGGACCTGCTGGGCCGTAAAGTGTTGCTGATGACCCAGGGTGGCGCGGTACGTGAGTTCACTCTGAAAGTTGCGAACTTCGCTCGTAAGCACCTGACCAACAGCACGCTGCGCCCAATGGCTGTTGAGCTTCTGAAACTGACGGCTCAATGGAACCTGCTGACGGTTCGCGTGATGCTTGCTGCTCGCAAAGACCGCGATGTGGTCAGCGCAGCAGCATACGACTTCCTGATGTACAGCGGTTATGTGTCAATGGCGTATATGTGGTTGCGTCAGGCTGCGGTCGCGACTGACAAACTGGAGAAGGGTGGCGAAGAGTCAGAAGCCTTCTATCAGACCAAAATTAGCACTGCCGAGTTCTACTATGAGCGCCTGCTGCCCCGTGCTCAAAGTCATGCCACCAGCATGCTGAGCCCAACCCGTAACCTGATGCAGATCGAAGCGGATAATTTGGCCTTTACCGGATAACTCCACCGGTAACCTTTCTCCCGGGTAGACTCTTCTACCCGGGATTTTTTTGCTAAAGCTTATAGCCCGTATTTAGTCTCAATAGCCTGATACATACCATTTTCCTTCATGGCTTCCAGGCTTTCTTGCAACTTCTGAATCACTTCATCCGGGGTGTTCGGGTTCATCGCGAGATACAGTTCAGACTCGTTAAACGAATAAACCGGTTCCAAGCCTTCCACATCTTGCTGTGACGCAAAGTAAGGTCCCGCCAGTCGATCCGAGATCCACAAATCTACCTGGCCCAGTTCCAAACGCTTGGGGTTGATGTCATCACTTTCCATTTCCGAGACTTTATAGCCACGCTCCAATAGGTAGTTGGTCATCACATCGTTGCGAAAGCCTCCGTATAACATACCTTTGGTATCTTCCAACTTGTCGATGTCCAAGTTGGTGCCGGCGGCTGCAAAAATTGTCCACAGGTTCTTCGTCAACGGCCCTACCCATTTAAAATTAGGCGCCCGCTCTTCGGTGTAGGTTGTGCAGAAAATGCCGTGGTTTCGTTTGCTCAGGGCACGCTTGTAGCCGTAATCCCAATTTCGCAGCTTGATGACATGGTCCAGGCCCGATTTATCCAGAATCGCTTTGACCATTTCAGAACAGATACCATCCACTCCGTTACCGTTATGCTCAAACGCACGGCCTGTGGCGCTCATGTTGTAGGGAGGAAAGTTCTCGGTGTAGATGTAAAGCTTGTCGGAAGCAGAAACAGTTGCGGCCCCGACGCCCAAGACCAGAATGCTCACCAACGCTATGAATTGACCCAATTTACGCACGGATACTCTCCTTTTTCATTTATAACCTACTGCCAATCTAAAAAACTCAGCGAATATAGGATGTTGGAGGCTGAAGAGTACCCGATTGCCGGTCAGTCGTTTAGTATTAAACTGTTAGTTTTCGTAATAGTGCTACGCTGAGCACACGTTAGAACGTGACGTTCGCGGATAACCACAAGCGGCGTCCTTCTTCTGCATTCGCGTACCGGTTTCCATAGCCGCTACCGTTGTCATACGCTTTATAGTCAATGAAATCTTCGTCCAGAAGGTTGTAAATAGTAGCGCTTACCGTAAGATTTTCTGTTGCTTTAAATTTCCCGCCCATATGCACCAGAGTCACTGATTTGAAGTCGCCTAGATCCGAATAGGAAGGGGCTCCACGTACCCGTTCTCTGGCACGATAACGCTCACTTTCATACTGTGCTTTCAAGAAAGCTGACCAGCGCAATGAAGGTGTCCAACGCAGCTCGGCGTTGGCCATATGCTCCGGAGTATCGGTAAGAGGCTCACCTTTCTGCTCTCCGGATCTCTGTTCGCTGTCGGTATAGGTGTAGTTCGCCGCCAAGCGCCAATCCTGTGCGAAAGGCACTGAACCGTGCAATTCCACCCCCTGAGTGATGGCTTCATCAATATTCTTATCCTGACCAAACACGTCGGCCAATGGCCAGTTACCTTTATCCACACACCCCGGGCGATTCGGGTCCTGTGCATAACTGCAGTTCAACAGATCCGGGCCTTCTGCAATCTTGTCCGTAAACTCGTTGTAGAAAACGGTTGCGCCAACACGGTAGCCCGCGGGTTTTTCATACATCACCGCAAGCTCGGTTGAGGTTGAGGTTTCAGGTTGCAGATCCGGGTTCCCAAACATTGGAATGGTGCCTTGGCCGGTAAACCCGACAACACCAGATTCCAGTTGTTCAAGGCCGGGCGTTTTATACCCCCGACTCACACCACCCTTGACGGTTAATTCCGGCGTAGAATTCCAAACCAGATAGGCTCGCGGGCTAAATTGGCCACCAAAAGAATCGTGGTGGTCGTACCGACCTCCCAGAGTCAGCGCCAAATCATCCGCCAGGAACCACTCATCTTCGACAAACAACGCTTTGGTTTTTTGTTTGAATTCCTGCTCTGCCACACCATCGATCATACGGGCATCAAACCATTGGCCTCCCACCGTCAGGACATGATTTTCCATGGGCATAACCAACTTACTGTCGATGACCCGATTCTCAGCCTTCAGTTCCCGATGCGAGCCGGGCGCTTTCCCCGGAACTCCGTTTGGAATGACCCGGCCGCCGGTTTCGGTGACGTTTCTCATAATGCTGGTTTCAAGCGTCCCGACAGCAAATCGTCCTGTATGGCCAACAGCAAACTGATCCCGATCGAATTCCAGTTCCGGGCCATAGCCGCGGGGGCCCAGCGTGCCCAACTGCCCTTCCGAGTTGTCGTAGTCCTGCTTGCTGATTTCTATATCAAGCCATAAGTCGTGAGCATCACCCGGCGTGACTGCGAGTCTTCCGCCCACGGTGTATTGCTCGGACTCTACCGGGCTCGGCCCACGGGTGCTGACTTCAATCGGGTCACCATTGAGGTCCAAAAACTCCAATTCCGATTCATCACGCTCAAACCAACGGCCCCGAAGTTGCAGACCAATCAAGTTATCCACAAGAGGACCGGTGGTGTACGCACTGTAGGCTCTGCTGTCACCAAAATCGCTGTCTTGGTTAAGTGTGGTTTCTGCAGTCAGAGAAGTTGTCCACTCCGGGCTGACCTTGCGGGTGATGATATTAATCACGCCACCCATGGCATCCGAGCCATAGAGAGTGGACATAGGACCTCGGACAACCTCAATACGTTCAATGGATGCTGGAGGGGGTAGAAAACTGGTGGCTGTTTGCCCAAAACCATTAGGTGTTACGTTACCTGCGGTGTTCTGCCGCCGACCATCAATCAGGATCAGCGTGTATTCGGCCGGCATGCCTCGCATACGAATATCAAAACCACCTGTTTTACCTGCAGAACCGCTAACGTCCACACCTTCTACATCGGCAAGAATATCGGTGAGACTAAACGCTTGTTTATTTTGAATTTCTTCATGACCTATCACGGTAATGCTGGCCGGAGCCGCGGACTGGCTCTGTTCAAAACCCGAGGCTGACACCACGATTTCATCCAGCTCGACCGGCTGCGCTGAAACTTGCAACGTAAAACCCGAAGATACAACGGCAACCGCAGCCGAGAGAATGGAAATCCTGAACCGCATGAGCCACTCCTTTAAGTTGAAAACAAATACTAGGGGCAAATGATAATCTTTTACATTTGATAATTGCAACAACTTAATGAAGAGGAAAGTTTTCTCGAAATAGGGGATCTATGAAAAAGCCCCGAAAGTGGTCACCTGCGGGGCGAAAGGGTGTTACTGATTCAAATACTTCGCATGAAAGCGAAGGTGCTCTTCAATAAAACTGGAGATAAAGTAATAGCTGTGGTCGTACCCGTCATGCCGGTTCAGTTCCAGCGGATAGCCACTTAGTTTGGCAGCGGCTTCCAACATTTCTGGTTTCAGCTGCTCGGTCAGGAAGTTGTCCGCTTCACCTTGATCCACCAACGCCGGTACAAATTTGCTTGCCTTTTGCATCAGCAAGCTGGCGTCGTATTCGGCCCAGCTGGCGGTGTCTTTACCGAGGTAAGCGCCAAAGGCTTTCTTTCCCCACGGGCAATTGACCGGATTGCTGATCGGGCTAAATGCCGAGACGGACTGGAAACGCTCCGGGTTGTGCAGTGCCAGCACCAATGCTCCATGCCCGCCCATAGAGTGGCCAGAGATGGAACGCTGATCGCTCACCGGGAACATGTCTTCGATCAGTGTCGGTAATTCGTTGAGCACGTAATCGTACATGCGGTAATGCTGGCTCCAGGGTACCTGAGTCGCATTCACGTAGAACCCGGCGCCCTTACCCAGATCGTAGCCGTCATCATCGGCCACATCGTCACCGCGGGGGCTAGTGTCCGGGGCAATGATGGCCACGCCCAGTTCGGCTGCTATACGATGGGCACCGGCTTTCTGCATGAAGTTTTCATCGGTGCAGGTCAGGCCAGATAACCAGTACAACGCGGGTACCTTTTTGCCATTGGAGGCCTGCGGGGGCAGGTAAATGGCAAACCGCATAGAACAGTTCAGCGTCTCGGAGTAATGACTGTACTGCTTGTGCCAACCACCAAAACTTTTGTTACTGCTCAGGTTTTCAATAGTCATTGCAACCTCTCAACACAACGGTCGCCTGCCTGATTGGCAGGCGACCTGATTTTATTACTTGTCGTAGTGAATAACGGTACGGATGCTCTTGCCTTCGTGCATCAGATCAAACGACTTGTTGATATCCTCCAGCCCCATGGTGTGAGTAATGAAGTCATTCAACTTGAACTCACCTTCCATGTAACGCTCAACGATGCCCGGCAGCTCGGAGCGGCCTTTCACACCGCCAAACGCAGTACCTTTCCAGACCCGGCCGGTCACCAACTGGAATGGGCGGGTAGAGATTTCCTGGCCGGCACCGGCCACACCGATGATGACCGACTCGCCCCAGCCTTTGTGACAACATTCCAGGGCCGAACGCATCACATCCACGTTACCAATGCACTCGAAGGAGTAGTCGACACCACCGTCGGTCAGCTCAACAATCACTTCCTGGATCGGCTTGTCGTAATCTTTCGGGTTGATGCAGTCGGTCGCACCCAACTGACGGGCCAGATCAAATTTGCTCTCGTTGATATCGATGGCAATGATGCGGCTGGCTTTTGCCATAGTGGCACCAATTACCGCCGACAGGCCGATGCCGCCCATACCGAAGATGGCCACGGTAGCGCCTTCTTCTACCTTCGCGGTATTCATCACCGCGCCCATGCCGGTGGTCACGCCACAACCGAGTAAGCAGACCTCTTCAAGCGGTGCTTCTTTGTTCACTTTTGCCAAAGAAATCTCGGGCAGTACGGTGTACTCGGAGAAGGTTGAGCAGCCCATGTAGTGATAAATAGGCTCACCGTTCAAAGAGAAGCGGGTGGTGCCGTCTGGCATCAGGCCTTTGCCTTGGGTTTCACGAATTTTTCCGCACAGGTTGGTTTTACCCGAGGTGCAGAATTTACATTCGCCACACTCGGGGGTGTACAGCGGAATAACGTGATCACCCACTTTCAGACTGGTAACACCTTCGCCGATGGACTCAACAATACCACCACCTTCGTGGCCCAGAATGGTTGGGAAGATGCCTTCGGGATCTTCGCCTGACAAGGTAAACGCGTCTGTATGGCACACACCGCTGGCAATCACCCTAATACGAACTTCACCCGCCTGTGGCGGCATCACATCCACTTCTTCAATGGATAGAGGTTGCTTCGGGCCCCAGGCAATGGCTGCTTTGGATTTGATGGTCTGAGTCATGTTCTGTGCTCCAGTTTTTGTCGGGCTTGGGCAGAGACTTCTGCCATGTTGATGGAATCATTGTATTATTATTCTTATGATAGATAATCCACCCATCGTACAAATCACCTTTACTGTACAGTAACAATAAACAAGTGATTTGCTGGCGGTATCTTGTATCTAAGCTTACCCAACTCGTAACTCAAGGAACTGAACATGTTTATTTGGGAAGGGGTCAGTGAGTTTGTTGCGGTCGCGGAAGCCGAAAGCTTTACCGCTGCGTCGAAACGTTTGGGCATTTCAACAGCGCAAGTCAGCCGACAAGTCAGCGCACTGGAATCCCGGCTGTCGACCAAGCTGCTTTATCGCACTACCCGTAAGGTTTCGGTAACGGAAGCGGGCCAAACCTATTATCAGTATTGCCGTCAGGTACTCGATGGTTTGGAAGACGCCGAACGGGCCATGACCAACTTGCAACTTATCCCCAAGGGCAAATTACGGCTGACAGCGCCAGTGACCTACGGAGAAAAAGTGATCGCGCCCTTGGTGAACGATTTCATACTGCGCTACCCAGAGTTGGAGGTGCAACTGAATCTGACGAACCAAAAGCTGGATCTGGTCGGTGGCGGTTACGATTTAGCGATTCGGCTGGGAAAATTGGACGATTCGTCCATGATGGCCAAGCGGTTGTCATCACGAACCTTATACGTGTGCGCCTCGCCCGATTACTTATCCACCTACGGTGTTCCCCATTCGCTTTCGGAACTGGATCGACACAATTGTTTGCAAGGAAACCTGGATTACTGGCGATTTCAGGATCGGGGCAAGCCCCACAACGTTCGCGTCAAAGGCACTATGAAGTGCGACAGCGGTTGGGCGTTGCTGGATGCAGCCCTAAAAGGTATCGGGATCGTGCAACTTCCCGACTATTATGTTCAGCCATCACTGGCCTGTGGAAAACTCATGAGTTTGCTGGAACATTATCACGAAGCCGACGATGGGATCTGGGCGATTTATCCACACAACCGACACTTGTCCCCAAAAGTTCGCATGCTGTTGGATTTCCTGGACGAATCATTAAGCTAAGGGCAAGTGAGGCTTGATCGCCTTACTTGCCGATACAGAACGAACTAAAGATTTTACCTAGCAGTTCATCCGGGGTCAGGTGCCCGGTGATCTCGCCAAGCGAATCTTGCGCCGCTTTAAGATCTTCTGCCAACAACTCCCCTGCTCCGTAGCCCTGTAACTGGGACTGCCCTTGCAGCAAGGAATCTCTGGCCCGCTCCAAAGCGTCGAGATGACGACGCCGCGCCAAAAAACCACCTTCGGTAGTACTGGCGAAACCGATACAAGCTTTTAGATGATCACGAAGGATATCTAAGCCTTCAGCTTCTTTGGCTGCCAGCCGAACTACGGGCGCTGCGTGTGCCGATTCATCGCGGATACCCACGGGTTCACCAGACAAGTCCACTTTATTTCGGATCACCGTAACCGGTGCATTCTTGGGTAACTGGTCGATAAAATCCGGCCAGATTTCGTGGGGTTCGGTTTTATCCGTGGTGGTAGCATCGACCATTAGCAGAATACGGTCGGCCTGTCGGATTTCATCCCAAGCGCGGGCAATACCAATCTGCTCGACTTCATCCGGGCTGTCGCGAAGCCCGGCGGTGTCGATGATGTGCAACGGCATACCATCAATGTGAATATGTTCCCTGAGAACATCCCGAGTGGTGCCTTCAATGGCCGTTACAATGGCCGCTTCCCTACCTGCCAAGGCATTAAGCAAACTGGATTTTCCGGCATTCGGGCGACCGGCGATCACCACTTTCATACCGTCGCGGAGAATGGTGCCTTGCTGGGCTTCCGAAAGAATCTTTTCCACACGCTGTAACAGATCATCGAGGTCGGTGGCGACTTTGCCATCGGCCAGAAAATCAATTTCTTCTTCCGGGAAGTCGATCGCCGCCTCTACATATATACGCAGATGCGTTACCGCATCAACCAGATCGTCTATCTGCCGAGAAAACACACCCTGCATGGAACGTACGGCGCAGCGGGCGGCCTGTTCGGAGCTGCTTTCAATCAGGTCGGCAATGGCTTCGGCCTGAGCCAAATCAAGCTTGTCGTTGAGAAACGCTCGCTCCGAGAACTCGCCAGGGCGGGCCAACCGTGCTCCAAGATTGCAAACTTCTCGCAATAGCAGATCAAGAATGACCGTACCGCCGTGCCCCTGCAGCTCAAATACATCCTCGCCTGTGAACGAGTTCGGGTTCGGAAAGTACAAGCCAATACCTTCATCAATCAGCTCAGCTTGAGTATCCAAAAAAGGGCCGAAATGTGCGTACCGTGGTTTGGGGTCAAACCCCAACATGGCGCGTGCAATCACTGATGCTTTCGGGCCCGAAACCCGGACGATACCCACCCCGGCTTGGCCTGGCGCGGTGGCAATTGCGGCGATGGTGTCAGTAGCTGGCTGCATGATTTTTGTCCTGACTAAAACTGACAAAGGCTCCACAGAGGAGCCTTTGTTGGGTTAGAAGTACCGAATGATCAGTACTTCTTGCCTGCAACTTCCGCTTCAATCTTGCGAGTAATGTACCACTGCTGCGAGATTGAAAGAATGTTGTTTACCAACCAGTACAGTACTAGACCAGCCGGGAACCAGAGGAAGAACACGGTAAAGATCAGTGGCATCAGCTTCATGATCTTGGCCTGCATAGGATCAGGCGGTGTCGGGTTCAGGCTCATCTGGATGAACATGCTGGCACCCATCAAGATCGGCAAGATGAAGTATGGGTCCATCTGGGACAAATCCTGAATCCACAGCATGAAGGGTGCATGACGCAGCTGAACACTTTCGAACAATACCCAATACAATGAGATGAATACTGGCATCTGTACCAGAATCGGCAAGCAACCACCCAACGGGTTAATTTTTTCCCGTTTGTATAGGGCCATCATTTCCTGGGACATGCGCTGGCGGTCGTCACCGTAAAGTTCTTTCAAACGGGTCAGTTGCGGTGCCACGGCACGCATTTTTGCCATTGAACGATAGCTGGTTGCGGACAGGTGGAAGAACACAGCCTTTACCAGAACCGTCAGCAGAATAATGGCTACACCCCAATTACCGACAAGGCCATAGAACCATTCCAGAATGATGAACAATGGCAATGAGATAAAGAAGAGCCAGCCGAAATCTACGGTGCGGTCTAGGTTTGGCGCTAAGGCTTCCAGTCGATCAATGATCTTGGGGCCAACGTAGGCGGTTGCGCCCACTTCCGTTGTTTCGCCTGCAGCAACCGTTGTTGCCGGATAAACAAAGCCCATCACATGCAATTGACCACGTTGTGTTGTCTGGAATTGCGCTGATGTTTCCGAATCGGGTACCCAAGCGGTAATGAAATAGTGCTGCAGGAATGCCAACCAGCCATTGGTCACTGATTGGTTAATGCGAGATTCTTTGAGGTCGTCGAAGTCGTATTTTTCATACGGATCTTCCGGTGTGCTCATGACCATGCCCAAGTACGCTTTGATACCCATACTGGCTTGAGCAGTGGGGTCGGGAGCCTGGTCCCGAACAATTTTACCCGTGAAATTACCCTGCCACGGACTGTCGGATTGGTTGTCGATCAGATAACGAACTCCAATCTCGTAGCTATCACGCTGGAACTGGTAGCGTTTGGTTATCTTAACGCCGGCCTCGGTGGTGAACGCCAAATCCAAATTTAGTTCGTCACTACCTTCTGCCAGAACAAACTCATTGGCAGAAGCCTCGAAGACCGGGGGCTTAGCGGCACTGCGGCCATCGGGTCCGTCGCGTCCAATCAAACCACTTTCGAGGAAATAGGTGCGGTTATTGGTATTGGAAAGGAGCTTTAAGGGTTGCTCACTGTTCAATGATTCGTCGAATTCAAGCAGAGAGCTTTCGACGATGTTACCGCCAATGCGATCAACTTTCAGGTTATAAACATCGGTCTTCACTGAAATGTAACGGTTACCGATGTTTTCGTCGGTTGTTGTATTAACCGCTGCAACGCCACCCGTTTCGGGTGTGGAAAACTCTTCTTCGCCGTTACTGGAAGACCCACTCTCAGGCAAAACCATACTGTCCGCAGACTGGGTGCCATTAGAAATAGATTCTGTCTGAACTACCTGCTCGGTTTGTGGCTGGTGATAATCTTCGTTCCAGGCTAGCACCATCAGATAACTGACAATCGCGAGGCCGGCAAACAAAACGATGCGTTGAATATCCATAAACTTAGTGTCTGGTCTGAGTAGTGGATTGGAACGGTTCAGTTGGGCTAGCTGTCACTTGAGGGTGTTTATCCCCGTTTGATTCAGTGCCTGGCACTGGATCATAACCGGCGTCCCCCCATGGATGACATCTCAACAAACGTGCACCAGCCAAGTAACTGCCTTTGAATGCTCCGTGATGTTGAATAGCCTCAACGGCGTATTGTGAACAGGTAGGAGTGTGTCGGCAATGGCTAACCATTATGGGACTGATAGCGTACTGGTAGAATCGTATAGGTAACAGCAGAAGTTGACGCATTACTCGTTGCCTTGAGCGCTAGCATCTGACTGGGCGATGACAACCTGGCGATACTTTTTCTTCACCTTGCGCCAAATGTCGTTCAGTGATGAACGCACATCGGGATTTTCAAGCTTATTCAACCCTTGCCTGCCTAAAACAATAATATCGAGGCTCGGCAAATCTTGCTGCAGTCTGAAGGTTTCTCTTACTTGGCGCTTTATTCGGTTTCTTTGAACCGCATGACGCAAGTTTTTCTTTGAGAAAATTAGACCGACCCTGGCGTGACCGAGGTTATTCGGGGCAGCCAGGATCAGAAAATTCCTATGCGGAACTTTCAGCTGCACGTCATCAAAGACTTTGCCGTAATCAGCTGGCTTCAGAAGCCTAACAGATTTTGGAAACGTCAAAGCCTTCATGAGGCAGAAATCAGCTTACGCAGACAGACGTGCGCGGCCTTTGGCACGACGACGGGAGATCACCTTACGGCCGTTAGCAGTCGCCATACGGGCACGGAAGCCGTGAACACGCTTGCGCTTCAGGACGCTTGGTTGGAATGTTCTTTTCATGATGATGTTCTCACAAATCGTAAATTGAAATTTGTAACTGGCTGCAAAATAGACAGCTGAAACAGGAGCGGCATTCTAGTCAAATCTGAGGGGAAGATCAATCGAAGACTGTTGTGTTGACAAAGTTTTCTCTGTGGGTAGATACCACAACGATGAATAATAAAAGTATTAGGTTCTTTTAAATTTCTTTTAAAGATTAATTATTACTGTTATTACGCACCCATTTTTCTGTGGATAATGGTGAAAAAAATAATAGGAACAGATAGATACGGTAATGATAAGGCTTGTGACATGTGTACCTGAGCCCTGTGAGTAAGATCAAGACGGATTGTGAACAAGTACCTTTCGGAATCATGGAGCGAGTTATGCATCGATCGGTGCAGAGCTTTCACACAGGCCTCTACCCCGGATGTGCACAAGGTTCTGTGTATAACTATTTTTTAGAGGATTTCTGTACACAAGGCTGTAGATATGTCTGTAAGAGTCTGAAGGGCATATATTATTGTTTCCACAGGGTGTTCATTACCTAGATAAACGCTCTTTTCCTAGAGGGCTGGTCGGGGTAGAATTCGTGGTCATCTTGAATAACGGGCCGAGTTTTCCCGTTTAGAAGCATAGTCAGGTAGTTGGGAGCAGGCGGTCTTGCCTAATAGTATGTGGCATCAATGTCTTGAAGTACTTCGGGATGAATTTCCCGCACAACAGTTTAATACCTGGTTACGACCTCTTCAGTCTGATCATCGTGAAGGGTTGTTGATGCTGTTTGCTCCAAACCGTTTTGTTATGGATTGGGTCAACGAAAAATATCTCAGGCGCATCGAAGAAGTATTGAAGGACCTGAATGGCGGTCAGGCACCTCGGGTTCAGATGAAGGTGGGCTCCGCACCCAAACCCGATGACCCTGTGGTCAGGTCTGTTCCTGAAGTGGATGAGACCGGGCACGCCGTTACCGAGGAAGAAAAAAATGTTGCGGCTACCGCCGTGCAGCGTAGCGCGGCACCGAGCCAGCCCGCGAGTCAGCCAGCACCGACAACGCCTTCAGTGGGTGGCGGTCAGCGCCGGTCAGTGCAAGTAGAAGGCGATATTAAGCACCAGAGTTTTCTTAATGAAACCTTTACGTTCGATACTTTTGTCGAAGGTAAGTCGAACCAATTAGCTAGAGCAGCGTCCATGCAGGTTGCCGAGAATCCGGGTGGCGCATACAACCCATTATTCCTCTATGGGGGAGTTGGCCTGGGTAAAACTCACTTGATGCATGCCATCGGTAATGAAATTGTTCGCCGAAACCCAAAGGCGAAAGTCGCTTACCTGCGCTCGGAACGGTTTGTGGCGGATATGGTTAAGGCGCTGCAATTAAATGCGATCAACGAATTCAAGCGCTATTACCGCTCGGTGGATGCGCTGTTGATTGACGACATCCAGTTTTTTGCTCGGAAAGAGCGTTCTCAGGAAGAGTTTTTCCACACCTTTAACGCACTGTTGGAAGGTGGGCAGCAGGTCATTGTTACCTGTGACCGTTTCCCGAAAGAAATTGTGGATATGGAAGAACGCCTCAAATCGCGATTCGGTTGGGGTTTGACGGTGATGGTTGAGCCGCCGGAACTTGAAACCCGGGTGGCGATTTTGATGAAAAAGGCCGATCAGGCTAAGGTGAAACTGAGCAGCGAAGCCGCTTTCTTTATCGCTCAGAAAATTCGATCAAACGTGCGGGAGTTAGAGGGTGCGCTACGTTTGGTGATAGCGAATGCTCACTTCACCGGTTCTGAGATTACTCCTCCCTTTATCCGGGAAAGTTTGAAAGACCTGCTGGCATTGCACGAAAAGCAGGTCAGCATGGATAACATTCAAAGAACGGTCGCTGAGTATTATAAAATCAAAGTGTCTGATCTGTTGTCCAAGCGTCGTACTCGAACGGTCACCCGTCCGAGGCAAGTGGCGATGTTGCTTTCCAAAGAATTGACCAACCACAGTTTGCCCGAAATTGGCGATGCCTTTGGTGGGCGCGACCACACAACTGTGTTGCACGCGTGCAAAAAGGTCCGCGAATTGCAGGAGACCGACCCGGGTATCCGGGAGGACTATCAAAACTTTATGAGATTACTGACCACCTGATGCGACGGGTGGCAAGTTAATAACATTCACTTCCGATAACTGAAGCCGAGTGCCATGAAACTGACAATCAGCCGTGAATCCCTGCTTATTCCGCTGCAAAGCATCGCTGGCGTTGTGGAAAAGAAACAAACCATGCCGGTTCTGTCGAACGTGTTGTTGGAAGCCGAAGACAACACGTTGACCCTGACTGGGACCAACATGGAAGTCGAACTGGTAGGCCGGGTTACGCCGGTACACGTGGACCAGCCAGGCAGAATTACGGTTCCAGCGCGGAAATTGTCCGATATTTGTCGTGCTTTGGGTGACGAAGCGCCGATTGATTTGGCCCAAGAAGGCGACCGGCTGCACGTACGCGCCGGGAATTCGCATTTCACCTTATCTACCTTACCGGCCGAACATTTTCCCAACGTTGAAGACGAGCCCGAAAGCTTCCGTTTGGAACTCCCTCAAAAAGAATTGGGCCGTATGTTGGATGCAACGGCGTTCGCGATGGCGCAGCAAGACGTGCGTTATTACTTGAATGGCCTACTGTTGGAAGTGGATGCGGGCCACGTACGGACTGTCGCGACCGACGGTCACCGGTTGGCACTGGCGCACTTTGATATGGACACCGGCTGCCCCGAGCCACGGCAGGTGATTGTGCCCCGTAAAGGTATATTGGAACTGGCTCGCTTGCTGGATGACAGTGAGTCTCCGGTTACCTTGGTGATCGGAGACAACCATCTGCGCGCGACGGTGGGTTCTTACACGTTCACCTCCAAACTGATTGAAGGTAAATTCCCGGACTATAACCGGGTTATCCCGCGCGGCGGCGACAAAGTAGTTATGGCTGACCGTGCCACGCTGAAAAACACTCTACAGCGTGCAGGTATCCTTTCGCACGAGAACATCCGTGGCGTGCGTTTGAATCTTAAACCTGGTCAGCTCGAAGTTTTCGCGAACAACCCAGATCAGGAACAGGCCGAAGATGCACTACCTGTGGACTATCAGGGCGAATCCCTTCAGATCGGTTTTAATGTAGGCTACCTGATCGATGTGATGAATGCGCTCAGCGACGCACAGGTGAAGGTAACTTTATCCAACCCGAACAGCAGCGCATTGATTGAAGCTGAAAATGATAATGGCTGTATGTACGTTGTCATGCCGATGCGTTTGTAATTATAGCGGGAGGAGTTGATGGGACCTGTAGTGAATGGAATCAAAGGAGCGTTCAGGATTGGTCAAACCCTGAGCGTACTCGGCCGTACCGGCGTGAATTGGGTGCGGGGCGATCGCCCCCCTACTCCAAAGCTGTTGCGTCAAACCTTCGAGAATCTGGGTTCGACCTATATTAAGCTCGGACAGTTCATTGCCAGTTCACCAACTTTCTTCCCGAAAGAGTATGTTGAAGAGTTTCAGTTCTGCCTCGACAGCACTCCGAATCTACCGTTCAGTGTGATTAAAAAGATCATCCGGGACGAGCTTGGACGTCCGATTAACGACGTTTTTTCAGAGATTGACCCGGTGGCCTTGGCTTCGGCGTCCATCGCCCAAGTGCACTCGGCCAAACTGGTGACCGGTGAAGAGGTGGTAATTAAGGTTCAGAAGCCGGGTGTGGAAAACATACTGCTGACTGATCTGAACTTTCTTTATCTTTCCGCGCGTATTCTTGAGACTTTGGCGCCCAAGTTATCCTGGACTTCTCTGTCTGGGATCGTGGATGAAATCCAGAAAACCATGATGGAAGAATGCGACTTCATCAAGGAAGCCGATAACCTGAAGGTGTTCCGGGAATTCTTGGAAAGCACCGGCAACGAAGACGCGACCGTTCCCCAAGTGTACGAACACTGCAGCAGTCGTCGCATTCTCACAATGGAACGTTTTTACGGTGTTCCGTTAACGGATCTTGAGAGCATTCGTGGTTATGCGAAAGATCCGGAACGCACCTTGATCACCGCAATGAACACTTGGTTCTCGAGTTTGACGCAGTGTGAATTTTTCCACGCTGACGTACACGCGGGAAATCTGATGGTGTTGAAAGATGGTCGGGTGGGTTTTATTGATTTCGGTATTGTTGGTCGAATCAAACCCGACACCTGGCAAGCGGTGAGTGATTTCATTTCTGCGATTATGGTGGGTAATTTCCAGGGCATGGCCGATGCCATGATACGGATTGGCATTACCCACAGGGAAGTACAAGCGCAGAATTTGGCCGCTGACCTTCAGCGATTGTACAAGCAGATGGATAGAATGGTGCCCGATGAAAGCGCCTACCAAATGGATCAGGCCGAAGACGACGTAAACCATATACTGATGGACATGGTGAAAGTGGGCGAAAGTCATGGCCTGCACTTCCCTCGGGAATTTGCACTGCTACTCAAGCAGTTCCTGTATTTTGATCGTTATGTTCACATTATGGCGCCGGAAATGGATGTGTTCATGGATGACCGGCTGACTATGCTGCATTAACGAGCGTAGAAGCATAGCTTCTTGTACACTAAGGCAATGCTGGTGATCAGCATTGCCTTTTGTGTTTTAAGGCTCCTTGATTTCCATCTGATATTGAGATTCCCTCCTTTATGGCGCTCGTCAAACTCCAGACTCAATGGTTTAGAAACCTGGAGCCTGAACCGGTTCGGTTCTCCCCTTCGTTTAATCTTCTTTACGGTGCCAACGGTAGCGGTAAATCCAGCGTGCTTGAAGCCATTGGGTATTTAGGGCTGGGCCGTTCATTTCGCATATCTCGGCATCAGGCCGTGGTTGCTCATGGTCAGAGCAAACTCACCGTTTTCGGAGCTCTGGATGCAGGTCTTGATGAGCAGGCCGATGGCGACGGCGGTAATGAGTTGGGCGAACACCGTGTGGGGATTTCCCGAGATATTGCTGCTAAAGAAACGTCTTTGCGAGTAAACGGTGAATCGGTTCGTAGCCTGTCGTCATTGGCGAAACGATTGCCCGTTTCGGTGATCGACCCCGGAGTGTTCGATATCGTAGCCGGTGGCCCGGGAAAGCGACGACAGTTTCTGGATTGGTTAGTGTTCCACGTGGAACCTTCGTTTTCATCTTTATGGCAACAATGCCAGAGAGTGACATCACAGCGGAATCAAACGCTCAGAAATGGTAGAATCGATGAGTCGTTGATGAGGGTATGGGATAATCAGTTTTCCGTGCTTGCTGAATCTCTCAGCGACACTAGAGTCGCGGTTTTCCACAAGTTCAAAAGTGCCTTCAATGAAGTGCTTGAAGAATTGGACGCTGGTTGGACCGATGGCCTGAAACTTGAGTTTTATCTCGGCTGGGATCGAAACCATTCTTTGGTCGATGTGCTGAAGAATCACAGAGAACAAGAACGGCGGATGGGGCATACGCTTTATGGCCCAAACCGTGCTGATATTCGTCTGAAATTGGGCGGGCGTCCTGTGGCAGAAACCTTCTCCCGTGGACAGCAAAAGACCTTGGTTATTCTTATGAAGATTGCCCAAGGCAAGGTTTTGAGTGATTTGGGTAAACAGGTCACTTTTTTACTGGATGATATTAATGCTGAGCTCGATATCCGTCATCGGATTATGTTAGCTCGGAAACTCCAGGATTTACGTTGCCAGGTGTTTATTACGTCCATCGAACACCCGGAACCAGACGTGTTGTGGACGGATGGACAAACACCAGATTACAGAATGTTCCACGTGGAACATGGAAAATTGACGGAAGAATAAACTGGGTAAGATTTCAGTAGATCCTTTATGTATTGCTGAATCTATTACCGGGTATCACCTTCAGGAGTCTCGTTAATGAGTGAGTCGAATTACAATTCCTCCAGTATCAAAGTCCTTAAAGGGCTGGATGCGGTGCGTAAACGCCCGGGCATGTACATCGGTGATACCGATGATGGCACCGGCCTGCACCACATGGTCTTTGAATTGGTGGATAACTCCATCGATGAGGCTTTGGCAGGTCACTGTTCTGAAATCGGTGTATTGATTCACCCGGATGAGTCCATCACTGTTCAGGATAACGGTCGCGGTATCCCTGTGGATATTCATGCAGAAGAAGGTGTTTCTGCCGCGGAGGTTATCATGACCGTTCTGCACGCAGGCGGTAAGTTCGATGACAACTCCTATAAGGTATCGGGCGGTCTTCACGGTGTGGGTGTATCTGTGGTTAACGCCCTCTCCTCCAAGCTGACCCTGACGATTCGCCGTAACGGAATTGTGTATGAGCAGGTTTATACACACGGCGTGCCTAACGCACCTTTAGGGGAAGTCGGTGAAACTGATGCCTCTGGCACCAAGGTTCACTTTATTCCGTCACCGGAAACCTTCACCCAGATCCAGTTCCACTACGATATATTGGCCAAACGGCTGCGCGAACTGGCTTTCCTGAACAGCGGTGTACGCATTCGGTTGACCGATGAGCGTTCAGGCCGAGAAGAAGTGTTCGAGTACGAAGGTGGCCTTCGCGCGTTCGTTGAGCATCTGAATACCAACAAGACACCGATCAACCAAGTGTTTCACTTCAACCGGGAACGTGAAGACGGAATTGCGGTAGAAGTGGCAATGCAGTGGAACGATGCGTTCCAAGAGAATCTTTACTGCTTCACCAACAACATTCCTCAGCGCGATGGTGGTACCCATCTCGCAGGCTTCCGGGCTGCCCTCACCCGTTCTTTGAACAACTACATCGAGCACGAAGGTTTGGGCAAAAAGGCAAAGGTTGCTACCTCCGGCGACGACGCCCGTGAAGGTCTGACAGCGATTGTCAGTGTTAAGGTGCCTGATCCCAAGTTCTCGTCTCAGACTAAAGACAAGCTCGTTTCATCGGAAGTAAAAACAGCTGTTGAGCAGGAGTTGTACCAAAGCTTTGCCGACCATTTGCAAGAGCACCCGAACGAAGCCAAGCTGATCGTCAACAAGATGATTGATGCGGCTCGTGCTCGTGAAGCTGCCCGTAAGGCTCGTGACATGACTCGCCGCAAAGGCGCTTTGGACATTGCCGGTTTGCCCGGTAAGTTGGCCGATTGTCAGGAGAAAGATCCGGCTCTTTCCGAATTGTTCATAGTGGAGGGTGATTCTGCGGGTGGCAGTGCCAAGCAGGGTCGTGATCGAAAGACGCAAGCTATCCTGCCTCTGAAAGGTAAAATCCTGAACGTCGAAAAGGCGCGCTTCGATAAGATGTTGTCCTCTGCCGAGGTTGGTACGCTGATTACGGCATTGGGTTGTGGTATTGGTCGGGAAGAGTTTAATCCCGATAAGCTGCGTTACCACTCCATCATTATCATGACGGACGCCGACGTGGATGGATCTCACATCCGCACCTTGCTGCTCACCTTCCTGTTCCGTCAGATGCGTGAAATCATCGAGCGTGGCCACGTGTTTATCGCTATGCCGCCGCTGTACAAGGTCAAGCGCGGTAAGCAGGAGCAGTACCTGAAGGATGAGAAGGCTAAGGTGACTTACCTTACCCAGACAGCTCTAGACGGCGCTCAGTTATTCGTAAACCCGGATGCACCTGCGATTAAGGATTCCGCTTTGGAAACTATGATCAAGGATTACCAGGCCGTGATGAACATGATCGACCGTTTATCCCGAGCCTACCCGGCCAAGGTCCTGAACCAGATGGTGTATAACGACACCCTGGCCTTTGAACAACTGAAAGACGAAGCCGCGGTGGCAGCTTGGGTTGGTCGTTTGGGTGAAGGTTTGGAGCTAGATACGCGTACCGGTACCAAGTACACCTTCTCGGTTACCCGGGATGAAGAGCGCAACCTGTTTTTGCCGAAGGTCACTGTGTTTATGCACGGCATCCCTTACGAGCACGTGTTCGGTCACGATTTCTTTGAATCTACGTCGTACAAGGCAATCGCCGATCTTGGCGAAACCCTCGAAGGCTTGATTGAAGACGGCGCCTACATCCAGCGTGGTGAGCGCAAGCAACCGGTTCTGTCTTTCGCGGGCGCTTTGGCGTGGTTGATGAAGGAAGCCCAGCGTGGCCTCAACATTCAGCGCTATAAGGGATTGGGCGAGATGAATCCGGAACAGCTTTGGGAAACCACGATGGATCCTGAAAGCCGCCGGATGATGAAGGTCACCATCGAAGATGCCTTTGCGGCAGACCAGATCTTTACTACTTTGATGGGGGATGATGTTGAGCCTCGCCGTGACTTCATCCAGACCAATGCACTGGAAGTGACGAACCTGGATATCTGATTTCCCAGAACATCCGGTATAAAAAAACGCTGGTCTCCGAGAGGAGCCAGCGTTTTTTTGTTGCATGAGAAAACGGAACGGCGTTACTTGGAGGACTGTGCCCTCTTTCGCTCTTTTTCTTTCTCTTTTTCAATCAGGTGCGGAGACATAACCTCTTCTAAAGTGTGCCCGGTGAGGCGGCGAATGGTGCGCCACAGGTACCAGAAGATCAGCATCATCATCACCATGGACGGGATGGCTATCATCGGGTAGCTGACGAGCGTCATGCGCCCCAGCTCTTCGTTAAAGGCTTGTGTCCCGGCCGGGCTCACCACAATCCATTTGGCCAGAACGTAGTTCATGATGGATGAGAACAGAAACGTGCCGGCGAAAAAATAGCTGGCTTTTAGCAAGCGGTTCTCGAACTCAGCCACACTGTCCCGCTCTTCCAGAGATTGGTGAATCTTATCCACATCCAGAACATTCGGGTTATACAACAGTGTTCTGACCAACGGGTACTTGGTTCGGGTGGAGATCAATACCGCCAAACCAATCACCGCAGGAACCGCTGCTTCCTTGATGGCCAGCCAGCCAGCATCCAGTTCCAGCAGCCCAATACCACCGGTTAAAGCGACACTGATCAGCCCCAAAAGCGCGATAAAGTTCTTTTTGCGGTAGCGAATCAGTTCAAACAAGCCCCAGCTAAGAGGAAACGCCAAACCGATGATCAGTGCGTTGACGCTACCCAGGTGTTCATCGCCACTGAGCTTCATAAGAATCACTGAAGGAATGACAATACTGACCAGAAGATCAATCCACGGGCGTGGTTGATGCTCAGGAATGGTCGGGGAATTCTGGGAGGTCATGGTTACCGCCTGATAAATAGATCAAAAAATGGGTAAAGCGTATCGTTAGCCGCAACGGGCATTGGCAGTATACGACGAATTGAAAGGCCAGTGTAACCGCCCTTTTGAGTCGCACAGTTTGGAAATTAGAGCGCGAAAGGCCGGGCAATGGCCCGGCCTGGTGGGATGACTCGACGGGGTCAGGCGCCGGTATCTTTAAGACATTCTTCGACGATGTTAAGGCCTTCTTCCAGCACGTCGTCCTCGATGGTGACGGGCATCAGAAAGCGTAAGGTGTTTCCAAACATACCGCAGCTAAGAAGGATTAGACCTTTCTCTTTGGCCTTCTTGGTAATCGATGCGGCAAGCTCTGGCAGCGGCTTGCGTGAATCTTTGCTTTCCACCAGCTCGAAAGCGGCCATGGGCCCAAGGTTGCGAACGTTATCAACGTGGGTAAATTGGTTTTGCCATTGATCGAACCGTTTTCTTAAGGTTTCGCCCAAGCGCCGGCTTTTACCCAGAATGTCTTCTTCCTTGATGACATCGAATACCGCCAGCGCCGCCGCACATGCAGTGGGGCTGCCGGTGTAGGTACCGCCCAATGAGTTGGGCCCGGAGGCATCCATTACTTTATCGGTGCCAACCACGGCTGAAATTGGCATGCCGTCGGCCATGGATTTGGCCATGGTCATGATGTCCGGCTCAATGCCACTGTGTTCGATCGCAAACAGCTTGCCGGTGCGGCCAAAACCGCTTTGAACTTCATCGACAATCAACAAAATGTCGTTGTCATCGCAGTACTGCCGCAGAGTTTTCAAAAAACTTGTCGGAGCGGCGTAGAAACCGCCCTCCCCCAACACCGGTTCCAGAACAATGGCAGCGGTATCGTCAGCCGGTGAATCGGTCTTCACCGTCATCATCAGGCCGCGCAGAGCCTCTTCCTCGGACACACCGTGGTAGGGAACAGGATACGGCGCCCGGTAAACCAGGCCGGGCATGGGGCCGAATGAGGTTTGGTAGGGAGCGGCTTTGCCGTTCATCGCCATGGTGAAGAAGGTGCGGCCGTGATACCCGCCATCAAAACAAATGACGTTGTGTTTGCCCGTAGCGGCTCGAGCAATCTTTACCGCATTCTCGAGTGCCTCAGCCCCGGAGTTGGCCAGCATAACTTTAGCGTGGCCGCGAACCGGCGTGACCTCGCTTAGTTTCTGAGCCAACTTCACATAGCCCTCGTAGGGCATAACGGTCTGGCAGGTGTGCATAAGTTTATCGAGTTGTGCTTTGACGGCCTCCACCACTTTCGGATGGCGATGCCCGATGTTGAGAACGCCAATGCCCCCGGCGAAATCAATCATTCGCTTGCCATCGGCGTCCCATAATTCGGCATTTAGCGCATGATCGGCAAACTGTTCATTGGGGCTCGCTGCCCCAGCGGCCACGTAACGTTCTTTGAGTGCTTGCAGTTCTTGATTACTCACGTGTGTATTCCCCTGCTTCAGAGAGATGAATGTCTAACTTCAGTGTAGGAAGTTCGCGGCTAGTACACAAACCGACCATCGAGGCGGCAGGCACACACTTGCGTTCTGCAGTACACTCCAGCAATTACTGAATAACTTTATCCACAGCCCGATAACCGGTTTCGCTTTGAACTAAGGATGCCCTGTGCGCGCTTACGCCGATAACGATTACCCAGCCGACCACAAGCCCGACTGGAAGCTCATCGCCGGGCTTTGGCCTTATCTGGCCGAATATCGGGGCCGGGTTGCACTAGCACTGTGCTTGTTAGTGTTGGCCAAACTGGCCACCGTCGCCACGCCGGTGGCGTTGAAATACATTGTGGATTATTTGGATCAGACACAAACCGCAGACATGCTGCTCTGGATCCCGTCGCTCCTGGTCTTGGCCTATGGAGGCCTGCGCTTTGGAAGCACACTGTTCAGCGAATTACGCGACGCTGTGTTCGCTCGAGTGGCTGAACGAGCCATGCGGCGAGTATCGCTGCGGGTGTTCGAGCACCTTCACCAACGTGAGCTGGGATTTCATCTCGACCGCAAAACCGGTGGGCTGGCGAGGGATATTGAGCGTGGCACCAACGGCATCAGCTTCTTGCTCCGCTTTACCCTGTTCAACATTGTCCCCACCTTGCTGGAAATCCTGATGGTGGCAGGCATTCTTTTGGTGGTGTTTGACGTCAGTTACGTGCTGGCCATTATGGTGGCGGTGGTGGTGTATGTTGTGTATTCCATCAAGATTACCGAATGGCGTACCCGCTTTGTGCGCGAAGCAAACGCCCGGGACAACGAGTCCAACTCACGGGCCATCGACAGCCTGCTGAACTATGAGACGGTCAAATACTTCAACAACGAAGGTTACGAAGCCGAGCTTTACGATGAAGATCTGGATAACTGGGAGCAGGCGCGGCTCAAGAACCGCCTGTCTCTGGCGGCTTTGAACATCGGACAGGCCCTGATCATCGGTGTCGCGCTGATTGTCATCATGACCATGGCGGTGCGGGAGGTGGCCAGCGGCGAGATTACCTTGGGCGATTTCACCATGGTGAACGCCTATCTGTTGCAGCTATTCATCCCTCTGAACGCTCTGGGATTCGTGTATCGGGAAATTCGCCAGGCGCTGGTTAATGTTGAGCGCTTATTCAAACTGCTTGGGGATAAACCGGCGATTCAGGATGCACCGGATGCCACGAATTTGATTGTGGATAACTCGGAAGTGCGGTTTGAGCAGATTCACTTTGCCTACCGGCCAGACCGCCCTATCCTTCAGGATGTGAATTTCTCCATTCCGGCCGGCCATACTGTGGCCGTGGTGGGGGCCAGCGGCGCAGGGAAGTCTACCCTCGCCCGTTTATTATTTCGCTTTTACGATGTGGATAAAGGCCGCATCAGCATCGATGGTCAGGATATCCGCAAGGTAACGCAGGATAGCCTGCGGTCCGCCATTGGTGTGGTGCCGCAGGACACTGTGTTGTTCAACGATACTCTGTACCGGAACTTGGCCTATGGCCGACCCGATGCTACCGAAGAAGAAGTGCACCGGGCTGCGCGCATGGCCCATTTGGATAACTTTATCCACAGCTTGCCGGAAGGCTATAACACCAAGGTGGGCGAACGGGGTCTGAAGCTGTCCGGTGGGGAAAAACAACGGGTGGCCATTGCCCGGGTCATTCTGAAAAACCCACCCATACTGATTCTGGATGAGGCCACGTCGTCACTGGATTCGCTGTCTGAGCAGGCCATCCTCAGCGCGTTGAAAGAAGTCAGCCAGCAACGCACAACCTTGGTGATTGCTCATAGGCTTTCAACGGTGCGGGACGCCAACACCATTCTGGTCATGGATAGCGGCCAAATTGTCGAGAGCGGCAGCCATAACGAGTTGTTAGCGCAGGGTGGCTACTACGCTAACTTATGGGAGCAGCAACACCGAAGTGACGGAAACGCCGAATCTAGCCAGTGAGCGGGAGGCCCCGCCAAAACTGTGCGGAGCCACGGATGGCGGAGCTCAAGCGCCACAGGGAAGTGCCGAAGGAGCGTGTTTCGGCGGGGCCTCCCGTTTACTGGCGCTCTGTAGACTCGTTATCCACAAGCCGAAGCGCCAACCCTGAAGCGCGAACCACCCGCTGATTAACCGCTTCGCTGAGCACCTGAGCATCGCCGGTGATCAGACTGAACCAATGCCGGGCTCGGGTGATCCCGGTATACACCAGTTCTTTGGTCATGACCGGGCTGAGCCGGTCCGGCAACACCAGACAGGTGTGGATAAACTCCGAACCCTGAGACTTATGCACAGTCATGGCGTACACCGTTTCCAACTGCTGCAAACGGCTTGGAGCAATCCAGCGGATGCCTTGCGTACCATCGCCGCTCGGGAATGCCACTAACCGACTTTCTATGGGCATGCCGTTGGCATCTCGATCCCACGTCACTCTAAAGGTAATGCCAATGTCACCGTTCATCAGGCCGAGGTTATAGTCGTTGCCGGTAATTAACACCGGTCGGCCGTGGTACCAAGGGTGTTGTTCCTTGATCAGATGTTGGGTCCGCAAATGCTCTTCTACCCGTTCATTCAAACCATCCACACCCCAAGGGCCCCGGCGCAAGGCACACAGAATCTGAAAGTCGTTGAAGGCAGTCAGCACCTGCAATGCCAACGCATCCCAATCCTCGCGGGGACTGTCGGCGGTGAGCCTGTGGCCATTCATCATCGTCAAATAGTGGTGATAGCCGACCGGAGCCGCCAGTTCTTTGTTATTCACAACCCTGCCCTGCCCGGCATTGCGAAACGCTTCCGGTGTACCGGTAACCGCGTGCTGGCAAATTTTCTGCAGTGTGGTGTCAAGATCGGGCTTTGGCGTGTCGCCATTGAGCCAGATCACGTCATCGAAGCCGGCTCTCCACATGTTCTGGCGCATCGAGTTATCCACAGCACTGGTGTTGACTGCCTCGGATAACGCGCGAATGCCGCTGCCCTCCTCGAAACGGTAACTCTTGCGCAGCATCGCCACGGCCTGGTCCAAGGCGAGCCCCTTGGGGTCGATCAAGGCCTCCGGCAATGGTGTACCTGTCATGGCCGCCAGCCAGGCCGACGTTTCGGGCGTGTAATGGCCTGCATAGGCGCGCTGGCACAACTCTCCCAGCACAGCACCGGCGTCCACCGAGGCTAGCTGGTCTTTGTCGCCTAACAGAATCAGTTGCGCCTGAGCTGGTAGGGCATCGAACACCGAGGCCATGAGATCAACATCCACCATGGACGCTTCATCGATCACCAGAATATCCACCATCAACGGGTTGTCTTGGTGGTGGCGGAATTTTCGGGAGTCCGGCCGGCTGCCCAACAGGCGGTGTAAGGTTGTCACTTTGGTGGGGATATCATCCTGCTGTAAGCCGCCGGGCAGTTCCGGTAAGGGTAATTTGTTCACCGCGCCGGCAATGGATTCGTTCAGGCGTGCGGCGGCTTTACCAGTCGGTGCCGCAAGCCGAATGCGGTATTTGCGCCCGGCCCGCTCTGGAGATTCACCTGCGATTGCCTGCAGTGCCGCGAGCAGCTTCACCACGGTGGTGGTTTTCCCGGTGCCCGGGCCTCCGGTGATCACCGAAAACCGGCTGCGAGCTGCCAAGGCACACGCCAGTTTCTGATAATCGGTGTCTTCGCTTGGTTTAAACAGCGTGTTCAGTGCATGCGACAGGGTGCGCGCCGCGGGGGAATCGGGTTCCGCCACGGCTGATGGCAACGCCAATCGTTGCAAAATGCCCTCGGCAATACGTTGCTCGTAACGCCACAGGCGACGCAGATAAAGCCGGCCATCGGTCAGAATCAGCGGCGATATTCGGCTGCCGTCGCTGACCGCAAAGGATTCCGATAAGGCGGATACGCAATCCGACAAAGTGATTCGGGCCAGTAGATCCGCCGGTTTCAGGTGGTGTAAATCCAGCGTCATGCCCGGATTCAAGTTATCCACAACAGGCGGTGCCCCAGACGAAGGTTCCTCCGGCGGCAGCGACAAGGTGGAATCGGCATCGGCCAGAAGAGTGGCCAAATCAATGCACACATGGCCCCGGCCCACTTGGTGGGAAATCAGTGCAGCCAAGAGGAATACAAGGGGATGCAGGGGGTTACTACCCTGCTCGTCGGACAAATCCCGAAGCAAGCGGGCAAAGCCCAAGTCCAGTGGTCGGATCCATTCCGCGTGCTGCCAGTGTTCTAACAGGGCATCGATGTTATCCACATTGGCCAATAGACGAGAGTTATCCACAGACGATTTTGCCGGCTCGGCTGGGGTCTCATCACCCAAGTCCATTGTCATTTGCTGGTCATGGTTCCGGGTACGGCTCATGCGGCCACCTCTCCTGAGGCTGAGTCGCCGTCAAACAAGGCGTCCAGTTGCTCGATCAGTGTTATCGGTGGTTTGTCGGTGAAGGCTCCGCCGCTGGCCGAGTTCACGCCGCGCAGGAACAGATACACGGCACCGCCAATGTGTTGATCGTAGTCGTAGCCCTGTATTCGGTCTTTTAACAAGCGGTGCAGCGCCAAGAGATAGAGCACGTATTGCAGGTCGTAGCGTTTGTCCAGAATTGCTTCCCCCATGGCCTGATCGGTGTAGGCACTGTCTTCTTCACCCAAGGCATTGGATTTGTAGTCCAGCACGTAATACTGCCCGTTGTGTTCGAACACCAAATCAATAAAGCCCTTGATCATGCCATTGAACGTGTTTGCCTGGGCTTGAGGCCGGTCGGCGCCGTTGAGCGTGTGCGATTTCACCAACTGATCGAGTTTACGCACATTGACGTTGCGGCTTTCGAACCAGAACTCAAGCTCCGGGCGCAAGCTGGTCAACTGGGCCAGGGTCACTTGTTCGTCGCCTGAGCGTTGCAGGGGTATAGGTCGGGTAATCAGTGCCAATACCCAGTGTTGCAAAGGTTCCACCCAATCGCTCCAGCCACGGGTGCTGCAGCGTCGGGTCAGTTGTTCCTGTAGTTGATCTGGGTTATCCACAACCCACTGGAAACCATGATGGGTACACCACTCCAGCAGTTCGTGCAGGAAGGTTCCGGGGCCGGCGCCTTTCGGGAAGTGGTGATGGTTGCGGACGGCCGCCTCGGATGAGATAGCCTCATCGTCCAGGTGGGCGCTTTCTTCCAACAGGTTCTGAGTTTCGGCGTCTTCAATTTCACCGGTGAAAACAATGCCGGTGCCGGCCATCCCGGTGTATTCGATCGATGAATAGCTGGCAATCCACCAGTCTTCTTTGGCTTCCCGGGTGGACATTAATGCCGGCCCGAGGGCTTCCGGGGCACGCTCGGTATAGAGGGTCTCATCGGGTTCCGGCAGCGCCCTAACGGAAATCTCCGGCCTGCCCTCGGCCAGTGTGTTCAGGCTCTGGCTGAGACTGTCGGCACCGCTGCCGGAAATCAGATAGCCCAGCCCGCTTTGCTGCCAGTTATCCAGGGCGGCGGCGCCCACCCAGGTAGCGAACCTGGCCCGGGTTAGCGCCACGTAGATTTTACGAATGTCTTCACCCAGGCGTTCCTGATCCGCTTTGGCAACGTCGTCAGCACTCGGGTCGAACACGGTGATCAGTGTATTGTCGCTGTCGTGATAGCTGACAAACGACTGCTTTTCACTCTGGGCCCGGAAGGCGGTGCCAAACGGCAGGAACACCAAGGGATATTCGAGACCTTTGGACTTATGCACAGTAATGACTTTCACCAAGGCCGCATCGCTTTCAAGGCGCAGGGTGCGGTGCTCGTCTTCTTCATCGGCGGCGCGCAAAATCTGAGTGAAGTGGTGCACCAGAGCATGTTCACCGTCCAACTGCAGACTGTCTTGTTGCAGCAATTCGGCTATGTGCAGAATATCGGTCAATCGGCGCTCACCATCGGGCCGTTGCAGCAAACGCCCGGGCACGTCAAAATCCATCAGGAAGCTGCGCAGCAAGGGCAGCACGCCTTGGCTGTGCCATTGCTGTTGATAATCGATAAACCGTTCGATTTCCCGTTCCAGCGCCAGTTCATCGCTGAGCAGTTGGTTCATCGCTTGCCAGGACTGGCCCAGTGTCGGGGTTGCCAGCGCAGCCCGGATGTAAGCCAGTTGCCGGGGTTCGGCAAAGGCTCGCAGCCAGGACAGCACTTCTTTGGCTTCCGGCGAGGCCAGCACTGAGCCCCGGTCTGACAGGTACACGCTTTTAATGCGCCGGCGGCCCAGCGCATCGCGCACGGCACTGGCTTCATTGCGGTTGTTGACCAGCACGGCAATGTCTTGCGGGCTGACGGGTTCCAGATCGCTCGGGTCGTCTTGCAATACAAAACCGGCTTTTTCGCCCTGCCCCAACGTCAGCAGGCGGGCAATTTCACTGGCACAGGTCTCGGCTATGTCGGCGGTGGCGGCACCCTTTGTGATGGCTTTTGGGCTGCCGTCTCTATTGTCCTCGTCGGATTCCTGAGTCCAGAACAGCAGGCTCGGTTGCGGTTTTCCGTTGACTGACCATACCCGTTTGGTGCCGTTGGCGGCGACACCCTGGAACGGCAGCGGCGAAGTATCACCTTGCCCAAACAGGAAGGCCCCGTCGCGGCTGTGTTGGTCGCTGTATTCGAACACCCGGTTAACAGCAGAAACCATCGTATGTGCGGAGCGGAAGTTTGTTCCCAAGGTGTAGGTGCGGTCTTGCACCCCTTGGCGAGCCTGTAGATAGGTGTAGATATCTGCACCCCGGAAACCGTAGATGGCCTGTTTCGGGTCACCAATCATCAGCAGGCAGGTATCCGGATGGTTCTCTTCAACCCGGTAGATGCGGTCGAAAATCCGGTACTGAACCGGGTCGGTGTCCTGGAATTCGTCAATCAGCGCCACCGGAAACTGGCGACGAATGGTGGCGGCTAACTGATCGCCTCTTGGGCCGTGTAGCGCATCATCGAGCCGGGTCAGCAGGTCGTCGAAGCCCATTTCCGAGCGCTTTTGTTTTTCCTCTTCCAGCCGCTGCGCGATCCAGTGGCTGGCGTGGCGCAGGATGTCGGATTTCGCACTGGGTTGGTTCTGGCCGAATTCGATCAGCTCCTCGATGGCATCGAACGCCGGATGATGCGGAGCCGGATCATCGCCTTTCAGCATGTTATCCAGACCTTCGGGAGTCTGGTTCTTGAAGCCCGCGGCGGAGTCCAGCTTCTCTGGCAGCAAGTCGTGGGAGCCGGCCCAGTCCACCAGGATGTCCCACACTTTCAGCATGGCGTTTTTGCTATTGCCATTTAACCGCTTGCTCTTGTTGAGAGCGTTCAGCAGGTCGGTGACTTCGCTTTGCCACTTGCTCCAGTCGTAGTGTTTCAGCGCGTTTGATTGGTTCTCTCTGTCGGTGACGGCCTGTTCGATAGCGCTGTGCACATCCGAGGGGGGCGTGCCCAGGCTTTTCGGATCGCCGATCAGGTTACGGACCGCGGCACGCAGATCTGTTGGGGTTTTCCAGTGACTCAGGGCTTCATCCATCAGCGCCGGTGGCAGCGGGTAAACAAAGGTGCGCCAGTAATCCCGGGCGACTTCATCCAGCAGCTCGCTCTGATCGGTTTCCAGGGTGAGCTTGAACAGGCTACCGCTGTCGAAGGCGTGCTCGCTTAACATGCGGTTGCAGAAGCCGTGGATGGTGGATACTGCTGCTTCGTCCATCCATTCCGCAGCGAGCAGCAGGTTTTTGCGGCAGTCCGGCCAGCTGGCCGGGTCCGGGTAACTGTCATCCCGCAGCTTGTGGATAAGTGCCGTTTCCGCGGATGGCTCAAGGTTGGCCGCGTGCTCGGAAAACACCTCGGCGGCTTGGGTCAGCCGGGTGCGGATACGGTCTCGAAGTTCTTTGGTGGCGGCTTCGGTAAAGGTTACTACCAGCAGGTTCGGTGGTAGCAGGTCTTGCAAAGGGCTTTGCTCTGTCTGGCCGTGGCCCAGCACCAAACGCACGTATAAAATGGCAATGGTGAAGGTTTTGCCGGTACCCGCGCTGGCTTCAATCAGCGCGCTGCCGTTCAGGGGCAGTGCCAACGGGTCGAGATTGGGGTTTCGGTTGCTCGTGTGTTCAATCATGCCATCGTCTCAATCTGTTCAGCCGCTGATTTGCCCTGCTCGGCTTCCCACAGGGGAACATATAAGTCGTGCAGGAGCGCTTCAAATTCCCCGCTGGCCATGAGGGATTCCGGCGTATCGAAAGCGCCGCGCAGGTAGCCGGTGTCCCGCTCCAGAGCGGTGTTGTAGGCCTTTTCTACTTCATCAATGGCGCGTTCATGATCGCCTATGTGTTTCTTGCCACCATAGAAACTGGTGACCCAGGCAAAGCCGGCGTCGCAATGAATGGGTAAGGCCCGAGTGGTGGCCTCCATCCAGCGTTTCAGCACGGTGTTGAAGTGTTGTTTGGCTGAGGCGATGGCCATGGAGGCGAAGGTGAATTTACGGTCTTCCTCTTTGCCCAGGATCAGAGTGGTAAATGGTTGGTCACTGAGCTGCCCGGCCAGATGAATCAGCCAGTCTCGCATCAGGTTGGCGTAGCGTACTTTTTTACTGTAGCCGGAGCCGGTCAGCAAACCGGAACTGGCCACCACCAAGCGGCACAGGTCGCCGTCAGCATTTCGGCGCAAGCCGTCAATCAGGTCGGCTACTTCTACTGTTCCGGTGGTGTTGTTAAACGCGTAGTTGAAGGCCAAGGGCTCCGCCACGGCTTCGGGCCATTCCGCCAATGCGCTTTGGTAGCGCTCGAACAGGTTCGGCAAGCGCCCGGACAGTTCGCTGCGCAGGCGGTGTTCGGTGACACCCATACCCAGATCCCCGCGCCGGGCCATGCGGTCCAGGGTGGTTTCCAAACGCTCGTGCAGTTCCTCTTCGGTACCCGCTTTGATCAGGCTTTGTTGAATCAGCTCGTTATCCAGCTGCCAGCGGTCCAGCCCGTTAAGGTCGAAGTTTTCGTTGTCGGTATCGTCGTCTTCCACCTCTTCAAAGCGCACTTGCAGGCGGCGTTGGTAGAAGGTTTCGACCGGCTTTTTCAGGAAGCCGGCCAGATCGTTCAGGCTGATGGGCTCTTCCGGTGTTTGGTAGGGCAACGGGGTGTTCGTGTGTTCTCCGGCCGTTACGCCATGGGCGCTGCGCCATTCCCGCTCGTAGGTGAACAGACTTCGGCTTTGCAGTACCTCAGCCAGTGGCTTGGCGGCTTCTTCCGGGCTGTTTTCTGACCGACTGGATTTCGGGAAATAATCGCGGCTGAACGGCTGTAACGGGTGTTGAGTGGTCAGCGCGTTCGTCACCTTCTGATCCGGCTGGCCGGATACGCTCCACAGACTGTCGAGATGGTCCTGAAGCTGGGCCACCAACACCGAGGGTGGCCGCTCTGAGTCGTCCTTGATACTGCGCCCTACCCAGCTGATGTACAGCTGCTCACGGGCCGACAGTAAGGCTTCGAGAAACAGGTAGCGATCGTCCTCACGGCGGGAGCGATCCCCGGGTCGATAATCCTGCGCCATCAAATCGAAATCCACTGGCGGTCGGGAGCGGGGGTAATCGCCGTCGTTCATGCCCAGCAGGCACACCTTGCGGAAGGGTATCGCCCGCATCGGCATCAGCGTGGCGAAGTTGACCTTGCCGGCCAGAAAACGCTGGTTCAGGCCGCCTTCGTCCAAACCGGACAGTAGCACGTCTTTGACGATGTTGAGCGGCAGTGGTTGCTCGTTCAGCCCGGCGGCCAGCGTATTTTCCAGCCATTGCTCCAGATGTCTGCGGAAGCGGTTAAGCAGCAACAGGTCACTGCCTTCGACCTTGTGGAAAAACTGTTCCAGCATGCCCGAGAACAGGGTTTCCCACTGTTCGGGCGTGCGCTGGGTTTGCAGCGCCTGCCACAAGGTTTCCAGTTGATGCACAAAGTCGCTCAGCCGGCCGGCGAGATCCGCTTGCAAACCGCCGATCTCGCCATAGGGTTCTACGCCCGCCCATGGATCGTCGTCGCCCATGCCGTAGCCCAGCAGCATCGACCTTAAGCCGGATTGCCAGGTGTTGCGGTCCAGTTCTGCCGGTAAATCCAGACTTTCCCGGTGTTGGCCGTGTAGGCCCCAGCGGATGTTGGCACCTTCCACCCAGCGCCGAGCCAGTGGGATGTCGTCTTCGGTGATGCCGAAGCGATCACGGATGCCGGGAACTTCCAACAGGCTGATGATCTCGCTCACGCCGAAGCGGCTGCGGGGCAACGACATCAGGGTTTCCATGGCAATCAGCACCGGTTCGTGGTGGCGCTGTCCTTGGTCGGAAATAGTGAACGGAATGTGACGTTTACGACCGGGCTGGTAACGGCCGAACACCGCCTGAATATGCGGTGCGTAAACGTTTATGTCGGGCACCATCACGATGACATCCCGGGGCCGGAGGTCCGGATCGGCATTGAACGCGGCCAGCAATTGGTCGTGCAGTATTTCCACTTCACGCTGAGGGCCGTGGGCTTCGTGGAAGGCGATGGAATAATCCCGGGTCAGGTCCAGCTCTCGCGCTTGCTCGCGGATTTCCTGCAGCGGGGTCAGGCTGTAGATGTCATTCTGCAGCTGGTTCAACAGGCGGGGAGTCTCGCCGCTGCCGTGCTCCGAGAAGATGTCGATCTTCTGGTCCGGGGTCTGGAAACTGCTGCGGTATTCTTCCGGGTTGTCGAATTCGTCCAGCAGACGGATGTAATCCCGGCCTTGCTTGCCCCAAGCCGCCAGTAGCGGGTTGGCGTGTTGGTGCAGCTGGTCCTTGTCATCAATCTGCGACAGCACCGGATGGGCCAGACCGCGCTTGCGGTTGGCGCGGAGCAGTTCCCGGTCGCTGATAATATCCGCCCAGTAGAACTGACTGGGGTTATGCACACACAGCACCACCTGGCTGAAGCGGCTGAGCACGTATAAGGCTTCCAGCGCTTGTCGGGGTAACGAAGACACGCCAAACACCACAATCCGTTTGGGTAACCGGCCGGGGTCGGCCGGCGTGGTGAGGCGCTGGCCCTGTTCCATAAAACGGGTGTGGATATGTGACCGGCTGGTACCGGCGGCTTCGCCCACATCTTCGACCAGTTTGCGCCACAACAATGGTTGCCACAGGGTTTCCGGTGTCAGCGATTTTTCTTCGCCCCGGGGCGTGATGAGAACATCCCTGCCCTGCTCCCAGGCGGCCAGCCAGTCCGCGCGGAAGACCTGATACTGGTCGAACAGGTCGGCGACTTTCTCCGCCAGTTGAAAATTACGCAGGTCGGTATCGCTGCCGTCTAGAAAGCGAGCCAGCGGCGTGAAGGCATCGTCCTGCCCGACCAGTTCCGGTAACAGCCGGTACAATCGCCAGACCAACCGGCTTTTATCGAAGGGTGACTGCTCAGGTACTTCGCCCGCTGGTAAGACCGCCCGGTAGGCCTGCCAGATAAAACGGGCCGGGAACAAAAAATCCATACCGGCAGCAATGCCCAGCCCGCCTTCCATACCGTCGTCGGTGCGTTTCTCCGCCAGTGCCAACTTCAGCCACTGGGCGATGCCGTTACTTTGAACCAGAAAGGTTTCGCTCTCCAGCGGCGGCAGCGAGTTTTGTCGGCATATGTACACCACCGCCCGGCGTAGATCTTCCAGATGGTTGGCGTGAATGGCGTGAAAGCCGGGTTCAATACTATTGGTGTCAGGCATACCAGTGTTATCTTGATTCCGGAAAATGGGTCTGGGTGACAGGTTACCCCAAACCCGAGTTTGTTTCGTCAGGCAGGATAGTCCTTTCATGCGACAAGTGCGGTCGTATCCAAAAACAGCGGACCTTGAAAATCCCCTGTACTACTTAGAAAACATGAATACCTTGGTGGATTGGGTCGCCGAACACCACGGTGATTTGCTGACCGAAGGCGAGCGTGCGTGGCTGAAAAACTTTCGCCAACTGCCTATCGCAGCCCGGGCTCTGTTGACTCGAATGATTATGCGCAGCGGTGAATTGTTCCGAGTGGATAAGTTGAATTACCCGGAACTGCCACAGCCGGAAACCGAAGCTGTGGCCGAGCTGATCGCGCAACAATGGCTGGAGCCTGCCCCGTTGCTCGGCCTGGATGATGTGTTCCGGTTGTTTACGCTGGCGGAACTGCGGCTGAAGTATGCGGACTGGCTGGCGGACAAAGGTTGGCCCAAAAACCTGCCCAAAGCCCAATTACGAGAAGCGCTTGCCGACACAGAGCCTGAACCTAATACAGTTGACCAGTGGTTCGAGCAGCCGGCGCCGCAAATCGTGCGAGTTCCGGGCATGGATCTGTTTGATCGTATCCGCTTGATGTTCTTTGGCAACCTGCGCCAAAGCTGGACCGATTTCGTGTTGGTGGAACTGGGCGTACAGCAATTTGAAACCGTGCCTTTCACCCCCGAATCCCGGGCCTTTCAGCACCGGGCGGAAGTAGACAGTTACCTGCAGATGCACCAGTGCCGGGAGCGCTTGGACGAAGGCGAACCGGCTGACGACGTTTGGGCAGATATTCCCGATCCTGTGGATAACTCTTGGCTCACCAGCCGCCGGAATCGTCTGCTCTTGGAGCTGGGCCGACAGGCTGAGCGGCAAAGCAACCCGGAATTGGCATTGCAGGCGTGGGCCGCCAG
This sequence comes from Marinobacter sp. JH2, assembly GCF_004353225.1. Lineage (NCBI taxonomy): Bacteria > Pseudomonadati > Pseudomonadota > Gammaproteobacteria > Pseudomonadales > Marinobacteraceae > Marinobacter > Marinobacter sp. JH2. The sequence goes on along the minus strand of NZ_CP037934.1, from coordinate 3,013,244 downwards.
CGGGCATCGTGAGGCCAGGCTCAAGCAGTTGCGATTGCTGGAACGCCTGAAGCGGTTCGAAGAGGCCTGGGTCATCGCCGGTCAGTGGCAAACCGGTGAATTGAGCGATGCCGAAGTCCAGGGGCTGGAGCGAATTCTGAAACGGCTGGCACCGAAAATGGGTGAACCGAAACCTCAAGAGCCGGCCAAACCATTAATTCGGGAACTCATCGTTACCTTGCCGAAACCGGACACCGGCTCTGTCGAACATGCGGCCTTGGCGCATCTCAGTACCGACGAAGCGCCGGTGTTTTATGTGGAAAACACGCTGATCAATGCTTTGTTCGGCCTACTTTGCTGGCCGGTGATCTTCAAACCCATCGCTGGCGCGTTCTTCCACCCATTCCATGCCGGCCCGGTAGACCTGACCCGCGAAGACTTTGTCGCCCGTCGACAGGCGGATTTTGATCAATGCTTCGCGGTGTTGAAAACGGGAACCTATCGGGAAAAGATTCTAGGCACCTTTCGAGCGAAGCAGGGTATTGCTAACCCCTTTGTGGTTTGGCCGGTGGTGACCGAAGCTTTGCTGGAGCGAGCTCTGGATTGTATTCCGGCTGAGCAGCTAAGTGCACTGTTCCAGCGCTTGCTGACCAACGTGAAAGAACACCGAAGCGGCTTCCCGGACCTGATTCGTTTTATCCCTGATGCCAAAGCTCCCGAACACCGTTATGAAATGATTGAAGTGAAAGGGCCCGGTGACCGATTGCAGGATCACCAACGCCGTTGGCTCGCCTTTTTTGACCAGCAAGGCATACCCGCCAGTGTGTGTTATGTACGCTGGCAAGAAGCCGAGGTGAGCTCATGAAGGTGGCCGTTCGGACCCTGTGCGAGTTTGCAGCTCGCCACGGTGATCTGGACTTCCGGTACACCCCGGCCCCGAGCGCAGAAGAAGGTATTGCGGGCCACCAAGCAATTCAGGATAACCGCGGTTACGGCTATAAAAGCGAGTATTCACTTACCGGAGAGTGTTTGGGGTTAGAGCTATCCGGAAGGGCTGATGGTTATAATCCGCACAACGGACGACTGGAGGAGATCAAAACCCATCGGGGGGATGTGTCCCGGATTCGTGCGTATCAACGGGCGCTGCACCGCGCCCAGTTACGGGTCTATGGCGCGCTGTTATGCCGCCAGGAAAAGCGCAAGAAGCTGGAGCTGGCGCTGGTTTATTTCGACATCGGCAAGAGCAAAGAGACCTCGATGCTGGAAACCGCCAGTGCTGACGAGCTGTGGCAAGAACTCGAAGCCCTATGCACCCTTTATAAAGCCTGGGCGGAACAGGAAGAGCATCATCGGGAACAGCGTAATGCCCTGCTGACGGGCCTTATTTTCCCGTTCCCGGACTTTCGCCCGCGCCAGCGGCAGCTGGCCGAAACGGTGTATAAAAATGCCGTAAAAGGCGAAACCTTGCTGCTGGAGGCGCCCACCGGCCTGGGCAAAACTCTGGGCACCCTGTTTCCGGCCTTAATGGCCATGCCCGCGGCGGAACAGGACCGACTGTGCTACCTCACCTGCCGAAATACCGCCCGACAGTTGGCGCTGGATGCTGTAGATAAGTTGCGTTCAGCCCAGGACCCGCTGCAGCCATGGCCGTTACGCACGTTGGAGTTGGTGTCTAAAGACGACGCCTGCGAGCACCCGGACAAAGCGTGTCATGGCGATTCCTGCCCGTTGGCGCAAGGCTTTTTCGATCGTTTGCCGGATGCTCGGGCTGAAGCCGTTCAAAGCAGAAGTCCACTTACTCAGGATGTTTTGCAGCAAATCGCTGCAGGTCATGACATTTGCCCCTATTTCCTGGCTCAGGAAATGGCTCGATGGAGCGATCTGGTGATTGGCGATGTGAACCGGATGTTTGACCAATCCGCCCTGCTCCACGGGTTGATTCGCCAAAACAACTGGAAGGCTGGTGTGTTGGTGGACGAAGCCCATAATCTGGTGGATCGTGGCCGTGGTATGTACTCGGTGCGGCTGGATCAGCAGCGTTTGCTGAAGGTAAAGAAAACCGCGCCCAAACCGCTGAAGTCGGCCTTGGAGCGAACCGCCCGGGCCTGGCAAAGTCTGATCCGCGATCACGGAGAGCAAAGCCAACCGGTGTTTTTGGCCACCCTGCCCTCTCAGTTATTGGGGGCGTTGCAGGCAATGGTGTCCACTATCACCGATTACCTCACCGATAACCCACCAGACCTGCCCTTACAGGAAGTACTGTTTGAAAGTGTGGCGTTTATGAAGCTGGCAGACAGCTTCGGGGATCACTCTCTGTGTGAATTCCAACGCAGCGGTCGGGGGCGTGCCAGCTTAACGTTGCAGAACCTTATTCCAGCGGATTTTCTCAGAGACCGCTTTGCCGCGGCCAACTCGGTGCTGTTGTTCTCCGCGACCCTGAGTCCCGGCGTTTATTACCGGGATCTGCTGGGCCTGCCGGAACATAGCCGGTTTACCTCCCTGGCAAGCCCGTTCAGTGCGGACCAGTTGCAGGTGAACTTCACGCCCGGCATCAGTACCCGACAGGTACACCGGGAAGCGTCGCTGCAACCCATCGCGGAGGTGATTGCCAGCCAGTACCGACAGCGTCCCGGTCATTATCTGGCGTTCTTCAGCAGCTTCAAATACGCCAACGAAGCCAGCAGGACGTTGGCAGAATACGCCCGGGATATTCCGCAACGCAGTCAGCAACCAGGCATGAGCCCGGAGCAGCGTCGGGAATTCTTGGCCGGATTCCAGAAGCCCAACGGCAGTGTGGCTTTCGCGGTATTGGGTGGGGTGTTCAGTGAAGGCATTGATCTGCCTGGTGATCAGCTCATCGGTGCGTTTGTCGCCACTTTGGGTCTGCCGCCCTTTGACGCCTGGCACGAAATTCTGAAGGCGCGGCTTCAGCAGCGTTTTGGCAACGGCTATGACTACACCTACTTGATTCCCGGCCTACAAAAGGTGGCCCAGGCGGCAGGCCGGGTTATCCGAACGCCAGAAGACCAAGGGGTGATCTGGCTGATTGATGATCGTTTCATGAAGCGTTCAGTGAATCGATTATTACCGGGTTGGTGGTTTCCTGATCGCCAGTAAGCGTTTGGCCGCCCAACGTCATCTGGCATAAAACGGGTTGAATTCAAAAACTTTGCAAGCTAATTGACCCCTGTCAGAACCACTATTCCATTTTTCCTTATACTAATGGCCAAGACCGAATTTCTTTTTTATCAAGGAAGGGCTATGGCCAGTAAAGGTATTCACACTTCTTCTAAGCTCATTATTACGCTGGTTGTTTTAGCTACTATTGCCATTGCGGTTTACGTCCTAATGCCGAATGGCGATGAATTGCCCGAGCACATTGCTTCTGGCAATGGCCGCATCGAAGCCACAGAAGTGGATATTGCGACCCGCATTCCCGGGCGACTGGAATCCTTTGCCGTGCGTGAAGGCGAAATGGTAGAAGCCGGCCAGCAGCTGGCGGTTATGGACACTGACGAAATCAAGGCTCGTTTGTCGGCTGCGGAAGCCAATTTACGACAGGCGGAACAGGCTCGCTTACTGGCAGATGCAGTGGTAGTGCAGCGGGAAAGCGAGCGTCGCTATGCCGAAGCTGAATTGGCACGGATTGAGACCCTGGTTGACCGTGGCCATGTCTCCCGAGAACAACTGGATCGCACCCGCACGGCAGCAGAGACTGCGGGCGCAGCCCTGCAAGCGGCTCGGGTGCAAGTGGCCTCTGCAGAAGCCGGTATAGAATCAGCCCATGCCGCCATCCGGCAAATTCAGACCAATATCGATGACAGCGAACTCACCACTCCGGTGGGCGGGCGAGTGTTATATCGCTTGGCAGAGCCCGGCGAGGTACTTGCGGCCGGCGGCAAGGTTGCGACCGTGTTGGATGTCAGCGATGTGTATATGACTATTTTCCTGCCGACTTCTCAGGCGGGTCGGGTTCGAGTGGGTTCTGAAGCCCGGATTATTCTGGACGCCCTACCGGATTACGTGGTGCCCGCAGAAGTCAGTTTTGTGGCCGCAGAAGCTCAGTTTACACCCAAATCTGTGGAAACTCGCAGTGAGCGGGAGAAGTTGATGTTCCGGGTGCGCATTCGCATTAATCCGGACCTACTGAACGCTTATCGGGATCGCGTGAAAACCGGCGTACCCGGCGAAGCCTTTGTCCGTCTGGATGAAAGCCAGCCGTGGTCTGAACGTTTGGACGTGAGATTGCCCAATGATTAATTCCGTGGCTCGGCTGGAAGGAATCAGCCACACCTACGGGGAAACCATGGCACTGTCCGATATCACACTGGATTTCCCCTCTGGCTGCATGGTGGGCCTGATTGGCCCGGACGGGGTAGGTAAATCCACCTTGCTGGGACTGATTGCCGGCGCCCGCCAATTGCAACAAGGCCGTCTGGAGGTATTCGGCGGCGATATGGGCAGTTCCCGATTCAGGAATCAGGCCGCTCCGCGCATTGCCTATATGCCTCAGGGTCTGGGCGGCAACCTCTATCACACTCTGACTGTTGACGAGAACATTGCGTTCTTCGCTGACCTGTTCGGCTTGACCGGCCCCGCCCGAAAGCAGCAAATCGGTCGATTGTTGGATGCCACCGGCCTTTTAGCTTTCCGGGATCGCCCGGCCGGTAAATTGTCTGGGGGTATGAAGCAGAAGCTGGGTCTGTGTTGTGCACTTATCCACAACCCGGATTTGCTGATTTTGGATGAGCCCACCACGGGGGTAGACCCTCTGTCCCGCAAGCGCTTCTGGGATTTGATTGATACCATCCGCCAGCAAAGCACCGGCATGAGCGTGCTGGTGGCTACGGCCTATATGGAAGAGGCGGAACGCTACGATTGGCTGGTCGCCATGGATGCTGGCAGGGTGTTGGCAACCGGTTCCCCCGAAGCACTGCGCAAGCAGACACAGACGGCCAATCTGGACGATGCCTTTATTGCCCTGCTGCCGGAAACTCGTCAGGAGGGTGAGCGGGGCGAACCCGTAGCCGCCGGCGCGCTGGAGCCTGCGGCAAACGGCAGAGCCACACCCGCCATTGTCGCCAGCGATCTGACGTTGAAATTTGGCAGTTTTACTGCAGTTAAATACGTCAGCTTTGCCATCCCGAAAGGCGAAATTTTTGGCTTTCTAGGTTCTAACGGCTGTGGCAAAACCACCACCATGAGAATGCTCACCGGCCTGCTCACTCCCACTGAGGGTAAAGTCGAGCTGTTTGGTGAGCCATTGGATGCCAAAGATCTGGCCACGCGTCGAAAAGTGGGCTACATGTCCCAATCTTTCTCCTTGTACGGAGAGCTGACCGTGCGCCAGAACCTGGAGTTGCACGCCCGGTTGTTCCATCTGCCTGCGGCCAAAATCATTGATCGCATTAACACCCTGACCCGGCAGTTCGGGCTGGATGGAGTGCTCGACCAGCGTTCTGGTAGCTTGCCTCTGGGTGTGCGCCAGCGTTTGTCTTTAGCGGTAGCCGTTGTCCATGAGCCGGAATTACTGATCTTGGACGAACCTACCTCTGGCGTTGACCCCGGTGCCCGTAACCGGTTCTGGCAGTTGCTGATGCGCTTGTCCCGGGAAGATGGTGTGACCATTTTCATTTCCACTCACTTCATGAACGAGGGTGAGCGCTGCGATCGTATTTCGTTGATGCACGCCGGAGAGGTGTTGGCCTGTGACACGCCCGAGGCGTTGATTGAACAAACGGGCGGTGACAGCTTGGAAGAAGCGTTCATGACGACGTTGGAAGCGGTGGATAAAGAGCCCGAACCGCAAGCCCATGGCGCTCTGCTGGGTGAGGATAACGGGCACGGCTTCCGCCACAAAGTCTTCAGTTCTCGGCGCTTGTTGGCTTATGGTCGGCGAGAAGCCCGGGAATTGTTGAGGGACCCTATCCGCATGGCGTTCGCTTTTGTGGGCTCTGCGCTACTTATGTTAATACTCGGTTACGGCATCACCTTGGACGTAGAAGATTTGTCGTTCGCCGTGCTTGACCGTGACCAGACACCCCAAAGCCGGGATTATGTGAGGGCCGTATCGGGTTCCCGCTACTTTCGGGAGCACGCGGTTATTACTTCGGCAGAGGAACTGGATCAGCGAATGCGTTCCGGTGAACTGAGTTTGGCTATCGAAATCCCCTCCGGCTTCGGAAAAGATCTGAAACGGGGACGGACCACCGAGTTAGCATTGTGGCTGGACGGTGCTATGCCCTTCCGGGGTGAAACTATCCTTGGTTATGTGCAGGGAGTGCACGTCAGTTACCTGAGTGAGCTTGCCCGGCAGACATGGGGCCAGGTGCCTGCAATAAGCCTGATTACCCTGGAAGCCCGGTACCGTTATAACCAGGACTTCCGCAGTCTGGACGCTATGGTGCCAGCGGTCATTCCGATTCTGCTGATCTTTATTCCGTCGATACTGATGGCGCTGGGGATTGTGCGGGAGAAAGAGCTGGGCTCTATCACCAACCTGTACGTAACACCGGTTACCCGCCTGGAGTTTTTGTTGGGCAAGCAATTGCCTTACATCGTTTTCAGCATGATCAGCTACGTAAGTCTGGTTTTGCTGGCGTTGTACCTGTTTGATGTGGAGCTCAAGGGGGGAGTCCTGACACTCACGTTGGGGGCACTGTTGTTTGTAACAACAACAACGGCTCTGGGCCAAGTGATTTCCACCTTTGCCTCCACCCAGATTGCTGCGCTGGCCGCCACGGCCATTATTACCATTCTGCCTACCGTGCAGTTCTCTGGTCTGACCGAACCGGTATCATCCCTTAGCGGTGCCGGTGCCTTGATTGGGCCGATATGGCCTGCCACCTGGTTCCTGCAGATCAGCCGAGGTGTATTTACCAAGGGCCTTACCCTGATGGATCTGCAGGGCGCATTTTTGGCGTTGACAGTCTTTATTCCCGTGCTGACCGGATTGGCTGTGGTACTGCTCAGAAAACAGGGACGCTGAAAATGGAATCTTTAGGCAATATCTGGAACTTGGGTATCAAAGAATTGCGTAGCCTATGGCAGGACAAAGTGCTGATGATCTTTGTTCTGCTGGCGTTCACCCTGATGATTTATACCGCGGGTTCTGCTGGCTCCATGGAGCTACACAGCGCACCGATTGCCGTGGTGGATGAAGACCAGACCGTGCTTTCCGGTAGAGTCATCAACTCCTTGCAGGCGCCTTGGTTCCAACCACCGGAAATCGTACGTTATGATCAGATTGATCACTTGCTGGATAAGGGCAGTCATACCTTCGCTCTGGTGATCCCGGAAGGGTTTGAGCGCAAGATCCGGCAAGGCCAGCAAGTGGATTTGCAACTGAATATTGACGCTACCCGGATGAGCCAGGCCTTTATTGGCACCTCCTACATTGAGCGTTTCGTCATGACGGAGGTGGCGGAGTTTCTGCAGCCCGGGAGCTCCACCAAGGATTTGCCCGTTACCCTGGTGACTCGCGCCAGTTTTAACCCGAATCTGGATGGTACCTGGTTTGGTGGCGTCATGGAGTTGATTACACAGATCACTCTGATCAGCATTATCCTGACCGGTGCTGCGCTGATACGGGAACGTGAACACGGCACTGTAGAGCATCTAATGGTGATGCCGTTGCGGCCGTTCGAGATCATGGCCTCCAAAGTCTGGGCCAACGGCGTTGTGGTGTTGCTGGTCGCATCTATGTCGATCACACTGGTTATTCAGGGGTGGCTGAATGTACCCATCGCTGGCTCCATTTGGCTGTTTTTGTTCGGAGCCTTGATCCACCTATTCTCCACCACTGCCATTGGTATTTTGATTGGTACGGTGGCTCGTACCATGCCGCAATTTGGCCTGCTGTTGATTCTCACCATACTGCCGTTGCAGCTGTTGTCGGGAGGCATTACGCCACGGGAGAGCATGCCGGAACTGGTTCAGAATGTTATGTTGGCAGCCCCCACGACCCACTTTGTGACCATGGCACAGGCGATTCTTTATCGCGGTGCAGGGTTTGACGTAGTTTGGCCACAGATGTTGGCACTGGTGGCTATTGGTGGGGTGTTTTTTACTGCAGCACTGGTTTTATTCCGGCGGCATTTGTCGGTGTGATTAACCGCCAGTTACTCCCGTTTACTTCACTTATCCCCAAGGCAGACACAGCAGATGAATAACACCGATCTTGTTTTCCAGAGCTATGGCCGCTGTTGCCGAAAAGAAGAGTTCTTTGTCGATTTTTACGATTTCTTCATGGCGAGTTCAGACGCTATTCGTAAGCGCTTTGCGGACACCGATATGTCCGCCCAGCGACATTTGCTCCGTCACGGCGTGATGCAAATTATTCTTGTGGCCCGAGGCATGCCCGACCGTAAACTCCGGGATTTGGGAGAGAGCCACAACCGCAACAATTATGACATCCAGCCGGAATGGTATGGCTTGTGGGAAGAAGCCCTACTGAAAACCGTGCGCATGCACGATCCGGAATATACGCCCGCTTTGCGTATAGCTTGGAAAGAGGTGTTGAAGCCGGGGATTGATCTGATTCGTGGAGCTTACTAAGGCTCTCGGTGTGTGTTCTGAATGTTTAAAAGGCCCTGCAGTGGTTAGCTGCGGGGCCTTTTTCGATCAACCGAACTGGAAGAAGGCCAGTTTGTTGCCGTCTGGGTCACGGACGTAGGCACCGTAGAACTGGTTCGGGATACGCTGTCCCGGCTCGCCATCGCAGGTGGCGCCCAATTCAAGGGCTTTCTTGTGGTAACTGTCTACGGCTTCTTTCGAACCCGGCTGTAAGGCCAGCATGTTGCCGTTTCCCGGCTCGTTCGGTTCACCGTTGTGCGGTGTGCACACCGCTAACATGGGCGAGCTCATGTCCTTGCCAATAAACGCTATGCGGCCCATGTCGAGCAGCACTTTTGCGCCCATGTCGCCCAGCAGGTCGCTGTAGAACTGCTTGGCTTTGTCCATATCGCTGACGCCGAGGGTTACATATCCGATCATAAAGATTCTCCGTTAGTCGTTGAGGTTTGGGTATACGCAAAAAATCGGAAGTCAGAGCAGTTCACAATGATAGCGGAGTTCTTCGCTTTGTAATGCTATCGTCTCGGAAGCATTCTAAGACTAAGGATACCCCATGAAGCGCTATGCTCTGTTAAGCACCATACTACTGTTACTGCAGGGTTGCACCGGTCTACCTAAAGACATCGTCCCGGTCACCGGTTTCGAGAAAGAGCGTTTTCTCGGCACCTGGTACGAAATCGCCCGCCTCGACCATTCTTTCGAATCGGGCCTGAGCCAAGTCACCGCAGAGTACACCGCCAACCAGGACGGCAGCATTCACGTTCTGAACCGTGGCTACAACGAGGCCAAAGATGAATGGACAGAAGCCGAGGGCAGAGCCGTGTTTGTGGGTGACAGCCATGTGGGCCACTTGAAGGTGTCTTTCTTCGGGCCTTTCTATGGCTCGTACGTGGTGTTTGAACTCGAAAAAGAAAACTACTCGCGCGCTTACCTAACCAGCTACAACCGGGATTTCCTGTGGTTTCTGTCCCGAACGCCGGAGGTGAGCGAGGACGAACTGGAAGCGTTTAAAGCCAGAGCGGTGGCGGAAGGTTTTGAATTGAGGGAATTGATTGTGGTGGAGCAGTAAAAAAAAAGAAAAGCGGGAAAATGGTCGGCGTGGCAGGATTCGAACCTGCGACCCCTTCGTCCCGAACGAAGTGCGCTACCAAGCTGCGCCACACGCCGATCAACGGCCGGTATTATACGGATTACCGGCCGTTTTGCTAGCCCCTTCCCTGGGGAAATACCTACTTAAAACTGCGCGTTAGCGCCCTTACCCGGCTGTGGGTAGCAGGGAAATATCGGCCACGCGCAGGAACAGGTTACGAAGACGGTTGAGCAGCGCCAAACGGTTGTTTTTAACGGCTTCGTCGTCGGCCATCACCATGACCTCGTCGAAGAAGTTATCCACAGGCTCGCGCAAGCTGGCCAAAGAGGTCAGAGCGGTGGCGTAGTCACCTTGCTCGAACAACGGCAGTACTTTCGCGGCCTGCTCTTCAACCTTCTGGGCCAGAACCTTCTCGGGCTCATCCTGTAGCAACGCGTTGTCGACGGTTTCGCCGATGCTGTCGCCGCCTTGCTTGGTCAGGATGTTCGATACCCGCTTGTTGGCGCCGGCCAAAGCCAGAGCTTCTGGCAGCTGGCGGAAAGCTTCAACGGCCTTCACGCGGCGGTTGAAATCCAGTGGGCAGGTCGGACGACGTGCGTGCACGGCCAGATAGACTTCGGCACTGATGCCCTGCTCGTCGTAGAAAGCCCGGAAGCGTTCGAGCATGTAGTTGACCACGGTGCTGGCGGTGTTCTCTTCAGTCAGTACCGTGAAGTTCTCTTCGGCCCATTCACACAGAGTCTGCAAGTCCAGTGGCAGTTCGCGCTCGATGATGATGCGTAGCACGCCGAGGGAAGCACGGCGCAGGGCGAAAGGATCACGAGTACCGGAAGGCGGCTGGTTGATGCCAAACAGGCCGACCAGTGAGTCGATACGGTCTGCAATGGCGACGGCGCAACCGGTCAGGGTCGTGGGCAGGTCGTCACCGGCAAAGCGCGGCATGTACTGCTCGTTCAGGGCCTTGGCAACGTCCGCGTGCTCATTGTCGTCGGTGGCGTAGTAGCTGCCCATGATGCCTTGCAGATCAGTGAACTCCAGCACCATTTCGGTAACCAAATCGGTCTTGGCGAGCATGGCGGCACGCTCGGCCAGCGCGGGATCACTGTCGATGGCGTCGGCGATTTTCTTGGCCAGTGCAGCGACGCGCACAGACTTGTCGTAAATGCTGCCCAGCTTTTCCTGGAAGACAATGGGTTTGAGCGCATCGATGCGATCTTCGAGCTTGGTTTTTCGGTCGGTCTCGAAGAAAAAGGCGGCGTCCGACAAGCGTGGGCGGATCACCTTCTCATTACCGGCAACCACCTGAGCCGGATCTTTGCTCTCCAGGTTGGCGACGGTAATAAATAGCGGCAGCATCTGGTCGTTGCTGTCCACCACGTGGAAGTACTTCTGGTGCTCCTTCATGGAGGAGATCAGGGCTTCGGCAGGCACTTTCAGGAAACGCTCGTCGAAGCGGCCCATCAGCGGCACCGGCCATTCATTCAGAGCCGTTACTTCGTCGAGAAGGTCTTCATCGATAACGGCAACACCACCGGCTTCGTTCTTGGCCAGTGCGTTCACACCGGCACGGATCTGCTCACGACGCTCGGCGAAATCAGCCAGTACGTAACCTTCTTGCTTGAGGACGGTTTCGTAGTCAGCCGGGGTCGGGATGATCAGCTCTTTCGGGCAGTGGAAGCGATGGCCACGGGTTTTGTTGCCCGGCTTCAGGTTCATGATCGGGGTTTCGATCACGTTGTTGCCGTACAGCATAATCAGCCAATGGACCGGGCGCACGAATTCCGTGCGGTGGGCCCCCCAGCGCATGCGTTTGGGAATGGGCAAGGCCGACAGAGACTGATTGACCAGTTCGGGCAGAAGCTCAACGGTGGGTTTGCCCTTTTCAACGGTACGGAACACCAGCCAGGCACCTTTGTCGGTTTCCAGCGTGTCCAGTTGATCGGGGGTAACGCCCAATGAGGTGGCGAACCCGGTCAGTGCGCGGGTCGGGTTGCCGGCATCATCAAAGGCGGCTTTAACCGCGGGACCGCGCTTTTCCACAGACTTGTCGGGCTGGGCATCAGCGAGATCCCGAATACGCACGGCCAAACGGCGTGGAGCTGCGAACGCTTCTACTTTGCCGAAGTCAACGCCAGCGTCTTCCAAGCCCTTGGTGATGCCTTGGGTGAAGGCGTCAGACAGGCCTTTGAGGGCTTTCGGAGGCAATTCCTCGGTGCCCAGTTCGACTAGAAAATCCTGTGTAGCCATTATGCTTTCCCCTGTTCCTGCTGTGCCTTTTTCGCTTTTCCGGACTTCTTGCTTTTGGCTTTGGCGTCAGCCGCATCGGCAGCTGCCAATACCTCTTTGCGAAGGGCTTCCGGGGCCAACGGGAAACCTTGCTTGCGACGGCTTTCAAAATAAGCCTGAGCCACGGAGCGAGCCAGGGTACGTACACGCAGGATGAAACGCTGGCGCTCGGTTACTGAGATGGCGTGTCGAGCATCCAACAAGTTGAAGGTGTGGGAGGCCTTGAGTACCTGCTCGTAGGCAGGCAGCGGCAGGCCGGCTTCGATCAGGCGGGCACTTTCCCGCTCGTAAACGTCGAAGCTGTGGAACAGAAACTCGGTATCGGCGTGCTCGAAGTTGTAGGTGGACTGTTCCACTTCGTTCTGGTGGAACACGTCGCCGTACGTTACTACTCCATCCGGGCCGTTAGTCCAGACCAGATCGTAGACGCTGTCCACGCCCTGCAGGTACATGGCGATGCGCTCAAGACCGTAGGTCAGCTCGCCAGTGACCGGGTAGCATTCAAGGCCGCCAACTTGCTGGAAGTAGGTGAACTGGGTGACTTCCATGCCGTTCAGCCAGATTTCCCAGCCCAGACCCCAGGCACCCAGAGTCGGGGATTCCCAGTTGTCTTCCACAAAGCGGATGTCGTGTACCAGAGGGTCTAGCCCCAACGCGCGCAACGAGTCTAGGTACAGTTCCTGAATATTGTCCGGAGACGGCTTGAGGACAACTTGGAACTGGTAGTAGTGCTGCAGGCGGTTCGGGTTTTCACCGTAGCGGCCGTCGGTCGGTCGGCGGCTGGGCTGCACGTAGGCGGCGTTCCAGGTCTCGGGCCCGATGGAGCGCAGGAACGTAGCCGGGTGGAATGTACCGGCGCCGACTTCCATATCGAGAGGCTGGAGTACCACGCAGCCATGCTGCGCCCAGAAATTCTGCAATGCCAGGATCAGACCTTGAAAGGTCTTGATGTCTGGCGCGGAGTTATTGGTTGCCTTGTCTGTCACGACGATTGCCTGCTGGTCAGTCTGTGTGTGGCGCCCCGTTTGAACGGAGCACTCCGAAAATTTAAAACGCGCATTATACGCTGGCTGGCGCTGCTTTTCTAAGTGCCAATCTGCGTATTGATTTGTTTGCGATCAATCAGAAGAATGTGAGCCCCACGTGGAATAGCTTCTCCACATCCCGGATCCGGGATTTATCAACCAAGAACAAAATAACGTGGTCGTTCGGTTGCACGCGCAAATGATCGTGTGCGATTAGAACCTCGCCATGGCGAACGATCGCACCGATGGTGGTGCCCGGCGGCAGATGGATCTCATCCAGCCGTCTGCCCACTACTTTCGAGGATCGATGGTCACCGTGGGCAATGGCCTCGATGGCCTCGGCAGCCCCGCGACGCAGGGCGTGTACGTTCACCACGTCGCCCCGGCGCACGTGGGTCAGCAAGCTGCCGATGGTGGTTTGTTGTGGCGAGATGGCAACGTCTATGACGCCGCCCTGAATCAAATCGACGTAATCGGGGTTGTTGATCAATGTGAGCACTTTGCGGGCACCCAGACGTTTGGCGAGCAGCGACGCAATGATATTGGTTTCGTCGTCGTTGGTGACCGCACAAAAAACATCGGTATTCTCGATGTTTTCTTCCACCAAAATGTCTTTGTTAGCGGCGCTGCCTTCGAGCACGACAGTTCTGCGCAATTTTTCTGACAACATGATGCAGCGGTCATGATCCCGCTCGAGAATTTTTACCTGGTATCGGCTATCAAGCGCCCGTGCCAGCCGGTAACCAATGTTGCCGCCGCCGCAAATGAAAATGCGTTTATAGGGCTTTGACAGAGGTTGCAACTCGCTCATCACCGAGCGGATGTGGTCGGTGGCTGCGATGAAGAACACTTCGTCGCCGTCTTCGATCACCGTATCCCCTTTTGGGATGATGGCGCGATCTTTTCGAAAAATTGCAGCAACCCGGGTGTCAATTTTAGGCATATGGGTGCGCAGATAGGAAAGCTCTCGGCCAACCAGAGGGCCGCCTTCGATGGCTCTGATCGCTACCAGTCGGGTCAGGCCTTTTGAGAACTCCAGCACCTGGAGCGTGCCGGGGTATTCGATCAGTCGTGTGATGTGTTTGGTGACCAGCTGCTCTGGGCTGATGATGACATCAATGGGAAAGCCCCGGAGTTTGTCCAGATCTTTCTCGCTATCTTTGTTGTAAAACAGCGCAGGATTGGCCAAATAGGAGCCAGCGCGCACCCGACAGATGGTGGTCGGGGTTTTGTGCAGCAGCTTGGCAACCTGGCACGCCACCATGTTGGTTTCATCGCTGTTGGTGACAGCGATTACCATGTCGGCGTCTTCGGCATTTGCCTCGTTCAGAACCGCCGGATAAGACGCCTTGCCATGCACCGTGCGAATGTCGAGGCGATCTTGCAATTCTCTAAGGCGAACGCTGTCGCTGTCGATGACGGTAATGTCGTTGGCTTCGTTGGCGAGGTGTTCGGCCAGCGTACCGCCGACCTGACCAGCACCGAGAATCAGGATGTTCATGCGTCAGGTTTCTCCAGCACGGCGTAGAAAAAGCCGTCATGGCTGTCCGGATCCGGCAACAAATTACGGCCGGCTTCCATATCCAAGCCCCAGCTCGCTTCGATGGGAATCAGCTGAGCTTGTTCTTGCTGCTTCAGGAAGCGTTGAATGATGCGGTGGTTCTCTTGCGGAAACACCGAGCAGGTGGCGTATACCAAACGGCCCCCGGGTTTCAGAATAGACCACATAGCGTTCAGCAGGCCAAGTTGAATACCAGCCAGTGGCACGATGTCGGATTCCCGGCGCAACAGTTTGATGTCCGGGTGTCGACGGATAACACCGGTGGCGCTGCACGGCACATCGAGCAAGATGCGGTCGAAGGCTTGGCCGTCCCACCATTGTTCGATGTCCGCTGCATCGGCCTCTAACAGGCTGGCGGACAGGTCGAGCCGGTCCAGATTTTCTTGCACCCGGGGCAAACGATCGACCGATTCGTCAATGGCGACTACTTCGGAAAGCTCGGCACAGTTTTCCAGAATGGCGCAGGTTTTACCGCCTGGGGCTGCGCAAGCATCCAACACCCGTTGGCCCGGCTGCAAATCCATCAAAGTGGTGCTTAGCTGAGCGGCTTCATCCTGAACACTGACCGCGCCGTCTTCAAACCAAGGCAGATTGTCTACTGGAACCGGGCGGTCCAATTGAATGCCAAGCGGGGCGAAGCGTGTAGCTTTGGCGCCAATGCCCGCATCGCTCAGTAACTTCAGGTATTCGTCGCGGCTAAAACGCAGGGCGTTAACGCGCAAGGTCATCGGTGCTTGGGTGTTGTTGGCATCGAGGATGGTTTGCCAGTGGTCGGGCCAGTTATGACGCAGTTTTTCCACCATCCAGACCGGGTGGCTGTAGCGGCTGCTGTCGTCGCCCAGCTCTGGGGCACCTTCCCGCTCGGCCGCTCTTAATACGCCGTTGACCAGCCCAGTCAGGTGTGGCCTATCGAGTGCACGGCACGCTTCTACGGTTTCGTTGAGTACGGCATAGGTGGCCTGCTCACTAAAGCGAAGCTGGAACAGGGCAACCAGCATTAAATGGTGAATCACCCGATCGGGTTTGCGAATCGGTTTTTTCAGTCGTTGGTTGAGCTCACCGTCGAGCCGGTGAAACCAGCGGCAGGTGCCGTAGCAAATGGCCTGTAACTGGGGCCGTTGCTCTGGTGGCAGCTGGCTCAGAGCATAGGGCAGGCATTGTGACAGCGACTGTCCGTTCTCGACGGAGAGCAGCACGTCGGCGGCCACAGCGCGAAACGGCAGGGAGTCATAGAACATAATCAGTTCAGCTCCTGTTCGGGCATCAGGACGGGTTTGCCGCCGTTAATCAAATCGTTCACGCTCAGGGCGCGGGTGCCGGGCAGCTGCACTTTGCTGACTCTCAGGCTACCAGTACCGCAGGCGATGTCGATGCCTTCACGTTCACGGCGAAGCACGGTGCCGGGGGCTTTGTCGCTATCCTGCTCTATGGCTTGAGCCTGATGCAATCGGATGCGTTGTTCGCCCAGATCGGTGAAGGTGCCGGGCCAGGGGTTGAACGCCCGGATCAGCCGCTCGATGTCGGTGGCGCTGTTATGCCAGTTAATATGGCCTTCCTCTTTGGAAAGCTTGTGGGCGTAACAGGCTTCGTCGTCGTTCTGGGGATCGCCGGCCAGCGTGTTCTGGTTCAGTTTGGCCAACGCCTCCACAATCGCGTCGCCACCCATATCCGCTAGCCGGTCATGCAGGCTGCCACCGGTATCGTCCGGGTTAATCGGTGTCGCGGTTTTCAGCAGCATGTCGCCGGTGTCCAGGCCCACATCCATCTGCATGATGGTAATGCCGGTTTCTGCGTCACCGGCCGCAATGGCCCGCTGAATCGGCGCGGCACCGCGCCAACGAGGCAATAACGAAGCGTGGATGTTCAGGCAGCCGTGGCTCGGTATCTCAAGAACCGATTTTGGCAAGATCAGACCGTAAGCTGCGACAATCATCACGTCCGGTTTCAGGGCAGCCAGCTCTTGTTGCGCCTCTTCGGGCTTCAGGCTCTGGGGCTGGAGCACCGGGATGTTGGCATCCAGCGCTACTTGTTTAACCGGGCTCGGCATCAGTTTGCGGCCCCGGCCTGCGGGCCGATCAGGCTGACTGTAAACGCCTACGACAGTGTGCCCTGCCGCAAGAATGGCTTTCAGGGCGATGGCAGCGAAATCCGGAGTTCCGGCAAAAACAATGCGCACGTTGGTGTTATCTCTGTGTCGTTGAATACGAAAAAACCGGGTCGTAACCCGGTCCTGAATTCGATGTGAAGCTGAGCGACATGATCCGGCTCGGACTCAGGCGCTCTGCTTGTGGAGTTTTTCCAGCTTCTTGCGAATACGGTTGCGCTTGAGAGAGCTGAGGTAATCCACAAACAACTTGCCGTTCAGATGGTCCATCTCGTGCTGGATGCAAACCGCCAGAAGTCCGGTGGCTTCAATCACGAACTCTTCACCGTCTCTGTCTTTGGCTGTGATCCTGACGTGTTCGATGCGTTTTACATCTTCGTAAAAACCGGGCACCGACAGGCAGCCTTCCTGCATGGCTTCCAGATCGCCATCCAGTACGTCCACTTTCGGGTTGATGAATACCCGCGGCTCGCTTTTGTCTTCGGACAAATCCATCACGATGATCTGCTTGTGCACGTTGACCTGTGTCGCCGCCAGGCCAATGCCGGGGGCATCGTACATGGTCTCGAACATGTCGTCGATCAGCGTTCGGATTTCGTCGGTTACCTCGTCGACCGGCTTGGCAATGGTGCGAAGACGCGGATCCGGGTACTCAAGAATATCTAAAATCATAGTGCTCTGGCTTCTCTGAAATGCGACAGCGTACTGCGCAAATTTTCTTCACAAATCTATTATGAAGGATGTGTGATGGGGGTATTATCCGATAAATTACCGATTGAGTACAAACTGATCAGTTAATAGTGGAATTCTATCGAGTATTCCGCAGAATTTACTGGAAGAACAAAAGATAACATCACAAATCCCCATACATCTTCTATAGTAACGGGAATAACAGTGTAACAAGCTGCGGATCATCTGTGGTGATGTTACCGAACGCTAAGATTCAAGGCACGCGATCAAGGATACAGACGATGAGGAAATTGTTGTACGCTCTGGCGGCTACTGCGCTGCTATTTACCTCTTGGGCCCAGGCACAACCCGAGTTCAAGGCTGACTATCCTGAGCGTTACACGGTCGTCAAAGGGGATACCCTTTGGGACATTTCAGGGCGTTTTTTGAACAACCCCTGGTATTGGCCGGAAATCTGGCACGTTAACCCTCAGGTTGCCAACCCTCACCTGATTTATCCGGGCGACCGTTTGGCGCTGGTTTACATTGATGGCAAGCCGCGCATTACCAAGGTGGCGTCCGGCGACGTGAAACTGTCTCCGCAGATTCGTTCTGAAGCTATTGATACGCCTATCCCCGCGATTCCGCTAGATGCCATTGCCAGCTTCCTGACTGACACCCGCATTGTCAGCCCCGAAGAAATTAACGGCGCGCCTTACGTTCTGGAAGGTGAAGACGGCCGCATCATCACGGGTGCCGGCGACAAGATCTATGCTCGTGGTGAAAAACCCGCTGATCGCGTCGGCGTGTTCCGCCGCAGTCAGGAGTTTGTTGATCCGGATACTGGCGAGTTCTTGGGGCTGGAGGCGCGGAGCATCGCCCGGGGTAACGTAGCGGCCGAGAACGGTGACGTACTGACCGTTAACTTGACCCGCTCCAGCGAAGAGGTTCGCATTAGCGACCGCTTGCTGGTGAGTGAAGACCGTCGATTGACCACTAATTTTATGCCTAGCTCACCCGATGATGAGATTGAAGGTAAGATGATTTCGGTCGATGGCGGCGTTAACCAAATTGGCCAGTACAATGTAGTGGCCATTAACCGCGGAGCCCGTGAAGGCATGAAGGCAGGTAATGTGCTGGCGGTGCTGAAAGCCGGCAACCGGGTTCGCGATCCCATTACCGGCGAAACCATTGAACTGCCCTCCGAGCGGGCCGGCCTGCTGATGGTGTTCCAGGTTTACGAGAAGATGAGCTACGGTTTGGTTTTGAAAGCAACCCGTTCGCTGTCGGTGGGTGACAAGGTCGTTAACCCCTGATATTTCACTATCTGCGCAGCGCATACAGGCTGCGCGTGATGGTAAGCAGTACCATTGAATGGCTGGGCTGGAGCGCCCGGCCATTATTGTTTTCAAGGATGAAAAATGTCGGAACAGGAATTTCTGCAGTCTGAAACCGGCCGCTGGCTGGTGCTTTCGCTTCTTCCCCGGTTTGGGGTGCGAGTTCGTGAACGCGTGCAAGCCAATACCCCCAGTCTGATTGATGCCCTCGATCTGAATACCGCGACCCTCAAAGCGTTGGGTATGGGTGCCGAAGCCATTGAGCTGGTGCCTGCCTGGCAAGCGAGGGATGTTCATCATTCCAAAATCCAGCACGCGCTCTGGATTCATCAAGCGTGCTTGCAGTATGGCATTGAGATCATTGGCCAGAGTCATCCCGATTTCCCGGAGGCGCTGCGGCAGATACACAGTGCGCCGCTGGTGCTTTATTTGTTGGGCGATAGCCGGTTGTTGTTGCAAGATCAGATTGGCGTAGTCGGCAGTCGCAATGCCACTCGGCAAGGCTTGGATCACGCCCGGCAATTTGCCGCGGAACTGAGCAAGCGCGGCTTGCTGATCACCAGTGGCTTGGCGCTGGGCATTGACGGAGCAGCCCATGCCGGGGCGCTGGATGCCGGACACCCGACCATTGCTGTGGTGGGTTGTGGTCTGGATCGGCTTTACCCGGCGCAGCATCGTAAACTGGCGCACCGAATCGTGGATAACGGGTTGATTGTGTCGGAGTACCCGCCGGGCACCCAGGCACGGGCCGCCTATTTCCCCCAGCGAAACCGAATTATCAGTGGCTTGAGTCGTGGCGTACTGGTGGTAGAGGCAAGTTTGAAAAGTGGCTCGTTAATTACGGCGAGAACCGCTCTTGAGCAAGGCCGTGAGGTATTCGCGATTCCTGGTTCCATTCACAGCGCGGTTGCAAAAGGCTGTCATCAACTGATCAAGCAAGGAGCGCGACTGGTCGAAACCGCCGATGATGTGCTGGAAGAGTTAGGCACCTGGTGGTCGATGCAGGAAACGCCCGCGCCGGAGGTTGCCAGTCCGGTTAAAAAATTGGATCTGGATGGCCGGGAAATCGCGGTATTCGAGGCTTTGGGGTATGATCCACAGTCTACCGATGCACTGAGCCTTGCCACCGGATTACCGGCCGATCAGTTGATGCAGTCGCTTTTGCTTCTTGAATTGGAAGGTTTGGCGTGTTCCGCCCCGGGCGGGTACTTGCGGCGAGGCTAAACGGTGCATTTCCATTATCTGATCAAGCAGGTTGTACGATTTCTTTATGTCGCCAACGTCGTCCTTGAATGCCTGGCAACTGCACTGTGCCCGCCGCACCGTGTTGTCCGGCGGAGTAATTGCTTACCCCACTGAAGCGGTATGGGGGTTGGGGTGTGACCCTTGGAATCAACAGGCGGTAGAACGCATCTTAGAGCTGAAACAGCGGCCGATGGCAAAGGGCATGATTCTGGTGGCATCGTCCATTGATCAGGTGCGGTTTCTTTTGGACCCTTTGCCTCGAGTGTTGCAATGGGAAGCCGAGCAACACTGGCCCGGGCCCATCACCTGCTTGATTCCGGATGTACTAGAGCAAATTCCCGAATGGGTGCGGGGACAACACAGCACCATCGCCGTTCGGGTGTCTGATCATTCCTTGGTGCAGGACCTGTGTGAAGCGGCCGGAATGCCACTGGTTTCAACCTCATGTAACCCAGCAGGACGCGCTCCAGCGCGCAACATTTGGCAGGCACGGCGTTATTTTGGAAAGGAACTCGACCGAGTGATACCGGGCGCACTCGGGGGCAACCGTAAGCCCAGCCGCATTATTGATATCCTCACCGGAAAACAGTTTCGTTAGGAGCAAGCATGTCACAACAGCCGGATTCTCAGGTCGTTAAAGCGTATTTACTGGGCCTTCAGGATCGTATTTGCCAGCGTTTGGACGCGTTGGATGGTCAGGCTTCTTTCATCGAGGACAGCTGGGAGCGCCCCGAAGGCGGTGGCGGTATCAGCCGAGTGATTTCTGAGGGCAAGGTGTTTGAAAAGGGCGGCGTGAATTTCTCCCACGTGATGGGCGCTACCATGCCACCCTCGGCCACAGCGCATCGTCCTCACTTAGCCGGTGCACCTTGGCAGGCGATGGGGGTATCTCTGGTGATGCACCCGGAGAACCCTTATGTTCCGACCTCGCACGCCAACGTTCGTTTTTTCATTGCCACACCTGAAAAAGGCGAACCGGTGTATTGGTTCGGGGGCGGCTACGACCTGACCCCTTACTACGGTTTCGACGAAGACTGCGTGCATTGGCATCGCACCGCGCGCAGTGCTTGTGAACCCTTTGGTGACGACGTCTACTCGCGCTTCAAAACTTGGTGCGACGAGTACTTCTATTTGAAACACCGACAGGAACCTCGCGGTGTCGGCGGCCTGTTCTTTGATGATCACAACACCGGGGACTTCGAGCGGGATTTTGCCTTTATGCAATCCGTGGGCGACAGTTACATTGAAGCCTACGAGCCTATCGTGCAGCGACGGGTGGGTCATGCCTGGGGCGAGCGTGAACGCGATTTCCAGCTATATCGCCGTGGTCGTTACGTGGAATTTAACCTGGTGTATGACCGTGGCACGCTGTTTGGCTTGCAATCGGGTGGCCGGACCGAATCCATTCTGATGTCGTTGCCGCCGATGGTGCGTTGGGATTACAGCCGCCAACCGGAGCCCGGCAGCGAAGAGGCCCGGCTGACGGATTACTTCCTCACGGACCGAAATTGGTTGGAGGGTCTGGATGAACAATGAACTCTACGCGGTCATTGGAAATCCCATTAACCATAGCAAGTCGCCCCGTATTCACAGCTTGTTTGCCCAACAAACCGGTGAGCCGGTGGAGTACACCGCCATTCAGGCGCCGCTGGACGATTTCACCGGAACTGTAAAACAATTCTTTGAAGGCGGCGGCAAAGGCCTGAACGTGACTGTGCCGTTTAAGGAGGAGGCGTGGGCCCTCGCCGAGCACAGAACGCCCAGAGCAGAAAAGGCCGGAGCGGCCAATACGCTGTACCTAGATCAAGAAAATGATCTTGTGGCCGATAACACAGATGGTGTCGGTATTGTTCGCGATTTGCGCGATAACCAGAACGTACCGCTCAAAGGCGTGCGCATTCTTGTGCTGGGCGCGGGTGGTGCCGTACGGGGCGTATTGGGTCCGATCCTGGCGGAACAGCCTGCAGCGTTGACCCTCGCCAACCGAACCGTCGCCAAGGCCGAAGCATTGGTCCGTTTGTTTGCCGACGAGGCCGCCGACGTTGAGTTGTCAGCCTGCGGTTTCGAGCAGCCGGCACAGCCGTTCGATGTCATTATCAACGGCACCAGCGCCAGTTTGCAGGGTGATCTGCCGCCGATCTCCGGGAATGTGATCGGGCCGGATACGGTGGTGTACGACATGATGTACTCTCTGCAAACCACCACGTTCAATCAGTGGGCGCTGGATAACGGAGCGCAGCGGGTGTACGACGGGTTGGGCATGCTGATCGAGCAAGCGGCTGAAGCGTTTCAGGTGTGGCGGGGTGTCCGTCCGGAAACCGCTCTGGTTGTGGACGAACTGAGAAACGACTGAGCCGGGTTGGATAACCTCGGCCAAAAGGGAAGGTCATGGATATTCTGACGTTGGTAGGGCTGCTAGCCGGAGTTGTTATCGTTGTGCTTGCCATGCTGGCAAATGCCTCGATCATGACCTTCTTGAACTTGCCAGGCCTTGCGATCGTGCTGGGCGGCACCTTCGCGGTTACGTTGATCAAGTTCCGGTTGCCCACCGTTGCCAGTGCATTCCGGCTGGCGGCGAAAACGGTGTTCACCGATCGTCTTCCCCGTCCATCTTCGTTAATTCTCGAAGTGGGCGAGCTCGGGCGAATGGTGCGAAAAGAAGGTATTCTGGGTCTCGAAGAGCACGAAGCCAGCGATGAGTTTTTAAAGAAAGCCATTACCCTGTGCGTTGATGGCCACCCACCGGAATTGGTTGAAGAAGCCTTGCTGCAGGAAAGCCAGCAAATTGCCGAGCGTTACGAAGTGGCTGAGCGAGTGTTCCGCGGTATTGGTGAATCTGCACCTGCGATCGGCATGCTGGGCACCCTGATCGGCTTGGTGCAGATGTTGAATACTCTTGATGACCCTTCCACCATCGGGCCCGCCATGGCCATCGCTCTTCTGACCACCCTGTACGGGGCTTTTCTGGCCCAGTTGATTGCCCTGCCCTTAGCGGAAAAGTTGCAGCTGAAAGCCGAAGACGACGCTCGAAACCAATTGCTGATCATCGCCTCGATCAAAAGCATTATGCGGGGTGAAAACCCAAGGGTGATGACCGAGTTTCTGGCTTCCTACTTGCCCCCCGAGCATCGAACCGGTCTTGCGCCTGAAAAGGAGGCATAAGGTTTGTTGCTGCCCCGGCCACGTAAACGGCAAAAAGCCAAAAACGGTGCGCCAGACTGGATTGTCACCTTTGCTGATCTAGCTACCTTGCTGTTGACCTTCTTTATCTTGCTGTTGTCGTTTGCCGAAATGGACGTGGAAAAGTACAAAGCGATGGCGAACTCCATGTCGGTAGCGTTCGGTTCGCAAAACGTTATCGGTGAAGGTATTGGCGGTTCGCCGATCACCTTGGTGGAATCCGACACGGTGTCGCTGCCCGAACCGTCAGATAACTTGCAAGACCAGCCTGACTTTATTGACGAACGATCGGAGCAGCCGGAAATTCGCAAGATTCCGGGTGGTGTTCTGGATTTGAGTTCAAGACTGGTGCGAGAGCTGGAACCGGAAGCGGCAGCTGGTACGTTACAAGTGAACTACGACGAAGATCAGGTGGTTATCCGCTTTGCCGAGGAAGCGACGTTTCGGTCAGGGGAAGCGGCGATTAAGCCCAGTATGATTCCGATCCTTGAGCGGGTAGTGACGGTTTTAGCCGGTTGCGAGGGTGATGTGGTGGTATCTGGCCATTCCGACGACCGCCCTATTTCCAGCAGTAAATACCGCTCTAACTGGGACCTTTCCGCGGCACGGGCCGTATCGGTGGTGCATGAGTTGGTGATGAATCGGCAAATTCCCGCAGACCGGGTAATGGCAGCCGGGCGAGCTGAAACCCGCCCGTTGGCAGCGAATGACAGCCCGGAAAACAGGGCCTTGAACCGCCGAGTGGAGATATCCATCCGAAATCCCGAATGTGAGACGAACGAAGCGGTGGCAGATCTTCCGGTCGAAATTCTACCCTGACACGGGCAGCCTTATGCTTGCAGCGTAGATCCTCATAGTACTTTCATATAACTGACACAGTTTCAAAGCCTTATACTGTGCAGCCTTAATACTTGGAACCCATGGGGAGTAAGATCAATGAGCGGACCGGATAAACCGAAAGTCCTTGATGAATTGTGGAATGACGAGCGCGTTAAAAGCTTCCTGGATCTGGAGCCCTATGACAAAACGTTGCAGGCGGATCACTTCGTCCTACTGCGTGCCTATGAAGCCATGCGTGCCGAGGATTTCGAGCGTTTCGTCGGATTCTTTGTCGCTGCTGGCCGTAATCTGGATGCCACCGACGAGCACGGTGAAACCATGCTGGATCGCATCTCCCAGCATGGCCGCAGCGGCGATTACGCCCACGCTTTAGAAAACGCCGGCGCCAAAGCGCCAGCCGGAAACTGAGCTCCGGCTGAAGTTATTCTGAAGCGTCGAGGTATTCGTTCTTCAGCTTCACGTAGTTGGCAGCGGTGTACTTGAAGAAGGTTTTCTCTTTGTCGCTCAACGCTCGCGCTTGTTTACAGGGTGAGCCAACATAGAGGTAACCGGACTCAAGCCGCTTGCCCGGCGGTACCAGTGTTCCTGCTCCGATGATCACCTCGTCTTCAACGATGGCCCCGTCCATGACGGTGCAGCCCATGCCGACCAGTACTCGACTGCCAATGGTGCAACCGTGAAGCAGCGCTTTGTGACCGACGGTGACATCGTCACCGAGAATCAGCGGCCAGCCACCCGGGTTGAAATCACTGGCGTGGGTGATGTGCAAAACCGACCCGTCCTGAATACTGCAGCGATCGCCAATGCGGATTTTGTGCATGTCACCGCGGATCACCGTCATCGGCCAGACTGAGCAATCGTCGCCCATTTCCACATCGCCGATCACCACGGCACTCTCGTCTACCCAGGTACTTTTACCAAATTTTGGTGTGCTACCCTTGTGAGTTCGTACATTCGCCATTACATATACCTTTTACAGGCCTCGAATTGAGGCGAAGGAGTCTTTGGGAGGTAGGCTTTCCAAAAAACGCTCCTGCGGCACAGCCATGTGGCGCTTCTGCTCCGCCATCAATGGCTACGCACATTTTTAAAAGCCTACCTCCCAAAGACTCCCCCAAGCATTGGAGTTGCCTGAAAATACCTTAAACTGGAATAGCTGAGAAGGGGACCTATGAATAACCCGCTACTGACTGACGATCTGCTGCCGAAGTTCGAGCACATTCGCACCGAGCACATGGAAACGGCGATTAACCAGATTCTCAGCACGAATCGGATGAAGATCCAAGCGCTGGCTGAGCAGGACGATCCCACCTGGGATACGTTGGTGCAGCCCATGCAGGCGATGGAAAACGCTTTGAGCAATGCTTGGTCGGTGATTTCTCATTTAAACGGTGTGATGAACAACGACGACCTGCGCAAGGTATACAAAAACTGTCTGGAAAAACTGACCGAGTACAGTACTGAAATCAGCCAGAACGAAGCCCTGTGCAATGCCTATAAGAAACTGGCCGCCCGGGACGATTACCAGAACCTCAGTGAAGCCCAGCGCAAGTCCATTGAAAACACCCTGCGCGATTTCCATCTGGGCGGTGTCGACCTGCCGGAGGACAAGAAGAAGCGTTACGCGGACTTGTCCCGTGAATTGGCAGAGCTCTCCAACAAGTTCAGTGACAACGTGTTGGATGCTACCCAGAACTGGTTCAAGCAGATTACTGATGTCAGCGAATTATCCGGTGTGCCGGAAAGCGCCATCGACGGTGCCCAACAGGCCGCTCGCCAAAAAGAGTTGGACGGCTATGTCATCACTCTGGATTTCCCCAGCTTTTATCCGGTGATGACCTACTGCGATAACCGCGAACTGCGTCGGGAAGTATACGAAGCCTTTGTGACCCGCGCGTCGGATCAAGGCCCGGATGCGGGTACTTGGGACAACACCCCGGTGATGGCTGAGATTCTTAAACGCCGCCACGCGTTGGCGCAGCTGTTGGGCTTTAACAACTACGCCGAGCGTTCATTGGCTACCAAGATGGCCCGCGGTGTGGATGAGGTGCTGGAATTCCTGAGCCAGCTGGCGGAGAAGTCCAAGCCCCAAGCCGAGAAAGAGTTCGCCGAGCTGAAGGCATTCGCCAAAGACGAGCACGGTGTCGACGACCTGCAAGCTTGGGACGTAGGCTATTACAGTGAAAAGCTGCGCCAGAAACGCTACGACATATCCCCCGAGACCCTGCGTCCCTGGTTCCCTGTGGATAAAGTGGTGCCAGGCCTGTTCCGGGTAGCGGAAAAGTTGTTTGGAGTGCAAATCGAAGAAAAAGCCGAGGTCGAAACCTGGCACGAAGAGGCTACGGCTTATTGCATCAGCCGCAACGGCGAGCCGATTGCCTGGTTCTACCTGGACCTCTTCGCCCGCCAAGGCAAGCGAGGCGGAGCCTGGATGGCTGATTGCCGGGTACGCTGGCGCAATATGCGCGGTCAGCTGCAGCTGCCGGTTGCCTTCCTGACCTGTAACTTCACCCCGCCGGTAGATGGTAAACCGTCGCTGCTGACCCACGATGAAGTGACCACCCTCTTCCACGAGTTTGGTCATGGCCTGCATCACATGCTGACGCAGGTTGAGGTAATGGATGTCTCCGGCATCAACGGCGTGGCGTGGGATGCCGTTGAGCTACCGTCCCAGTTCCTGGAAAACTGGTGCTGGAACCCGGAATCTCTGGCGCTGATTGCCAGCCACCACGAAACCGGAGAACCACTGCCGGAAGACCTGCTGCAGAAACTGCTGGCGGCGAAGAACTTCCAGTCCGGCATGGGCATGGTGCGGCAGTTGGAGTTTTCGTTGTTTGATTTCCGCCTGCATGCGGAATTCACCGATGAAGCCCCCACTAACCCGCTCGATATGCACCGGAAGGTACGTGAAGACATAGCCGTGGTTCAGGCGCCGGAGTTCAACCGCTTCCCGAACGGTTTCTCTCACATCTTCGCGGGTGGTTACGCAGCGGGTTACTACAGCTACAAATGGGCCGAGGTTCTGGCGGCGGATGCCTTCTCACTGTTCGAGGAAAAAGGCATCTTCGATCCAGAAACCGGTAAGGCGTTTTTGCAGAACATTCTGGAAAAAGGCGGCTCGCAGGAGCCCATGGAACTGTTCAAAGCCTTCCGGGGCCGCGAACCACAGGTGGATGCGTTGTTGGAACAATCCGGCATCACTGGCGAAGTCGCCTGATACAATGAAAGCTGGCCGTGCTGATGCGGCCAGCTGGTTAATCTGGAGTTGAGTTATGCCGAGTCCAAAGCGTTTTATCGCCGGTGCGATTTGTCCGCGCTGTGCGGAGATGGACAAAATTACGATGTTCACGGACGACAAAGGCGATCAGGTGCGCGAGTGCGTGGTCTGTGGTTATACCGATGCCCTGTCTGAGGTTGAGCAGCCAGCGGCTCCTGAAATTGAAACCCGGGTGAATACGCGGGGCAATGAGGACGACCATACGGTTAAACAGGTGGTGTTTTTTAAGGCTGGCTCTGAGGACTGACTTGTCTTGGAGGTTGGCTTTGTAGCCTTTTGGTTTGGGGGATGGTCGGGGTTCGGGAGAGGGGGCCAAAACGGAAAACGTGGTTTTCCTGATAGTTTTGGCCCCCTCTCCCGAACCACCCCGCAAAAAAGCAGGCTACGAAAAAGGTTAAAGAACCATAGCCGCCAACCACCCAAAGCCAAGCAATGGCAAATTGTAGTGCAGGAAGGTAGGAACAACCGTATCCCAAATGTGGTTGTGCTGACCGTCTACGTTCAGACCAGCTGTTGGCCCAAGGGTAGAGTCAGAAGCCGGGGAGCCAGCATCACCCAGAGCACCGGCGGTGCCTACCAAGGCAACAATGGCCAACGGGCTGAAGCCCATTTGCAGTGCCAGCGGAACGTACAACGCCGCGATGATGGGAATGGTGGAGAACGACGAACCAATACCCATGGTAATCAGCAAGCCCACCACCAGCATCAACAACGCCGCGAGCGGCTTGTTCTCACCAATGGCGGCAACCGAGCCTTCGACCAGATTGGCAATGTCACCGGTTTCCCGCATTACTTCCGCAAAGCCGTTGGCAGCGATCATGATGAAACCGATCATCGCCAGCATTTTCATGCCTTCGGTGAACAAGTCATCCGCTTCCTGCCATTTAACAACGCCCGACAAGTTGAACAGAACGAAACCTGCCAGCGCGCCCAGGATCATAGAGCCCAGCCACAGCTGAACCACAAAAGCCACCACGATGGCAATCAGTGCCATGATCAGCGTTTTCGGGCTGTATTTCACATCCACCCGTTCGGTTTGGCTGATCAGTTTTAGGTCGTAGCCACGACCGCCGCGGTAGCTGAAGAACACCGCGATCAACAGTCCCACCAGCATGCCCAAAGCGGGTAAAGCCATGGCAGACATAACATTTAACTCACTAGCGTCGACACCGTTGTCTGCGACGTTCGCCAACAGAATTTCATTCAGGTAAATGCCACCGAAGCCCACCGGAAGGAACATGTACGGGGTGATCAAACCGAAGGTCAGTGCACAGGCGACCAGGCGGCGGTCCATGTGGAGTTTGGCCATAACATACAGCAGCGACGGGACAACCAGTGGGATAAAGGCAATGTGGATGGGCAGGATGTTTTGGGAAGACATCGCAACCGCGACCAGCAGGCCGATAATCATGAAACGTATGCCGGTTGCTGCGCCGCCTTCGTCCTGTTTTCCGACCAGCGCCAAAGCCTTGTCAGCCAATGCGTGGGCCAGCCCGGATTTGCCGATAGCAACAGCGAAGGCACCCAAGGTAGCGTATGATAAAGCTACAGTTGCGCCGCCGCCCAAACCGGCGTTAAAGGCATCAATCGTGGATTCTAAAGACATCCCTGCGACAAGGCCGCCAGATATGGCACCGACAATCAGGGCAACAACAACGTGGATACGGCACAAGCTCAGTACGAGCATGATCAGTACCGCGGCAACAACGGCATTCATGGCAAACTCCGGCTAAAAACTGAAGGTGAGCTGGCACCTTCAAGGCACCAGCGGTACGAAAAGTGGGCTAATGTGCAGGAAATAGCCGTGTCAGTCAAAGTGCTTATGTAACTAATCGTTGGAGTCTAACCGGGCAAACCGAGGTACGTCTTCTCCAGCAACCTGAACGGTTTCACGAAACATACTGAGCGGCCGCACCCATAAACTGTGGTCGCCGTATAAGCAACGGTAGACCACAAGCGACTCTTCGGTTTCGCTGTGTTGGGCCAAGCCAATGACCTCGTAATCCCGGCCCTTATAGTGGCGGTAGCGGCCCGGTGTAATAGTTTGCGGCGATCGGCTCATAGTGTTGCCCCGTGCGAAGTGAGCTATGCTCAGTGTGTGCGTAACGTCCAGCCAGTCGAACCAGAATTTTCAGCCGGCCGATGAGCAATGGTAGACGTCTTGTGAGAGCTATTCTATTTATTTTACTGTATCTGATTAGCCCTGCGGCTCTGTCGGGCAACATGGCTTTTCAATGGTTAGAAGTGCCTTATGGTGAGCGCGTTGGCAGTTCAGCGCGAAGCTAATCTAATGCTGGAGAGCAGGGTTCAGGCACGGACTGAGGAGCTGCAAAGTGCCAATGAGTTGCTTAAAGCGGCGAGTTTGACCGATGGTCTGACCGGTGTTGCCAATCGTCGTCGTTTTGACGAGAAATTGAATGAGGAATGGCAGCGGGCCGTGCGTCATGGTCAGGAACTGAGCCTGATAATGCTGGATGTCGATCACTTCAAAAAAATGAATGATTCCTTGGGCCACCTAACCGGAGACGATTGCCTGGTCGCGGTCGCCCATGCCATCGATAACGAAGTGCAGCGTTCTATTGATCTGCTTGCCCGGTACGGCGCGCGGATGAAGCGCTTTACCGAGCCAAAAATACAGGTCGCAACCGGGTAGTGGTCTGGCGTGATAGCCAGACAACCACCGTTGATTGATGCTCAGTTTTTCAGTTTGTATCGGCCCGGGCCGAGGAAGATGAGAGCTAAAGCCGAGAATAAGAAAAAGCCTTGCAGTTCTAATGACCAGCCGCCATTGCTGCCGAGAGAAAGAAGTTGATGGCTGTGCACCAGCGCGATGGCCACAATCATGTTGAAGACAACGATGAGCGCACCGATACGAGTCTGGTAACCCAGAATAATCATCAAGGGTGCAAGAATTTCACCGATGTAAACGCCATACGCCAAGATGGTCGGTAGGTTGTGGCTGGCTAACTGGCCTTCGATAAAGCCAACGCCGTTGAGCAACTTAGACACTCCGTGGAATAGCAGAAGGCCGCCAAGAGTGAGTCGAATAATCAGTTTTCCCAAGTCTGCATTGTCCAACACGACAGTGTATCTCCTTAATTATTTCAACCAGTAAGGTAAGTTGCGCGCTTAGTTTAGCGTGTTGCTGAGTAGTCAGGAAGCAGCGGAGTAAAGCGAGGACTGGATCATTCCCGGAGGGTTAAAGCATACCTGGTCTGAGTGAAAACTGAATGTGGTTTCGATCCAGCAGGTGCTCCCAAAATTGGCGCATCCAGTCCCAGGCACGGTTGTTGACCTGATTTACGAAAGGTTCGAGATCAAGGCTGTAGTAATCGGGCGTTCCGGCAATCTGAAGTACCGTGATGGTAATGGCGTCATCGAGTTCATTCGCAAAGGGTTCGCCAATTAACTCATGGACCAGCAAGTTGGCCCGGGTGGCCTCCAGGTCGATGAGTTCGCTGGCACGAATAGAACGGTTGTTGTCGTGCATCTCCTCCATCAGACGATGGCACATGTAGGCGCGGATGAGCAGCCCATCCAAACCGTCGTACTGAACCAGTAAAACCGAAGGCTGGGTGAAGTATTGGGCCGCGCCGGCGATGAACGGTTTGAACAGTTCTCTGATGCCGGCTTCCTGAGCGCATGCGTCTACGCATTCGATCAAACGGGGGGCCATTTCGATGTATTCGATGGCGAACTGGAACAGGTTGGTAGCAGGGTTCGACCCCCCCACCACAATAGACGCCGGTAACCGGGTCACTTTTTCCTTCATCTGGCGCAGAAACTGGCCGGAGCGAGCTTCTTTTCGTCGAGCCTGAGCAATAATCTCGAGTACTGCTTGTGGTGTCATTGCAGGAGACGCCGCTTTGTGTACGAGTTGAGGTCGCAAGGCCCCTCCTTGGTTTTACTAAGAGCAACCGGAAGCAGGTGATGGGGTGGCTGGCCGCCACGACATGCCTGCCATTTCTGGTTATTGTAGCCAAAATTCTCGAGGTTGCTGCCGCCGAGTGTTAAATAACGTTACAACTGCGGACGTTCGATTTTGGCTTATTGAGATCGAAACCAGAGATCGTGGCGCGTGTACTGCCAGCATAGCCAGCCCATGCTGGCGGCTCGGGCCAGCATCAGGCTGATCAGTGACAGCCACAAACCGTGATTGCCCCAGCCGGTTGTTAGCCACCAAATCGGAAGAAACACCACGAGTGCTGAAAACAACATCGTGTTTTGCATCTCCCGGGTGCGGGTAGCGCCGATAAAGACGCCATCCAGAAGGAATCCCCAGACTGCGGCGAAAGGCAGTAACCAGAGCCAAGGTAGATACTGCCAAGCTGTGAACTGGACTCCCTCAATGTCGGTCAGCAAACTGATCAACCAACGGCCGCCAAGCACGAACGCAATCGTAAGTAGCAGTGCACCCCATATCGACCAGCGTAGGGCGCTGCTGAATACGGTTTTAAACTGATCTTTGCTGTTTTTGCCAATGGCTTCGCCGATCAATGCTTCGGCGGCATTGGCAAAACCATCGAGCGCGTTGGAGATAACCAGTAGGAAGGTGATCAAGACCGCATTGGCGGCAAGAATAATGTCTCCTTGCCGGGCTCCCTGCGCGGTGAAAAAGGCTAGCACCAGCAGTAAAGCGATGGTGCGCACCATAATGAAACGATTGACCTGAAGAATGCGTAAATAATCGGAAATTTGTCCGAACAGCTCCTTGGTCAGCGTTTGACCGTCGGGCATGCGCTTGAGCACGATGACGAAACCGATCGCGGTGGCGCCGTACTCGGCCAGAACGGTGGCCATGGCAACGCCACGGCTGTTCCAGCCCAAGACAGTCACGAAGAAAATATCCAGTGCTATGTTGATGCCGTTGGCTATGATCAGCATCACCATTGGGCCCCGGGGATACTGGGTACCAATCAGCCAACCCACTAACGTGTATTGGCACAGAACCGCGGGGGCGCTCCAGATACGAATCGAGGCGTACTCAGCCGCCAGCTCAGCCACAGAAGGGCTCGGGTTCATCAAATGCAAACCAAGGGTGATCAAAGGCTGATGAAACAGAATCAGTAGCAGGCCTATGCCGACCGCAAGCATTAATGAGCGCACCAACAGCGCAACTTGGGCGAAGGAATCCTGTTGGCCCCAAGCTTGGGCGGCGAGCCCGGTGGTCCCCATGCGCATAAAACCGAAGGTCCAGTACAAAATACTGAACAGGTTCGCGCCAACAGCAACCGCGCCGAGATACTCCGGGTTATCCAGATGGCCCAGCACGGCGGTATCCACCAACCCCAGAAGTGGCACCGTGAGGTTCGTCAGCATCAGCGGCCAGGCAAGCAGCCAAAGGCGATGGTCCGTTGGGTTGAAGATCCTTTTATGCAAATTTCTCATTAAAACGGGCCATTTATCTCATTTAGGTTTAATGGGATTTTTAGTGTTTTGCTAATCAGTGTCTACACTGATTATCGATGTATCCATAAGCAGGCTTTCACTCGCGGATGTTCTGGTGTTGCGAGCATTAGAACGAACCGCTGAGGGATGACGCAAAATCCGACAAGAATAACACTCTGTGGAGACACAGTATGCGCGTGCATGCCAAGCGGGCACTTGCCCTAGTTACTGGTCTGTTGCTTCCGACTGTTGTCATGGCCGACTGGACCATGAATATGACGCCGGGTGTAACCGGTACCAGCAATCAGATTTTCAGCCTTCACATGACCATTTTATGGATCTGCGTTGCCATCGGTGTGGTGGTGTTCGGGGTCATGTTTTGGTCGATCTTTGCCCACCGCAAGTCGCAGGGCTATAAAGCGGCCAACTTCCATGAAAACACGTTGGTGGAAGTACTCTGGACCGCCATTCCGTTCGCGATTCTGGTCGCTATGGCGGTGCCAGCCACGGCTACCCTCATCGAAATGTACGACACCACAGAATCCGAGGTCGATATCAAGATCACCGGGTATCAATGGCGCTGGCAGTATGAGTATATCAATGACGACTTCGGTTATTTCTCCAGCTTGTCGACTCCTCGTGATCAGATTGAGAACCGTCAGGCGAAGGGAGAAAACTATCTGCTGGAGGTCGATAAGCCGCTGGTCATTCCGGTTGGTAAGAAGGTTCGTTTTCTGTTGACCGCTAACGATGTCATCCACTCCTGGTGGGTGCCCGAATTTGGCGTGAAGAAAGACGCTATTCCGGGCTTTATCAATGAAACCTGGACCCGAGTGGACGAACCCGGGATTTACCGTGGGCAGTGCACGGAGCTGTGCGGCAAGGACCATGGCTTCATGCCTGTGGTGGTCGAGGCCGTACCTGAAGAGGAATATGTTGCCTGGGTGGCAGAGCAAAAAGAGGCCGCCGAAGCGGAGCGGCAGCTTACCCAAAAAGATTGGAACTTGGATGAGCTGATGGCGCGTGGCGAGAAAGCCTATGCCAGTGCCTGTGCGAGCTGTCACCAGCCAGACGGGGCGGGTATGCCCCCGGCCTTCCCGGCGTTGAAGGATAGCCCGATTGCTACCGGCGATATGGCGGCCCACATCGATATTGTGGTGAACGGCGTCTCTGGCACCGCAATGCAGGCTTTTGGTGGGCAGTTGAGCGAGGTCGACCTGGCGGCTGTGATTACCTACGAGCGGAACGCGTGGGGTAACAACACCGGTGAGATGGTCACGCCGAAAGAGATCTTCGATTTCAAGAATAAAGAGTAGTTGACGCCAGATAACAACAATCACCAGCCATAAAAAACGGCGGTAACGGGGGTTTTCATGAGTGCGGTTGCAGATACCCACAACCAGGAACATCACCACGGCCCAGCCAAAGGCATCAGCCGTTGGTTGTTGACCACCAACCATAAAGACATCGGGTCTATGTACCTGATTTTCAGCTTTGCTATGTTCTTGCTGGGTGGCAGCATGGCGATGGTCATACGGGCGGAATTGTTCCAGCCGGGTTTGCAGATTGTTCAGCCCGAGTTTTTTAATCAAATGACCACCATGCATGGGCTGATTATGGTGTTCGGTGCGGTCATGCCTGCGTTCGTAGGCTTGGCTAACTGGATGTTGCCGCTGATGATTGGTGCGCCCGATATGGCGTTGCCACGGATGAATAACTGGAGTTTCTGGCTGCTGCCCTGTGCCTTCCTGATCCTGGTATCCACGCTGTTTATGGAAGGCGGCGCACCCAACTTCGGCTGGACCTTCTATGCGCCGTTATCCACCACCTACGGGCCACCAAGCACCACCTTCTTCATTTTCGCCATCCACATTATGGGCGTGTCATCCATCATGGGTGCCATCAACGTAATCGCCACCATCCTGAACCTGCGTGCGCCGGGCATGACCCTGATGAAAATGCCGTTGTTCGTCTGGACCTGGTTGATTACCGCGTTCCTGTTGATTGCTGTGATGCCGGTATTGGCAGGCGCGGTCACCATGATGCTGATGGATATTAACTTCGGCACCAGTTTCTTCGATGCCTCGGGCGGCGGAGATCCGGTGTTGTTCCAGCATGTGTTCTGGTTCTTCGGGCATCCTGAGGTTTACATCATGATCCTGCCGGCTTTCGGGGCCATCTCCCATATTGTGCCGGCGTTTTCCCGCAAGCCGCTGTTTGGCTATCCGTCGATGGTGTACGCCACCGGTGCGATCGCGCTGCTGTCGTTCTTGGTCTGGGCGCACCACATGTTTACCGTTGGCATTCCGCTGGCGGGGCAACTGTTCTTCATGTACGCAACTTTGTTGATTGCGGTACCCACCGGGGTGAAGGTGTTCAACTGGGTAACCACCATGTTCCGGGGTTCGCTGAGTTTTGAGGCGCCTATGTTGTTTGCGGTGGCCTTTATCATCCTATTCTCGATCGGCGGATTTTCCGGTTTGATGCTGGCCATTGCGCCGGCTGACTTTCAGTATCACGACACCTACTTCGTAGTGGCGCACTTCCACTATGTGCTGGTGCCGGGCGCTATCTTCGGTATCTTTGCCTCCGCTTATTTCTGGTTGCCCAAATGGACCGGCAACATGTACGACGAAACGCTCGCCAAAACACATTTCTGGTTATCGTTTGTGGGCATGAATCTGGCGTTCTTCCCCATGCATTTCCTCGGTTTGGCGGGCATGCCACGGCGGATTCCGGATTATGCGCTGCAGTTCGCGGACTTCAATATGGTGTCGAGCATTGGCGCCTTTATGTTTGGCGCCACTCAATTGTTGTTCCTGTTCATCGTAGTGAAGTGTGCCCGGGGCGGTGAGAAAGCGCCGGCCAAACCGTGGGATGGAGCAGAAGGTCTGGAGTGGACTGTGCCCTCGCCTGCTCCTTATCACACCTTCACAACCCCCCCCTGAAGTGAAGTAACCGGGAGTTTTGTCATGGCTGATCAGCAGCAAGGCAAGCGCAGTAACAGCCGGGTCATTGCCTGGTGCATGGCCGGCGTGGTGGGTATGTTCGCGTTTGGATTTGCCCTGGTTCCTTTGTATGACGTGTTTTGTGACATCACCGGAATAAACGGCAAAACCAGTGGCCGCTATGAAGCGGGAACCAGTGAACAGGTGGATGAGAATCGAACGGTTACCGTTCAGTTTCTGGCCAGTAATGGCCCCGGTATGAGCTGGGAGTTCCGGCCAGTGGTGCGCAGTGTGATGGTCCACCCCGGTGAACCGATGACCGTGAAGTTCTTTGCGGCCAATCCCACCGGCAATGACATGGTGGGGCAAGCAGTGCCCAGCCTGTCACCCTCGGAAGGCACTCTGTATTTCCACAAGACCGAGTGCTTTTGCTTCAACCAGCAGCCACTGGAGGCTGGCGAAAGCGTGGAGATGCCGCTGGTTTTTATCGTGGACCCAGAGTTGCCTGAACACATCACCAAGCTGACGTTGTCTTACACCCTGTACGATCAGGGTAAGCCCGTGGAAGTTTCTGGCCCTGCAACGGCAGACACAATAACCAACAATAACGGCTAAGCCATCGGAGAGTACTATGGCGGATCACCAGACCTACTACGTTCCCGAACAGAGTAAGTGGCCTATTGTCGCCACCGTTGGCCTTGGGGTCACCCTCTACGGTGCCGCATCAATCATGGTCAATGGCAATCAAGGTGAAAGTACCACCGGCTCATGGGTGATGTTCTGGATTGGCGCATTGATTATGGCTTACATGCTGTTCGGTTGGTTCGGCAGTGTGATTCGTGAAAGCCGGGCTGGCTTGTACAGCGATCAGATGGACCGTTCGTTCCGTTGGGGTATGAGTTGGTTCATTTTCTCTGAGGTGATGTTCTTTGCCGCGTTCTTCGGCGCGCTTTTTTACGTTCGAATGTTTGTCGTGCCCTGGTTGGGTGGCGAGGGGGACAAAGGCAGCACCAACATGCTCTGGGAAGGCTTTCAGGCCAGCTGGCCTTTGGTAAATAACCCGGACCCGGAGGCCTATCGGGGGCCTAAAGAAGTCGTTGGCCCTTGGGGACTTCCGTTGGTGAATACCCTTTTGCTGGTTACGTCTTCTTTTACGGTGACCATAGCCCACCATGCGCTTAAAGCCGGTAATCGGGCCAAAGTGAAATTGTGGCTGGGTCTGACGCTGGCACTGGCCGTGGTGTTTTTGTTCGTACAGGGATACGAATATGCCCATGCCTACAGTGACCTAGACCTAACTCTGCAGTCCGGAATATACGGCAGCACCTTCTACATGCTGACCGGGTTTCACGGGGCACACGTGCTGTTGGGTACCATTATGCTGGCGGTCATGCTGATCAGGATCTCCAAAGGCCACTTTACCGAAGACAACCATTTCGGCTTTGAAGCCGCATCTTGGTATTGGCACTTTGTGGATGTGGTTTGGCTAGGGTTGTTCGTGTTTGTTTACGTACTTTGAGCGCCGGAGTCGATTACGGTGTCGGGTTGAGGGTAATCGAACCGGACCAGAGCGCGATCAATAACAGGACGAGCAACATTACGCTTAAGGCAACCCGGACCGCCAGGGAGTTCACCACTCGCCGGGTTTTGCCGCCATCGTGGATCAAGAAAAACAGACCGCTGAACAAGCTCGCGATGACGGCAAACAGCAGTATGACGATGGCGATTTTAAGCATGGGGGATCCCGTTGTTATTGGTTGTTTTGGCATTGGCGGAAGAGGTTTAGCCCCTCGCCTTATCTTCACTATAGCAAAGCATAGGTAGGCCGTTTTGATAGATCGCCGATGGCATTTTGATTGGCGTTTGCTTGTTTTCAGCGGGTTACTCCTGCCACTACTATTGAGTCTGGGCATCTGGCAATTGAACCGGGCTGATGAAAAGCAAACTTTGTTGCAAGTATGGCAACAACGAGCGAGCGATAGGCCTTGGGCGGAAGTTGTGACGGGTGATTTACAACCCGGTTTGCCGGTCTATCTGACGGGGTTTTACGATAAGCAAAGCTGGTTGTTGGATAACCGTACCCGAGACGGAATGCCCGGTTATGAGGTGCTAACGCTATTTCGGCCGCTGGAAGGGCCCGCCGTCGTGGTCAATCGAGGCTGGGTGCCGGGCCTGCGAACCCGAG
Organism: Marinobacter sp. JH2; assembly: GCF_004353225.1. Classification (NCBI taxonomy): domain Bacteria; kingdom Pseudomonadati; phylum Pseudomonadota; class Gammaproteobacteria; order Pseudomonadales; family Marinobacteraceae; genus Marinobacter; species Marinobacter sp. JH2. Next base: position 2,975,556 of record NZ_CP037934.1, on the reverse strand, counting down.
ATCTGTTGCCGATGGTTGAAACCCCTGATGAACTTCTCACATTGGAAGGCCGTTTGGCGGAGTACCCGGAACCCCCGGTCTTGGCCGAAGTAAACTCATCCGAAGCCGGTTGGCCGAAACGAGTGCAAGCATTGCCGAAAACCAAGGTTGCCGACTTCGTGCGCGAACCCGCTCCGATGACGGTCATGCTCTCTGACCCAAAACAACCCGGAGCCTATCGCGCCGACAGGGTTCCGGATGTGATGGGACCACAAACTCATTATGGATATGCGGTGCAATGGTTTGCGCTTGCCGCAGTGCTGACTATATTGACTGTAGTAGCGAGTTATAGGCGTAGCGAGACATAACAATAAAGAAAGCCTGAAAGACAGGAGCCGATCATGACAACGACAACGGCTGACTCCATGAGTGGTCGAGAAACCCCTAGCCCCGAACAAACTCGACGTGGCCGGCGCACAGCGATTCTGCTGTTTGCTGTGGGCTTTGGGCCTATGGTGCTGGCAACCATCATGTTTTACACCGGTTGGCTGAACCCGGCCGGTCACACGAACAGTGGTGAGCTGTTGCAGCCGGTGGTTCCGGTACAGGTATTGAGCCTTGAAACTCATACTGGGGAGCCGTTAGCCGATCGATTTGGTTCTGATAAAACGGATCCCGAGTGGTTAATGCTGGTGACAGCGTCCAATTGCACTGACGATTGTGAGCAATTGCTGTACTTGGCGCGGCAAGTGAACATTGCCCTCGGCAAAGAGGCTGCGCGAGTCAGCCGTGCCGCTTGGTTGGGCGCGATGCCTGCAGCGCTGGATGCGCGCTGGGAGCAGGAATATCAACGTATGGAACGGCTGACGCTGATGCCAGGCAACACGCCGGCCTGGCCGGAGGGTGTTAATCCAGCCAAAGAGCCCCGTATCTTGCTAGTTGATCCCTTTGGTAATGTCATGATGCATTATGGCACCGAACACACCGGAAAACAGATGCTGAAAGACATCAAGCAACTGCTGAAGTTATCGCAGATTGGCTAACCGGGAGGGCGATGCGGTGAACCAGACTTCAACCGAGGCCTTGGCCCGAAAACTGGTTGCTTGGTCCACATTGGCCTGCGCACTGGCGGTGGTTGTGATCATGCTGGGGGCATGGACGCGCTTGGTACATGCTGGCCTGGGCTGCCCGGACTGGCCCGGCTGTTACGGCTTTCTGACAGTGCCCCAAGGCGAAACCAACATCGCCATCGCGAACGCGCGTTTCCCCGATACCCCCGTGGACGTTGCCAAAGGCTGGCCAGAAATGATCCATCGATACGCCGCTGGTACCTTGGGGCTGATAGTTTTTGGCTTGGCCATTGCGGCTATTCGCCATCGTCGCGAACGTTTGCCTTTGCGGTTGCCGTTGTTCATCGCGGGTTTCATTGTGCTGCAAGGCGCTTTTGGCATGTGGACGGTTACCCTGAAACTCTGGCCGCAAGTGGTAGCGCTGCATTTGTTGGGTGGATTTACCACGCTTAGCTTATTGCTCCTTTTGAATCTAAGACTACGCAAGAGCGCAGGCATTCAGAATCTGGCGGCGGGGCGAGTGGCAGCCAGCCTCACCAAACTTCGTCCATGGCTATACGGTGGCTTGTTTTTGGTTGTGCTACAGATTGCCTTGGGCGCATGGACGGCCGCGAATTACGCGGCGGTGGCCTGTACAGATCTACCGACCTGCCAAGGTCAGTGGTGGCCGGACGGCATGGATTTCCAACATGGATTCGATATTGCGCAGCAGGTGGGGCCGAATTATCTGGGCGGGCAACTGACAGATGATGGCCGTATCGCCATTCATGTGACCCATCGAATGGGGGCTATGATTGTGTTGCTCTACTTGGGGCTGCTGTTAGCTCGTCTTTGGCGGCATCGGGGCAGCAGTGGTCTGAACCGCAGCATCATGCTGGTGGCCTGCGTTCTGGCGCTTCAGTTCAGTCTGGGATTGGCTAACGTCTGGTTGCATATTCCGCTCGGCATTGCGGTGGCTCATAACGCCATGGGAGCCGGGCTACTGCTGTCGATGATTAACCTGATTTGGCGGCATTTCCAGTTACCGCATTCAAATACAGCGATGGCATCCCATACAACAACCATAACTCGGGAGGTAACGGCATGAGTGAGCAAGCGAAAGCACTGCCGGTGCAAGAATCTACGGGCTCAGTAACACACATCTCGTGGCGCGATTATCTGGAACTCACCAAGCCACGTGTGGTGGCATTGATGATTCTGACCTCTCTGATCGGCATGTTGCTGGCGGCCCCGGGTGTACCGGGCTGGGGCGTTCTGTTGTTTGGTAATCTCGGCATTGCTTTTTTGGCCGGCGCGGCGGCCGTGGTTAATCACGTAGTGGATCAGAAAATCGATACCGTTATGGCTCGCACCCGCAAGCGCCCGGTTGCCACAGGCCGGATAGCTCCCTTTGACGCGATTCTGTTTGCTGTGGTGTTGGCGGCGGTGGGAATGATCGTGCTCATGTGGCAGGTGAACGAGCTTACGGCCTGGCTCACTCTGGCCTCCTTGGTGGGCTACGCCGGTATTTATACCTTGTTCTTGAAACGCGCTACGCCGCAGAATATAACCATCGGCGGCCTTGCGGGGGCCATGCCGCCCTTGCTGGGCTGGACTGCGGTAACCGGGCAGGTGGAAGGACATGCGTTGCTGCTGGTGTTGATTATTTTTGCCTGGACCCCTCCGCATTTTTGGGCATTAGCCATTCACCGAAAAGAAGAATATGCCAAAGCAGGGATACCGATGCTGCCAGTCACTCACGGCAACAAATACACCGAACTGCACATTGTGTTGTATACCGTCATGCTGTTGGTGGTTAGCCTACTACCGTTCGCTACCGGCATGTCGGGAGGCATCTACTTGGTGGGCGCTCTGGTTTTAGGCTTACGGTTCCTGCAATATGCCATTCGTTTGCTGAAAGGCGATGATCGCCGGGTAGCCATGGACACCTTCAAATATTCCATCGTTTATCTGATGGCGTTGTTTGTGGTGCTGCTGGTGGATCATTTCGTCTTTTTCTGAGCACTGGGCATAACACTTATCTGACAGGGGGCCTCATGGGGCGTTCGCTACGTATTACGCTGATCGCGTTGTTTCTGATCGTTGCTCTTGTTTTCGGCTTAACGGTAGGGCGCCAGGTGTTTCTGGCGAACAGCGAACCGGCACCGGCGCCAGACTTGAGCGAGTACAACACGTATGTGTACGACCAGCCGCGTGAGTTGACGGAATTCACCCTGACTAATGAACAAGGGAAAACCGTGACTCGGGACGACTTGAAAGGCCGGTGGAGCTTTGTGTTTGTGGGCTACACCAACTGCCCGGATATCTGCCCCGCGGCCATGGCGAACCTGCGTCAAACCGATAAATTACTGTCTGCCGAGCTACCACAGCCGGATTATTTGCTGGTGACCGCAGACCCAAAACATGACACTCCGGACACCCTGAAAGCGTATACCGGCTTTTTTGGCGAACATTTCCACGGACTGACCGGTGACCTGGACACTCTAAGAGCGCTGGCGAAAAGCCTGAGTGCGGTCTTTGTGCACCGAGAAGTAGACGGTCAGCTTCTGGTGGATCACAGCGGTCACTTTGCGTTATTGAATCCGGATGGCAAACTTCAGGCCTTGATTCAGCCCCCGCACAAGCCAAAAGAATTGGCGGAAGCGTTTGAACGGATTTACAGCTGGGCCAAGGAAAATCATGCCAGAGCTGCGGGTGCCTGAGCGTATTGGGGCAGAGTCCAGCTGACACAGATAACCGACTATTTTATACTCCGCGGCTATAACCTAATTCTGGCATAGTCGGGCCTTAACCATGAGTTCCTCATCGCAGGTTTCCAGCAAACAGCTATTCACCGTGTTATTGGCCGGCGGTTTGTTGCTGTTGGTGGTACATACCCTTGGCCGATTTATCTACACGCCTTTGTTGCCTTATTTGGTGGCGGATAACCAGATCAGTGCGTCCCAAGGCGCTGCGGTGGCTACCTGGAACTACTTGGGTTACCTGGTGGGAGCCCTGTTGGCTATTCGCTGGCACCGGATCGACCAGATCCGCTTCCTGTTACCGTTGTTCATGGCGGTGCATGTCATCACGACACTGATCATGACTCAAACTGACCATCTCACGGTGATGTCGGTGGTCCGCTGGGTGAATGGTGTCGCCAATGGCGTGATCTTCGTTCAGGCCCCGGCCCTGATTCTGGAATGGTTGGTTCTACGAAACCGCGCGTCTCTGAGCGGGCTGGTGTATATCGGTGTGGGTACAGGACTTTTGGTATCCAGCGGTTTGGTGACCGGCCCTGCCGATGCTCTTGAAGGTGCGCAGCGCTGGTGGCCTGCCCTGTTGGTATCTATCCCGTTGGGCTGGTGGGGCGTTGTGCAACTGCGAAAGCTTGATGTGCCCGTTCGAGAGCAAGATGATTCCGGCAAAGCGATCACCACCACGCCATTGCTGGATCGCGCCAGTGTGCCGCTGTTCCTGAGTTACGCCGGCGCAGGCCTGGGATACATCCTGCCCATGACCTTTTTGCCGCTGCTGGCTAACCTCGAATTACCGGCCGACCATTTTCTGCAAGACGGCACCTGGATGCTGGTGGCCATCGTGACGATTCCTTCGCCGTGGTTCTGGAACAAACTCGGTGCCGTTATCGGCGATCTCCGAGCGTTAAGACTGAATTTCATCATCCAGTTGGCGGGCGTATTGGCGGCCGTCGTTTGGCCGGGCGCGGTTGGTTTGGTGTTGTGTGCCGTGCTGGTGGGTGGCACCTTTGTCGGGACGGTTTTACTCACCCAAAGAACCGGCCGTGCGTTGCATCCGCATCAAGGGCCAAGGCTGTCGGCAGCGATGGTGGCGTTGTATGGCTTTACCCAAATGGTCGGCCCATGGTTAACCAAGCAGTGGCTGGATGCCGGTGGCACGTTGTTATCTGCATTTGGGATTGGTGTAGCGGCACTGGCCTTTGGATTGGTGTTTGCGTTCTTTGTGCCTCGCCCGGAGGTTTGGCATTCTCGGTCGTGAGCTTAACTTGGCCAACGGAACCTTAGCCCGACCATGGTAACGTTCCGCACCACCCCCAAACCAAAAGGCTAAACCCAACAACAGCCCATGCTCCCAATAGAAATCATACTCCCAGAGCTAACCCAAACGCTGAACCAAAGCACCACAGCCTTGCTGCAAGCCCCCCCGGGAGCCGGTAAAACCACCAGGGTGCCATTGGCGTTGTTGGAAGCCGAATGGCGGGATGACCGAAAAATTCTGATGTTGGAACCCAGGCGGCTAGCGGCCAGATCCGCGGCGCGGTTTATGGCGAAACGGTTGGGGCAAGCCCCGGGGCAGATTGTAGGCTACCGGACCCGGTTGGATACCAACGTTTCTGCGAACACCAAGATTGAAGTGGTCACCGAAGGCATTCTGACGCGCCTGATTCAGAACGACCCCATGCTGGAAGACTACGCTGCCGTGCTCTTCGATGAATTTCATGAGCGGTCCCTGCAGGCCGACCTGGGCTTGGCGTTGGTGCGGGAAACCCAGCAGGCGTTGCGGGAGGATCTTAGGATACTGGTGATGTCGGCGACTCTGGATACCGCGCCAATTGCCAAAGTGCTGGGTGATGTGCCAGTGATCAGCAGTGAAGGCCGGGCGTTTCCGGTAGACGTGATGTACCGACCGCTGCCACGCAATGGCCGGGTGGTGGATCAGGTGATGGCGGTGGTGCAGGAGGCTCTGCAGGATCAGACCGGGTCGGTGCTGGTGTTTTTACCGGGGGCTGGTGAAATTCGGCGGGCCGAACAGCAATTGCAGCGGCAGTTACCCGCCAACGTTTTGCTCGCCCCGCTCTACGGCAATTTGAAATCCGAGGAACAAGACCGCGCCATATCACCTGCCCCCGAGGGCGCGCGCAAGATTGTGTTGGCCACCGCCATTGCTGAAACCAGTTTGACCATTGAAGGTGTGCGGGTGGTGATTGATGCCGGCCAGCAGCGTCGGGCGGTTTTTAATCCTAACAGCGGCATGACTCGCTTGGTGACCGGCCGAGTCTCCAAAGCTTCTGCAGAACAACGGAAAGGCCGGGCGGGGCGTATCGAACCGGGTGTGTGCTACCGGCTGTGGAGTGAATCCGAACAGTTTGGGCTGGCGGATTTTACCCCGCCAGAGATTCAAGAAGCTGATCTGGCGCCTTTGGTGTTGGAGTTGGCTCAATGGGGCGCTCGTACGCCTGATCAGGTGGCGTGGATTGACTCTCCGCCTCTCGCCCACTGGCAGCAGGCGGTCACGTTGTTGCAGTGGCTGGATTTGCTTGATGCCGAAGGTGCCATAACCGACCACGGCAAGGCCGCTCGGGAACTGGGGATGCATCCGCGCTTGGCGCACATGGTGCTTAAAGGGCGTGCTTTGGGGTTGGGGCAACTGGCGGTTGAGTTGGCCGCGCTGCTGGAAGAGCGGGATTTGTTGGGCCCCGGTTCCGGGGCGGATCTGCACGAACGCATCCGGGTATTGCGCGGCGAACGCGGTCATCGCGGGCTAGATGTGGCGCGGTTGAACGCGATCAAACAAGCAGCGAAACGACTTCACCGAGGGGAAACAGCTTCCGGGTTGCCGACCGAAACCGACGTTGGCCGGGTGTTGGCGCAGGCCTACCCTGACCGCATTGCCCGCCGCAGACCGGGCAGTACGCCCCGCTACCAATTGAGTAACGGGAAAGGTGCGGTGTTGCGGGAAGATGACGCTTTGGCACGCCAGGAGTGGTTGGTCGCTGCCGATCTGGACGGCAAAGCCCGGGAAGCGACCATATACTTGGCGACACCGGTGGATCTTGCTGACCTAGAGCAGGGCCTCGCGGCTCATATTGAGGATCGGGAAGAAGCCCTGTGGGATGATAAACGGGGCACCGTCGTGGCGCGAAAAGTTCGCATGCTGGGTTCTTTAGTGTTGGCTGAGAAGGCTTTGGCTCAGGTTGCGCCAGAATTGTTTCAGCAAGGACTGTTAGACGCGGTGCGTCGTAAAGGTTGGGATAGCCTGCCTTGGATTCCAGCAGCCCGGCAATGGTGCGCCCGAGTGCGATTACTGGCAGGAGAGTATCCCGGCGAATGGCCAGATGTCAGCGGTTCTGCGTTGCTGGACACCTTGGAAATTTGGCTGGCGCCTTATTTAACAGGCATGAAACGTTGGACCGATTTGACCGGTCTGAATCTGGTTCAGGCGCTGAATACACTGCTGGATTACCCACAACAACAGCGGTTGGAAGAACTTGCCCCCCGTGCGCTGACGATACCCACCGGCCAGAGCGTCACCCTCGATTACAGCGCCGACAACGGTCCCGTGCTGGCGGCCAAGCTGCAGGCGTTATTTGGCTGGACGGAAACCCCCAAAGTTGCCGGGGGCCGCGTACCGGTGGTTATTCATCTGCTATCACCGGCCCAGCGGCCGTTGGCGGTCACCGCAGATTTGGCCAGCTTCTGGCGTAATGCATACCCCGAGGTGCGTAAGGACACTCGAGGGCGTTACCCCAAGCACCCTTGGCCGGAAGACCCGCTGACTGCGCAAGCACAGCAAGGCACCAAAAAACGACCGGCCAAGTGACGCAGTCGGCTATTTAATAATTGTGCGAGTTTTGGTCAGGTAAATCTGGCCTTCTTTTTTTACGGTGTCCGGGTCCGCGTGCTCTGAGGCCTTGTGCACCTTCTCGAGCCGCTCGGCAATATCTTCCAGCTCGTCATCCAGTTTGCTTAAGGCGTTTTCCAGGGTGTAGGTCAGCTGATGGACTTCGTGCAGCGACTCCGGGGTTAAATCCCCGGAAAGCACCTGTTCCAGCTTGTTGTTGTAGTCGGACAAATTCACAACGGCCTGGGTCAGAGTTTCCGCGGGTTCGCCTTTGAAATGGTTGTAGTCCTCGCCTGCAAACGCCGGAAAAGTAAACAGCAAGGTGGCAGCCGCGGTGGCCAGTTTTAGTGTTAGTGCCATGACAGGTCCCTTTACCCAGTTAGTGTAATGAGAATGATTAACGATATCGTTTGCGCTGTCTTTGAGATAAGTTAAGTTTTCCCGACCACTTGGAAAATTCCACCATGGCCCGCTGACATTGGCGGTTTTACTCGCTCCAAAAAACAGGGTTTATTATGGGTATATCTGCGCATTTGTAGTGCTTCAGAAAAAGCCCGATGATCGCGCAATCAAGGGGGTGCTGCAGCCGTGCTGCAGTGCCTTTTTTTATGTCTGCTTTCCCCATGGAGGGATGCACCACTGATGATCGACGCAGCCAACGCGAATATTACTGATTACTACAACGCCGACATTTTTCAGCGTATCAAGGCTTTCTCGGAAACTAAGGAAACGCCCTTTGTTGTGATTGATACCGCCACCATTGACCGTCAGTACGACGAATTGGTGGAAGGCTTTCCCTACGCGAAGGTGTATTACGCGGTAAAAGCGAACCCGGCCCCGCAGATTCTGACTCTGCTGAAAGACAAAGGTGCCAATTTCGATATCGCATCGGTGTATGAGTTGGAAAAAGTAATGGCGTTGGGTGTCACCGGCGATCGAATCAGCTATGGCAACACGATCAAGAAGGTGAAAGACGTTCGTACCTTCTATGAAAAAGGTGTGCGCATGTTTGCCACGGATTCCGAGGCGGATCTGCGTAACATCGCGAAAGCTGCGCCTGGCTCGAAGGTGTACGTGCGTATTCTGACAGAAGGTACGCTCACGGCAGACTGGCCTTTGTCTCGGAAGTTTGGCTGCCAGACCGACATGGCGATGGATCTGTTGATTCTGGCCCGTGACCTGGGTTTGGTGCCTTACGGTGTGTCGTTCCACGTGGGCTCTCAGCAGCGTGAAATCGGTGCCTGGGATGCCGCGTTGAGTAAGGTAAAAGTCATCTTTGAGCGTCTGAAAGAAGAAGACGGCATTGAGCTGAAAATGATCAATATGGGCGGTGGTTTTCCGGCCAATTACATCAGCCGTACCAACGAGTTGAGTGTTTATGCCCAGGAAATTGCCCGTTTCCTTGAGGAAGACTTCGGTGCCGATCTCCCGGAAATCATCATTGAGCCGGGCCGTTCGCTGATTTCGAATGCCGGTGTGTTGGTGAGCGAAGTGGTGCTGATTTCGCGAAAATCACGCACCGCATTGCACCGATGGGTGTTTACCGACGTGGGTAAATTTTCGGGTTTGATCGAAACATTGGATGAAGCGATCAAGTTTCCGATCTGGACAGAAAAGGAAGGGGTGGGCGAGGACTGCGTGATTGCCGGGCCAACCTGTGACAGTGCGGACATTATGTATGAGCATCACAAGTACCCGTTGCCTTTAAATCTGGCGATCGGCGACCGGATGTATTGGTTGTCTACAGGTGCCTATACCACTACTTACAGTGCGGTAGAGTTCAACGGATTCCCTCCGCTGAAGGATTACTACATCTAAAAGGTGTGGCGGACTGGCCGAGGTTAGCTGTCTGGGCGACCTCGGCCTAAGCCGCATCATTGAATCAGGTGCGGTTCAGATTTAACCGGAAGGCGATGGGCAATACCAATACGCCGTAGGCAAGAATGGCCCAGACCGCATGACGGATATCGCCGGTCCAGTCTGCCAGAACCCCGCCCAGCATCGGCACGGAAAACGCCAGCGTGTAGCCGACCAGAAAAGTACCAGCGGACAGCCGTCCGGTTTCTTCGGACGGCACCAGAAGTGGCGGCAAGGCCACGAGAAGGATCAGCAATATTCCCGCACAAAAGCTCATGAAGGTGGCGCTGATGATCGACGGCCAGCCGGTTAGTAGAAGTGCACCGAGAGTCCCGCTAATGCTCAGAATGGCCATAATGACGATCAAGCTGCGGAGACCTACCCACCGCCGTGCCATTTTTAGCATAACCAGAGAGGCGAAGACTTGCGCAAAGTTGTACCAGAACAACGCGTCCGGGAGCATGTCAAAGTTCCCTTGTTGTTCCAGCAGGTTGCCCATGTAAGCGTTGAGCCCAAAGAAGGATGAGCCGGATAGCCCCAGCAGTAAGCCCAAGCGAAGGGTCAGTGGGTTCTTCCAGTCAGGTAGCCAAGCGGTTTTCCGTAGCGGCCGAACCAAATCCCGCTTGGGAAGAAACAGCGCTGCAGCGACTAACAGTGCCGGCAGCGACCAGGCCAGCAGGGTGGCACGCCAACTGTTTTCCAGCAAAGGCATCAGCACCGGCAGAGTAATGCCGGCCCCGATGAACTCGCCCATCAGCATGCCATTCATGTAAATAGCGGAGCCGATGGCCAGATGATGCGGCTCAAGCCAACGCGGTAACAGAGCCGGTAAGGCCGGCTGCATCATGGCCACACCAAGCCCCATGATCGCGCTGGCGATCATCAGTGTCAGGGTATCGGGCACTAACCCCCGGCCCGCTGAACCAATCACCATGATCAACATGGCTAGCGCCAGAGTGTTACGCGGGCCTATGCGGGAAATGGCGAGTGAACCGGGCATAGCGCCTATGGCGAGCATCAGAATAGGGAGAGTGGTCAGTGCGCCGGTGAGGGCTTGAGTCAGGCCCAGCTCGTCACTGATGAACGGTGCAAGCGGCGGCGCCACCAGCACAGGAATTCGTAAGTAAACACCGGCTAACCAAAGCAACATCGCCACCGGCAGCAGCTTGGCTGGCGATGGCGATGTGCTTGCGGCGAGTTTGTTTGCCACGACGCGCGAATCAGTCTTCGCTGGTGTCGGGCAAGTAGGCACCGTCTTCGTCGTGAACTTCCTGACCGGTCACTGGCGGGTTGAAAGAGCAGATCAAACGCATGTCTTCAGTGCCACCGCGCAGGGTGTGTTGGTCGTGCTGGTCGAGTGCGTACAAAGTCCCGTCGGTGATTTCATGGGTTTCACCGGTGGCTTTGTCCGTAATGGTGCCATTACCGGCTACGCAGTAAACCGCTTCCAGGTGATGCTTGTACCACAGGTTCAATTCGGCACCGGCCGGGATGATGGTTTCGTGGAAAGAGAAACCCATGCCGTCTTTTTTCAGAAGCATGCGGCGGCTGGTCCAGCCCGGGCCCGTTACTTCGCGTTCGGTACCAATAATGTCTTGCACTCGTACGATTTTCATTCACATTCCTCATTGTGTGATGGAATAGCCTTACAGTATAAACATGCCCCTCAGCCGCGGTTCAACCGCCAGTTGTCATAAGCGGCCATTGCCTGACCAATCGCTTGTGCGAGATTTTGCCGCTGCGAATGGCTTAAGGGTCTTTGTTTTCGGCACCGGTCCAGCGCTCGTTGGATCTCTCGCCGACTGGTTTTATCAAGCTGTTCCAGCCAGTGCTGATCGGCTGGCTCCAGTGCCAGCAAGTCGCGCCCTGCGTGGTTTCGGCGGCTGATGTGCCACCAGTGGTCGACGGCTCGCCCGAGAATGACATAGCCAAACTGGCTGTCCTGAACCGGGCCAAAGGTGGCGGACTGCAGTCCGTTCTGCAGAGGGCCGATATTGAGCGCTGGCAGCACCAAGCGATCGCCGTAAAAATAACTTCCCGCTGCGCCAATCAAGCCACCCACGAGAGCCCCGGTGCCCAATGAGGAGCCAAAGGTAAGCGCATCTACACCCGCGCCGCCCATGGCCCCGGCCCCGAACCCGGCGGTAGCCAGATACTTTTTGCTGACCGCCCAATGTTGGCGCGTATCTTCCGAAAACAAGTCGTGCTGGTTAGCCCATTCCAGCTCGGCTTCCTGACGAGTGATTCGTTGGTGCTGGTAAAGGTGTTCGATGTCGATGCGCAGGGATTGCTCGCGCCGGCGCTGTCGTTTGTACCAGCGGTCTCGAAGAATTTCAGCGAGTGTCGCTTCGCTGGTGCTGGCGACTTGGTCCAGCGTAAGCGTGCGTTTCTCCTGATAGCTCATTAATTCTTCCAGAGCTCGGGCGATCATGCTGGCCGCCAGGCGCTGGCGCTGGCTTCGCTGCTCGGCCAGTAGCTGCGTGGCTTCCCCCAGAGGCTGTTCCCAGTCTGGCTCTAGCTGACCAAAGGTTCGCAAAAGGCTTAGATGTTGCTCAAACGGAGCGCGAACTGCATCGAATTTTCGTACAACTTGAAAGAACTGGCCAAGCGCTGATTGCCACACATCGCTGTAATCATCGGGACCAATGCTGTTGATCAACGCCAAGCTCGGGCGTCCGGTCCAGCGCAGGATGGTCATTTCCGCTTCGTGCTCGGCGCTGTACGGCACAGAGCCATCGACCACGTAAATAACGCCGGCACCTTCGATGATGGGGGTAAGCAACTCGCATTCGTCCACGTAGCGTTCGTCGCCCTTGTGCTGAAGTACGAAAGCTCGAACCGTATCGGGGTGGTCTGATGCCGACAAACTGTGAGCTTCCAGCCATTGCAGTACGCGTCTTGGGCGCTGAAAGCCGGGGGTGTCGGTCAGCGTATAAATCTGTCGGCCATCCACCGTTAACGGGTAGCGCTGGCTGGCTCGGGTGGTACCGGGTTCGAGTGCGATGGCGATGGCGTCATTCTGAGACAGGGTCGCGACGACGCTGGATTTGCCTTTGTTCGGATGGCCGACAACCGCAAATACGGGTAATTGGGTCATAAGGTGGACGCTCCCGTGATCTGATAGGGGGTATCCGGCGGAGGTGGCAGCAAAGCTACCGTGGCAAAACCTTCGGGAAGCCTTTCGGTAAAGCGTAACCAAGGCTGAATTAGAGGGTTTTTCGGACACTGATTGGCATCGTTGGCCAACGGCAAAATCATGACTCGAGTGCCTGCAGGCCATTGCTCCCAAGCTTGTTCCAGAAAATCATGTAACTCGCCGGTGGGCGGCTCCCAGCAACGGGTAACCAGGATGACGGCTGGCGAGTTTTCCTGCGCAAAAGTCTTGGCCAAGGTGGCTAGAACGTGATCGTCTTCGGCTAACGAAGCTCTGCCCCCCGCTTTCAGAATTTGGCTGTCGTGCATGGTTAATTGCAAGGGCAATTCGGGCTCGCCGGCACCAGCCCAGCAAATCAGGTGACGGGTGTCGCACAAATCGCTGGCGGTGGTTCGAGTGCGGATATCCGGCAGGTCGTCGGCATCATTATGTTGGTTGCCGGTGTCGAGTGTGGGGGTTTCCATTCGGTACAGCAGCGCTTGCATGCCTGGGTGGCCGCGCAGCAATTGGCGCGCTTTACGGGCTGTTAGCCAGTGGCCCAGTCCTAACAGTAGCATTCTTGGAAGCATTACCCAGGTGACCCAGAGCATGACCACAAACGGCCACCAGCTGCCCCATTGCTCCGGGGTTGCTCCTTGGCTGGCGGGTGCGGCCCGGAAGAAACGAGTTGCTTCAACAAGCTCCAGAGATGGCACGGCAGAAGGCCACAACAACGACCAGGGTGTGGCGATGGTTTGAACTAAGCGGTGATAGCTAGCGGCGGCGGTATCGAGCGTGGTACTCCAGCCAAATGCCAAATCCTGAATGACCAGTAAAATGAATAAAGTGGACAAGCCGGTCAGGGCAAAGGCAACACCACCCGTGTGTCCGGCACGAGCCATGAGTGCCGGTTGTAGAGGAGCCAATGCACTTTCCGACGCTTGCAGATTAAGGCGTTTGGTAAGCCAGGACCATGGCTGCCAACCCATCAGCGATTGCGCAGTGGTCGCAAGAGCCAGCAATAGTTGTAAAAGAACGAAGGCAAGAAACACGGTGATGTTGATACGTTGGCCGCCGTCGTAGAAAAGCAGGCCAGCCATCGCGAACACACCGAAAAACGCACCAACGGTAGCGAACCCGCTGTTGATGCGTTGCCACTGTTGTTGCACTTTGCGCCCAGCTTGCTCTTCGCTGCCGGGGCCGCTGAGTCGCCGCATATGATCGAGCCAACGCTCAGGAGTCGGGCTGATTCCCTGTTGTTCACAATCAAGTGCAAAGCGACGGTCCCGGCGGTGCAGAAATGCCGGGGATTGGTCCCTGTCCCGCTGGAAGCGGCTGTCTACGTCCAGCAATAGACGGAGGGTGTTCTGGCTCATGCAGAGTCCTGATAAATTCGATCGGGTTTGCTTTCCTGCTAGGATATAGCCAACGACGCTAACGAAGCCAGCCGGAAACCCTATGCCCCACCACTTGATGAATCTTCGCAACGTACCGGATGATGAGGCCGATGACATCCGCGCGCTGTTTGAAGAGCACGATGTCCGATACTACGAAACACCACCGAGTCGATGGGGCATCAGCATGGGCGGTTTTTGGGTGCATGATGATGACGAAGCGGCCCGGGCAAGAGCTTTGTTGGATGACTACCAAGCGCAACGTTTGGCTCGGCAGCGCCAGGAATACGATGCCCGTTGTGAGCGGGGTGAGACCGGCCTTTGGCACCAGTTCCGTTCCCGGCCGGTAACCTTTCTTGCGGCAATCATTGCGATTGCCGCTATTCTGAGTTTGACGTTGCTACCTTACATTCGTCTGTAGTGACGATGGCGAGCCTTTCATGAAGCAAATTTTTCCTGATAAAAACAAAACCGGTTTGACCCGTGAGCTAATCGACGCAATGGCACCCATGTTTGAGCAGGCCAGTGCCGGAGCCATCGTTATTGATGTGGAGAGTCGCATCACCTGGATCAATCAATGTTATGCCGATTTGCTGCAATTACCGTCTCCCTCGTCGGTGGTTGGCAAAGAAATCTGGCGTGTGATTCCGCATACCCGAATGCCGGAAGTGGTTGCGACCGGAAAACCAATGCTGCTCGATATCATGGAGCACAATGAACAGCAGTTGGTGGTTTCTCGTCTGCCCTTTTATGACAATAAAGGCGCGGTCGTTGGTGCCGTGGCCTTTGTGCTTTACGACGACGTTCAGCCGTTGACGCCACTGGTTTCCAAGTTTCGGCGTTTGCACCAGGATTTGGCCGCTGCCAGAAAAGCGTTGGCAAAAAAGACCCGCGGCACTCGCTACAGTCTGACCGATTTTGTGGGTGCTAGCCCCCAGGCATTGGAAGTAAAACGGAGGGCTCGACTGGCATCCGGCCGAGATGTGCCGGTGTTGTTATTGGGTGAAACCGGCACAGGTAAAGAAGTGTTGGCACAGGCGATTCACTCCGCTTCGGAACGAGCGGAAAAACCGTTTGTCGGGGTTAATTTAGCGGCGGTGCCGGAGAACCTGCTCGAAGCCGAATTTTTCGGCGTTGCACCAGGGGCCTATACCGGTGCGGACAAGCGCACACGAGACGGCAAGTTTCAGCTGGCCAACGGCGGCACGCTGTTTTTGGACGAAGTCGGTGACATGCCCTTACCACTGCAGGCAAAGCTGTTACGTGTGTTGCAGGAAGGCGAAATAGAGCCGCTGGGCTCGAACAAACTCAGTTCTGTGGATGTTCGGGTGATTGCAGCTACCAGTCGGAATCTTGACGAGATGATGGCTGAAGGCAGCTTCCGTTCCGATTTGTATTACCGGTTGAACGTACTGGAAATTTGGATACCGCCACTGCGTGAGCGCTTGGTGGATCTGGGGATTTTGTCTGAGGTACTGTTGGGTGAAATCTGTGAAAGCCAAGGCCTGCGTGGTGAAATCACCGATGCCGGTATTGCGGCTTTGGGCGCTTATCATTGGCCGGGGAATATTCGGCAATTGCGAAATGTGCTTGAGCGGGCTCTGACCATGAGTGAAGAAGGTGAGCTTTTGGATGCAGATGCTATTCTGAAAGTATTACCCGGTGGCGATGCGGAGTCGGTCGCTAAAACGCCGTTCCGCCCTGTACGACCGCTGGCTCGGGTTGTTGCGGTGGCGGAAGCTCAGGCAATAGAAGAGGCGTTGGCGGCGTGTCGAGGTAATCGTACGCGAGCGGCGAAGCTGCTCGGGATTTCGCGTTCGGTTCTGTATGAAAAACTTTCGAGATTGTCCGGAAAATAGGACGCATGTCCGGATTACCAGACGTTCAACTAAGACCTTTTGCGTTTTTTGTCCGGATTTCCGGACGTCCATATCGCACGTTTAGCATTGTGATTTGGTAAATTTCAATAAAATTCAGTGATTTATGTTGTTTGGCATAAGGGTTGCTGTATTGCAGGTGTAGTACGTCAGAACAACGCTTGAATAACAACTGACGCAACACTGTTGGACCACATAACCGCGCCAGTTGGATTTCCAGCGTTGTCTGATTCTATAAAAAGCCTACCGGCGGAATGACCGGATGGCGGACAACAACAAGAAGGATCCAATACATGTCGATCAAGCAAAAGCTCTCTCGTCTTACGTATGGCATCACTGCCGCGGCAGTGATCAGTGGCGGCCTCGCCAGCAGTGATGTACTCGCAGCCGAGAAAGTGCGCTGGCAAGTACCTCTGGCCTTCCCCTCGCATCTGATTGGTCTGACCACTCCGGTGAAGCATTTGAGTGAAAATCTCAAAGCAATTTCCGATGGCGACATTCAGTTGCGTTACTACGAGCCCGGGGAGCTGGTTCCACCGTTTGAAATTATGGATGCCGTTGGTAGCGGCAAATACCCGGCCGGCTATACCTGGGTCGGATATGATCAAGGCACCATTCCCTCCCTGCCGCTATATTCCGGTGCGCCCTTCAATATGGAGCCGCCCGCCTATCTGGCTTGGTATTACCAGGGTGACGGCCGTGAACTACTGGAAGAAATCTACGCCGAACGCAACATTCACCCCATGCTATGTTCCATCATCGGCCCCGAGGGTGCGGGTTGGTTCGCGGAACCTATCAAAGGCGTGGAAGATTACGACGGCCTGAAAATTCGTTTTGCCGGCATCGGCGGCAAAGTTCTGGAAAAGCTGGGAGCTTCGGTGACCATGGTTCCTGGCGGCGAAATCTATCAGGCGCTTGAACGTAAGACCATTGACGCGACCGAGTTCTCCCAGCCTGCGATCGACAAGATGTTGGGGCTTGATCAGATCATCAAGAACTACATCATGCCGGGTTGGCACCAGACCCTGACCACCTCTCACCTGCTGGTGAACAAAGACACCTGGGAAGGCCTGGAGCCCGCGTCTCGCGCGTTGATCGAGATGGGTTGCGAAGCCGCCACGCTTAAGGGCTTTGCTCAGAGCGAGTGGGCGCAGCCTACGGCCTTGCGTGATTAC
The DNA here is from genome assembly GCF_004353225.1 of Marinobacter sp. JH2. Lineage (NCBI taxonomy): Bacteria > Pseudomonadati > Pseudomonadota > Gammaproteobacteria > Pseudomonadales > Marinobacteraceae > Marinobacter > Marinobacter sp. JH2. Next base: position 2,958,492 of record NZ_CP037934.1, on the reverse strand, counting down.
GAAAAGGAAGGTGTAAACGCCCAAACCCTGCCAGAGCCAGTTCTGCGTGAGTTACAAAAAGTCACCACCGAAGTGCTGGACGAAATCGCGGCCAAAGATCCGATGTTTAAGCGGGTTCTGACCAGCCAGCGCGACTTCATGGAACACCACTCCATCTGGCACTCCAAGGGCTACCTGCCCCGGGATTTCTACCAGTACGACTGATCACTGGATGATGATCATGACAGGCAGCGAATCAGCGCTGCCTGTTGCTCTCTCCTGCATCCGAAAGAATCGAGGTAAACGTGACGGACTCCAATACACCGGTGGGCGATCCAACCCTGCCCCACGATAAAGAGGGATTGCCCTCCAATGCACTTTCAACGCGACTGGATTGCCTCGTGGTCGCTGTCGGCCGACTGAGTTCCTGGCTATGGATAGGCGTGCTTTTGGTGGTACTGACAAATGTGTTCTCGCGCTATGTACTGCAACAAGGGTCGATCGCTCTGGAAGAGCTGTCCTGGCACCTGTTCGGGATCGCCACCATGCTCACGCTGGGTTACGCAGTGGTTCTGGATGACCATGTCCGGGTTGATGTGTTGAAAGAAAAGTTTCCGCTGAAGGCCCAAGCCTGGATAGAACTGCTGGGAATCTTTTTTCTGGCGCTGCCGATTATCTATCTGATGATCGATGCACTGGTACCATACGCTTGGAAAGCCTGGATCTATCAAGAACGTTCGCAGGCGCCCAGTGGTCTGCCGTACCGGTTTATTTTCAAGAGCATGCTGCCTCTTGGCCTGCTTTTGGTCATGGTGGCTTTATTCTCACGAGCCACCCGGTGCTCCACCTTGCTGTTTGGTTTTCCGAGAGCCATAGCGCCCACCCACGATGATCGCCGTTCCGCCGGCCATCCCAATCCTTGAGAACGAGACAGACGCTATGGGTGTAGAAGCAATTCTAGTTATCGCCATGTTTGCCAGCTTCATGTTTTTGCTGTTGCTGGGTTTTCCGGTGGCCTGGTCGCTGGCCGGTATTGGTCTGGTGTTCGGCATCGTCGGCCACGTCATGGTCGAGTATTTCGACTCCCCGATTTGGTATACCTGGCAAGGCACCATCGGTGTACTCGACGCCAGAATCTACGGCATTGTCGCCAATGAGTTAATGGTCGCGCTGCCGATGTTTATTTTTATGGGCATTATGCTGGACCGCTCCGGCATTGCTGAGAAACTGATGCACAGTCTGGTGCGGGTCTTGGGCCCTTTGCGCGGCGGCTATGCCGTGACCGTCGTCATCGTTGGAGTGTTGTTGGCGGCCTCTACCGGCATTGTCGGTGCCTCCGTGGTGCTCTTGGGCATGCTGTCGCTGGGACCGATGATGCAGGCCAAGTACAACAAGTCGCTGGCGGTGGGTACCGCATGTTCGGTGGGTACTCTGGGCATTTTGGTGCCGCCCAGCATCATGCTGGTGCTGATGGCCGATCGGCTGGGTACGTCTGATGCGTCTGTAGGCAAGTTGTTTATGGGCGCCCTGATCCCCGGGGTAATGCTCGGCGCCATGTACATCCTGTACATCCTGATAGCCTCCTTCATCAAAAAAGATCTGGCGCCGGCGCCGGAGAATCGTGAGCCGCTCGATGCCAAAGCGATTCTCGGTGTGATCCAGGCGGTGTTGCCGCCGATGGTGCTAATCATCGCGGTGTTGGGGTCGATTTTCTTTGGTATCGCCACTACCACCGAAGCTTCTGCCGTGGGTGCCGGGGGCGCGTTATTGATGGCTTTTGTCAGCAAGCGCTTGAGCATGGAAACACTGAAAGAGTCGTTGTATCAGACCAGTCGCACGTCAGCGTTTATCTTTGGCATCTTCATTGGCGCCACGGTGTTTGCGTCGGTGCTGCGCGGGTTGGGAGGTGATGAGGTCATCGAAGGCGCCATTACCGGTTTGCCCTTTGGCACGACTGGTGTGTTGCTGACGGTGCTGTTGATCACCTTCCTGCTGGGCTTCTTTCTCGACTGGGTTGAGATCACCTTGATCGTGCTGCCGCTGGTGGCGCCGGTGTTGTTCAAGATGGGCGTGGAGCCCGTGTGGTTCGCGATTATGTTTGCCATTTGCCTGCAAACCTCGTTCCTGACTCCTCCGGTCGGCTTTTCACTGTTCTACATCAAAGGTGTGTGCCCACCGGAAATCACTACTCGGGACATTTACCTGGGCGTATTGCCCTTCATTGCATTGCAAATACTGGCGTTAGCGTTGGTGTTCTGGTTTGAGCCGCTAGCAACCTGGCTGCCCAACGAAGTCTATGGCGGCTCTTGAGCCCACTTGCAGTGTTAACGACAGATCATAACGAAACAACAATAAGGGAACTGTGATGAAGCGTCTCCAACAGCAAACAGCGCTGGTAACAGGGGCTGGGCGAGGTATTGGTCGGGCTATTGCGGAACACTTCGCCCGCGAGGGTGCCTGCGTGGCCGTCGCCGATCTCACGCTAGAAAGTGCGGCAGATACTGTAGCCGTGATTGAGCAGGCGGGCGGCACGGCGATGGCTCTAGCTATGGACGTGACCGATGAAGAGGCGGTAAGCCAAGGCGTTGCCGCGATTGTGAAAAAGTGGGGGCGGCTGGATATCGCCCTCGCGAATGCTGGTATTCAGCACATTGGGCCGGTACATAAATTGGCCTATGCCGACTGGAGTAAGGTGATGCAAGTGCATTTGGACGGTGCGTTTCTGGTTACCAAAGCGGCGCTGAAGCAAATGTATGAGCAAAACAGTGGCACCATGCTATACATGGGGTCGGTGCATTCGCTTGAAGCGTCGCCCCTGAAAGCACCCTATGTAGCGGCCAAGCACGGCATGCTCGGATTGTGTCGAGCGGTGGCAAAGGAAGGTGCGGAATTTGGCGTGCGCAGTAACATCATCTGCCCGGGTTTTGTACGCACCCCGTTGGTGGATAAACAGATTCCTGAGCAAGCCAAAGAACTGGGAATCTCGGAACAAGACGTCATCAGCAAAGTCATGTTGAAGAACACCGTCGATGGCGAGTTTACAACTGTGGACGATGTGTCGGAGCTCGCGGTCCACTTGGCGGCCTTCCCATCCAATGCTCTGACAGGGCAATCTATGGTGGTCAGCCACGGTTGGCATATGCAGTAATTATCTGGAGGGGCCGATGAGTACAGCAGAACAATCAACGGTGGTTTGGACTCCGACAGAAACCACGTTGGCCAGTTCCCGGATGGGTCAGTTTAAAAGCTGGCTTGAGCTCGAGGGATACGGCCCCTTCGTGGATTACCACGCGCTGCACCAGTGGTCGATCGACGAACTTGAAAGCTTCTGGCAGAAAGTCTGGGATTACTGTGGGTTGGTCTGCGATACCCCGGCTACTCGAGTGCTGGGGAGCCGAAAGATGCCGGGTGCCGAATGGTTCCCGGGTATGAAGCTGAACTTCGCCGCCAATTTGCTGCGCTGGGCGGACAATGATCACGCAGACAAAGAAGCGGTGGTCGCCTACTGTGAAACCCGTTCGGTGTTGCGAAAAAGCTACCGGCAACTGAAAGCCGATACCGGCGCGTTGGAAGCCTTCCTGCGCGGCGCAGGCATTGGCAAAGGCGATCGGGTTGCCGGTGTCGTCACCAATGGCTACGAAGCTTTGGTGGGCATGCTGGCCACAACCAGTATGGGCGCCATCTGGAGTTCCGCGTCACCAGATTTCGGAATCGGTGCCATCAACGATCGTTTCGGCCAGATTGAGCCGGCCGCGCTGATTGTGGTGAACGGTTATGGCTATGGCGGCAAAATCTTTGCGCGTCAGCAAGACTTCGCTGGTCTCATTGCCGGCTTACCCTCACTGAAAACAGTCATCAGCGTTCAGCAACTGCCTGAAGAAGCGCCGGTATCCGGCGATCGGGTGACGACCTGGGAGAAGGCTCTTGAACATGGCGCCGGACAAGCGCCATCGTATACTCCGGTGGGGCCGGATCATCCTGTTTACATCCTGTATTCCTCCGGTACCACCGGAAAACCCAAGTGCATCGTACACGGCACCGCTGGCCTGCTGATCAACCACGCCAAAGAACTGATGCTGCACGGCGATGTCGGCCCGGAAGACCGCTTCCTGTACTTCACCACCTGTGGCTGGATGATGTGGAACTGGCAAGCCTCAGCCCTGATGACCGGTGCCGCCGTGATCACCGTAGACGGCTCACCCGGCTACCCCAGCCTCGACTTTCTTTGGGAAACCGTGGCCAAAGAACGCGTTACACACTTCGGCGCAAGCGCGCGCTTCATCGCCAGCTGTCGAAAAGCCGGGCTCAAGCCCGCGAAAAGCCACGACCAAAGTGCCTTGCGAGTCGTATTCTCCACGGGCTCACCGCTGCTTCCTGAAGACTACGATTGGGTCTACAGCGATGGCGCACCGAACGTATTGCTGGGCTCCATCGCCGGCGGCACCGACATCTGCGGCTGCTTCGTGGGGGCAACGCCGTTGTTGCCGGTACGCCGTGGCGAAATACAGTGCCGCTTTCTCGGTGTGGATGCCGTTGCTTATGACGACGAAGGCAAACCGGTCAGCGGCGGCCGCGGCGAACTCGTCTGCCGCCAGCCGCTGCCGTGTATGCCTGTCAGCTTCTGGCAGGACCCGAACAACGAACGCTATCAAGACGCCTATTTCAACACCTTCTCCGGTGTATGGGCCCACGGCGACTTCATCGAATTCACCGAACACGGCGGCGCCATCATTTACGGCCGCTCTGATGCCACCCTGAACCCCGGCGGCGTAAGAATCGGCACGGCAGAAATCTACCGTCAGGTCGAAACCGTGGCGGAAGTGAAAGACAGCCTCGTGGTTGGTCGCCAAATCGAAGGCGACGTAGAAGTGGTTCTGTTCGTCGTGCCCGTCGAAGGCCAGAGTGTCACCGACGAGCTGATGAAAACCCTGAAAGCCAAAATTCGGGAAGGCGCCAGCCCAAGACACGTGCCTAAGCACATCGTCGAAGTGCCCGATATTCCCTACACCCGTAGCGGTAAGAAAGTGGAGCTCGCGGTGGCCCGCCTGATGAACGGTTCAAAAAAAACTGATAACCGGGATGCGCTGGGTAACCCTGAAGCGTTGGATAAAATACGGGGGCGGCTGATGGAATCAGGCTTGCTGCCGGAATGATCTCAAGTTCAGTAACGCGTCAGCACGAAGCATGGAAATGTTAGAAAGTTTCGTAAATTCCCGCCGTTTCATCCAGTTGTAGTGAATGATCTGGCATTGTTCGTACGTTCTTATACTAAGATCGTAATCCATAAGCCGCAAAAAATGCTATCTTATTAGGTCTATCAAAAGTTCCGAATCAGTCATTGCCCCGGCCAGACGTTCACAAGACGACCGGCCTAGCCATGACCGTCCTGAACCCACCCTTTAGCCTGAGGACGAAAATGACCACATCCAAATCCAAGATCATTTACACCCTGACCGATGAAGCCCCCGCACTAGCCACCCGGTCACTGCTCCCCATTCTGGAATCTTTCGCCAAGCCGGCAGGCATCGAATTCGAAACAAGCGATATCTCTCTTGCAGCTCGTATTCTGGCAGGTTTCCCGGATTTGCTCGAAGAACACCAGCGAGTCACCGATGACCTGGCCGCATTGGGCGAATACACCAAAGACCCTGATGCCAACATCATCAAGCTGCCGAACATCTCTGCCTCTATTCCGCAGCTGCGCGCAGCGATCAAAGAACTGAACGAACACGGTTACAACCTTCCTGAGTACAAGGAGCACCCAGAGACCGACGAAGAAAAAGACGCCAATGCTCGCTACTCCAAAGTGCTGGGCAGTGCGGTAAACCCGGTCCTTCGTGAAGGGAACTCCGACCGCCGTGCCCCGGCAGCGGTCAAAGCTTTCGCTCGTAAATACCCGCACACCATGGGCGAATGGAGCCCGGCGTCGCGCACTCATGTTGCTCACATGAATGGCGGTGATTTCTACTCCAGCGAGCAGTCCGTTACTCTGGAAAAGGCCACAAACGCCCGCATCGTGTTCGAGAATACAAAGGGTGAACAGACCGTACTGAAAGCTGACCTGCCTCTGCAGGAAGGTGAAGTCGTCGACGGCATGTTCATGAGCAAGAAAGCGCTCTGCAAATTCTTCGAACAAGCGATCGAAGATTGCGAAAAGACCGGCGTGATGTTCTCCCTGCACGTGAAAGCAACCATGATGAAAATCTCTCACCCGATCGTATTCGGTCACGCGGTGAAGATTTACTACAAAGAATTGTTCGACCAGTACGGCGATCTGTTTGAAGAAATCGGAGTGAACCCGAATAACGGTCTGTCCTCCGTACTGGAGAAGATCAAGCAGTTGCCGGAGTCCAAGCAAGAAGAAATCCAGGAAGCGCTGCATAAGACCTACGAGCACCGTCCTGAAATTGCCATGGTTGACTCCGTGAAAGGTATTACCAACCTGCACGTGCCGAGTGACGTGATCGTCGATGCGTCGATGCCAGCAATGATCCGTAACTCCGGTAAAATGTGGGCCCGTGATGGCAAGCTGAAGGACACCAAGGCGATCATGCCTGAGTCCACCTATGCCACCATTTATCAGGAAACCATCAACTTCTGTAAGACCCACGGTGCGTTTGACCCCACCACTATGGGTACCGTGCCGAACGTTGGCCTGATGGCGCAGAAAGCCGAAGAATACGGCTCGCACGACAAGACCTTTGAAATCCAGGAAGACGGTATTGTTCGCATCGTTGCTGAGGACGGTACGGTACTGACCGAACACAACGTGGAAGAAGGTGATATCTGGCGTGCTTGCCAGACCAAAGACCTGCCCATCCGCGATTGGGTCAAGCTGGCTGTTAATCGTGCCCGCGCGACCGGTATGCCAGCGGTATTCTGGCTCGACGATGAGCGTGCCCACGATGCTGAACTGATCAAGAAGGTTAACACCTACCTGAAAGATCACGACACCGAAGGTCTGCACATTCGCATCGAGTCTCCGGTGCGCGCCATTCGCTGGACCATGGAACGTCTGATTCGCGGTCTGGACACTATCTCCGTCACAGGCAACGTGCTGCGTGACTACCTGACTGACCTGTTCCCGATCCTGGAGCTGGGCACCAGTGCCAAGATGTTGTCGATCGTGCCTCTACTCAATGGCGGTGGTTTGTACGAGACCGGTGCTGGCGGTTCTGCGCCCAAGCACGTGCAACAGTTGGTTCAGGAAAACCACCTGCGTTGGGATTCTCTGGGTGAGTTTCTGGCGACGGCTGTGTCACTGGACGAGCTGGGTGAGAAGCATGACAACGCCCGTGCCCGTATGCTGGGCCAAACCATGGACAAAGCGACTGAGCGCTTGCTGGAGAACAACCAGTCTCCATCCCGCGTAACCGGCGAGCTGGATAACCGTGGTTCCCACTTCCATCTGGCCCGTTACTGGGCAGAGGAACTGTCCAAGCAGGACAGCGATAAAGAGCTGAAGGAATTCTTCACCAAGTTGTCTGAGCAGTTGGAAGCCAACAAGGACAAGATTCTGGAAGAGATGACGGTGGTTCAGGGTAATCCGGCGGACATTGGCGGATACTACTACGCACCGGCTGAGAGGGTCTCTGAAGTGATGCGCCCAAGCGCTACCTTCAACAAGATCCTTGAGGATGCGGCTGCAGCCGTGAAGTAAGGTTCGACTCAGGCCGGGGATAAAACCCCGGCCTGCTTTTTAGTTTTGTTGCAAAGGCGCGAAACCTGCACCAGCCAGTTGTGCGAGATCCGCCGGGGCGAGTTCGATTTCCAGTCCCCGTTTACCCGCACTGACGAAAATGGTGTCGTACTGCTCCGCAGTCGCATCGATGAATGTCTTCAACCGTTTTTTCTGGCCCAACGGGCTAACCCCCCCCAGTACATAGCCTGTGCTGCGTTGCACATCCTGCTTGTCGGCCATGCCGGCTTTCTTCGCACCTGCCGCTTTTGCGATCAGTTTTAAACTGAGCATGCCGGTCACCGGCACCAGGCCCACCGCCAGTTCCTTGCCATCTACGGCCACGACCAGTGTTTTAAAAACCCGGTTCGGGTCAACGCCCATCTTGTCGGCGGCTTCATTACCGTAGCTTTCGGCCGACGGGTCGTGTTCGTATTCGTGCACGGTGTAGCTGATCTTCGCTTTTTTAGCGGCGAGAATTCCGGGAGTCATGGGTAATCCTGTTGCCTGAACGATGTGCCGGAATTAAAGCACGGACGGTAGCGGAGTTCACCCCCGATCAAACACTGGCCACAGCTCTGAAATTTCGCCCTTTGTTGCGTCGAAAACAGCCAGGTCTCCGAACTCAAGTAAGACGGCCTCGCTTTGGTGGGGGCGCAGGAATACCCGGTCACCGACCTTGAGCGGAACGCCTTCCGCGAGATTCAGCATTTCCTGATTGGTGGAGCGGCCGTAAAAGTTGTTGTTCAGCAAACCAGCCGGTGACACCGGGTTGGCCTTCCAGTAGCCGCCATAGATAAACGCGGTACGCGCGTGATTGGGGTTCCACAGCGCCTGCAGGCGGCCCAACCCGGGCGCCCCGGGGATGCGGGTACGATCCAAAAGCTTCAGTACCGGTGTCGCAATGAATGCAGCGCGTTGGTGGTCGGACAACGTTGGCACATCGAAATCGGTGGGCAGAACCAGCGCAGAACCTGCCGCCAGTTCATTAGCGGGGATTCGCCCGGCCATACCCTGATACAACTGATACGTCGTGGAGCCACCGGTGTTCAGGGTCAGGTCTGAAATGCTGCGGCCCAAGGTGCGCTCTGCGGTTTTCACAAACTGCTGATAACGAGCCATGGCTTGGTCGCGCAGCCAGTCCGTCGGTCCTGGTGCTTTGGCAATGTGGGGTTCGTACCCCATGAACCCGCTGAAGGTGAGCCATGTGGAACGTTCGATGCTCGAAAGTGCCCAAACTAACGCTTCCTGACGGGTAAACCCGCCCCGGTGCAGACCAATATCGATTTCAAGATTTATCCGCATTGGTTGTTTGAGCTGCTCGGCTAGTTGCTGGTACTCGGTCAGTCGTGCCGGAGAATCCACCAGCCATTGCAGTTGCGTATCGGGTTTGAAACCGCTTGGGGCCGCCTCAAGCTGTTTATAGAAACGGGCAGCACAGGTTACCGGAAGCGGTTTGCCGAGCAGGATGTCAGAGTCAGTCAAGGCTCGGGCTACCTGGTTGAGACTCGGTTGATGAAACAACATCAGTTTACGGGTGCCGACGCCCGTCATGGCGTGTTGGAGCAAGGGTATTGATGGCAAGGACTTGGCGACGATTCGGTAACCGAAACCCTCCCCAATGCGACGTTTTAAAACGGTGATGTTGTGGTTCAAGCGCTGGCGGTCGATCACCAGGGTTGGCGTTGCCAGGCCTTTTTCGCTCAGGGCTTTTTGCAGGGTTAGGAAGTAACGGGAGTGCCCGGCGGTTAGCGCTTCAGGCTTCAGTAAGCCGGCAGCGCCCAAACCACCCACTGCGACGCCGGCCAGCAGCAGCTTGCGGCGTTGTTTGCGAAACGCTTCGCTGTGAGCCATGTTTGCTTATCCCGTCCTCGTGGGTTGGCTGAACAGGCGAGCCAGATAGGGGTTCAGGAAACGGCCGTTCGGATCAAGTGCTTCCCTCACTTCGCAAAATGCCTGCCACTGCGGATAAAGTGACTCGAAATCGGCCCCGGTGAGCGTGTTCAGTTTGCCCCAGTGTGGTCTTCCCCCATGTCGTTTCAGAATCGGTTCCACGGCCTCGAACAAGGGCGTATGGTCTTCTTCAATGAACCGATGTACGGCGATAGAAACAGAATCGCGCTGGTAAAAAGGGCTAAGCCAGGCATCGTCTGACTTTACAAACCTTACCTCAATGGGGAAGAACACCTCGGGGAATTGGCTTTCGATGGTATCGATTACTTCACGAAGCGCCGCCTGCCAACTGTCTCTCGGCAGGTGATATTCCATTTCATTGAAACGCACGTTCCGGGCGCTGGTGTAGTTCTGCCAGGACGAGGCTACCTTTACCTCGGTACTGAGGGTGCGCATGTAGCTACCAAGTATGAGCCGGCGAAGGCGTGGCGACCATGACAGATAATCGCGGGCTTGTTGGAGGTCCCGGGCGCCGTCATTCTGGTCGATGGCGTCGGTTTCCGATAGCGGCTCATCGGTGATGTCGTGGGTGCTGGTAAAACCCATGCCCGAGAACGGAATATAGAAGAACTCGTAGTTTCGGTGCGCTGTGGCCCGTGCGTCGGCGTTTTCGAGAATGTCTTCGACGGCCAACCATTCGGTGGTTTTCTTGAGCCGGTAGGGGCGCCGATTCTGCAGAGTTACATCGGTTACGAAGCCCAAACTGCCTAGCCCGACTCGTGCTGCCTGGAAGATGTCTGGATTCCGGTCTCGGCTGCACGCCAGTACATCTCCCTGCGCGGTTACCAGGGTGAGTCCCTCAATATAGCCCGACAAACTCATCAGTTCAGCCCCGGTGCCATGGGTGGCTGTTGCCAGTAAGCCGCCGAGGGATTGTTGATCAATATCCGGCATGTTGAAGAGCGCTTGGTTGATGCTTTCGAGAGGTTGGCCAAGTTGGCCTAGCAGCGTGCCGGAGGCGATGCGGGCACGGCACAGGTCATCGTTGTGATCGAGGAGACCGTTCAAGCGGGCCAGTGACACCAACACATCGTTGGTGGGCACCAACGGCGAGAACGAATGACCGGAGCCGACCGGGCGAATCTGGGCGTTTTTGTGGGCGGGGTCGTTCAAGATATCCAGCAGTTCGCTGATCGAACGCGGCGCGAGCCGGTGGCTCGGGTTCGAGTTCTGCGAACCGGACCAATTTCGCCAAGTCATTGGGCCTGCGATGGTTGTTTTTTGACCGGACGACGTTCGAGCATGGCTGAGTTCGGGCCATCCCGCTTGACTGGCAAGAGCGCTACCTACCAGTAAATGCAAAAACTGCCGTCGTTGCATGGTGCGCTCCTATATCTGTGCCGGTGTTGCCATGAAGGTGATCAGCGCCTGGAATTCTGCGGCGTTGCAATCCATGCATAGGCCATAAGGGGGCATGCCGCCCGTGCCCGACACGACGTTATTCAGCAGTGTGTCCATGCCTTTTTTCATGCGGGGTTGCCAAGCATTCGTATCCCCGGTAAGTGGCGCATCGGAGGTACCGCTGCCATGACAAGCCATGCAGGAACGCTGATAAACCTCAGCAGTTTCGGGGTTCTCGGGGGTCGCTGAGCGAGCGTACTCGATGACCTCTTCAGATGGACTGGACGTTTTTGTGCAGCCAGATGACAGGCTGATCGACAGCAGCGCAAGGATAGCGCACGAAACAGGTTTCAATGAACAGTGGGGTCGCATCATGGTGTATAAACGTGATTGAGTGTCACATTTATTTTTGACTAACTCGACATTAAAATCAAGCCATACTCGACTCTGCACCCGACAGTGACTATTTTTGAAGAGGGCCATAGAACTGTCAGGCAAGGTGTTTTAATGAGTCAGGAGCAACCAGAGGACAGCGGCACGGTGCCGTTGCAGGCAAATCGCAGTCCGCTGCGACGCGCGCTGTGGGCGGTCTTTGTGTACCTGCTGGTGGGCCTGGCCTGGATCCAGTTCTCCGATCAGCTGGCGGAAACTTGGTTTCAGGATGCCCGTGCGTTGTCGAAGGTTCAAACCTGGAAGGGCTTTTTATTCGTTGGCGTGACAGGCCTCACTTTGTTTATCGTCATGTTTCGCCAACTCCGCAAAGACCGGTTGCTTCTTTTGCTGCAGATTCGTCAGCGCAAGGTGATGCGTGAGCATGAGCGGCAGTTGACGGTTTTGCTGAATAACTTGCCCGGTATGGCTTTTCGCTTCAGAAATGATCTTCTTGGCAGCTTTATTTTTATTTCTGATGGTTGTGAAGAGTTGACCGGTTACAGCGCAGAAGAGCTGATGACAAAAGGCTCGCTCAGTAAATCGGGCCTGATGGGTGACGAACGCCGTATGGCGATAGCTCAGGAAGCAGCAGAATCGATTCGCCAGCAGGGTTTCTTTTCGATCGAATTTCCGATTACCCGAAAATGTGGACGGGACATTTGGGTTTGGGCCAGAGGGACCGGTTTGACCGACGATGATGGTTCTCGACTGCTTGAGGGGATCGTGCTGGATGTGTCCAAGCGAAAAGAACTGGAGCAGGAGCTCGAGGAGTTAGCCACAAAAGACGCGCTCACCGGGTTGCTGAACCGTCGGGAGCTGAGCCGCGTTCTTGCAGAGGAATTAGAGCGTGCGCACCGTTATCACCGGTCATTAGCAGTATTGTTGGTCGATTTCGATCATTTCAAAAAGGTAAATGACGGTTACGGCCATGCCGCCGGTGATCTTGTGTTATCCACCGCCAGCCAAATTCTGGAAGATAGTGTTCGTGCCGTAGATTCCGTAGGCCGATTTGGGGGCGAGGAGTTTGTGGTTGTCTTGCCGGAGAAGGGACAAATCGAAGCTTTGGATACGGCCGAAAGATTGCGACAGGCCGTACGTGAAAAACCGGTTATTCTGGCGACGGGTGAGCGTGTGTTGGTCACTGCAAGTATTGGTGTTGCGGTGTATCCGATACACGGTACGAGTGTCGAAGAGTTGTCAGCAGAGGCCGATAAAGCGATGTATCGGGCCAAAATGCGAGGGCGTGACTGTGTGGCCATAGCGCAGCCGGCACAGCCCATACATAATGAAACGACATAAGATCATACTTCAGGGGTAAGCAGCTCCCGGAGGAAGTGAAACCCGTCATTCTGATAATAAAGGCGCTTGTTATGCATTCACTCGCCCGTCGTGCTTTGCACATCTGCAAGGTGCCCCAAGACCTTTCCTCCCTTATTTTTCGTGACAGCTCAGGTGAACACCCTGAGCGTGTAAATCTGTCTCAAGGTGCGGTGGAGTCTATCTGGCAGAGTGTGGAGTCACTGTATCGTACCGGTGTTCATCCGGGTATACAGCTTTCGTTGAGGTACCGCGGCGAGCAAGTATTGCACCGGTCCATTGGCCACGTTCACGGCAACGGCCCGAATGATGGCTCGGGTGCGCCGAAAATTCCGATGAGTACGGAAACCCCTATTTGCTATTTTTCGGCATCCAAGGCTGTAACTGCGCTGCTCATCCATATGTTAGCGGAGCAAGGTCTGGTTAATCTGATGGACCCTGTGTCGTATTACTGCCCGGAGTTTGCGAAAAACGGTAAGCGCACCATCACCGTGCATCAGATTTTGTCGCACCGGGGTGGCATCCCCGCGATCCCTAAAGATACCCCCATTGATGTGCTGTGGAACAGAGACGAAGTGTGGCGTTTACTGTGTGAGGCCAAGCCGGTAGAAGTGGATGGCGCCAAGGTAGCCTATCATGCGATTACCGGCGGCTTTGTGCTCCAGCGGGTGTTGGAGAAAGTCACAGGTGACACCATCGAGAATTATTTGGACAAGTATCTGCGCAAGCCCATGGGCATGAAATGGTTTACCTACGGTGTGGCGCAGGACCATGTGCATGAATTGGCATCGAACTACGCCACCGGTCCAACGCCTCGTTTCCCCGTATCTTGGGTGGTGAATCGAGCTTTGGGGGGTGATATTAAAACCGTTGAGCAGGTAACCAATGACCCGCGTTTTCAGGAAGCGGTCATTCCGGCGGGTAACCTGTGTGGTACGGCGGAGGAAATGAACCGCTTTTTCCAGATGATGCTGGACGGCGGTATGTGGCAAGGCAAACGAATTTGTAGCGAGTTGACTATTCGTCGAGCCATTCAGCAATTTGGTTCCATGCAGCTGGACCGCACCATGTTGGTGCCTATGCGATTCAGCGCCGGGATGATGCTGGGTGGCAATCCGGTTGGTCTATGGGGACCGCAAAGCCGCCATGCGTTTGGCCATATTGGCCTGATCAACAAAATGTGCTGGGCGGACTCCGCTAGAGATATTTCGGTCAGTCTGCTTAACACCGGGTTCCCGATAGTGGGTCATCACATCCCGTCGCTCGCCCGATTTGTCTATACGGTTACCAAGCAGTTTCCAATACTGCCGGAGCAAGAAAGGCGGCTAACATCCGTATAAAATGGAACTTTTTCCATTTTATTGTTTTTTGTCTGACAGTTGGGCAAAATGGCAATTGGGTTTAGGATTGCTCATGATCTCAATGGATGAGGTGCCGCTGTATGAACCGATCAAATATGCCGATTGCCGATGCCTCTCGCGTTGAGTTGGGGCAGTACGACAGTGTCCGCACTCACGTGCGACAACAAGTGTGTGATGAAGTCCGGAAACTGGAACGCCGGATCGAAACCTTAAAGCTGACCCAAGCTCCACACGCCGAGATCATCATCTCGGCCTATGAGCGAATGATCGAGCGAAAACGAGGTTTTTTGCAGAATTGGGATATGTAGTGCCTACTGGCGGTGAGCCGTGGGCACTGTGCTCCAAGCGACTTTTGCCTGATCTACGCTCTGATTGACGCAGTAGTCCGGATTAGGCACGGTTGGTACATCTTCCGGGTTTTCATCATCGTCCGGATCTGCTTCCGGATCTTCTATTCTGGCCGGCTCGTTATGTGAGGTGTAAATTTTCACCTGACTCGTGGTGTAATTCAGTTCGACACGCTGGCAGTCCGGGTTAGTTTCCTCAAGTATCACCCCGTGGCGGCGGTAGTCGATGACCGGCTGTTCGCTGTTTTTGATGAACAGCGCATCTTTTTCTTCTTGTCCGATGAACTCCTGACGTAATTCAATCCCGCCATAACTGCGGCTAACAAAGTCAGCCGTGGCCAGCTCCGGCTCGTTATACCCCGAAGCGCTGAAATGCGTTGCGCTGAATCGCGCGCCGGCGAGCAGACTTATTAATTCCGGTTGTTGATCTTGTTGGGCCGCATCGACGCTGCGCGCGACGTATTGGATGGTGCGGTAGACCTTTTCATCCAAACTGCTTTCATCGGCGGTTTTCGGGACATAGCGCCAGTCGAGCGTTTGGTATCGCCATTCGCGGTCGTTGAGGGCTAGCTGGGCATTCGTGGCCGCTTGATCGGTGAAACGAATGCTGGCACCCGCACTGCGTGTGTTGTAGGTGCCCGCTATGCTTTGACCGATACGGTCGCTGATGTACTGGCGCCCATCGTCGAAGTTTTGCACGTTGCCCACGCTGATGATCTGGTTCATCAAGTCCAGAGGGTTCCGTACCTTGGTGTAACTGTTGCCGTCCTCGGCTGGCATAGCGCCAATGAAGATATCGATATGGCGGCGGATGTCTTTAGTCGTTTGCTGGTTTTCGGGGCTGTTACTGTCTCCGCTGGGCTCGATGCCGGCGTAGTAGTCACTAAACAGAGCGTGCTTGAGTGTTTCGGGTGCCTGGGGAGTGTCGGTTAGATCAAAGGTTGAAAAGGTAAGGTCAACATCACTGGCAGGGTTTAGCGCAGACGAACCGGAGCTGTCTGAGCCGCATCCTGAGACTGTGGCGACGGCCATGGAAAGCGTGGCATAGAGAAAAACAGATCTCATTTCGAGTGACCTCAGGGTGCGAAAACCATTGCGAACAGCTAAAGTAATGATTGCTGACAATAAACGATAAAGTAGACAGCTGCCCGCTCGGAGATCACATTTTGCAGCAACGGTTACGCGATACTTGGGTCCGGGTGCTCCTGATGGGCCTGTTTTTGGTTGTTATTGCCCTACCTTCCCAAACCTTTGCACAGTCCGGGTGTCGTGATGGCGTGTTGTCGTTGGGGAATGGCAGCGAAGGTATTCGAGATCTTAACGGGTGTCTGGCCTATCTAGAGGACCCTGGCCAAAGCTTCAGCTTCGAAGACGTACGCAATCTGCCCCTTGGTCAATTCAATCGCCACTATGAAGGCGTGCTCAACTTTGGCTACACAGAATCGGCTTATTGGACTCGGCTGGATGTCAGTACTCGGGAGCTGCAAGGTCCTGCTGATTGGATGCTTGAGCTGGCTTTGCCGTTGGTGGACGATGTCCGTTTGTATGTTGTACGTGATGGTCGCTTGGTGGAGGAGCGCCGCGCCGGTTACTACGATGATTGGAGCGAGCGGGATTTGGCGGTTCCAAACCCGACGTTTCAGATTTCTTTCGCACCGGAGACGACAACGACGGTTTATCTTCGGGTAACCAACATCAACACGTTTCGATTGCCCATCACCCTGTGGCCTCGTGAGGGTTACATCGCCAAGGTGTCGTTTGATGAAGCCGTTCGAGGCATCCTGCTTGGCGCTATTCTGGCGATTCTTGCCTACAACTTGTTTGTTGCCGTCTCCGTGCGTGAGCGAAGCAATATTTACTACTTACTGTACCTGGTTTCCGCCGTGCTCTTTACAGCCACCGAACAAGTCCATGGGGTTCAGTTGTTCGATGAGCGCCCGGCACTGTTGAACAAAGATTACCTCCACTACCACATCATCTTTACGCTGTTTTTCGGGTTGCTGATGGCCCGTTCGCTCTTGGAAACCCGTCACCGATCGCCGGACCTCGATAAGGTGCTTGTAGTTTGCTTGTATGCGGTGGTGGCGACGTTTGTTTTAGCGTTGTTTATGCCATATGCGGTCACTATGGAGTGGATTGTGGTGGCATCCATTCTGATGAGTAGTCTTTTGATTGTTGTCAGTTATCTATCGTGGCGCTATTACAACCCCGCGGCTCGTGCGTACTTTTTTGCATGGGCAGCCGCTTTAATCGGATTTGGGGTTTATGGTCTGACGGTGATTGGCTACCTGCCGCTCAATACGTTCACAACTTACACGCCGCAATTTGGCCTTACGGCTCAGGTTATTCTGTTTTCGTTTGCCTTGGCTGATCGAATCAAACAGGTGCAGGGAGAGGCATTGGCGTGGAACAGGAAGGCTTTGGCCAACCTCCAGCGTTACCAGTCTTTATTCGATAATGTGATTGAAGGCGTCTTTCAGATGTCCCCAGAGCGGCGCTTCGTAACCGCGAACCCAGCGATGGCCGAATTGTTAGGTTACCGGAGTCGGCACGAACTGCTGCGTGCTAATCCCGATGTATTGGAAACCTTTATTGAGGATGGTTTGCTGAGACGCCTGGTTGTCGAACAGTTGGAGAGAGCTGGAACGGTGAAAGGCGTGGAAGCGAAATACCTGACCCGGAGTGGAGATGAGCGCTGGGCGACGATTTCGCTGCATACCGTTTATGACGCAGAAGGTATGCCGATGCATTTGGAAGGCACCTGCATTGATACCACTGAAAGTCATCAGCGACTGCAGATTGAGCGCGAGCGAGAGCAAGAGCGATTGGAAAAAGAACTGGCCCGGAACTCGGCGCAGGCAAAAAGTCAGTTCCTGGCCAACATGAGTCACGAGATCCGGACACCTTTGGCGGCGATTATTGGGTATGGGGAGACTCTGCTTGATAACGAGCTAAGCGAAAGCGAAAAACGCAGAAGCGCGGAAACCGTGGTACGAAGCGGTCGGCATTTGCTTGAGTTGGTAAACGATATATTGGACCACTCGAAAATTGATGCCAACAAACTCGATGTCGATGTGGTCCCGGTCAGTTTGCCGGAAATGCTGGATGAGATACAGGCATTTTTTGAGCCAAAAGCCAACGAAAAAGGCCTCGATTTCAGTATCATTTGTGACTACCCGCTGCCTGAAAAAATTCAGACGGACCCTACGCGTTTTCGACAAATAATTATTAATTTGTGCGGAAATTCGCTGAAATTTACGGAAAAAGGCTCGATTTCGTTGGTTGTTCGTTGCGATCGTGAGAACGAAATGTTGCACGCTCGTGTCGTTGATACCGGTATCGGTATGAAACCCGAGCAAATCGACCGGTTGTTTGATCCGTTTGCTCAAGGCAGCAGTGCGATTGCTCGGCAATATGGTGGCAGTGGCTTAGGCTTGAGCATTTCTCTTCGCTTGGCTGAATTGTTGGGCGGCAACATTCGGGTTGATAGCAGGTATGGCGAAGGCAGCGAATTTGAGGCAACGATCAGCACTGGCTCGCTGCATGACAGTCACTTTTTAAAGGATGCTTCAGAATTTATTGAACGACGCCGGGCGATACCGATGGTGGCCGCACCAACGTTGAGTGGTCGTATCCTGTGTGCTGAAGACAACGAACTGAATCAACGGCTGGTATCGCTTTTGGTGGAACGAACAGGAGCCGAGTTGGTGCATGTTCTCAACGGTGCAGAGGCGCTGGAACGGGCCACCAAAGAAGCGTTCGATCTAATTCTGATGGATATACAGATGCCGGTCATGAACGGTCGCGACGCGACGCTGGCTTTGCGGGAAGCGGGGGTAAACACTCCCATTATCGCGCTCACGGCCAATGTGATGACTGAAGACATCGTTGAATATCGAAAAGCCGGGTGTAACGGTTATCTGGCGAAGCCCATTGATAAACAGCAGTTCTATCAATCGTTGGCAAAGTATTTGGGGCGGAATGCAGGGGCCATGCCGACCACGTTTAGTGGACGGGTGTTGGTGGTGGAAGAGAACGATGATAACCGGCGCCTGGTTGAGCGCATGCTCAAGCGTATTGGTGCCGATCCTATTTTAGCGAGCAATGGCGAAGAGGCGGTGCGCAGGGCCTTGGCCGACACTGTGCACTTGGTGTTGATGGGTCGGTTTTTGCCTGGAATGGATGGTGTGGACGCCACCCGGTTGTTACGGCAAACCGGATTCCGGCGACCGATCATCGCGTTTACCGGGGGCGATCAATCGGAAACGGACGCACTGATCAGTGCAGGTTGTGATGGTGTTTTGCGCAAGCCCACTGATTACACGCACTTGCAGGCGCTGCTGGATCGTTACTTGAACAGAGATGCAGGCGATGCCGTTGACGAAGATATCGGCTATTTATCGTCGCGATTTCTGGCCGGGCTGGCTGACCGGCAACAGCGCATGAACGAGGCTTTCGCCAGCCACGACTTGCCCAGTCTTCAGCTAGAAAACCATCAGATTAAGGGCACAGCGGGCGCTATGGGCTATCCGCTGATGACTGAGCAGGCGGCGGTTTTAGAACAGCACATCCGCAAAGAACTCCCGGATTGGCAGCGTATTCACGCCGGGCTGGATAAGCTAAACGACATGATTAATCGCGCCTTGGCAGAGACGGACCAAGGGCATGCTGATAACACAGGATCCGATGTATGAACCACAGCCAACACCGACAGGAACAGCATTCACTGAGCATGATGTACGGCACCTACGCTGACATCCTGTTCGTGCTTTTTCCTTTTTTGATTATTGCCATGCAGCGGCTTTGGGATGGAAATCTGTACCATACCTTAATGCAGCCGGACCTCAGCATTGCTGCCATTATTCTCGCCGGGTTGGCGATGGGGAAGTTTGTATTGGGGTTGGTGACTAATCAGGACCTGGGGCGCTATAAAGAGCGTATAGTGTTCTTTATCGCGTTGACGCTGTTTTTGGTGCTGGGGCCGGCCATCATATTGTTATTGAGCCTAACGAGTGATGCAGAAGTCCCCCGATTTGTGGCCTTCGTGCAGCCGGTTTTGTTGATTATTGCCATTTCGCTTTACACCACTGCAGTGAGCATTGCTAATCTTCTGACACGCACGAGTGACGGTGGCGGGCGGGTAGACCTTGATCAGCCCTATCCAGACAGCGCCGTGTCACGGGGGGCGGTAGACCACCCCCCGTTGGATTTGCCGAGACGAACCAACAACGACGCGCACTGAGTGAGCAGAATAACAAGTGAGGTACTGTGAAATGAGTGATCTTAGAGTCTTGGTGGTTGAAGACGAACCGTTGATGCGCGAACGATTGGTCGGCATGTTGCATAAAGCGGGTGCGACAGAGGTTAAAGAGTGTGGAGATGCCGCGTCAGCACGTGCTGCGTTCGATGCGAGCGAATTTAATATTGTATTACTGGACCTGGGCTTGCCGGACGGTAACGGCCATGAGTTGATGGCCGCGTTTAAAGCGGAGCGAAAGGAGCAACACATTGTGTTGGTAACGGCTGACGACTCGATTGAGAGTATTCAAAGGGCGATCAGCGCGGGTGCAAACGGTTACGTTGTAAAACCGTATTCACAGGAAAAAATTCACGATGTGGTTAATAACTTTGCCATGGTGCATGGTGGCGATATGTCCGTTATTGAAGGACTGAACCGGCACCATTGACCGGTTCAGTCGCTGACCAAGCTATAACTTACGCGACCTGGCGAGCAATCCATGAATTGTAGCGGGTTGCCAATGCTTTGACGTACCGAGCCTCGGCACCGTCGAGGTTGCTCAAGACTCCGTTAAAAATCCAGCCTCGTTCATAAACACCCAGTACGCGCTGTTCGTCGTCCAGATTGACGCGCTGATTCAGCTTCTTGCAAATGGCATCGAGCAGCGGCAGCTTCTCTGGTCTTCTGACCGAGGCATTGCGGTTGCTGCTTGGCTGGTTAGCGGCCCGCCTCATTGGTTGTCTTTTCATTGTCTTCTCCTTGCCTTTTGCTGCTGCAACAACAGAAAACCCCGGAGCTTGAAGCAACCGGGGTTTGGCAGAGAAGCTGCCCCGGTCGCTGCAATGGCTCCCGGGACTTGACCGAAAGCCGTTAGATGTCTTTCACCATGGCACGCTGGGCCTGCCCAATCGGGCAACCTGCGAATGTGTAAACATTGTGTTGGAAACGCATGATGGTCATATCAACTCTTAGAATTCGGTTCAGCTGTCAGTGTATAGCCAATTGCAGGGTTTGCAATAGCCTGGCCTATTCGGCAAACGCGTACAGACAGTTTTTGGGTTAGACCCCATAATTCTCATCGTCACGTGTTTTTACGTTGTGTAATCCGCGACACCTGCCTAGGTGTCGATTGGATCTCTCCTTTCTGGCGCAGTCTTATGACTGCGCTTTTTTTTGCTTCAGAAAAAGTCATCTCGGTTAGTTCGTAGCCACTAGTTCGTACAGCATTAATGTTCCAAATTGGTGATAATTTGAGCACTAAAGAACATCAAACTGAAATGAACGAAGAGGTTGAAACCTAAGAAAATGCCCGAAGACCGCGCACGCGCCGTTAAGATATTTGTGTCTGACTTTATCGTGGAAATTGCTCTGGTTATTGCCGTTGTTGTGTACTTTGCGATGGCTCAAGGACAATCTGTTGGTGAGAACCTGACCTTTACTATGGTCGGCGCAGGATTGATGGCTGTCGCGACATACTGGACCTTGCACACTGCACGCAAAGGTCTGGAAGTTATCGCGCTTCGACTTCATCCGAGCAAATAATACGCTGCCAGGTCTGATGAAGGATTAAGGCATCGTTAGAGGCTCTGTGAACCGGTAATCCCAGCTGTTCAATCACTTGCTGACGAATAGCTGGCCATTGTCGGACCTGTTCCGGATTGAGCAGCGAAGACACCGATTCCAGTTGAAAGGCGGGCGTCATGCCCGCGGCACGGAACAGCCGGTGCAGCCAGAAACTGTCGAAGGTCCAAGCATCACAGAAAACCTGCTCTGGCAGCATCGCATTGAGCTGCTCGGCAATATGCCAAATGGAATGACCCTCTTCTTCGAGTTCTTGACGACTGATACCGTGAATCGCTTCTGCCCGAGAGGACCAGTCGTGCCAGGTTTTGTGCGGATCAATCAGCCAGCTGTGCTGGGTACCATCCGCCAAGCATACGCCCACCTCGATCGGATAGCCTGCGATCAAATCCAGACTGGATGCTTCGAAATCGATGAATGCCGGTTTCGTGGTAACGGTCATGAATAAGCGCTGATTGTTGCCGATTTTCACCCGAGTTTACTCCTGATCTTTCTTCTGTGCGAACCCAACAAGCCGCAGCGCTGTTACAATGTACCCTCGCTATGTATAACCTTGATGACAAATCCTCTTTTAACCCGGTGACCGTTCCATGACTGACACAGTTGTTGTTATTTTTTCCGGAGGCATGGACTCCTTTACTCTGCTTCATCTTGCCCGTGCCCGGGGCCACAAGGTGCATGCCCTGTCGTTCAACTATGGTCAGCGCCATGTGCGTGAACTGGACGCTGCTCGGGCCGTGTGTGAAGCCGAGGGGATTCCTCACAAGGTCATCGACATCCGGGCGATGAGCGAGGTGATGTCGGGGTCGGCTTTGACCTCGGATGCTGAAGTGCCCGAAGGGCACTACGAAGAGGACAGCATGAAAGCGACGGTTGTGCCCAATCGCAATATGATTCTGCTGTCACTGGCTACCGGTTATGCTATCACCGTGAATGCACAAGCCGTTTGGTACGGCGCTCACGGTGGCGATCACGCAATCTACCCAGATTGTCGCCCCGAGTTTGTCGAGAAAATGGATGCGGTATGCCGGGTGGCCAACTACGAACCGGTCGCCGTGAAAGCGCCGTTTATGACGTTGGATAAAGGCGAGATTCTGGCGGAAGGGTTGAAGCTAGGGCTCGATTACGGTCAAACCTGGACCTGTTACAACGGGCGCGAGAAGGCTTGCGGCTTGTGTGGTTCCTGCGTTGAGCGGCTGGAAGCATTCGCTACCCACGGCATTGACGACCCTTTGATGTATGAGCGTGGTATCTGATGTACCGGGTTAAAGAAGCGTTCTACACCTTACAAGGCGAAGGTGCCCAAGCAGGCCGCGCCGCGGTGTTTTGCCGGTTCAGTAAATGCAACCTGTGGAACGGGCGTGAGCGTGACCGCGTCAGCGCGGTGTGTAATTTTTGCGATACGGATTTTGTCGGAACCGATGGCCAGAATGGTGGCGTCTTCGAAACGGCTGAAGCACTGGCCGCGCATATTGGTGCACTCTGGCCTGAGGGGTTGGGAAAGCCATACGTTGTGTGCACCGGTGGTGAGCCGCTCTTGCAACTGGATGCAGAGTTGATTGCGGCATTTCATGACGCGAACTTTGAGGTAGGTGTCGAAACCAATGGCACCTTGCCTGCGCCCGAGGGGATTGACTGGTTGTGCGTCAGCCCCAAGGCAGATGCAGAGGTGGTGATTACTGAATGCGATGAGCTGAAACTGGTGTATCCGCAACCGCTAGCGATGCCGGAGCGGTTCACTGGGCTTATCCAGGCAAATCATTACTTTTTGTCGCCGATGGCCTCGCCTTCGATACCCGAACAGGCAGCAGATCCAGTCAAACAGAGTAATACCCGCAAAGCGACGGATTATTGCCTGGCCAACCCCCAATGGCGATTGACCTTGCAGATGCACAAAATCATCGGCATAGACTGACGGAGGGGGTCAGGCCCGCTTCGCCAGATTCGAGTTTGCGATTCTGTACTGGCTTGGGCTGTTCCCTGTCCAGCGCTTAAATGCCCGAGTGAAGTTGGCCGCATCGGCATAACCCAGAGCATCGGCAATCTGGGTCAGGTTCATCGAGGTGTTCTCCAGCAAGTCCTGAGCGCGTTCCAGACGCACTTCGTCCACAAGACTCTGAAAACTGGCGCCTTCCTCTTGTAAACGCCGTTTCAGTGTTCGCTCCGAGACGAAAAGCGTACTGGCCGCCCGAGCCAGTTTGGGCGGAAACGGGTGGCTGGCTTCGATTACTCGACGCACTTTGCTGGCCACCCCGGCGACCTCTCCTAGCTCTTGCAATGCTTGTTCGCACTGCTCTCGGGATGTTTCAGCTAGATGTTGATTGGCGAAGCGGGTTGATTGGCTGAGATGGCTGACGGGCACCACCAGGGCGTCTTCGGTTGCACCGAACTCAACGGGCACGCCAATCATGCGTCGGAAACGATTAAAGTGGCTCGGTTCTGGCCCTCGTCTCATGATTCTCAAGCCCGGCAACGTGGTGCCAAGGAGCTGTGTCCCCATAGATATGCAGCCGAACAACACGGCATCCAGAATAAAATTGAGAATCGAGCCAAGTTGAGTTTCGCAATTCACGGCATACCAGACGCTGGTCCCGGTCATGTGCTTTTGAACTTTTAGATGGGGCACCCGAAGCGTTAGATAGCGAGTCATTAGCTCGAGGGCTTCTTCAAGCGTGCGGCTGCTCATGATTGCCGTACCTAAAGCGCCGTGTAACGGCAGTTCGAGTTCTCGTGCCAACAAGATGCCCAGCCCTGGTTCGCCGCTTTCAACAATGGCTCGGGTAACGAATTCCGCAGCCTGAGCTTCGCTGACTCTGAGGTCGGTGGATTTCAGCCGCGTTGGGTCCAGTCCGACGCGTTGAATCAAGTCCCTTTCATCCACTCCAATAGTGTGGAGCAGCTCGGCCAGAGTGTGTAGATAGATGGCCGGCATGCCCAGATCCTGTGTGTTAGAAACTGAGACGCCCATGAGTTTCCTCGATCGTGGCGGTTATTGTTATGTATGTGGCAAAGATTATGGCCGCTTCGTGGCCTTGGTCCCATGACTTGGATGACGGGTCAATTAGCTGAAGAGGCCAATTCGGGGTGGTGCCGGAAGTAATCGACCTAGTTATTGTGGTGCTCGATAAAGCTGGACAACACCGCTGCAGAGCGCCTTGGGTTCTCGAGCATCGGAAGGTGACCAACACCGCGAAAGACCTGTATGTCAGCTTCCGGTGTGGCGGACTTGAACCAGTCAACACAGCGTGTAGGAGTAATGGTGTCTTTGTCGCCCCATTGCACTTGAAGAGGGGGTGTTTGATTTCCGAGATACCGGGTGGGTGCCATCGGGTCTGCAACCATGTCGTTAAAAATATGCTGCAATGAATGCCGCCGTTTCATCAGATCTGGGCCGAGCAAACCGGTCATAGCGATGCCGGGTAGCGTCGGTTTGCCACTCCCGACGCTGTTGAACATACGATAAACGCCCGCCCAATCCTGCGGAATGAGTACGGAATCTATGGTCGGGCGTGCGGGTGTGTTTTGTGCCATGCCGGGAGACTCCGGGATGCCTGCGCTGTTCAGTAAGGTGAGTGTGCGGGGAGGTGCTTTAAGTTGGTGAGCCAGCAACGCGGCAATCGCGCCCCCCATGGAACTCCCGGCAATATGCAGGTGGTTGCTGCTGTATCCGGCCAGCCACTGACTAAGACGCTGGGCCTGGCTTTCATAGCCGTAATTAGCATCAGGGCGGTATTGGCTTTCGCCGAGCCCCGGTAAGTCGGGCACTAATAAATGCCAATGCGAAGGTAATTGTTGCATCCAGAAGGCCCAGTTCTCCTTCATAGACGCAAAGCCATGGAGGAGGACTAGCGTAGGTGCGCCCGGCTGTGCTTGACCTCGTTCCAAAAACACCATTCGGTGACCATCCACCGAGGTTTCTCTGCGTTTGGCCCGTAACAGCAGGCGTTGACCAGTGCGAGCTAATGGCCAAACGTTGGGCATGGGAAGTTTCATGGCAGATTCACCTGATCACGATGCATGGAATGTCAGTGTAACGGGAAGAACGATGGGTGCTATTGCTGCGAAGCCTGGTACTGCAGGCAGCAAGGTCACTTGGATGGCTGGGTGTTAAAGCCGCAGATCGGTGATCACAGGATTGTGGTCGGAAGTCCGCCAGGGACCGTTAAGCTCAGGGGCGCTCTGGTAGCCCAGTGCCCGGGGTTCATCGGCGTTAATGTTCCAAATGTATACGTCTGCGACGTGAGGCATGAGCGCTTTATTGGCAAGCGCATAATCCAATGAGCCCTTCTCGCCTCGATAACGATAGCTGTGATATCGGCAGTCGTCGGGCTGACATGGGTGAAAGTGATGTAGCAGACTGGTGAAGCCAGCGGCGTAAAAGGTATCTAACGGCGTTTCTTGAGCATAGCTGTTGAGATCACCGGTGATAAGGGTGCCAGCCAGATGATCTGCCGTGGATAAGTTGGAGAGCCAGCCGATGATGGCGCGTGCTTCGCGGGTGCGGTGGGCGCTGAAGCAGCTTTGGCCGTCGTTCTGATCGGAATTTGGCCCCTTGGCGTTGCGGCAGGATTTCGATTTCAGATGAGGCACCACTACCCGTACAGCTTGGCCCCCCGTCACAGGCGTAAATATCTGCGCCAGCGGCGGACGGCCTCTGTGTCGGTAAATGTCTTGTTTTAGCCGCAGCGCTTTGCCTTCGGGCCGTACCCGATCGTTGCGGAACACAAGGGCTGTTCGAATGGCATCGGAACCGTCCCGTTTGGGCGTTTTTATAAAGTGCCAGGCTGGTCCAAGCGCCTGTGTGAATTGGGCTAACGCGCTGCGTGGGCCATAGCCATCGTTTTCAAGTTCCGTGACTGCCACGATATCCGGAGCAACCTGATGGATGGTGCCGACCAGGCGGTGGAGTTGGTTGTTATGGGCGCTCAGGGTTTTGGCACCCCTGGGGGTTGGAAAACCGCCACGCTTCCCGTCGCCGTTGAAGTAGTTCTGAAGGTTCAGGGCCATGATCCGGGTGATATCGCCCGAAGGCTTAGGTTGAGCATCTGGCCTTGGTTCCGGTCGGGAAAACCTGGGATTGTGGTCGGGCTGAACCCGCCACTGGCCAAATCGGTAATCCAGCACACCACGGACATTAGTCACCTGATCGCCGGCTCGGACCGTGTTGTCCTCACCCAGATCAAGCCAAGGCGTCGGAGCGGGGTCTTGGATGCTTTTACCATCGTCCAGAAGAACGCGATGCTCATGGTTTTCGAGCCTTTGCTGAACCGCCTGGTCACCGGGTGCCAGATACTCCGTAGGGATAATTTGATCGACTTTGGCCAGCGTCAGTTCACCAAAACGGGCCAGATTTTGATGTGCTATGACGGTCAGCGGAGCATTGAATGATACCCGCATATTTTCAAAGCTTTCCGGTGCTTGTGGCCACGGCAGCGAAAGCTCAACGGGCTCGGGGAGTGACGTCTGGCCGCAAACGGTGAGCCGGCTGACTTTCACCAGTTCTGTCAGATCATGGAACTCTTTGACGATGCCGGTCAGTCGCAGCCGTTGGCCGGGGGTGGCCTTGCGGCGAGTATAGACGAACAGTGCTTCCGAGGTGGTCGGGTCGTTGTCCGTTTCTGCATCCGTTTGTTGAATGTAAAAACCGTTAAAGCCGTCTTGGTCGCTGGATGCGTAGGTCACAATGCCTTCGATCGAGACGGTTTGGCCCACCAGCGGTGAATGTGAACTCGCACTCTGGATCTGGTGGATAGCGGTGGCGGGTGACCCGCACTCTTGTGCAGCGGGCGCTACCGAGCTGGCTGTCAATAAAAACAGCCCGGCGACGGCGAGGAACATTCGGAAGAAAGGCTTGATCACAACGCCTGTCTGCTAAAGACCGGCGACCGCTTTAAGGGCTTGTTCACGTTTGCTTCCAAAACCTAGCTGGTCTGGGTTGACCAGTTCCAGTTGCTGCACCAGAGGATCCGGGTGGTCGCGGTCAAAGGTAATGCCTAACTGTGACAGCACGTAGGGCGCAAGGGCTGCACGAGTTTCAACCTGCAGGCTGCCATTCTGCATGCCGTAGTCACGCGCTACGATTTGTTGCTGGGCCTCGGTTAGCCGTTGGTCCGGTGCGATATCAAGAGTTACTCGGCGCTGCCAGTCTTCATCGTGCTGAGCGTTATAGCGAGCTTTTTGGCGCAGTGCTTCCGGGGTGCTCTGAAAACGGCTGAGCGCGAAATCACGGAACTCCCGGTTGGAGCTGCACCAGGCACGTAGGTGCCAGTTGTTCCCGGCGCACACCAAAGAATGGGGTTCGAGCACACTCTCAACGGCTTCGGGGCGGCTGAGCGAAACGTAGCTGGCTTTGAGCAGACGCTTGTAACGAGTGGCGGCGACCACAGCGCGCATGGTTTCTGGCGCAACGTATCGGCCGGGGCCGGTAATCACCTTGTTCCCGGGCATTCCCAGTTCAAGCTCGGCGAGAGAATCATTGAGATTCTGCTGTTGGGCAAGCAGGTCCTGATATTCAGAGGCTTCGCCATGGGTAACCACAGGCTTGAAGTGGCTGGATGGCACATAGCCTTTAAGATGCCGGTCGTACACCAGATTACCGGGTGCCACCTCTCGCAAGTAAGTGTTGATATCCTTGGAGGCCTGCTGGCGACCAATGCCGAAACTGTGGCAGATATGGTTGGTGGTCAGGCGTCCTTCCCATAGTGCTACGGTTTCGATGAGTCGATAGCGAAGCAAAAGATCCCAACGAATGGGCCAATCCGTTTTCTTCATAACCAGGCGCTCACAATTCCAGAAAATAGCTTCTTAATTATCTTACCCGTTAAGGGTTTAGGGGTCTGTTACGGCCCATTAATGTAAAACAATGTCAAATTAGGCCCAGTGTAATACAAGTCTCGGCATCTCCCTAGTTTCGGCTATCCCATAGACTGATTAAATGCTGGTCAACCGCCCAAGGATAATACTGCTATCCTTCTCTTGAGCATGCCCACCTTGTCGATTTTGCGGAGTCAGTCATGACCCGAATGGTAGCTTCTTTATCAGCACTGCTTCTGAGCATTGTCTTTCTAGTTAGTGGTAATGCATTTCTGATGACGCTGCTTGGCATTCGGCTGAGTATCGAGGAAGTGTCTCCAGATATCATCGGTTGGATTCTGGTGTGCTATTCCATCGGATTTGTCGTTGGCACCCTCTATGTCCATCGCATCATAGGCCGCGTGGGTCATATACGAGCGTTTGCCGTCTTCGCAGCAATGGCTGCCGTTGCTGCGTTGTTGTATCCGATGGCTGTGTCGGCCTTTTTCTGGGCGGCATTGCGAGTATTGTCGGGCTTCAGCGTCGCGGGGGTATTGGTGGTTATCGAAAGTTGGTTTTCTAGTCGCGCAACCAACTCCAACCGCGGCTCCATGTTCGCGGTTTATCAGATTGTGTTTTACCTGTCGGCAGCCGGTGGCCAGCTCGTGGTGAATGTAGGCAATCCTGCCGACTTTTTGCCATTTTCTTTGGCCGCCATTCTGCTGACTTTAGCCGTCATTCCGTTGTCGCTAACCCGAATGGAAGCGCCTGCGATAGAACACACCAATCGGATGTCGGTGTTCAAGCTGGCCCGGGAATCGTTTTCAGGTGTCGCGGGGGCCTTGGTGAGCGGGGTGATGATTGGTGGTTTTTACGCGCTGGGGCCGGTGTATGCCACCTTGGTGGGGTTGGATGTTGGAAAGACTTCTACTTTTATGGCTTCGGCAATTGTCGCAGCTATGTTATTGGCGTGGCCCATGGGGCGCATCTGTGATTTTTTTGATCGCCGCCGAGTTATGTTTTGGGTGGCTCTGATGGCTTGTTCGGCGGCCATTGGTGTCGCGGTGGTTGGCGCAGAGAGTTTGTTGATGCTGACCCTGCTGGTCGGACTGTTTACTGGTTTGTCCGCCACCCTGTACCCCATTGCTGTAGCGATCACCAACGACCGAATGGACAGCAATCGTATTGTGGCCGCCAGCGCGACACTCTTGCTCAGCTACGGTATCGGCAGCGTGATTGGGCCTATTACCATGGCTGAGTTGGTCAACTTGTTGGGTCCGTCCGGACTATTTTACGGCAATGCTGGTTTTCTAATCTTGCTGGCCGTGATTACCCGCTACCGGATCACGCAGACCGATGACGTTCCGGTGAATGAACAGGAACACTTTGTGCCTGCGATGCCGGAAGCTTCCGCGGTGTTATCAGAAATTGATCCGCGGAATGAGGAATTCTGCGAGTCCCCCGAAGCCGAGACGATGCAGGAGGAGATGCGCTCCGCTCATTAGGGAATTTCGTGCGTTTTTGGGGTTGGTTTCGCATTTGAATCTTTTCTCATTCCAACCGGTAGCTTACTATTGGTGAAAGTCTTGTACCGTTAGCGTCTTGCCCTATCTATAAGCAAACGCGACGTCATTGAGGAGTGAATATTGTGAGAGATCAATTTCCGTTTGCGGTTGCTCGTGTTACTCGCCGCTGGCGCAAAATGCTGGATGAGCGCTTGAAAGATCTGGGAGTTACTCAAGCTCGCTGGAGCACCATGGTTTATCTGAAGGAAGGTGGCGAAGGTCTGACCCAGCGAGAGTTGGCCAGTTTGATGGCGATCGAGAACCCAACGTTGGTTAGGCTGTTGGACAGCCTGGAGCAGCAGAATTTGATCGAGCGTCGCGCCTGCCCTAAAGACCGTCGCGCCCGAAGGTTGCACCTGACTGATGAGGGGGTGAGCTTTATGGAGGAATTGACCGAACGTGCAAACGAGCTTCGTGAAGAAATGCTCGACGGAATTTCCGACAAAGAGATCGAGAGCGCACTGACTGTATTCCATAAGATCATGGAAAACGCAGAAGCGCAGAAATAAGCTTTGGCGGATAATACGATTGCCGGGCTTGAGGCCCGCTATGGTGAACGTTGGCGGTGGCTGGCTGTTGCCACTGTTGTACTTGGCACGATGGCAACGGTACTCAGCGCGACTGTCGTCAACGTCGCGCTTCACGATATTATGCTGGAGTTCGGTTTGCGCCAAGGAACCGTTCACTGGTTAGCCACCGGTTTTATTGCGGCCATGACCACCACCATGTTGGCGTCCGCTTGGTTGCTTGACCGCTTCGGTGTGCGTAAAACCCTCGCGATCGCAATGGCGTTGTTTGCTGTGATTTCGGTGGCCGGTGGTTTTGCCCAAACCCCGGCCCAATTGATCTCTGCTCGAGTGGGCCAGGGTGCTATGGCGGGTTTGATGCAGCCGATGGGCATGTACCTTGTGTTCCGAATCTTTCCGGCCGATCGGCGGGGTCAGGCCATGGGTATATACGGCATGGGTGTCATTTTGGCGCCTGCGTTGGGGCCTGTGCTCGGTGGTTTTCTTGTCGATCAATTCAATTGGCGTTATGTCATGTTCGCCCCTGCCCCGGTGACCTTGATGGGTGTTCTGATGGCCTGGCGCTTTCTGCCGGTTCCTGTATCCCGGCCTGCGCGTTACGCCTTTGATTGGCCGGGGTTGGTGATGTTGGGTGCGATTGTCGGCTTGACCCTGGATACCCTGACACGGCTTCAGATGCTCGAAGGCCATGAACTTAGGTTGCTTGTGCAGGCCGTCATGGTCTTGCTTCTAATGATGACCTTCATCAGACGTGAGCGAACAATCAAGCATCCGCTGGTGAACCTCGCGTTGTTGCGACAGCCTGTTTTTCTGTATGCCACCATCGGTGCTATGGCACTTGGGCTGGCGCTTTTCGGTTCTACTTATCTCATTCCACTTTTTGTGCAAACCACGTTGGGATTTTCGGCTACCGAAGCAGGTTTGCTGATGCTGCCTGCGGGTGTGGTGCTTGGCTTTATCTTCCCGCTCTCCGGCCGGCTAGCGGATAAGCGGAGCGCACGCAGTTTGGTGTTGTTCGGCATTGGCGTATTTGCGCTTTCCGCGGTTCTGTTTGCCTCAACAGGGCACTTTGCCGGTTTTGGTTGGCTGACGTTGTGGGCAGTGCTTGGTCGTATCGGCATAGGTTTTATGTTGCCAGCCCTCTCAATGGGTGCCTTAAACCCATTGCCGCCGGAACTTATGGGTGCAGGCTCCAGCAGTATCAATTTTGCCCGTCAGCTTGGTGGTGCGTTGGGTGTGAATATGGTGGCATTGACCATCGAGTTTGGTGAACATCAAAATGGTATACCTACGCTGCAGGCGTTCGAGTCCGCTTGGTGGTTGGTCGCCACTTTCGTCGCGCTGGCGGCCATACCGATCTGGAAAATGCGCGTTTAGTCAGCGTCTCCGCGTTACGAAACGGCAAGATACCCGCGATTGTCCACCGCCGATGGATGTTGACGGCGGTTGATGCCGATATAATAGGCAGCTCTTGTTAAACGAGAACGCGTCCCGGCGATCCAAAATGAACTCTGAAGCCGAGTACCGGTCAGTCTTACCAACCGGCCCTGAACCGATGTGGAGTGTTATGCTGTTGAAATACGTTGTTTCTCTGGTGCTGAGCCTTGCTCTATGGGCTCCCATGCTGGCGGCGGCCGCAACCAGCCAGGCATCGCCTGCTGGAACGTCTAAGGATGCGAACGGCGCCAAGGTTGATCGCTCACCCCGCGTGCCTACCTTTTCCCTGAACGGCGATCTGGCCGGTGATCTGCAGGTGTTCACCACCGCCTATGAAGATACCTTTGCCGGTATCGGCAACGAGCTGGCCTTAGGGTATCTGGAACTGGTAAAAGCGAATCCGGGGATTGATCCGTGGTTACCGGGGGAAGGTACCCATATTACCTTGCCGAGAATGTATGTACTGCCGGATTCCAATCGCGAGGGTATCGTAATCAATCTGGCGGAATACCGTCTCTATTATTTCACCGACAGCGGTGTGCAGGTGTATCCGGTCGGAGTAGGCACGGAGGATAACCCATCTCCGCTGACCAACGCCAAGGTCACCATGCCGCTGGAATCACCAGCCTGGTATCCACCCGCAAGCATCCGTGCGGAGTATGAAGCATCCGGAGATTATCTGCCGCGGATGATTCCACCAGGGCCGGACAACCCCTTGGGTTCGCACGCTCTGATGCTTAGTGAAAAAGGCTATCTGATTCATGGCACCAATAAGCAGTTCGGTGTCGGAATGGCGGTTAGCCACGGTTGTTTTCGCATGTATAACGAGGACATTTCCCGCTTCGCTTACCAGGTATCCAAGGGCACACCTGTGCAGGTGATCCGTGAGCCGGTGAAGGTTGGAGCTTCTGGCGGTGAAATCTGGCTGGAAGTGCACCGTCCCCGTGAAGATTACACGGCGGAGGATCGGGAAGAGCTATGGCGTGAAACCATGGCGAAAGTCGAAGCATTCCAGAAGCAGCATCCGAATACTCAGGTCAAACGAATGGCTATTGAGGTTGCGGTTGATCAGGCTGATGGGATTCCCAGAATGATCGGTGAGAAGCTGACGCAAGTTGCTGCGGATGAGAGCGCGGAAAAAGCCAAGCCCGAAAAAACCGCAACATCCGGGCAAACCCTGTATTTCTGACACAAAAAAAGGCCGGTTTACCGGCCTTTTTCGTGCTAAACGTTAGCCTTACTTCTGGCTAGCGCGCTGCAGCATGCGC
Organism: Marinobacter sp. JH2; assembly: GCF_004353225.1. Taxonomy (NCBI): domain Bacteria; kingdom Pseudomonadati; phylum Pseudomonadota; class Gammaproteobacteria; order Pseudomonadales; family Marinobacteraceae; genus Marinobacter; species Marinobacter sp. JH2. Next base: position 2,925,675 of record NZ_CP037934.1, on the reverse strand, counting down.
TTGGCGCGCTCGTTCGCTTCGTTAGCGGACTTCTGAGCGGCACGGGCAGCGGCCAGAGCTTCTTCAGCAGTCTGCTGAGCAGTGCGAGCAGACTTGGAAGCACTGTTCGCAGTGTTCAGAGCGTTGTTAGCAGTTTGCTCGGCGGAGCTTGCGGTTGCATTCGCTTCGTCGATAGCAGCTTGATCAGTTGTGGCACAACCTGCAGTTAGAGCAGCGGCCATTGCAAACCCAGCGATCGTCAGTTTACGCATAGTAAATCCCCTTATTGGTCGTTTTATTTCCTGAGACCCGGAAGTCAGTCGGACGACTTCCTGTCAGTCAAGCCAGTAGGCAATGACTACCGGAGTCGTTAAACAGTGTAAAACACTCTGGAAGAAAATGTTAACTGCGTATACGGGAATTTGCATAGCTCATGACAGCAACGTAATGCACTGATGTCATGGCGTTAATCATCGATTGCGACGTTTAGGGCAAAATCCTGATCGGGGTTCCGTCATCAACCAGCTCCCAGATCTCGTCAATTTCTTCATTGGTCACCGCAATACAGCCGTTGGTCCAGTCCAGCCCCGTGAAGGCGAATGCCAGATCGCCTGCGTCATTGGGCAAGCCGTGAATCATGATGCTTCCACCAGGCTTCAGGCCCCACGCTTCAGCCGCTTCTCTATCGTCCGGATTGGGGTAAGAGATGTGAATTGATTTGTAGAAATCGCTGTTGGAGTTGCGCCAATCAAGGAGATAGCTGCCTTCGGGCGTACGTTCATCGCCTTCGTAGAGCTTATGGCCGACAGGGTTGTCACCCAACGAAATCCGGTAACTTTTTACCTTTTCTTCACCGTTAAGCAAGTACAGGCGGCGCTCGTTTTTCTTAACCAACACTTCGGTGATATCGAACGACAGAGGTGCTTTGGGTTCGGGCAGAATCATCCGCTCGTCGGCCCGAGCTAGCAACTCGGTGGCTGCCACTAAGCTTGGCAGAACAAGGAATAACACTGGCAGAAGGGATCGAAAAATCATAAAGCCGCACTATCGTCAGAACGTTAAATTTTGTACATGGAACTTATAGCATAGGGTGCAAGGGTGTGGGTAAGAGGATTTTGTTACATTTTTTGGCTTTACGTACCCTTGCACAGTTTTCGGTCAGGATTCCATTTTGAGGCCGACTTTGGTCACACGATCGGCCTCAATCGCTCTGGCAACTAACGAAACTGGGCCAAGGGTCACAATATCGCCGACCACCGGATGCCCTTTGGTGCGCTGGGCAAAGCACTTGGCGAGCGTCAGCTCTGAAGGCATTTCTTTGAGTTCGATGCCATAAACCTGTTCGACATCACCGAGCAAAGCGTCTCCATTGAGCACGAAGTCCCCGAAGAAGGTCCGTTCCGCCAGGTGTTTGGGGATGTCTCGTGTGCTGAGCACCTTACTGAGTTCCGTCACGCCCACGGGTGTTGCGAACAGTGCGAGTACATCGCCGGCGCTGACGGTTAAGTCTGGACGTGGCTGAAGGCATTCACGGTTGCGAAAAACACCGGCGATAGCGGTGTGATCGGGCAGGCGCAACAAGCTGATCTCTTTCGGCTGATTCCAGCTCTTACCGCGAAGGGGAAAAAGCATCAGTTCGTGGTCCCCTGTGGCGGGGACATCCAGAGGAAACCGCCGGAAAGGTGCTTCAGTCGCTGGTACTTCCAGTTTTAGTTTTCTGGCCAGAGGCGCCATGGTAGTGCCCTGAACAAGAAGCGAGACGAGCACGATAAAGAAGGCCGCGTGGAATACCAGCTTGGCGTCTGGTAACCCGGCAAGTACAGGGAAAAGGGCAAGTACGATAGGTACTGCGCCGCGCAAACCCACCCAACTGATAAACCCAATTTCTCTCCGGTTGAAACCGAACGGCCAAAGGGTGGCAACCACGGTAATAGGGCGGATCACAAAGATCAGAGCGAAGGCCAGAATCAAGCCGCTTCCAACCAGCGGAACCAATTCCGATGGGCTAACCAGCAGGCCGAGAATCAGGAATAGGCAAAGCTGTGCCAGCCAAGCCAGTCCGTCATGGACCTGAAGGATCAGGGGCATCATTTTCACCTGACGGTTCCCAACAACCACGCCGCTTAGGTAGATGGCCAAGAAGCCACTGCCCCCCACGGCATTGGTGGCCGCGAACACCGCCAACCCCGCCGCTGCTACTAGCAGAGGATAAAGCGCAGGCGTTAGATGAATCCGGTTTACCAAAGCCACAATCAAATAGCCGCCCAGCAAGCCGGCTGGGGCGCCAATGCCAAATTGCTGAAGCAGCATTAACAGCCCGGAAGCAATGGCCCCGTCTTGATGTTCGCTGATGAGGGTGACCAGCATCAATGTCAGGAAGATGGCCATCGGGTCGTTGCTGCCCGACTCGATTTCCAGGGTTGCGCTCACCCGTTCGTTCAGATGCAGGCCTCGACCTTGCAACAATGAGAATACGGCGGCTGCGTCCGTGGATGAAATAATGGCACCGATCAGTAACGCCATTAGCCAGTGAAGGTCGAAGACCCACCAGGCAACAATGGCCGCGCCAACGGCGGTCATGGCCACACCCATCGTGGCCAGTAGTAATGCCGGTTTCAGGCCGACCCGGAAGGTTTCCGCCCGGGTGCGCATGCCGCCATCCAGCAGGATGACCGCCAGAGCCAAACTTGCGATGATGACCGCAAGCTCGACATCGTCAAACTCGATACCGCCAGGACCGTCTTCGCCCATCAGCATGCCCACACCCAAAAATACCAGAAGCACCGGCATGCCGACCCGGCTGGAAAGGGGGCTGAGGACGATGCTGAAAACCAGCATCAGGGCGCCGATGAGTGTGAACGTGGGATCCATGAGACTCCAGATCAGAAGGTATGCCCGAGCTTCGGCCCAAACAAAGTGTTGCTTAAGTTGGCATTATGCAGGGGGACTTACCGCATTGATAGCGTCCCCGTGTTGCTTAATGGAGCTTAAGTCGTGGGTGCATCGCGCGGCTGATCTTGTCCATCAGCCAGATCACTCCCGTGCGCACAAAACCGTGCAACGCAACTTGATGCATCCGGTACAACGAGACGTAGAACAGCCGTGCTACCTTGCCCTCAATATACATGCTACGACCAGACAGGTTGCCCATCAGATTGCCTACGGTCGTGTAGTGGCTGAAGTTGATTAAGGAGCCGTGATCCTTGTAGACAAAAGGTACCGGGTCTTTGCCTTCCAGACGGTTACACAAGGTTTTGGACAGAGCATCGGCTTGTTGGTGAGCCGCCTGAGCCCTTGGTGGTACCGGACGTTCCGAATTGGGTTGCGGGCAGGCCGCGCAGTCGCCAAAGGCGTATATGTGGTCATCGTGGGTGGTTTTCAAGGTCTGCTCGACCACCAGTTGGTTGCCTCGGTTGGTTTCCAAGCCTTTCAGCTCAGTAAGAAACGCCGGAGCTTTGATGCCGGCGGCCCAGATGGTCATATCGGACGGGATTTCCGAGCCGTCTTTCATCACAAGGCTGTCGCTTCGTACTTCGCTCACCGGTTGGCCTGTCAAAACCTTCACTTCCTGTCGCTCAAGCTCTTGCGTGGCCGCGGCTGACAAACGGCCGGGCAAGGCTGGCAAAATCCGGTCGGCGGCTTCAATCACGCTAACTGAGACGTCTGAAGACTTGAGATGGTTCATGCCATACACCGGCAGCTCGCGGGATGCCAAGCGCAGTTCGGCGGCTAGCTCCACACCGGTAGCGCCGGCACCGATAATGCTGATATTCAGGGCGTGAGGGTTGCCTTGCAGCGCTTCATGGTTTTTGCGGAGGAACGCGTTCAACAGCAGGCTGTGAAAGCGTTGGGCTTGGTGAAGGCTATCCAGGAACAAACAGTGATCTTGCGCGCCGGGTGTGCCGAAATCGTTGGCGGTGCTGCCAACTGCGATAACCAATGTGTCGTACTTGAGATGCCGCTCAGGCACCACTTCGTTGCCTTCGCCGTCGTGAAAGGCGGCAATTACGATTTCCTTGTTGGTGCGGTCGAGACCATTCATTCGACCCAGTTGGAATTCGTAGTGGTGTTTGCGAGCGTGTGCCCGGTAATTAACTTCGTTCGTGCTGGCATCCAGCGAGCCAGAGGCCACTTCGTGTAGCAGGGGTTTCCAGACGTGGGTCAGGCCATCATCGACCAGAGAAATGCGCGCTTTTTTCTTTTTACCGAGTTTGTTGCCTAGGCTGGTAACGAGCTCCAGGCCCCCGGCGCCGCCGCCAACGACGACAATGTGGTGCAGACTTTCCATAACGGTGAAACCTTAAAGAAGTGAAAGCCAAACACTCTTGATCAGATCAAAAACGCTTGGCTATCGCCTCTGGTTCCAGTTGGGCGGGGGCACGTGCGGACCCCAATACTAGCGGCAAAGTTGGTTCAAGGCAATTGCCCGCCCGGTGGTATTACATCTAAAGTATATAGTTATCAGTCGGTTGTGCTTTCCGACAGTGGTTTCAAAGTTTTGTTAATCTGAATCGGTATATTGGCTAGACAGCGAATAACTGTGAACCCATATCGCTTGGGTATAAGCTAGTCTAAGACAATAAACGGACCGAACAGCAGGAGATACTATCGTGAAATTAGAGGTTGGTGGTGTTGAAGAAGGGCGCCCGGTACCAGAGAAGTTCGCATTCGGTGTGTTCAATCCCGATAACCATATGAGCTTTGGGCCCAACCGTAACCCGGAAATGAGTTGGGAGGGAGCCCCTGAAGGCACCAAGAGCTTTGTTGTGATGATGTTTGATCCTGACGTGCCGAGTATTGCGGATGATGTGAACCAGGAAGGCAAGACCATACCCGCGGACCTGCCCCGGGTGGATTTCTTTCATTGGCTGTTGATAGACGTGCCCGCGACGACCGGCAGAATTCCGGAAGGCGAAGACAGCGATGGTGTCAGCCCGAAAGGTAAGCCGTTTGGCCCGGGAGCGGTGGGGGTACGCGGGATTAATACCTACACCCAGTTTCTGGCAGGCAACCCCGATATGGCCGGCACGTATGCCGGATACGATGGCCCATGCCCGCCATGGAACGATGAAATCATCCACCACTATCACTTTGAAGTGCACGCACTGGATGTCGAAAGCCTGAATCTGTCCGGCGAATTTGACGGCAACGCTGTGCGTGAAGCCATGGCCGGCCATGTATTGGCCAGTGCTCGGGTAACCGGTACCTACACTCTCAACCCTGAGTTGCGCTAAGCCCTCGGCACCCTCCTGCAGGACGGTCTGTCGGCGGAGGGTGTAACAATCTGGCCCTGAGTGAGTCTGGTATCTGTATCCACAGTTCGGAGGTGCCCGATGTCATTTAAGCTTCATTGTTCAACTTGGTTAGTCGCGTTGTTGCTGATAGGTATGATACCCGTGCGGGCCGACTCCTCAGAAGCCCTGTATGCCCCCTTCGAGACATTGCTTAGCCAGCACGTTATCGAACGAACGTTGCCCGGCAACGGGCTGGTGACGGCCTTTGATTATGCCGGAGCGCTTGCGGATGACCGCACCGACCGCCTGCTGCTGACGCAGAGACAGGCTTTGGCCAATTTTGATCCGACCAACCTGAAAGACCGAAATGAGTCGATCGCCTTTTGGATCAACGCCTATAACTTTTTCATGATCGATAAAATTCTGTCCGATCGGCCTAATGGCCAATTGGTGTCATCTGTATGGGACTACGGCGGGCGAATTAATCCGTTTGTGGATTCGGTGTTCGAGCGTGAAATTTTTAACGTGGGTGGTCGTGACCTGAGTCTGGATGGCATCGAGAAGCGGATCTTGCTCGGCGATGAATATAAAACTAAAGGCTGGAAGGATGCCCGGGTTCACTTTGCGGTGAATTGCGCGTCTACCGGTTGCCCTCCACTGAGAAATCGAGTGTATACAGAGCATAATCTGGAGGCCTTGTTGGCAGAAAACACCCGGAGGGCTTTTAATACCCCGCGCCATCTCGCGCTTGAGTCGGGTGAACTCTTTGTTACCGAGTTGCTTAACTGGTACGAGAACGACTTTATTGAGGCTGAAGGTTCGCTCCGGGCGTTCATTCTCAAGTGGGCAGAGCCTGAACGGGAAACACAGATTGAACAAGCACAGGGCCTCGATTTCAGCGTCTACGAATGGCAACTGAACCGGCCAGAAAACTTCCCGGAACTACGGTAGTGTTGCTCCTGGATCGTCATCGTTCCAGTTCAGAACGCGGTAATCGAAGTCCATCTCGATCGTCGGTTTCACGATCCGGAAATAAGGTGAAGCGTCGAAGTCTCTTGGGGTGAACAGCGAGTGATGTTTGACTCGATATTGCTCCCGAAGACAGTTGTCGCAGTCCGGATCATCCGCCGGCAGCAGTTCTACCACCGGTAGAATGGGGTATCGCAGCAACTGAAAGGCCTCAGCGATAAAGGTTGAACAGATTGCCCGTGTGGGATCGCCACTGCCAAAGACCAGCAGTTTATGCCGGTGGCGTGATGGCACGGGCGGCGTAGGGAGCAGGTAGCGCGCCAGATCAAAGATGTTCCTCATATCGTACTGGTGGCCAATGCGGCTGCGGGCGTAGTCGGTCAATGTTCCAATCTCTGGATCAGAGAGCCCCACCGGGCGGCAGATCCGAGTATGCGATTGTCGGTAGTGTGACAGGGGTAATGGCCGAATACCTTTTTCAAGGTCAGCTTCAACCAATGTGTACGCTTCTCCGTCAGCCGAAGTGCCGAGCCCGGCATTCGGCCCCAGATACAGTGCTGCGTGAGACCAGGTCGATTGGGTCAGGTACTTGATGGCCACACTGATTCTCGTGGTTCCTTCCACCAGTAATACATCGCCGGGTTGCAGGGCGTTTACCAGCGCATCCCAGGTCGAAGTTCGAATGGAATTACGAGAAACCTCTTTCGATAAGTAAGTTGCCAGTCGCCGCGTTAACCAACTCAGTAGCATGGAACCTCCCGATCAGAAACCTTTGTTTATTAGTAGCACAGACACCGCTGTAAAGCCTGTCTTGAGGCAAGCCCCGTTCGCGCTGAGGCTTACCATAAAATCTGTAACAACTGGATGGTCAAGGTGTCTAAACATTAACCGCTCCGGTGAGCGGTGGATGGACTGTGAGGGTCCGCTATATAACTCCTGAACGGAGAGAGATGTCATGATAAAAACACACGCTCTAGCGCAAGCAATTCATAACACCGGTCAACACCGGCGCGCCGCTTGGTGGTCGGCGGCCGTGATGACGGCCCTGTTGGGTACTGGCGGCGGTCTGGCCATTGCAGCTTGTGGCCCCTGCTCCCCATGCAAAGGAAAGTGTAAGGCCGGGCAGTATTGTAAGGCCGGCTGCAAAGCCGGGTGTAAACCCTGGGGGGCAAAGAACCCATGTGCCAGCAAAAACCCCTGTGCCGTGAAGAACCCTTGTGCCATGAAAGACGCCATGAACGACCCCTGCGCTGGCAAAAATCCGTGCGCGATGAAAAAGAACTGCGCGCCGAAGGGCTGTAATCCTTGTGCAGCGGCGGGTAAGTGCGGCGCCAAAGCCAACCCCTGTGCTGCCAAGAAGGTAACTCGGCCAGCCGACTATCAAGCCTATAGCGGCGACCCCGCCACATTAGCGGCCTTGGGTGAGACGCTGTTCAACGACACTTCGCTCAGCAGTAACGGTCTCGCCTGTGCCAGTTGTCATAACGACGGCGCAAGTTATAACGCCACCTTTACCAACGAATACCCTCACCCGGTCGCTATGGCGAAAAACATCTTCGGCATGGATCAGGTACATCTGGATGAGATGGTGCAAATCTGCATGGTGCAGCCATTGGCCACCGAACCCTTCCCGTGGGACAGCAAAGAGCTTGCTGCGCTGACCGCCTATATGGCCACGGTTCAGATGAACAAGGTTCAGGCTAATTAGGCTGAATAAACGATGAGAGGAGGAGCGCTGTTTTCGCTGTAACGGGCGAAAACAGCGTACCAAGGAGCAAAGCTATGCCTGAAACAATCCAGATTCCTGAACTCACAAGCCTGAGTGATCACCAATTGGCGAAGAGCCTTGCTGCCATAGATGAGATTCGCGAATGTTACCGAGTGCTGGAGAAAGGCGGCTTGAACATCGTCGGTGAAGTGCTTAAAGAGCAAGGCCCGTTTTATGAAATGGACCACTACCCGAAAGATGATGTGTATGACCGGGAAACCGATTCTCAGTACTACTACCATGCCCATCGGGAAGATCATGACGAACATGGTCATTTTCACCTGTTTGTGCGCGACTCGGGGCTATCGGACAGCGTGAAACCTGTACTCGGACCGACGGAGGGCGATCGGGTGGCGCATCTGGTCGCCATTTCCATGGATGCCTGGGGTTATCCGACCGATTTGTTCGCGGTAAACCGCTGGGTCACGGATGAAAGCTGGCTGCCGGCGGAATCGGTGATTGCTGCACTGGATCAATTTGCCATTGATCATGCGCATCCCAGTTGGCCGGTGAACCGATGGCTGACAGCGATGGTGCGCTGTTTTAGACCTCAGATAGCGGCGTTGTTGAGTCATCGGGATGCGGTGATCGCAGGTTGGCAGGGGCAACAACTGGAGCAGGTATTGGAGGACCGTTCTTTGGAGATAACCGGCAGTATTCCCATTGACCTGGAGAGTTGGGCGGCCAAGCTGATAGTAGAGCAAGTCAACAGGGCCGAACGGATCAGTTGTCCTGCCGGGTCTTGAGCGCGTCGGCGACGCGTTGATCAATCCTGCGTATCAATTCTTCGTCAGGCTCTACCGATGAGTGTGCTTGTATGAGGTCTGTGCTGGCACGGAGGTTGCCGATAAACGAGCGGCAATGCTGACACATCATCAAGTGCATTCTGACGGCCAGGTTTTGACGCTTGGTCAGCTCACCATCAATGTAATCGCTGGCGATTTCCGCCAGATCTTTGCACATTAACATTTACCAGACTCCTGGAAGGTTTCCACCATCAGAAAGATTTTCTGCCTCGCTCGGTGTAAGAGCACCCGTAGGTTAGATGCACTGACATCCAGAATGTTACAGACATCTTCAGATTTGTGTTGGTGGGCCTCGTACAGCATCAACGCAGAACGCTGGGTTTCGGGCAACGCTGACAGGTGTTTGTTCAGGCAGTCACTCAACGCGCCGTTTTCAAGCAAGGTGTCGGCGGATTCATCAAAACGCAGAAGAGGCGGTTGCTCCCAGCGGCGTGAGCTATTGAATCTATCGGCTAACTCTGGATCCAGCGTTTCCGTGAAGTCGGTGCTAACTTCACGCTTGATCGTGCGGAGTTTGTTTTTGCAGCGGTTGGCCACGATCCGGTGCAGCCAGGTTTTCAAGCCGGATCGCGCCTCAAATTTATGAATAGCATCGATCACTGTGACCCAGCAGTCCTGAACAATTTCTTCTGCGCTTGAGGAGTCCAGGTAGAAACGGGCAACGGCGAGCATACCGGATGAGTATTGGCGCACCGCCTTTTCATAGGCGATGTTGTCGCCTTGCTTGAGGGCTTGTATTAAGGCGTATTCGGAGTCTTTAGGTGCCGCTGTATCCATGAATAGTCGTCCCGGGCGCGCTTAACTGGCTTATTAGAGTTATTAATAGTGTTTTGGAACGGAAAAAAGTTCCTTTGTTGTGGAACTGTTACTCAAAAAGATTAGGGCAAGATCGGTGTAACATCCAGCGTTTGAGTATGTCACGGTGAGTATAACGACACTTTCGCATCCCCAAACCAAAGGACCTAAAAGACCTAAGTAGGTTTTGTTAAGGCCGTCTTGAAGCCAATACAAAAGTCTGGCGGCATCAGTCGGGAGTAGGGGGTCAAAACTATCAGAAAATCCACGATTTTCGTTTTGACCCCCTACTCCCGACTGATGCCTTCCCCCTCTTTAAACCAGCAGGCCAATGTAAAGGAATGAATTCAGCGAATGCGCCAATACTTGGAGCCCTAAAGGTTTTGCTGCCCGTTATTTTAAATTAGCGAGTTTTAGGTGCCTGGGCTACGTTTAGGGTAAGTGGGTTGAAGTGCGCTTAAATGCCCGTGTCGCAGGGGCTGTGGCGCTTTTTGTGGATGATTTTTGGTCCTTTTAAGCGTATACATGGCGAGAATTAATCCAAGGCTTCGGGGGGCGATCTCTGATCGAAATAGGTCTTTTGCTTGAAATATATTTCGTGCTCTATATAATTTATGCCTAAATTTTGACGTGAAACGACAAAACATGACCTCAGAAGGATCGAATACCACCGCCATTACCCTGCGTACACCTAGCAAGGATGATGGCTTCAGGCTCCACCAGTTGGTGGCGGAATGCCCTCCGCTAGACCCCAACTCGATTTACTGCAACCTCCTGCAGTGTAGCCACTTTGCCGAAACTGGCGTGGCTGCGGAGAAAGACGGCGATTTGGTCGGCTTTATCTCCGGATACATCCCTCCCCAACAGCCCGAAACAGTGTTTGTCTGGCAGGTGGCCGTGCATGAGAAAGGTCGTGGACAGGGCTTGGCCAAGCGGATGCTGAAAGAAATCGTGGGTCGTGACGCTTGTAAGGGCGTTACCCACATGGAAACCACGATTACGGAAGACAACGACGCTTCTTGGGCTTTGTTCCGCTCGTTCGCACGTGACCTGGGTGCCGAGCTCACCTACCACGAGCACTTTGAGAAAGGTACCCATTTTGGTGGCAAGCACGATTCCGAATTCTTGCTGCGCATCGGCCCTTTTACAAAGTCTGTCTGAGAGCTCTGATTCACAGCGAGTGAATTATTGACCGCGATTTTATACAGCCCGGGCCGCCCGAGGTGGGCCTGTTATGTGGCTGAAATAAACGCCCGGTAGGTTTGTTGCGACCGATACGTTTTACCAGCAAACCGCCGCGCACAACCTCGAACCTACTATGCTAAGAGGCAAGACAATGGAAATTTTTAAGTCTACAGAATCCGAAGTACGTGTTTATTCCCGCGCCTTTCCGGTGGTTTTTAACCGCGCCAAGAACGCTCATTTGTACACCGAAGATGGCAAGCAGTACCTGGATTTTCTGGCCGGTGCTGGTTCATTGAACTATGGCCACAACAACGACATCCTGAAAAAAGCTCTGCTCGAGTACATCGAAGCTGACGGTGTGAGCCAAGGACTGGACCTGTTCACCACCGCCAAGCAGGACTTCATGGAGTCCTACAAGAAGAATATCCTTCAGCCCCGTGGCTTGAACTACAAAATGCAGTTTACAGGCCCGACCGGTACCAACTGTGTCGAAGCCGCGATGAAGTTGGCGCGCAAGGTGAAAGGTCGTACCAACATCATTTCTTTCACCAATGGTTTCCACGGTGTAACGACCGGCGCTGTAGCGGCTACCGGTAACAAGCACCACCGTGGTGGTGTAGGCATGCCGCTGGGCAATGTCGACTTCATGTTCTATGACGGTTACCTGGGTGAAGATGTGGACTCCCTGGCAATCATGGACAAGGTGCTGTCAGACAGCTCCTCCGGTATCGAAACTCCGGCTGCCGTAATCGTGGAAGCGGTTCAGGGCGAAGGTGGTTTGAACGCTGCTCGTGCTGAATGGTTGAAAGGTTTGTCAGAGCTGTGCGAGAAGCACGACATCCTGCTGATTCTGGACGATATCCAAGCAGGCAACGGCCGTACTGGTGAGTTCTTCAGTTTTGAATTTGCAGGCATCAAGCCGGACATCGTTACCGTGTCCAAGTCCCTGAGCGGCTATGGCCTGCCAATGGCCTTAGTGCTGTTCAAGCCAGAGCTGGATATTTGGGAATCCGGTGAGCACAACGGCACGTTCCGTGGCAACAACATGGCCTTCGTCACCGCCCGTGCTGCCATCGATACATACTGGAAAGACGACGCCTTTGCCGACTCGGTGAAAGCCAAGTCCAAACTCTTGGGCGAGGAACTGCAGGCGATTTGTGACCGGTACCCAGGCGAGTTCAAGGTGAAAGGCCGCGGTCTGATGCGCGGTATCGAAGCGGCAAATGCCGATGTCACCGGTCCGATCACCCAGTTGGCGTTCGAGAAAGGCCTGATCATCGAAACCAGTGGCCCGAACGACGAAGTGATCAAATGCCTGATGCCGTTGACCACCAGTGAGGACGATCTGCGCCGTGGTGCCCAGCTGCTGGGCGAAAGTGTCGATGAAATCATGCAGAAGGAAATCAGCAAGGCGTCTTAAGGCGCTTGCACTGATTTACTCCTATTCTGTAGATAGCAGAGGCAAATTTATGACTACGGCACAGCACACCGTCGAGAAAATCGGCGGTACCTCTATGAGCAACTACGAGGCCGTGCGCGACAATATTATTATTGGTAATCGCGATAAGACGGACCTCTATCAGCGGATCTTCGTGGTTTCTGCCTACGGCGGCGTCACCAACGAACTGCTGGAACATAAGAAGACCGGTGAGCCGGGCGTTTACGCCCTGTTTGCCGATGCAGAATCGGATTGGGCCTGGGGCGATGACCTGACCACCCTGATCAAGCTGCTGACCGACATCAACGGTGACCTGTTTGTCGACCCGATGCTGAAACAGCAGGCCGACCAGTTCATTACCGACCGCATTGAAGGGGTCCGGGGTTGCCTGATCGACCTTCAGCGCCTGTGTTCCTATGGCCAATTCCAGTTGGAAGAACACCTGCTGACGGTACGGGAAATGCTGGCGGGTATTGGTGAGGCCCACAGTGCCTTCAATACGGCGCTGAAACTTCAGCAAGAAGGCATCAACGCTCGCTTTGTTGATCTGACCGGCTGGCGTGACAGTGAGTTATTACCGTTGGATGAAAAGCTGCAGCAGGCGTTCGACAATGTCGATCTGAGCCGAGAACTGCCGATCGTGACCGGCTACGCCCAGTGTAAAGAAGGTCTGATGCGTACCTTCGATCGTGGTTACAGCGAGATGACGTTTAGTCGTATTGCGGTCATGACCAATGTCTGCGAAGCGATTATTCACAAAGAGTACCACCTGAGCTCTGCGGACCCGAACATCGTGGGCGAAGACAAGGTGGTTCCGCTGGGTCGCACCAACTACGACGTAGCCGACCAGCTGGCCAACCTGGGTATGGAAGCTATCCACCCCCGTGCCGGTAAGGGATTGCGCCAAAACGAGATTCCCCTGCGGGTGATGAACACGTTCGAGCCAGAGCACACCGGTACGCTGATCACCGGCGACTATGTCAGTGAAAAGCCGCAAGTCGAAATTATTGCGGGTGCCAAGGGTGTCTTTGCCATCGAAGTGTTCGATCAGGACATGCAAGGTGAGCCGGGCTCTGATCGAGCTTTGCTGGATATTCTGTCACGTTTCAAGGTGCGTTTTATCTCTAAAGACACCAACGCCAACACCATTACCCACTACGTGGATACAACGCTTAAGCATGTGAAGCGTGTGGTGAAAGCGATGGAAGAAGCCTTCCCGAATGCTGAGCTGAGCACCCGAAAGGTTGCTTTGGTTTCGGCCATAGGCAGTGATATGAAAGTGCCAGGTATTCTGGCTCGTTCAGTAAAGTCGCTTGCAGATAAAGGTATCAGCGTACTGGCGATTCACCAGTGCATGCGTCAGGTGGACATCCAGTTCGTGATCGATGAAGACCACTATGATTCTGCGATCGCTGCGTTGCACGGCGCTCTTATTGAGCCCCACAACCATGAGTACGCGATCGTCGCGGCGTCCGAGACGCCCTGAAAATTACCCGCAGACGAACACGGTCGCTTCGTCTGCGGGTAATGGAGGTTGTCTTGCCTCCCGATCGGGCGCCCGGCCGGCCGTCTCACATTCTCTGAGACCTATTGGCCGGGCGGTTCGATCCCTTCCGTTTCCCCACATCCATACTTCCTATTTCGGTTTTCCGCTGTTCGTGTGGAAATCCATGCCATCCCAATCGGCGTATTGTCAGTAAATATTAAATCGGTACTGAACGATGCGGATACTGGGCCAGCCAAGGTTGCATCCGACTCCGCCCTACGATGGTGAAAGGGATTCTCTGGTAGGGCTGTATTTCAAGGATGCGTCTCGTTATGACCTCTTGAGTGAAACTGCCGAACGGCGTCTGGCCAAACGGCTGATCCGGTCGCTACGGATCATTCATGCTGAACTGGCAATGCCTGAAGACACGCCACCCACCCTGCGGGAGGCGATTGGTGGTCTGGGCGACCTATGTGCCTTTTCACCCCGCTTTCGACGGGCTTATCGTCTCGCCATGGCCTGTCGTGAGCGTCTGATACAAAGTAATCTCAGGCTGGCGGTGCATATCGCACGCCGGTACGGCCATTATGGCATTCCGATGTCCGACCTCATCCAGGATGCCAACGTAGGCCTGATCAAGGCGGTTGAGAGGTACGACCCGAGCAAGGGATTTCGATTCTCGACCTACGCTTACTGGTGGATCAGCGAGGAAGTCCAGCGTTGTCTGCAACGGGGAATGCGCGTGGTGCACACACCGGAGAATGTGGTGGAGGAGATCCGGCGTTTGCAGAAGGTTTCTATGCGTTTGCATCAATCTCTTGGTCGGGAGCCCACTCAGTCCGAACTGGCCCATGAAATGGAGGCCACACCCTCCAGGGTTGGTCAGTTGAGAGCCTTGGCATCGAGGGAGGTATCTACCGATGTCCCGCTGGTCGAAGACGGCTCATTCACTCTGGCAGACAGGCTCGACGCCGGCGTGCTTACCCGCCCAGATCAACCGTTCCAGGCGCGAGACCGGATGGTCCGTCTTGAACGCATGCTAAGTGAATTGTCAGATCGGGAGCGGGATATTCTTACCCGGCGATATGGACTTGGCTTGGTTGAACCCGATACCTTGCAAACGATCTCGGAACAGATTGGCCTCAGTCGAGAGCGCGTGAGACAGATCGAAAAAAGAGCGCTAAGAAAATTGCAGGCTCTGTTCGGTTCCAATTCTGACGGCGTCTAATTCGGGTTTGATAAGATCATTGTGCCAGCTGTTGGCATTCGATGTGGGCGTGGCAAGACACTAGGTGATCATTAACCATGCCGCAAGCCTGCATGAACGCATAGACAATGGTAGGACCAACAAAATTGAAACCGACCTTCTTCAAGGCTTTGGACATAGCTTCGGATTCGGGCGTGCTGACAGGGACTTCTTCAATCGACCGCCAGTGGTTTTGTATCGGACGATGTTCGACGAACTGCCACAGAAACTCCGCAAACCCGGTGCCCTGCTCTTTCAGGGCCAGATACGCTTTTGCATTTCGAATAATGGACTGAACCTTCAGGCGGTTCCGGATAATCCCGGGGTCCTTCAGCAATCGGACTTGATCGTGCTCGGTGAACCGGGCGATTTTCAGCGGATCAAAGTTGGCGTAAGCTGCCCGGTAGGTGTCGTGTTTGCGTAAAATGGTTAACCAGCTGAGCCCGGCCTGCTGGCCATCCAGACACAATTTTTCAAACAAAGCCTGATCGTCATGCTCTGGTCTGCCCCAGACCGTATCGTGGTAATGTACGTAGAGCGGATCGGTACCACACCATGGGCATCGCTGTTGAGTGTCAGGCATAGTTGTTCCTAGCGTTTGGCTCGAATCGTCCGATGGTAGAGCGGGTCCCAAATGGTGTCCAGAGATTTGGCCGGCGCGAGGCTGTAATCCTCCGGGGGTGGCTCCAGCAAGGTAATAGCGGGCCAATTGGCTTCCTGGCCGGAGTCGTTGGTCTGATACACTAGCGTGGCGAGAAAGCCCTCTACGTAACAACCGCAGCTTTGCCATTGTCGGTCGGGTTGGTCACCGTACAGCTCAAAGTCTTTTCGGACTTCCAGTGTTTGTAGGTTGCCGGCGATACCGCGGTGCGTTGCCTTCAGCCAGGCTTCTTTCAGAGTCCAGACCTTGAGGAACTCGTAGGGGTCGTTTGCGCGCATTAACCATTCTTGCTCTACCGGCGAAAACCAGCGTTTGGCAACGCCTTGCCAATCAGGCTTGCGCTGGCTGGGCTCAACATCGATGCCCAAAGGGCTTGGGCCAATCGCAACGGCATTAAGTCCCTGACTGTGGCTGAGTGACAGGTACCACCCGGCCGGAAACTGTGAAGCTATAGGACGGCCATCAACAGGATGGCACTGTTCCGCTGGTGTGTTGCTGGCTTGGCTCAAACCTTGGCGAATCAGCCAGCGGCTGGACAGGTATTCGCCGTGGCGCGGGCCCTCCAGTTTTGCAAGCGTGTCGCGCTCAAACGTCGTTAGCCATTCCGGCAAAAAATCCGGTACACGTGAGATTTGGTGGCACAGCCAGATTTTAGGGGTGTCAGGGTTGTAGTCGTTGGATTGTCCAGGCATCCGCTTCTCTCACGTATTCAAATCGGTCGTGAAGCCGGCTGGGTCGTCCTTGCCAGAATTCGATTCGCTCCGGAACCACTCGGTATCCACCCCAGAAATCAGGAAGAGGAATTTCTCCAGAGCTGAATTTGCGTTTCATTTCCGCAACTTTTTGCTCGAGCAAACCCCGTGATGTAATCGCTTTGCTTTGTTCGGAAACCCAAGCGCCGATCTGGCTGCCCCGGGGTCTTGAGGTGAAATACCTCAATGATTCCGCTTTACTGACTTTCTCCACCGTGCCTTGAATCCGAACCTGACGATTCAGACCGATCCATGGAAAGAGCAGCGCGGCGCGCGGATTCTGATCAAGTTCGCGAGCCTTTCGACTGCTGTAATTGGTGTAAAAAACAAAACCGCGGTCGTCGAAATACTTTAGCAGCACGGTCCGGATATCGGGCATCTGGTCTGCGCCGCTGGTAGCCAGAGACATAGCATTAGGTTCCAGAATATCAGCCTTACGGCTGTCTTCGAACCAATTCTGGAATTGAATCACCGGGTCGTCATGCACATGTTCGCGGTCAAGACCCTCACTTTCAAATTCCCGACGCATATCGCCGATATCCATAGAGCTATTCTCCGTTGGCGGTCACAGGAGGTTTTAAGGAGTTGAGGATATCCGGTTCTGCGGCTGCTGTCAGGTTTGGCTGACAAAGCCGCTGTCTGAACGCTATGCTTGAGTGGTGATCGTAGTGTATGAACATATCGAGTAAGGGAGAGTTTTGTGGGCCAATCAGCGGCAGGAAGTCATAGGGTCAGAAACCTGTTGATCGGGTTGTGTGTGTTACTGGTGCTGTACGCACTGGCCGGATTCCTGATACTGCCATGGTGGCTGGAGAAAGAGCTTCCGAGTCAATTCAAAGACAAAATGGGATGGCAGGCCCAGATTTCCGACATTCGCTTTAACCCGTTTCTATTCAGCCTGGAAGCAGATGTGTTTTCGGCTCAAGACGCCGAAGACCGGCCCGTTGCCGCGTTTGAACATTTGCGAGTCAATCTGGATGTGTTGCAGCTTGCCAGGGGTGTGGTGGGGTTTGATGAAATACGCCTTATCAAGCCCGACGTGCGGCTGGATCTGCTGCAGGATTATTCCGTCAATTTCGTGCGGGACTGGAAGCAAGCGAATCCGGAAGCAGGGGGGGGTGCACCTAAGGCGAATAAAGAAGCGTCTGAGCCACCTAAATTCTATGTTGGGCACTTGGCTATTGAGAGCGGCCAGCTGTTATTCCGAGACTTTACTCAGGATGACACCGTCGAATTGGAGATTGAGCCTCTGGACCTTGCTGTTGACAATCTGGCGACTTGGTCGCGGGGTGAAGAGGATAGTCGCTACTCCATTCAGGCTGCCATCGGTGAGCAAACCCTTGAATGGGAAGGTGAGCTGAGTATTAACCCGCTGTATTCCGAAGGACGGATTCGGTTTTCCGATGTCAATTATAAGACTTTGGCCAAGTACCTTGAACCGTACCTTCCCTGGCAGTTAAAGGGTGGACGGGTCACCGTTGAGTCGAACTATTGGCTCTCGAACGAACGTGGTTTTCAACTCGAAACCTCCGGCGGAAAATTGGAGCTTAAAAAGCTGGTGCTAGCGTTGGCCAAGGGTGTTGAAGAGCCTGCGCTGAATATTGAAGCCTTATCAGTAGATTGCGTGGGCTTCGATCTGACCGGTAAAGAAGCGCAGGTCGGTACGGTAAGGATCGAACAGCCGATGGTGTCGGCTGTCCGGCGATCTGACGGCAGTATTGACTGGCAAGCTTCGTTGCCGCCAGCCGAGACAACGCCAGCGGCTGAAACACCGCAGAGTCCTGATCAGTCGTTCCGCTGGGAGGTTCAGGGTGTTGAGTTAACGCAGGGTCGCTTGCGCTGGCGGGATGAGGCGACTGCTCAGCCCGCGGAGCTGGAGTTGGTGGATTTGTCCGTTACCATCGGTAAGCTTTCTCACCGGACGGATGAGCCTGCGGCCTACGAACTATCCACCAAACTGGCCAGTGGCGGCCAAATTACCGCAAAGGGCCAGCTTACTCCCACTCCATTCAATTTCGAAGCCGCTTTGGCGGGATCCGGCATTGCTCTGGCAGCGGTTGAGCCCTACATACAGCTTGGCGCCAATGTCGAGGTGGAGGATGGCACACTGGGCTTTGATGGCAATCTGGATCTGGATGGACAAGATGCTCCGGTAACCGGCACCTTCAGCGGTTCGGCACAAATTACCGGCTTTGATCTGCGCCTGCCTGACCTAGAGGGCGAGTTGGTGTCTTGGCAGTTGCTGCGATTGGCACCGGTGGAATTCAATGTTAACCCGGCGCGCTTGGAAATCGGCACGGTCACGCTTGAGCGGCCATCTCTTAATCTGGTTCGAGTAAAAGGCGGGGCTCACAATATTGAGCGCATTGTTAAATCCGATCCGGGTGCTGGGGCCCGCGAGCAATCCGCTAATTCTGCATCCGAAAAGCACGGAGACAGCGAACCCGCATTTATTTTCCGGATTGGCGAGTTGCTCATTGATGGCGGCTCGGTGGGTTACACCGACCGAACGCTCACGCCCGTTTTCACTACCAGCTTTGAGGCGTTATCCGGTTCTGTGAGTGGCATCAGCAACGTGCCGCCCCAGCAGGGACTGGTTAATTTACAAGGCGAATTGGCCGGAGGAGCCCCGGTGAAATTTGAGGGCTCGTTGGGCGCTTTGGGCACGGATGAAACCAGTGATCTGAAACTCACTATGGAAGGCTTGTCTTTGCCGGTACTTTCGCCTTACATCGGCCGATATTTAGGGTACGCAGTGGATGCCGGAAAGCTGAATCTTGAGCTGGACTACCAGATTACCGGCACGAGCTTGAAGGCCTCGAACCAGCTCCGTCTGGACCAAATGCGATTGGGCCAAGCGATCGCCAGCGAAGAAGCTGTCAATGCGCCGGTGAAGCTGGGTCTGGCGCTGCTCACGAATCGAAACGGCATTATCGAAGTGGATTTGCCCATAAAAGGGGATATCGCCAACCCCGATTTCCGAATGGGTCAGGTGGTGATGAGCGCCTTCGTGAATCTATTGGTCAAAGCGGCAGCGTCGCCGTTTAGTATGCTCGGCTCGCTGGCGGATTTTGCCGGCTTCAACAGCGAAGAACTGGGCCGGGTGAGTTTCGTGCCCGGTAAAATCGCTTTGGCGGACGGCGAGGCGGAAAAAGTCGCCGTATTGGCCAAGGCTTTGAACGATCGGCCGGATTTACTGCTGAGTATTCGTGGCGCCGCGGCACCCAAAGCGGATGGCCTGGTGTTGTTAAAAGCACGGATGAGGACCGCCGGTGAAACCGTCACGGACGAGGCCTGGGCACGAGCGCAGCAGGAGTATCAAACTGGCGAACGCCAATTGCCACCGGAAGCTTTGAGTCAGCTGGCAGCCATGCGTGGGCAAACTGTTCATCGGTTGTTGCAAGACACCCACGGTGTGCCCGATGACCAGCTTTTCACACTGGATACCCTGCAACACTCGGAATTGGATGAACAAGGGAACGTGATCGTACCTTTCACGCTGGATGTGCGCTAAGTGCAGCCCAACAGGAAACTTGAATGAGTCTGAAGAAAACGCCCGTGAGCCATTTTTTTGCCTATGTGTCCCGGCTGCGCTGGATCAAACGCTGGGGCTTGATGCGTAATGCCATTGAAGAAAATGTGGCAACCCATTCCTGGGAAGTGGCGACCATTGCCCATGCACTGGCGCTGATCCGAAACACCAAATTTGATGGCCAGATAAATGCCGACAGGATTGCGACCGCCGCGCTCTATCACGATGCCACTGAAGTGATTACCGGGGATATGCCGACCCCGGTGAAGTACCACTCGAAAGTGATGCGGGAGGTGTTCGGCGACATTGAACACAAAGCTGAAACCGAGCTGTTGGCGTTGTTGCCAGATGAATTGCAGGATGCTTTTGCGCCCTACCTGCGGGAATCGCAGTGGACCGAGGAAGAACAAGAGCTGATCAAGTCAGCGGACCGGTTGTCGGCGCTGTTGAAATGTCGGGCCGAAATCCAGACCGGTAACAAAGAATTCGAGCCGGCAGCGGAGCAGATACTCCGGCGCCTGCAAGAAGACGCTTCACCCGAAGTGAAGTATTTCCTTGAGGTATTCGCGCCCAGTTACGAGCGCCCGCTGGACCACCTGTTGGGTTAGCGAGCGCCTGGTTACTTTTAGTTGGTGCCGGCTGAGGCAACCATGCCGCTGCGCAAGCTATCACGTATGGTATCTTCGGGGCTGCCGGCCAACTCTCGGAACATGCCCATAGAGCCCAGCAACGCGGTCGATTCATAAGGCACGAACACGCGCTCGCCGTCTTTGGCCATGGTCGGCAGGGCTTTGATGTAGCTTTGGCCCAGCAGATAGCCCACAACGGTACGCTTGTTCTCTTCATTTTCGCCGATGGCATTCAGTACCAGGCGGATAGATTCTTGCTCACCCTGAGCGCGTAGAATCGCGGATTCCTTATCACCTTGGGCATTCAAGATGGCAGACTCACGCTGGCCTTGAGCCATGGCAATAGCTGCGGCTTTTTCACCCTCAGCTTCCGTCACCGTGGCACGGCGTTTTCGTTCCGCGGCCATCTGTAGGCGCATGGCCTCCTCAACTTCTTCCGGCATGCTGATGTCTTGCACTTCCACTCGCGTGAGCTTTACGCCCCACTTTGACGCAGCTTCTTCCATTTCTGCCTGGATGGCGCTGTTTACTTCACTTCGGGATTCAAACAGTTTGTCCAGCTCCATTTTGCCCACCACCGACCGCAGAGTGGTTTTAGCCAGCACCTCTACCGCCTGGCTCATGTTGGCAACTTCGTAAACGGCCCGGCGAGGATCGATGATCTGGTAGTAGAGCGCGCCGTTGATTTTCACGGTCACGTTGTCGGTAGTCACTACCGGCTGGCCCGGGAAATCCATCACGGTTTCACGGCGGTCGATGCGGACTTCATCACTGGTCACCGGGTGGTATTCCTCACCCATGCGCATGTAACGAATCATGCTGATTGGGCGGGGCTTTTCGATAAAAGGAATGATGATGTTGATGCCGCTCTCGAGTACGCGGTTAAATGAACCCAGCCGCTCGATAACCATCACCTCGGACTGACGGATAATCACCAGACCTTTGGCAATAATGAAAATGCCGACAGCGACAATAATTAAGCTGATAACAAGCCCCGGAGTAATGAATGCTTCCATGTTTAACCTTCCTGTTTGGGTTGAGCTAGATGCACGATGGCGGTGGTGCCATCAAATTTTTCGAAAATCACAGCGGTGCCTTCCGGCAATTCGGGGCTGCTGCCATCGGACAACTTCAAACGATAGAAATCGCCGTTGACCTTGATGCCGGTAGCCCCATCAAAGTCACGCAGTTGCGTTCGATAGGTCATTCCGTGTTCGACGCCGGTGCCGGTGGTGCCGTAGGCCACGCCTTTGGGTGAAAAACGAGGGCGTATCCAGCGAATGGCAACGGGCACCAAAATGCCGGACATGACGCCCATGGTGACCAGTTGCCATTCAAACGGGGCGCCCAGAAAAGACACTAAGGCCGTTAGCGCTGCCGCAATGCCAAGCGCCAATAGCAAAAGTACACCGGAGGTGAGCTCAGCAAGGCTGAGGACCAAGGCCAGAATCAGCCATAAATGGGTAAGACTCCATTCCATAATCAGTTCCAAGCGAAGGGCATGAATTCAGAAGAAGCTTGATTGTAACCAATGAACTCGATGCCGTCTCTGACTCGCTGCACGGATTGTTTGTAAGTGTTGTGGCCGGAATGACAGCCTCAAGGGATGTTTGATGCCATGGCGAGGCTTCAACCAAGTATTACAGTGGAGGGGTACTACAGTATCCTGATTAACCAACAATAAAACAAAAGGCTGTCCGAATGAAAAATCTCAAAAACAAAGTCGCGGTGATTACAGGTGCGGGTTCAGGAATCGGCCGCGGGTTAGCCAAGTTGTTGGCCTCGAAGGGATGTCGTTTGGCGCTGTCTGATGTTAACGAAATCGGTTTGGCAGAAACGGTGGCTGCCTGTCGAGGGGCAGATGTCAAAGCCTACTACTTGGATGTCTCGGAGCGCGATGCGATATATGCCCATGCAGAGCAAGTGCAGGCCGATTTTGGAGCCGTTAACCTCGTTATCAATAATGCAGGCGTCGCTTTGTCGGCATCGGCTCGGGAGATGACCGATGACGATTTTAAATGGATCATGGATATCGATTTTTGGGGTGTGGCTCATGGTTCTCGTGCTTTTCTCCCGTACCTGATCGCGTCTGGTGAGGGCCACGTGGTAAATATCTCCAGTGTGTTTGGCTTTATCGGGGTTCCGAAACAGAGTGCCTACAATGCCGCTAAATTTGCTGTGCGTGGGTTTACGGAATCGTTGCGACAAGAAATGAAGCTTGAACGCCAGCCAGTTCAGGTTAGCTGTGTCCATCCGGGCGGAATTCGCACGAATATAGCCAACTCAGCTCGGATGGGTAAAACTGAAAATGCAGAGGCTCAACGCAAGGTGTTTGATAAATTGGCTATCACAACACCAGAAAAGGCCGCCGAGATTATCGTTAAAGGGATTTTGAAGAACGAATCCCGGATTTTGGTCGGGCTTGATGCCTGGGGAATCGATGCTATCAACCGGCTGTTGGGAGCAGCATATCAACCCTTAGTTGAACGTTTCTCTAGAAAGAACCTGTATAACTGAGCGGTTTCAAAGCCGCTAGGGAATAACACGGCTCCGTGTTTTATAGTCGGTCAATGTACTAGACTAAGTAGAAGCCTGATCTAGGTCAGAACCATTATGGATATGTTAAACCACCCGGACTTGGGCAAAGCGATGACGCTGAGCCGTTCTGGGCTAAGGGATAACCACCGCCGATCGCTCGCTCGGTTTTTGCTTTGGGTGACGGGATTGTCTCTCATCGTGTTCGCCACTCTTCAGCTGTTCAGTGGCTACCCTTGGGTATCGGCTGTTGAATATGTATTTGGCGGTTTGGCCTTTGTTGGTGTTGCCAGAATCAATCACACTCCGCATTTCGAACGCTGGGTTTACGGCTATCTGTTTATCCTGTTCTCATTTTTTATTGTCATCATGCTCTTGCCGGACGCCTCCATGGCGGCGTTTGTTTGGGTGTTGATGATGCCTGTACTGGCTTATCTGTTGTTGGGTAGGCGCGAAGGCATGACGCTTAGTGTGCCTTTTATGACCTTGGGTTGCGTTGTATACGTCGTTTTCCTGAGTGGCATCGAGGGGCTAAGTACGGCCGATTTCGTCATTGATTTCCTGAACATGGTGCTGTGTAGCAGCTTGATGCAGGTGTTCATGTATATGTATGAAGCCCGGCGCGAGGAAGCCGAACAACGATTGATTGAAGTGGCGCAGACGGATGCACTGACTGGGTTGGCTAATCGTGGGAATTTTCAGTCTACGCTGACTCGAACCATCGCTGAAAGTGAACGCAGCAACGCAGCTTTTGCGTTGGTGATGATGGATATTGACCACTTTAAAGTGATCAACGACACCCATGGCCATGAAGCCGGCGACTATGTGCTACAGGAAATCGGCCAGTGCCTGCGGGAACGGCTGCGTGTGACGGACTTTGTTGGCCGCTTGGGTGGTGAAGAGTTCGGCCTGATCTTGCGGGATGTTCAGCCTGACGCCGCCTATGAACTCATTGAAGAGCTCCGGCAGCGAATAGCCGCCCGAAGGTTGAACCTTGGCAATGCGGATATGGCGGTCACCGCGTCGTTTGGTGTGGCGCAATGGCCAGAAGATGGTCGTCAGACAGACACTCTATTCTCGGTGGCCGATCAGTATCTTTACCGGGGCAAGCGGGCCGGCCGTAACCAGGTAACCTCGTCGTTCAAAGCGCAACCCGCTCGCGAGAATGATGCTGCGGCTGGAGGTGAGGACTGAATACGGTATGCTTGCGCCGACCGATGATTTTGCTCGAGGAACCACCGAAATATGTGTGAACTGCTGGCCATGAGCGCCAATACCCCGACAGACCTGTGTTTTAGCTTTACCGGCCTCACTCGCAGGGGCGGCGAAACCGGACCTCACAAAGATGGTTGGGGCGTGGCCTTTTACGAAGGCAAGGGCATTCGCTGCTTCCACGACTCCGATGCAAGCGCCAGTTCGCGTCTTGCCGAAGTGGTCCAAACCCATCCGATCAAAAGCGAAGTGGCGCTTTGCCACATCCGGCAAGCCAATGTCGGCGAGATCTGCCTGGCCAATACGCACCCGTTTATTCGTGAACTCTGGGGCCGTTACTGGGTGTGTGCCCACAACGGTCAGCTCACCGGCTTTCGGACACCGGAGGGTTTTTACGAGCCGGTCGGCAGTACCGACAGCGAGGCGTTATTCTGCGACATGCTTAATCATCTGCGCAGCCATTGCGACCGGGACGACAGCTTGGAGCAGATGGTTGAACGGTTGGTCAAATTGTCTTCGCATTACGCCAGCCAAGGTGTGTTTAATCTGTTGCTGAGCAACGGTGATTGGCTGTTCACCTATTGCACCACCAAGATGGCCAGCATCACCCGCCGAGCCCCTTTTGGCCCCGCGCGATTGAAAGACACCGATGTGACCATCGATTTCGAAGCGGAAACCACCCGAAACGATGTGGTCAGCGTGATCGTCACCGAACCTTTAACCACCGATGAAAAATGGGACATTTACCAGCCCGGGGAATGGCGTTTGTGGCGTCAAGGTGAGGTAGTCATGAAAGGTGGCGCAGATAATTAGGTGCGAGCTTTTCGGAACCTTCAACAGAAACCAATTTATAGCAAACATCCGGGAGGATGCAGACAAACATGATCGAAAGCGGGAATACCCACAGTAAGATTATTGGTTACCTACTCTGGATTTTCGGGTTTTTGGGTTCACACCGGTTTTATTACGGCAAGCCCATTACCGGCACCATCTGGTTCTTTACGTTGGGCTTGTTTTTGATTGGTTGGATCATCGACTTGTTTCTGATACCGGCGATGGACCGTGAAGCCGATAGCCGGTTTCAGGAAGGCCAAACCGACTATAACATCGCCTGGATATTGCTCACCTTCCTAGGTGTTTTTGGTGTGCACCGTATGTACATGGGTAAGTGGATAACGGGCATCATTTACTTGTTTACTGGTGGTTTGTTTTTCATCGGGGTGCTGTACGATTTCTGGACCCTCAACAGCCAGATTTCCGAGCGGAACAGTAACCTCCGCTTGAGTTGATTACAGGCCGGCGGCAGCTTCAAGCTCCGCCAAACCGTCCTCTAGGTAATCCAGCATTCGTTGAAGGCTTGGCAAGGTACGCCGGCATCCGATCAGGCCAAATTCGATTTGATCGTTGTAGCTGGTCAGGGTCATGTTCAACGCTAGGCGATCCATGGCGATGGATACAGGATACATACCCTCCAGCTTGGCGCCGTTCCAGTAACGGGGGGTGTTCGGCCCCGGGACGTTAGAAATGACCACGTTAAAGGTTTGCCACTTGGGTGCCATGCCGGTTAGCAAATGGAAGGCTGCGGGTGCCAGGGTCAGGGCTGTGTAGTTAATAATCTCTTCGGGTGACATCTGGCGATAGCGCTGTTTGGCTTCTTGCATGCCTTGGTGAATTTTCTTCAGCCGTTCGCTCGGGTCCGCGAGGTCGGTATGCAGGTTGGCGAGAATCACCCCGACTTGGTTTCCGGAAGAGTTGTCGTCGCGGTGTAGTGAAACTGGCACCATCGCAATCAGTGGTTTGGCCGGAAGCGCACCTTGGTTGATCAGATAGGTGCGCAGGGCCGACGCAGACATGGCGGTCACAACATCATTAACGGTCGTTTCGTAGGCTGAGCACACGGCTTTAATGCGCTTCAAGTCATAGGACTGCGCTGCAAAACGGCGCGACCCCGTGATCTTCTGGTTCAGCACGCTTCGGGGCGCGTGGAAAATGGAGTCATAGGCCGGGTCTTTACGGGCCTGATTGATGGTCTTTAGTAGCTCTTTTGCTACCGCTGGAATGGTGTTGAGTTGTCGGCCGGAATTTCCCAACAAATGCGCCACGCTGCTCCACAGGGATGTCGAGCGGTCGCTTGCTCCGGATCGACTGCGCTCTGGCATGGCCCAAATTGGTGCCATGTTGGTTTCTTGCGGGTTGTCACTGAGCATTCGAATGGCCATTTTCATGGCGGAGACACCATCTACCAATGAGTGGTGAACTTTCGTGTAGAGCGCAAACTGCCGGTCTTTCAGGCCTTCAATCAGATGCACTTCCCACATGGGCCGCTCCCGGTCCATAAGGTGCGAATGCTCGGCCGACACAAACGACAGCAGTTCCCGGATACGCCCGGGGGTTGCCAAGGCCTCAAAGCGAAAGTGATGCTCAAGGTCCAGGTGCTCATCCTCTACCCATCCCGGTTGGCCCAGCTTATAGCTTAAGCGCTGATTGAAGGGCGGAGTGATGTGCTCTTGCTTCCGAAGTTGCTCGGCCAGCTGGGCAACATAGTCGTCCGGAGCTCCCTCCGGAAACGAAAAAATCTGAAGGCCACCCACATGCATTGGTTGCTGGCGTTTTTCCAACCAGAGGAACAGTTGGTCTGTCGGGTTCAAAGGCTTCACGGCAGATCTCTTATTATTGATATTGAAACCGATTCTAACGCGATTATCGCTGTACGGGATTGACCCAACACTCGTCGGATTTTGCGCAGGAAGCAAGTCGCCGGATAAAACGCGTTAGGGGTGCGAGCCTCTCAACGTTTTAACGTTTTCTTCCAGTGCTTCGGCCGTTGCTGCCTCTGGACGGACAGGCTCGTCGGCAAGAAGATGAATGCGTGACCAGAAGCGTTTCGGCAAGTGCGTGAGTGCTGGCCCGCCGCAATGACTGAAAAAGCTTCCCCACAGGCCCCGAAGGGCGAGAGGCACCACCGGCACTGGCCGACGCTGTAAAATCAGCTCCACCCCGGCCCTGAACGCAGCGACTTCGCCATCCGAAGTCAGTCGACCTTCCGGAAAAATGCACACCAGGTTGCCGGCTGCCAGTTCCTCGTCGATTTTATCAAACGCCGCTTCGTAGATTTCCGGTACCTTCGCTTTCGAGCCGATCGGGATGGTTTTGGCCATCCGGAAGAAGGTGCCCATCACCGGCGTGGCAAAAATGTGGTGGTCCATCACAAAGCGAACCGGACGACGCACCGCGCCGGCGATCACCAGTGCGTCCATATAGGACACGTGATTGCACACCAGCAGCGCCGCCCCCTCTTCCGGAATCCGGTCCAGATTGTGGTGTTTAACCCGGTAGATCGTGTGCGACATCATCCAGATCACAAAACGCAACGCGAACTCCGGTACCTGCTGGTACACGAAGGCCGCGACCATCAGATTCATGATCGACAACACCAGGAAAAACTCTGGAATGCTGAGCCCGATCACGCCGAGCACCAACATGCCCAACAGTGCACTGGCCACCATAAACAGGGCATTGAACACATTCAGCGCCGCAATCACGCGGGCCCGGGTTTCTGGCGGGGTTTCCTGCTGAACGAAGGCGTACAGCGGCACGATAAACAGGCCACCGGAGACACCAATGCCCAACAGATCCAGTGCGACCCGGCGGTAATTGCCATCGGTGAAGATCACCCACCAGTCGGAGGGTACCGGCTGTGCGGGCATGTTCAGGTAGAGATCAATACCGAACAGACTCAGCCCCAATGAACCAATGGGGACAATGCCCAACTCCACCTTGTGGCGGGACATTCGCTCACAAATCATGGAGCCCACCGCGATACCGACCGTAAAAATGGCTAAAAGAACCGTGACCACGGTTTCATCACCGAGCAGTTCATCCTTGGCGAAGCCGGGGAACTGGGTCAGGTAGGCGGCACCCAAAAACCAGAACCAGGAAATGGCCACAACGCTCAACAGCACGTTGTGGTTTTCTTTGGCAATGGCCATCAGCTTCCAGGTTTCTTTCAACGGGCTGAAGCTGATCTTCAGATCCGGTGCCGCAGCCTCGGCCTTGGGTATTTTCAACGCAGAAAACAGGCCTGTCCCGGCAACTACCAACACCGCGATGGCGATCATCGGCCCCGGCAAAGGCGCTTTCATCATCACCCCGGCTACCAGCGTTCCGAGCAAAATAGCGACGAAGGTGCCCATCTCCACCAGCGCGTTGCCGCCCACTAACTCCGAGTTATCCAAAGCTTGGGGAAGAATCGCGTACTTAACCGGACCAAAAAAAGCGGACTGGACGCCCATCAAAAACAGCAGCAGTAACAACATCTCATGCCAGCCAAACCACAGCCCGACCGCGGCCACGGCCATGATCGCGACCTCCGCGAACTTGACCCAGCGAATGATTCCGGATTTCTCATAGCGGTCTGCAATCTGGCCGGCGACGGCAGAAAACAAGAAGAACGGCAGGATGAAGAGCATGGCGGCCAGATTGACCACCACGCTGGAAGACAGCCCAAACAGCCCACCGGCGTTATAGGTCACCAGCAACAAAAGAGCATTTTTGAACAGATTGTCGTTAAACGCACCCGCAAACTGGGTGACAAAAAACGGTGCAAACCGCCGTTCCGACAACAAACGAAACTGGCTGTGATCTTCCATAACCTGGGGCACTCCGAATCCGCGGGGGTTTGCCGCAGACTATACGCGGCACCACACCTGGTCAAGCGCCTTGAAATGCCCGCATCAGGCTGCCTGGAATTCTGCGCGACCGACCGAAACAGGAAGCTCCAACAGAATTCGATCACCGTCCAGCAGCACAGGGTAAGTCTTAAGCTGCACGCTGTCGTCCTCGAGACAGAGCCCAGAGCGCAAACTGAAATGCTGCTTATATAACGGCGAAGCCACCACCGGCTCACCATTCACATCCCCGGTAATCCCCCGCGCTAACACGTTTGATCCACTGAACGGGTCGGTATGGCTGACCGCGAACAGCGCCGGTAACCGATGCGGCAAATAAAACACCGCAATCGGCCCGTCTTTCGTCCAAACCGCAATGCCTGAATCCGGTACCAAGTCTGTAACGGTACAAGCTACATCCCAACGAGTCTGAGCTTTCATAGGTTCTCTCCAGTTTCTTTTCCTAGTATTTCACCAATGTCTGTGAGCACGGGGGCTGGGGGGCCTTTTCTGGCCGGGAAAATGATGTCTGAGCGAAGCGAGTTCTTTTTCACAGAAGAAAAGGCCCCCCGGCCTCCTTGCTCCGCCTCCCAAAACCAAAACAGGCTACGAAGAAACCAACTCCAAAACAGGCCGACGTTGCCCACGCTCTGAAGTCCACTGCTGCACCGGGTCCTTCTGCTCCGGCGCATTCACAAACTCCCGGAAGCGCTTACGCTTCTCCGGATCCTCAACCGCCGTCTTCCACTCACACTGATAGGTGTCGACAATCTCAGCCATGTGCTGCTCCAGCTCTGCACCAATACCCAGACTGTCCTCCAGCACCACCTGCTTCAGATACTCCAAGCCGCCTTCAAGGTTCTCCAGCCAGACACTGGTCCGCTGCAACCGATCCGCCGTCCGGACATAGAACATCACAACCCGGTCAATCGCTTGAATCAGCTCTTCATCGGACAAATCTGTCGCGAACAGGTCCGCGTGCCGGGGCCGCATGCCGCCATTGCCGCACACATACAAGTTCCAGCCCTTCTCCGTGGCAATCACCCCAAAATCCTTGCTTTGCGCCTCGGCACACTCCCGAGTGCAGCCCGACACCCCCATCTTCACCTTGTGAGGCGCTCTCAGGCCCTTGTAGCGGCTCTCTAGCAGGATCGCCATGCCGACACTGTCCTGCACGCCATAACGGCACCAGGTACTGCCAACACAGGACTTCACTGTACGCAGCGACTTGCCATAGGCATGGCCGGTCTCGAAACCCGCAGCGATCAGCTTTTCCCAGATTTCCGGCAACTCGCTCAAGGTGGCCCCGAACAGATCAACCCGTTGACCGCCAGTGATTTTGGTATACAAGTCGTATTCCTTGGCTACCTCACCCAGCACAATCAGCTTGTCCGGCGTGATCTCGCCGCCAGGAATGCGCGGCACGATGGAATAGGTGCCGTTCTTCTGCATGTTGGCCATGAACGTGTCATTGGTGTCCTGCAAAGGCACATGATCGGTGGCCAGAATGTGATCGTTCCAGCAACTGGCGAGAATAGAGCCCACCGTGGGTTTGCAGATGTCACAGCCCTGACCCTGACCGTATTGATTGAGCAGCCCGCGGAAGGAGCGAATGCCGTTTACTTTAACCAGATGGAAAAGTTCCTGACGGGTGTAGGCGAAGTGCTCGCAGAGATCGGTGCAGACTTCTACGCCCCGCTTCTCCAGTTCGCTGTCGACCACCTTTTTCAGGAGTGCCGTACAGCCGCCGCAGCCGGTGCTGGCTTTGGTCTCGGCCTTTACTCCTCCGAGGTCTGTGCAACCGGCATCGAGAGCACTACAGATATCGCCTTTAGTGACGTTGTGGCACGAGCAGATGGACGCCGTATCGGGCAGTGCATCGGCACCGAGGGTGGGCGTTCCGCCCTCGCTTTCTGGCAGAATCAGCACTTCCGGATTGCTGGGTAAGTCCAGCCCGTTGAGCGCGTATTGCAGCAGAGTATCGTAGTGGCTGTTGTCGCCTACCAGAATGGCGCCCAAGAGCTTCTGGCCGTCCTGACTGACGACCATGCGCCGGTAGTGGCCGGTCTGCTCATCGTGGAAGCGGATATTGCGCGCGCCGGCTGTTTGGCCGTGAGCATCGCCAATAGAGCCGACATCCACACCCAGGAGTTTCAGTTTTGTACTCATGTCGGCACCGGTGAAAGCGGCCTCGCTGTCGTTATTGAGGGCCGCCGCGAGCGTCCGGGCCATGGTGTAGCCCGGTGCTACCAACCCAAAGATACGGTTGTTCCACAGCGCGCACTCGCCGATCGCATGAATGTGGGGGTCGGAGGTGGTGCATTGATTGGTAATGACGATGCCACCGCGCTCCCCAATCTCGAGACCGCAATCCCGGGCAAGCGTGTCCTGAGGCCGGATGCCGGCGGAGAACACAATCAAGTCGGTTTCGAGGTGGCTATCATCGGAGAAATTCATACGCAAGCGGGCTTCATGGCCCGGCACGATGGCGTTGGTTGCCTTCCCGGTATGCACTTGAACGCCTAACTCTTCGATCTTGTGTCGTAGCAAGGCGCCGCCTTGGTCATCCAGTTGAACGGGCATCAGACGAGGGGCGAATTCCACCACACTGGCTTGCAAGCCAAGGCTCTTTAGGGCGTTGGCGGCTTCCAGTCCCAGCAGGCCTCCGCCCACTACGACACCGGTTTTGGCCTCGCTGGCACTGGCACGAATGGCGTCCAGATCTTCCAGCGTGCGGTACACAAAACAGCCGTCGTGCTCATTGCCGGCAATCGGCGGTACGAAAGGATAGGATCCGGTCGCGAGTACCAACTGGTCATACTGATAGACGCCTTTAGGCGTACTGACCACCCGATTGCAGCGGTCGATGGTGGTGACCTGCTCATTCAAGTGGAGGTCGATGCCGTTGTCTTCGTACCAATCGGCTGTGCCCATCGCCAGGTCAGCGTGGCTGGAGCCTGTGAAGTATTCAGACAGGTGAACCCGATCATAGGCCAGTTGTTTCTCTTCGCCAAAAACGAGAATCTGGAACGACTCCGCCGCAGGGGTCTGGACGAATTGCTCAAGAAAATGATGGCCGACCATGCCGTTGCCAATCACGATCAAGGTTTGTTTACTCATGGTATGTTCCTCTCCCAAGGCAGCGTTCATGCTGCTGCTTCACAATAGGGTTTGCCGAAAGCGATGGCGCTTCGGTAGTCGGTAATGTCTTGGGCGCTGCGAATCAGATCGGTGTACCAAGCGCCGTTCGCGGTGTCGCCGAGCAACAGGGCACCGACCAAACGGTCCTGTTCGATAAACAAGCGGCCATAGCGGTGCTTGGGGCCGTCGCGCCATTGAATGGTTTGGGTGTCCGGGCCCGGTTCTACGCAGCCACAGGAGTAAATGGGAATGCCGCTGATCTTCAGGCGTGTGGGTATTTCAATCGGTTCAAAGCCTTGACCATCCTCATGCCGGCAGAGGTGCTCGGCGAGGACTTGTGCCTGATGAAAGCCCGGTTCAACCAGACCGAACGTCTCGTTGCCGAATTGACTGCACTCCCCAAGTGCGTAGATGGAGGAATCGGATGTGCGCATCTGGCGATCAACGCAGATGCCTCGGTCACAGCGTAAGCCGGCTGCGGCAGCTAGTTTCGTGTTCGGAACAATGCCCGTGGCGATCACCACCAGATCGGTGGAGAGCACGGTATCGTCTTGCAGTTGAACCGCCCGCACCTGTTTTTTTCCGAGCAGTGCTTTCGGCGCGTAACCGGTCAAAATGTTAAGGCCGCGACGCTCTAACAGGGTCTTCAGCATATCGCCGGAGGTGGGGTCCAGTTGCCGGTTCAAAATGCGATTGCTTCGGTGTAGCACCGTCACCGCCATGCCCCTTGCGCGCAGGCCTTCGGCCGCTTCGAGTCCCAGAAAACCGCCACCGATCACGACGGCGCGTTGGTCGTTGCCGGCTTTTTCGACCAGCGATCGGGTGTCCGCTAAGCTGCGAAACATCAGCGCACCGTCGAGACCTTCGCCCGGTATGCCAAGGGTGGACGGACTCGAACCGGTTGCCAGTATCAGCTTGCTATAGGGCTGTACATGGCCATGCGCAGTCTCGATTTGGCGTTGTTCAACATCAATACGAGTGACCGGTGTGTGGTTGTGCACTTGGATCCGGTGCTGTGAGAACCAATCATCGGGCTTGAGGACAAGGTCTGTCTCAGTGATTTCATTGGCCAGCAGGGAGGACAGCTGGATGCGGTTGTAGGCCGAAACCGGTTCTCCGTTGAAAACCACAATCTTGCTGAAAGGATGACCATTCGCGACGAGTTGCTCGATCAAGCGCTGAGCCACCATGCCGTGGCCGCAGATCACCAAGGGAGCGTTTTCGGTTGCGGTCATAATGAGCCCCTTTCCGGATTCCAAAAAAAACGCCGGCATCCCGCTTTCCTGAGAAAGCACGATGAACCGGCGCCAATGCCAACAACAATGATCAAGTGTTCAGCCAACCGTGGCCGAAGTTTCGTCCTTGATTTACCTAATGCGATCTCCGTGCCAGTTTTTTAAGGCTATATATTTCAATGACTTAAAAATATTGGTTTGTGGATTTTTTGTAAGGGCTGCCCTTTGGTAGGGCGTGATGCCCGAAGATGGGGCCTCAGAGGCTGGTCTGTTAATTGCTCAGTTTTAGGTTCAGCTATGTGAATAAGCGTTGGTGGACAGAGGCAGCATTGCCTGAAACCTGTCAGCTGGTGCAACAACAGGAGCAATAACGTGAGCAAGACATCCGGTTCAGCTCGATCACAGACTGCCACCGCGGCTGACTTCCTGATCGCTTCGCGGCAATGCGAAGTCCGAAGTCTGGAGTACTTTTTGTTGATGGGACGATTGGTGCAGAGCGTTGGGCACCTGATCCATGGTTTGCAGCGTGAGCGAGGTGTCACCAGTCTATATCTGGGGTCGGACGGTCAGCAGTGTGCGGGTGAGCGAGCTGCCATTCTCCAGCAGACGGACAAGCACGCAGCCGACTTCGACCAGGCCTTGAGCGATATCCAGCAAGAGTTGATCGGCCATCCGGTCAGCAGTCCTTTGCTTAGCCATATTGCCAGTGCACTGCATGGCTTGGGGCAGCTTGCAGGCGTTCGCCAGCGAATTGAGCAGCAGGGGATCGCGGCAGAAGAGGTTGTCGATTGGTTTGGTGAGACCATTCATCAACTGATTACGGTGGTTTGCGAGGCGGCAGAGACCGTTGTGGAACCGTCGATTGCGGGCCTCCTCGTTGCCATGGTTCATGTGATGACCGGGAAAGAGTATTGCGGACAGGAACGGGCGGCTGGCTCGAACGGTTTTGCCCGAGGACACTTTGATCGTGCACTGTCACGGCGCATGGCGCACCTTTTCGAGGCGCAGGATCGTTGTTTTGAGGTGTTCGTTGCCCACGCTCCTAAGGGCAGTCTTGCGCTTTGGCAGCAGCTTCGCGAGCATCCGCGGGAGCTTGAGATAGAACGGCTGCGCCAGATCGGTGTGTCGGTTGGGCCCTACAAACCCCTGGACCCGAAGTTGGCGGAACGTTGGTTTATGTTGATGACGGAACGCATGGACGATCTGAAAAAGATTGAGGATTCGGTCGAAAGTGCCTTTCACCATCGTTGTGTGGAACGTTATGCCGAGGCTCGGAGTTCATTGGCTGATCAGGCAACGCTGTTGGCTTCCCTTGAGGAAGGGGTGCAGGGGAGCCGGTCGATCCTGGATTTGATTCAGGAACAGAACCAACGTTTGCAGCAGATGTCTGAGGAGCTGCAAAGTGCGAAAGAAGCGCTAGAGGACCGGCGGGTTCAGGAAAAGGCGGTTCTGCTTTTGATGGAGCACCGCAAGATTGATGACGATGAGGCTCACCGGGTGTTACGCAAGTTGGCAATGGACCAGGGTAAGCGCTTGCCGGAGGTGGCGCGTGCGCTCATCTCCATGGCGAACGTGTTGACTTGAGTGCGGACCCCCGGGCCCTACTGGGGCAGAACCCGGGATTGGATTATGCCCTGGCCTTGGCCGGGGAGGTGTCAGCAAACGCCTTTTGCGGGCTGCTTCGACGGGTGTTGATGGTTTCAAGCTTTCGCTGTTTTTCGTACAGGAATGAAAGTACTTCCTGACGGTAATGAACGTACTGGGGGTTGTCCGCCAGAGCGACCCGGTCGCGAGGCCGGGGCAAGTCGATTCGCAAATCCTCACCGACGGTCGCTGACGGCCCATTGGTCATCATAATGATGCGGTCAGACAGCAACACGGCTTCGTCGACGTCGTGGGTGATCATGATCACGGTATTGTTTAATTCCTGCTGGATGTCCATCAACGAGTCCTGAAGATGGGCCCGGGTCAGCGCGTCCAGTGCCCCGAACGGCTCATCCATCAATAGCACGCTTGGCTTCATGGCCAAGGCCCGGGCTATGCCCACTCGCTGGGCCATGCCGCCGGAAATTTCACCGGGCCGCTTGCTGGCAGCGTGGGCCATATTGACCAGTTCCAGATTGTGCATAATCCACTCTTTACGCTCCTGCCGGCCCATCGTCTTTTTGAACACCTGGCGTACCGCCAGCTCGACATTCTCATAAACCGTCAGCCAAGGCATCAGTGCGTGGTTCTGAAACACCACAGCGCGCTCCGGGCCGGGAGAGTTCACTTCATGCCCGTCCAGCACGCAGCCGCCTTTGGAGGCTTGCAAGAGCCCGGCCACGATATTGAGTACAGTGGATTTGCCACAACCGGAGTGGCCAATCAGTGAAACAAATTCGCCCTTTTGTATTTTCAGGTTCACGTTATCCAGCGCAATGAATGGCCCTTTTGCCGTATCAAACGCCATTTCAACGCCCGTCAATTCAAGATGTAACTTAGCCATGGAATTCCCCTTATTCGCTTGCGGAGTGCCGAGACCGGCCTCTTCCGGAGTCAGATTCACAGAGTCGTATTCAGCGTCCTTCGTTCCAGGCCACCTTTCGTTGAATCAACTGCATCACTCGATCCAGAATAAATCCGATAAACCCGATGGCGAGCACCGCCACCATAATGCGGCTGAGTGATTGGCTGCTGCCATTCTGGAATTCGTCCCAGACAAATTTGCCCAGTCCCGGGCTTTGCGCCAGCATTTCAGCGGCGATCAGAACCATCCAGGCAATCCCGAGAGACACCCGCAGCCCGGTGAAAATCATCGGTATCGATGATGGCAGGACCACTTTGCGAACATGGCTCCAGAACGACAGGTTGAGCACCCGAGACACGTTCAGCAGATCCGGGTTAACCGCTGTTACGCCAACGCTGGTGTTGATCAGTGTGGGCCATAAGCTGCATAGGGTGACGGTGATCATCGAGGTCAGAAAGGATTTCTCAAACATCGGGTCGTCGCTGACATAGGTGGCGGAAACCACCATGGTAACCAGTGGTAGCCAGGCCAGGGGCGACACGGGTTTGAAGATCTGGATCAGTGGGTTCACCGCCGCCTGAAAGTGCCGGTTTAGCCCGAACACGATGCCCAGGGGAACGGCGATCAGTGCCGCGACAAGAAAACCCGAGAGTACCGTCACCAAGCTGGTGCCAATTTGATCGATGAAGGTCGGCGCGCCAGGGTAGTCGCGGATGCGAACTTCGGCGTCCGGATTATCCGCCAGAATGCGCGCGTTGCGTTCTTCTTGCATGGTGGTGAATCGGTCGGCTTTGGCCCGCTGTTCGGAGTGTTCCTGCCACAGCTGGCCGGTTTGTTCCCAGACCTGCGCCGGTCCGGGGAAAGCGCCCAATGACGTGTCGACCTGAGGCGCAGCGAGATGCCAGAAACCCACGAACACCAAAATGCCAATAAAGGGGAGTATCAATTGGCGGCCTGATGACGCTAGATTCGCTGGCGAAAAGTTCTCAAACAGCTGCCTGAGGCTGAAGCTCATAGATTGACCGAGTTTTCCGGTTAACGAATTCATCTGCATTCCCCCTTAAGGCGTCTGGTCAGCTTTCAGGCCGATCTCGAAACGATCGATGTAAGCGTTGGGTGTTTCCGGAGTGAACGGGACACCGTCGATTAACGTGCCCTGGTGCGGACGCTTGAAGTTTTCTCCGGAAAAATCCGGGAAGTCGCTGGCGGCCATCAGACCGTCGTCGACAAGTGATTGGGCTGCCTGAGCGTAAATGTCACCCCGGTATACTTTTGCGGCGGTGTCCATGTACCAGCTATCGGACTTGGGTTCAGGAATCTGGCCCCAGCGACGCATCTGCGACAGATACCAAATGGCATCGGATGGATACGGGTAAGTCGCGTGGTAGCGGAAGAAGACGTTGAAATCGGGCACCTCTCGGATATCCCCTTTCTCGTACTCAAAGGTTCCCGTCATGGAGTTGGCAATGACCTCCCGGTCGGCACCCACATAGCTCGACTGTGAAAGAATGCTGACCGCTTCGGCCCGGTTGGCGTTATTGTCCTGGTCTAGCCAGTGCGCAGCGCGGATCAGGGCGCGCAGCAGTCGCAGATGGGTATTCGGGTACTTTTCCGCCCACTCGGCCGTGACCCCAAAGACTTTCTCCGGGTTGTTGGGCCAGATTTCGAAATCGGTGATCACCGGTACGCCGATGCCTTTGAATACCGCTTGCTGATTCCAGGGTTCACCGACGCAATAGCCTTGAATGGTGCCGGCTTCCATCGTCGCGGGCATCTGTGGCGGGGGCGTCACGGACAGGTGTACGTCGGCTTCCAGCGTGCCGCTGGTGTCGCCTCGCTGAGGCGCGTAAAAGCCGGGGTTCAGGCCACCTGCTGCGAGCCAGTACCGTAGCTCATAATTATGAGTTGAGACCGGGAAAACCATGCCCATTTTGAAGCGCTCGCCTCGGTCCCGGTACTCGTCGATGATGGGCTTCAGGGTTGCCGCGCTGATCGGATGCGCCGGTTTGCCACCTTCGTCGGCAAGCTGGGGTTTAATGGTTTCCCAGACGGCATCGGATACGGTGATGCCGTTGCCGTTAAGGTCCATGCTGAAGGCCGTGATGATATTGGCTTGCGTGCCGTACCCGATGGATGCACCGAGAGGCTGACCAGCGAGCATGTGGGCACCGTCCAACTCGGAGGTGATGACGCGATCCAGCAAGACCTTCCAATTAGCTTGGGCTTCCAGTTCAACAAACAGGCCTTCATCAAGGAAGTACCCTTGTTCCCAGGCGATCGCCAGAGGCGCCATGTCGGTAAGCTTGATGAAGCCCAGCTTGAGGTCCGGCTTTTCTGCCGGCCCAATCTCGCCGTGTGCCAATGAAGCCAATCCCAACAGCAGTGCCGTTATACCGGACCTTAGGTGTTTCGGGGTTCTTGCCATGATGTCGCTCGCTCTGAATAGTCAGCACCCCTTTAATAACGCAAAAGCGCCTGCCCTCCGTTTCCGGAAAGCAGGCGCCTTTGCCTGAATAGAGTGCTGATTTGTTTTAGTGATTCACAGAGTTTTCAGCACAAGCTGTGCCAGCTCCGGAAAACCCTTGAGATAACGGTGCTCAGATGGGTTGGTGGTGCTTAGGTAGATGATGGTCCGTCACCTCGGTTTGTCGTGTTCTGGTGCAAGAATGGGCGCTTTGCACCAACGTGAATCGTTTTCCAGAGACGGAACCTTGCGTTGGTGCGGTGTACAAGGGATGGCCCTTAAATTGCTTCAGACAGGGCAAGTCGAATAGGTAAAAAGCCAACAAAGAGGACACACTGTGAGCCGTCACCAGAATACGTCGATACCCACTGCGACCACTTGCCCGTATTGCGGTGTAGGCTGCGGCGTCCTGGCCCGAGTGGACGGTGTTGAGGGCGATCGCCGTCACCCGGCGAATCAGGGCCGTTTGTGTGTGAAAGGTTCGGCGCTGCACGAAACGTTGGCTACCGATAGCGAACGATCCTTTGGTCCCAGAGTTGACGGCAAAGAGGTTGATTGGGGGCATGCTATCGCTCGTGTCGCCTCAGCCATCAGCGATGCCGTGAGGAACCATGGGCCAGGGTCGGTAGCCTTTTACTTGTCCGGTCAACTTCTGACTGAAGACTACTATGCAGCCAATAAGCTGGCGAAGGGCTTTATCGGCACACCCCACGTGGATACCAACTCGAGGCTGTGTATGTCGTCTGCGGTGGCGGCCCATAAACGGGCTTTCGGCGAAGATTGTGTGCCGGGTTGTTATGAAGATCTGGAGTTGGCGGACCTGTTGGTGTTGGCTGGCAGTAACGCGGCTTGGGCGCACCCGGTGTTGTATCAGCGGATGAAGGCGGCGCATCGGGCTGGCCGCAAGGTGGTGGTCATCGACCCCCGGCAAACCGCAACAAGTGAACTGGCGGATTTGCATCTGAAACTCCGGCCCGGTACCGATACCCTGCTCTTCAATGGACTCCTGGTGTGGCTGGATGAACAGCAGGTGCTGGATGTGGAATACCTGAGGCAGCACTGCAGCGGGCTGGAGAGCACTCTTGAAGAGGCAAGATTGTCAGCGCCTGACACCGCGGCGGTTGCCCAAGGGTGCGATCTGGCGGTGAAGGATGTGGAAACCTTTTATCAGTGGTTTGCGGAAACGGAGCGAACCGTCACAGCATTCTCGCAGGGCATCAACCAGTCAATTGCCGGCACGGACAAAGGTAATGCCATCATCAATTGCCATCTGGCGACCGGCCGCATCGGAAAGCCCGGTGCCAGTCCCTTCTCATTGACCGGGCAACCAAACGCCATGGGAGGGCGTGAAGTGGGGGGGCTGGCGAACACGCTGGCCGCCCACATGGATTATGACACGCCGGGCGCCCGACAGCGCATGGCGGACTATTGGCAGACGGATAAGCTGGCGGATGGGCCGGGACTCAAAGCGGTGGATCTGTTTGAGGCGGTACACCGGCGCGAGATCAAAGTACTGTGGGTTATGGGCACCAATCCCGCTGTCAGTCTGCCCGAGAGCGCGCGGGTTCGGGAGGCCTTAGCGCGTTGCGACGTTGTGATCGTTTCAGACTGTGTGAGTGAAACGGATACCATCAACTTCGCTGATATTCTTTTGCCAGCGGCTGGCTGGGGTGAGAAAGATGGCACCGTCACCAACTCAGAGCGGCGAATATCACGGCAACGCCGGTTTCTTCCGCTCTCGACCGGAGTGAAGCCCGATTGGCAGATTATCAGCGAGGTTGGGCAGGCTCTAGGCCACACACAGGCGTTTAGTTACCGAAAACCCGCGGACATCTTCCGGGAACATGCAACCTTGTCGGGGGTTGGCAATACCGGTGACCGGATGTTCAACATCGCTGCGCTGGCAAGCCTTACTGACGATGGCTACGAACAGATGCAGCCGATTCAGTGGCCCGTTAGTAACACTGAGTCTGGCGGTTTTGAGTCGACGGCTCGTTTGTTCAGCGACGGTCATTTTCCCACGCCAGATGGCCGTGCCCGGCTGGTGCCGGTTCAGGCGCGGCCGGCTGGCCAGCAACCGGAGGCTAGTTACCCGCTGGTAGTGAACTCCGGTCGCATCCGGGATCAATGGCACACCATGACCCGCACCGGACTGGCGTCGAAGCTGTTTGCGCACCGGGAGGAGCCGTTCATTGAGGCCCATCCGGATGATGTGGCGCGTTTCGGGCTGTCAGAGGGAGGGCTGGCCACCCTGACCGGGCCGTCAGGCCAGTTCGTCGGCCGTGTTCGGGGTACTGTCGGCCAAAGGCCGGGGGAAGTGTTTGTTCCAATCCATTGGAACGGCCAGTTTGCATCGTCGGCTTTGGCGTCTGAACTCATGGCTGCAACGGTCGACCCAGTATCCGGTCAGCCTGAGAGTAAGTATGGCATCGCGGCCATCAAACCGCTGACCGCCCAGTGGCAGGCCCGGCTGATACAGCCGTGGGGCCAGACGGACTTGCCTACGCCGATGGCGGCGGCCTTTGATTATTGGAGCCGCCAGGTGCTACCCAGTAGCACCGGATGGTGGCTGGCGGGTAAGCACCGGGCAGACTGGAGCGAATTGGGCTGGCAGTGTTTCGGGCGTGAGCCGGAGCTCGTCATGGAGGACGAATCGAAAGGTACGTTTCGCGCGGTATGGTTAAAAGAAAACCGGTTGGAGGCAGTGCTTCTGGTGGAGTCCGAAGCCAGCTCCATGCCCGGAGTGGAATGGCTGGATCAATGTTTCGCCGACGCTGGCTTTGAGCTTGAACACCGGTGGTCTCTGCTTGCGGCAGGAAGTGCGGACATAGAGCCTGCCGGCGCGTTGGTGTGCAGTTGTTTCCAGGTCGGCGAAAACGCTATTTTGCGCGCCATTGGTGAGGGTTGTAACAGTGTGGAAGCGCTAGGAACCACACTGAAATGTGGTAGCAACTGTGGCTCCTGCCTGCCGGAAGTGCAGGCCCTGCTCAATTCGGCCCTTGAACAAGACACCGAGGACACCAGCCAGTCAGTCTAGAGGCTTTAACAGGGCGAAAGGCACCCGATACAGCAGATTCCGGGGCTGGTGAGAGATCTCGACGGTGCAGGTTTTTCGGTTAACACGGATGATTTTGCCTTGTTGCTGCTTGCGGCCAGTTCCGAAACGCGCATGCTCGCCTACTTGCCACTGACTGCTTTGCAGATGCGGGTTATGCATTTCAAAGACGTCGCGAGATAGCACGAGTTCTGCTTTGTTCGCCTGTTCTTTCAGAAACTGCCGTGTCGCATCGGCGGCACCGCTGGCGTGTAGCTGGTCCAGCACCTCATAGAACTGCCGGTTGTGAACCGAACCGTAGCGCCGCTGCCCGGCGCTGTATTGCAGAAGATGGGCAAATTCATGGCAGCAGGTATGCGCCAGCAGGTTCAATTCACTGACTTCCCCATCGAAATAGCCTCGCTCACGAATTTCCCGGGTAGACAGCCAGCCTTGGGCCGTTTCCGGCTGGCGTTTGGCGGCAATCATGCGCACGCCGTAATTAATCAGGTGTTGTTTGGTGCGTGGGTCGTAGCGGTGATAGGTGGCTTGTCCGGAACCGACCCGCAATACCAAGTCTGCCCGGCTATTACGCTCGCGCACCCAATCCCTGGCCGGCTGCCAGAGAATGTTCCGGGTGGCGTGGCACATGAGAGTGCCAATTGTCTTGCTTGTGTGTATGGAGTTGGACATGAGATCCCCGAGCGTCAGGGAGCATGTTAGTCAGGAAGGCTTGTGGGCTCAATCAAAAACGGCCAGCACAAAGGCCAGCCGTTTTGGTGAAACCGAACGCGAGGAATCAGGCCTCGATCGGCGAGCGCCAGTCGTCAGCACCGGAAGTACCGGCAACGGCGTGCTCCCAGGTCACCTTGCGGTAGGACAAAGACACGGTCACCAGCTGAGTGAAGTCAGCGTTGGCGGTGTCCTGGCAGTGGGGCATGTTGCAGTCGATGTCGATGATGGTGGCATCTTCCAGGATGGTGGAGAAGAAATGCTCCTGTTTCCCTTCTACGGAAGTGCGGTACCACTTAAGCTCGACTTTCGGCAGCATTTCACCAGAGGCAAGAGCGTTGTACATCAGCGGGGTGGACTTGTTCAGAGCGGAGGTGAATTTGAAGGGTTTGTGCACGCGCTGGCCGGAAGGCTGGCCAGACTGAGGGTCAGTCGGAACGGTAACAACGTGGCTGAATTCCTGAACCAGAACTTCGTCTTCGTGACCTTCAACGTAGATGTTGCCTACGGAATCCGAAGTGAATGCACCAGCGGTGATGTTGCCCTGAGTTTTACCTTCGATACTGATA
This sequence comes from Marinobacter sp. JH2, assembly GCF_004353225.1. NCBI lineage: Bacteria > Pseudomonadati > Pseudomonadota > Gammaproteobacteria > Pseudomonadales > Marinobacteraceae > Marinobacter > Marinobacter sp. JH2. Next base: position 2,883,097 of record NZ_CP037934.1, on the reverse strand, counting down.
TAACAAGGAGTTGGCATAGTCTGCTCCATGACGTGTGAATGAATAATGGTCCTTTGGGTAATCCCTGGACGCGATTATCGATAACAAGGACCGTGCCAGATTGGTTAATCATTTCAAAAACAATGATTTGTGGCGTTTGTCGGTGGCGTAGGCAATCGGCTAGGCAAGTGATTGCTTAGAGGGTGGGCGAACACTTGCTGATCAGGCGAAAAGTTGCCCGCGCCGATCGACGGGGAGTGGAGTCAGCGCAGCTGGAAGCGAACCGGTAATGCATAGGTGAAGCTTTCGCCGCGCATTTCCGCGGGAACTTTCGGTAAGGGCGCAGCCTTAGCCAACATTTGCATCGCTGCGTCATCCAATAGGGTGTGACCGGAACTGTCGCGCAGCGAGTGGTCAACTAGCGAACCATCCCGACGGAACTCGAATACCACAACCGGAGCGCCCTGCTGGCCGAGGCGGCGCGCTCTTCGGGGGTAGTTGTAGTAGCGGGCCAAATGCCGGCTGAGTTTGTTCAGATAACTCTGGATTTCCGACGCACTGCCCGCAGTTTGAAGTGGCACTGATGTCTGTTGCTGTTCGGCCTGACCTTCTTCACCGGAAGACACCGCAGTCTCTGTGGTTGGTGCTTTCTCGGTTTCCGGTTCGGAGGGTTCAATCGGGGCTGGCGCAGGCTCCGGATCCGGCTCGACAATGAGCTCTGGCTCTGGCTCTGGCTCTGGCTCTGGCTCTGGCTCTGGCTCTGGCTCTGGCTCTGGCTCTGGTTCAGGTTTCGGTTTCGGTTTGGGTTCAGGTTTGGCGACCGGTTGGGGAGCAGGAGACGGCTCGGGCTCTGCAACAGGCTCCGGGGTATGACGGCCAGCCAGGCTGATTTTAATGGCCGGGGCGGAGTTCACCGCGCTGTCTCCCAGTGTGGGGAGTTGCAGTGGTTTGTCAGGCGCTGCGAGCGCCAAGGCGGCCACCGTCGTGCAAACGGCAATCACCAGAAACAGAACCTTGAGGCCTTTGGGTGGCGTGTTCATGCGCCCGGCTCCGTTAACAACAACACTTCCGTGTAGCCCCCGTCTTCCAGCAGCCGCAAAAGGTGCTCCAGATCGACCATTGTCAGGCTTTGGTCCGCCGCGAGTTTCAGAGGCTCCGATGCATTGGGTTCCGGTAGTGCTGCCAGCAAGGTGTCTTCCGTGAGTGTGGTGCCGCTGACCTGCCACTGGCCATCGGCTTTCACCATCAGATCAGCCTCCGGTGCCTGTTCTTGTGCCGACTGGGCGCCGCCGGGTAATTCCGGAAGGGGTTCCTCGGTCAGTTGCCCGGCGACAATGAAGAACATCAGCAACAGAAACACCAGGTTGATCAGCGGCAACAGCGCGTCTTCAACCCGGTCCAGCAGACCTTTTCCTGATGTGGACGGTGGTGGTACCAGCGCCGTCATGGGGTTTCACGCTTCCAGTGAGCGGTAATGCCGGCGTTGTCGAGCGTGCTTAGGGTGCGGGTGAAATCGGCCAGAGCGGAATCTGGCGCGGTGGTCAGATTGGCTTCATCGACACCGGCTGCCTTCAGTGCTGGCAGTAATTCCGACAGTGAGTACTGACTTTCTTGCCATTTAACCGAGCCGCCAGCGGATATTTGAAGCTCTGGCAAGGGCTCGCCCGCCGCGTTCTGGCGGTCTTTGGTGCTGTTGGCCAGCTCAAGATGATCCAGTGGCATCAGCCGAGTGGTCAGCATGAAAAACACCAGCAAAATAAACACCACATCAATCAGTGGCGTTATCCGAATAGGCATTGGCCGGCTAGGCCGGGGGTCAACCAGCTGCATGAGCAAGGCGCGGGTTGTTGTCGAAATTAGCGGACGAGTGGTTCGATTCTTTTGCGGGTGCTTCCGCCTTTTGGGGCTCGGGTTGAGCCGCATCTGCAGTGGTAGCGATGCCGTCAGCCGGCATCACGTTAAACACACTCACTAATGCACTGTTGATCGTTTTGTGGACCCGGCGCAAGCGAAACTCGATCCATGCAGCCAGTGCTGCAAAAGGAATGGCCACCACCAGCCCGGCCGCCGTGGTGGCCAATGCTTCGTAGATACCGCCGCTCAGCTGACTGGCGTTGGCCCGGCCCTCGGTAGCGGCCATGGCGCTGAAGGCCTCCATCATCCCCATCACCGTGCCGAGTAACCCAAGCAGAGGCGCAAGTGCGGCAATCACTTCAATGATTTTAAGGGGGGCTTCAAAGGGTTCCAGCGAGTTCTGGGCATCCCGTACCGCGGTTTCCCGTACCGCCGCGATGTTGGTGCCGGACTGGCAAGCCGACATGGTATTGACCAGCAGGTGCATCAATGGATTAGCGCGCCCCAAGCGGCCCGCATCGGCACGGGTGGCTTCTACCCGGGTATCGGAGGGGGCTTGCTGCCAGTGTGCAACGAGTTGCTGCAATGGCTTGGTAAACCGGGGCGTGTAAAACGCGCCGAACAACATAAGATAGAGAAAGGTAGCCACGCCGATAAACGCAATAGCGATCAAAACGACCATCACAGGGCCGCCCATGCTGATTAGCTCGGCAAGGGGGCCATTATCGGTTAGGGCGGATAGAGTGCCTTGGGATGAAAACATACGTGCTGCCCGATCAATGGATAATTGATCGAAATGGTAATGATTATCAGTTGAATTGCAAGTTACAATTCCGGAGAGTTCAGGTGGCTATAAGCGGCCCCTTGATCATCCAGTGGCCGCTTGCCACAACAGTCTCAGCGCCAGTAAGGTGAGTACCACATTGAAGGCGGTGCTGAACCAGCGGTTGCTCATGGTTTTCAAGATATGAAGCCCAATCCAGGTACCCGCGAAGCCGCAGGTAATCATGGCGAGGATGAACAGCAGCCAATCGGAAAAAACAAAACCGGTAAAGCCGAATATGAGCGCTTTTGGGGCGTGTTGCAGGGTCATCGCGGTGGCGAATGTCGAGACGGTTTTGAAGCGGTCTTCATGGATCTGTTTGATAAATGCGGCCACAAACGGACCGGTGGCGCCAACAAACAGGCTGATAAAGCTGGTAATGCCGGACGCAATAAAAATGCCGGCAGGGCCGAAAGAGGTTTTTGGCAGCTTTGGCCCCCAGCAGAGATACAGTACAAACACAGCAATGGATAGCTGCCAAAGCTGGGCCGGCATATCGATCAGCAGCCATGCGCCTAGCGCCGCGCCCACCAGCACGCCGGGGGTAAATGCGAGGATCACGCGCCAGTCTATATGACGCCAGGTTAGCATCGCACGGCCAGAGTTTGAGCCCAGTTGAATCATGCCATGGACAGGAATAATAGCAGCCGCGGGCAACCACGACGCCATTAGCACCAACAGCAATACCCCTCCCCCGGCCCCCAGCATGGCGGTGAGCCCGGAAGTCACGACAGACGCCGCCAACAGGAATAAGGCGACTGCAGGGCTGAGGGCTTCGGGTAGTAGAGTCGGGTCCATGGCGCTCACTTAGGTAATGACGTAAGCTCCTGAGTTTCCGGTTTATACGACAAATGTCCATAGGTCTTTGGGTAGATAACAACAACAGGATTGCCGATGAAACAGTCTGAATATCTGTGCTATGACGCCACGGCCTTGGCGGATTTGATTCGCAGAGGCGAAGTGACATCGCAGGAATTAGTCGAAGCGGCCGTTGAGCGCGCCAATACCGTCAACGGCAAATTGAACGCAATTTGCCAGCCTCAGTTCAGTGAAGCGAAGGCGCAATCGTTCCCTGCTGACGGGCCGTTTGCCGGTGTGCCTTTGCTGTTGAAAGATCTGGCTCAGGAACAAGCGGGCTATCCTTGCACCTGCGGAAGCCGAGCTTATCGCGACCACGTGCCAGCCCAAGATTCAGAGTTTGTTCGTCGTGCTCGCAGAGGCGGCTTGGTGTTTCTTGGCCGTACTGCGACCCCTGAATTTGGTTTGAAGGCGGTGACGGAGTCAGAGCTTTGGGGCCCTACTCGAAACCCGTGGGATCTGAGCCGAACGCCCGGCGGCTCCAGTGGTGGTTCCGGTGCAGCGGTTGCCGCCGGCATTGTGCCGATGGCGGGCGCCAACGATGGTGGAGGTTCGATTCGCATACCCGCCGCGTACAACGGATTGTTTGGACTGAAGCCCTCTCGGGGGCGCATTTCGCCGGGGCCCAATGTGGGAGAAGCCTGGACAGGCGCCTCTGCAGACCATGTAGTGACCCGCACGGTACGGGATAGCGCGGCCATGCTGGATGTTCTGGCTGGCCCGGCCAGCGGCGACCCGTTTCGAATTCCCGAGCCGGAAATGCCATGGCTTAAGTCGATGCAGCAATCGCCGGGTAAACTGAAAATTGGTGTATTTACGGCATCGCCCTACGACACCGACGTTGCTCCGGAGTGCGTGGCGGCGGTAGAAGAAACCGCCCGCCTGCTGGAAGGTATGGGGCACGAAGTGGAGTACGCCCGCCCCGAGTTTGACGGACTGGCCTTGGCCCGTTGTTACCTCTCGTTGTACTTCGGCGAGGTCTCGGTGATGGCCCAGCGCGCCAAAGAACGCTATGGCGCGACCGACAAAGAATTTGAGCTGGATACTCGCCTGCTGGCGATGCTGGGCAACACCATGCCGTTGCCCGACTACGTTGCGCGGCGGCAACAGTGGAATGACTTTTCCCGTGCGCTGGGGGCTTATTTCGATCGGTTTGATCTGTATTTGTGCCCCACAGCCGGACAGCTTCCCGCCAAGATTGGTGAGCTCGATACTCCGGCGCATCTGAAAGTTGCCGGGAAACTGATGTTGGCTCTGAAGGCCGGTAAGTGGGTGCATCGCAGCGGTCAGGTTGACCAGATTGCAATGGAAAGCCTGGCTCGTACCCCGTTCACCCAGTTGGGTAACCTCACCGGCACGCCTGCCATGTCGGTGCCGATGCACTGGACTCAAAGCGGCCTGCCTGTTGGCGTGCAGTTTGGTGCCGCGCACGGTGGAGAAGCACGTTTGCTTCAGCTCGCAGCCCAGTTAGAAGAGGTCAATCCGTGGTTTGATAACTACGAGCGGTTAAACAACGCGTTCTGACTTGCCCAGATGTATTTGGGCGTAGGGTTGAGATCTGCGCCCAAGCCCCCACGTTTATCTTTTCTTCAGTGAACACGCTATGCTGTAAGTCAGGGGGCAGGTCCCCTGACCACTCTGATGGCATCGAGGAGGCGAGCATCTTATGAACCAATCGATGGCAATCGACGATCTGGTATCCGTAGCACAGGCGGAAGCCATGGGGGAGTTAGATGCCCCGATGATGGCGATCGTGTTGTCCAGTGACCAAAGCTATGACCTACCCATCCAATCTCTGGAGACCGATGCCGACAAGGCCCGTTGGGGATTGATTCTGCGGGCTGCGCGAGAACACGTAGAGGCTGGTGCGGTTGCTGTACTGTACCCGGCCTGGACAACGGTTCGGCGTAAACCCACCGAAGAGCAAGCTGTGGAAGCGGCAGTCGAAGATGAAGAACACCCGGAGGACGACGCTGGCCCCATCGACACTTTGTTTGTGCAACTGCACACGCGGGAGCGCATCTATTGGCGAGGTTTTGAGCAAATCAGGGACCCCCGGCACCAGCGCATCATCGGTTTTCGACGGATCAAGGCGTTATCATCCGACTACGATCGGGACAGCGCCCCCAACATTGCAGCATGGCTGAATACCCTGTTTGAGCCGTTGCCTGATGAGGGCGAAGAAACGGCGATCGATCGCGAGCTGGCAGATCTGCTGGAAGAGCCAGAGGTCAGTGCCGCACTTTACCCCAGGCAGTTGCGTTCCTTGCACTGATGCGGGTGAACGCCTCACGCTACGGGTAAGGGCAACTACCCACAAACGGCCCTTGGACAGTGGTTCGGGTTTGGCCGCCGAATACGTTATAATCGGCGGCTTTCACTCTGCCCCACGACGCTTTGACGAAAGCGCTTATCCAAGGCACTGACCATGATTGTATTTGACGAGGTAAGGAAGTCGTACCAGGTAGGTGGCCGGGACATTCCCGCGTTGCGCCCGACCAGTATGACCATAGAAACCGGTGAAGTTTTTGGCATTGTTGGCCATTCCGGCGCAGGCAAATCTACACTGATTCGATTGATTAACAAGCTCGAGCCTGTATCCGGTGGCCGCATTCTGATTGAAGGCGAAGACATTACCGGCTATTCCGCCGCGGAACTGCGTGCTTTTCGCCGCAAAGTTGGGATGATATTCCAGCATTTTAATCTGCTGTCCTCGAAGACGGTTGCCGATAACATCGCGTTTCCGATGAAATTGGCCGGCATTTATAGCAAAACCGAGATCAAGGAACGGGTCGAAGAGCTACTGGCCCGGGTGAGCTTGAGCGATCACGCCAATAAATACCCTTCGCAGTTGTCTGGCGGCCAGAAACAACGAGTGGGCATTGCGCGCGCGTTGGCTTGCCGCCCGACCGTGTTGTTGTGCGACGAAGCAACCAGTGCATTGGACCCCCAAACCACTCAGTCTGTATTGAAGTTGCTGGCCGATATCAACAAAGAGCTGGGCCTGACTATCGTACTGATTACCCACGAGATGGATGTGGTACGCCGGGTGTGTGACCGGGTCGCCGTGATGGATGCCGGGCGTGTGGTTGAAATGGGGCCGGTCAGCGAAGTGTTTTTGCACCCCCAGCACCCGACCACCCGGGATTTTGTATTGGAAAGTGAGAGCATCGACGGCGATGAGCTGCAAGAAAACCTGCAGAAAGCGGATGGCCGAATCCTACGCCTGACCTTCAAGGGCGAATCGACCTACAAACCTCTATTGGGTAGCGTAGCCCGACAGTCCGGTGTTGATTTTAGCATCTTGTCGGGGCGCATCGACCATATTAAAGACACTCCCTATGGCCAGCTGACTCTCTCACTGATCGGCGGCGATGTTGAGGTGGCGTTGAAAGCCCTCGAAGCCGCAGATGTACACGTGGAGGTGGTGCGCTGATGGAAGCTTTAATGGAAAGCCTGATGGGCAACGTCGACTGGGCCGAGATTGGTATTGCCAGCTGGGACACCCTGGTGATGGTGGGCATGTCGCTGCTGTTCAGTGTGCTGATTGGCCTGCCGATCGGAGTGCTGCTGTTTTTGTTCGGCAAGCGTCAGTTGCTTGAACAGCCGGTGGCCTACGCGGTGTTGTCGTTTGTGGTCAACGTACTACGGTCAGTGCCGTTTATCATTCTGTTGATCGTGATGATTCCGTTCACGGTGATGTTGATAGGCACCTCCTTGGGCGTGGCTGGCGCGATCCCGCCTTTGGTGGCAGGTGGTGCGCCGTTCTTTGCCCGCTTGGTTGAAACGTCGCTTCGAGAAGTAGACCGGGGCATTATTGAAGCCACGCAGGCGATGGGCGCAAACATTCGCCAGATAGTATTTGGTGCCTTGCTGCCTGAAGCACTTCCGGGCATCATCGCGGGTATTACTGTTACAGCGATCACATTGGTTTCTTATGCCGCCATGTCGGGTGTTATCGGCGGTGGTGGCTTGGGTGATCTGGCCATTCGATTTGGTTACCAGCGTTTCCAAACCGATGTGATGGTTATTACCGTCGCTCTGCTGGTGATTTTTGTGCAGTTACTGCAAATGGCGGGTGATCGTTTGGTGCTGTATTTCAGTCGTCGGTAATCAAGAATAATGAGCTTTTAAAGCAGGAGTATGTGTAAATGAACTTGAAGAAAACACTGGTGGCTTTGGCCGCCGCAGCGACTTTTTCAACCGCGGTATCGGCAGAGTCATTGTCTGTAGCCGCGACTCCGGTACCTCACGCCGAGCTGCTGGAATTTGTGAAGCCGGCATTGGCTGAGCAAGGCGTAGAGCTGGATGTAAAAGTGTTCACCGACTACGTTCAGCCAAACATTCAGGTTGACCAGAAGCGGATGGATGCGAACTTCTTCCAGCACCAGCCGTACCTGGATGAATTCAATGACGGCCGTGGCACCAGCCTGGTCACCGTAACAGGCGTTCATGTTGAGCCGTTCGGTGCCTATTCCACCAAGATCGAGTCTCTGGACGATCTGAAAGAAGGTGCGGTTGTGGCTATTCCGAACGACCCTACCAACGGTGGCCGTGCCTTGCTGCTGCTTCAGAAAGCCGGCCTGATCACTTTGAAAGATGAAAGCAAGATCACCGCGACTCCGCGTGACATTGCCGACAATCCGAAAAGTCTGGACTTCAAAGAGCTGGAAGCAGCCACTCTGCCGCGTATCCTGAATCAGGTAGACATTGCCCTGATCAATACAAACTATGCGTTGGAAGCAGGTCTGAACCCATCTGAAGACGCTCTGATTATTGAAGGTTCAGAGTCTCCCTACGTCAACATTCTGGTTGCTCGTCCGGACAACAAAGACAGCGAAGCTATGCAGAAGTTGGCCAACGCATTGCAATCCGATGCCGTTAAAGACTTCATCATGGAAAAGTATGAGGGCGCGGTTGTTCCGGCATTCTGATCGCGGGCAACTGTTTACTCTCAGACATAAAAAAGGGCAGGTATCACCTGCCCTTTTTACGTTTATAGCCCGCAGTGATTAATCACCGCCCCAGTTGGTTTTGGGATCTGGAGTCATCCGCAGGTAAGACTTAACGGCTTTATAGCCTTTCGGGAACCGCTCTTTGATTTCGCCTTCATCTTGAAGCGAGGGCACGATCACGACATCGCCACCTCGTTCCCAGTTACCGGGTGTCGCTACTTTGTGGTCGTCAGTCAGCTGCAGCGAGTCGATCACACGGAGAACTTCGTTGAAGTTCCGGCCGGTGGATGCCGGGTAAGTGATGATCAGGCGAACCTTTTTGTTCGGGTCGATCACGAACAGAGAGCGAACCGTCAGGCTGCTATCCGCATTGGGATGAATCATATCGTACAGCTCGGAAACCTTGCGATCCTGGTCTGCAATGATCGGGAAGTTCACCGTGCAGCCTTGGGTTTCGTTGATGTCTTTGATCCAATCATGGTGAGAGTCGACCGGGTCAACACTCAGGGCAATTGCTTTCACGTTGCGCTCGGCGAACTTGTCTTTCAGCTTAGCCGTCAGACCCAGTTCGGTTGTGCACACAGGGGTAAAATCGGCCGGGTGCGAGAATAAAACACCCCAGCTGTCTCCTAACCATTCGTGGAAGCGGATAGTGCCTGCACTGGATTCCTGTTCAAAATCCGGTGCGGTATCTCCTAGGCGTAAACTCATGCTTGGTCTCCTTTCACGCATTGTTGTAAAACAGACGTTTTTGGCGGCGCTTGTGCCTGCCAACTGGATAACCCAGTTTATACAAGTAACCATGGAGTCGCAGGGGGCTAAATGCAAGGGGGCTTGATCTACCTCATCTGCAACACCCACTTCCGTGTGGGTGAATTCTTAGTTTGAATCAGTGCGTCCCCTGGCTCATCTGTTTATCGAAATAGTCTTTGGTTAGGCGGAATACCACCGGGCTGAGTAGCAGCAGAGCGATCAGGTTGGGTAGGGCCATCATGGCGTTCAACGTATCGGCTAGCAGCCAGATGAAGCCCAGATTAACGGTGGCACCGACAGGGATCGCAATGATCCAGACAATCCGATAAGGCACAATTGCTTTTACACCGAACAAAAATTCGATGCTGCGCTCGCCGTAAAAGGACCAACCCAGAATAGTGGTAAAGGCAAAGATCGCCAGTGCGATGGCCACCATGTAATTGCCCAAACCCGGAAGACCGGTTTCGAAGGCCAGAGAAGTCAAGGCGGCGCCCGTTTCGCCCGATGTCCAAACGCCGGACGTGATAATCACCAAGCCGGTAATGCTGCACACAATGATGGTGTCGATGAAGGTGCCGAGCATGGCAACCATGCCCTGGCGAACCGGGTCTTTAGTTTGCGCAGCTGCGTGGGCGATGGGCGCAGAACCCAGGCCCGCCTCGTTGGAGAAGATGCCGCGTGCAACACCAAAACGGATGGCGGCCCAAACAGCTGCGCCGGCAAAGCCACCCTCGGCAGCCGCAGGACTGAATGCATAGCTGAAAATCAGATCGAACGCTGCGGGAATTTCATGGGCGTTAATGGCGAGAACCACCAGCCCGATCATCACATAAGACACTGCCATGAAGGGTACCAGCGCGCTGGCAACCTGACCGATGCGCTTGATGCCGCCGATCAGAACCATGCCCACTAGCACCATCAGCACCAGGCCGGTAACCCAGTGTGGAATGTTGAAATTAACTTCCAGCACATCGGCGACTGAGTTTGCTTGCACGGTATTGCCAATGCCGAACGCCGCGACCGAGGCGAAAATAGCGAATAACACACCCAGCCACGCCCACTTTTTACCCAAGCCGTTGCGGATGTAGTACATCGGGCCACCTACGTGAGCGCCGCGTTCATCCACCTCACGGAACCGAACGGCTAGCACAGCTTCGGAATATTTGGTCGCCATGCCCACCAGTGCCGTCAGCCACATCCAGAACAACGCTCCGGGGCCACCCAAAAACACCGCAGTGGCCACGCCGGCGATGTTACCTGTGCCGACGGTCGCCGACAGCGCGGTCATCAGGGCCTGAAATGGCGGAATATCCCCTTCGTCGTCACCGCCGCGAGCACGGCCATTCCACATCAGGCGGAAACCTGCGCGGAGCTTCATGATGGGCATGAGTTTGAGGCCTAGACTCAGGAATAGGCCAACACCCAAAATCATGACCAACATGGGTGGCCCCCATACCAACCCGTTGATTTCACTTACAAAGTTAGAGATTGCTTCCATGAGGGCTCCCGGTGTTTGCGATGGATTGTGCGGCGGCTTTGGTGTGTTAAAAGATAACTGCTTGAGTTTAGTCGATAATTTCCACCTATGAAATGCTTGGCTGTGACGGTTTCCTATTTCGCAAAGAATTGCCTATGTTTAAAGAGAGGTTTGTCGGTCAGATAAGAGATTCTTTACCGTGATCAAAGGGGGTTGCCGATGCATACATTGAAGGTTTCTGAAGTTATGTGGAACCACATCGAGCCGATTCGGTGCGGGGAACCACTGACCAATGTGGTCAAAACGTTGTTGGCCAATCACGTTACCGGATTGCCTGTGGTAGATGCGCAGCGACGAGTATTGGGATTTGTGTCTGAACAGGATTGTATTCACGCGCTGTTGGTCAGCAATTATCACAGCGAAGGTGAGCCCAACGTAGACGATGTCATGTTTCGCAACCCAGTGACGGTGAATCCGGATACGTCTGTGGTGGATTTGGCGCAGAATCTGGGCGCGGGCAAGCCGAAAGTTTATCCGGTGGTGGAAGACGGTAAGCTCGTTGGGGTGGTTACGCGTTCAGCCATATTGGCTCAGTTGGCCAAAGCGGGCCAAACCATGGAGCGGTCTCGGTTTGCGAGCGCGGAAGATTAGCGAACTTGGGTAAATATCCCAAGGCGGGGGTTTTCTGATGACCTGCGCTCCAGACGCAATGCGAACTAGGTTGGTCAAAATTCACATCTTTTATGGTGTCGTCAAGAGATACATGCCGTTATAATCGTCGCATGCTCGTTGCCAGTACAATGTAGATCGTTTTAGTGGATACTTTCTGACAATAATGTGTCTTTCGATGCATATTTGTTAAGAATCGTAGTCACTTGACGACCACCGCCCGGACGTACGCTAGGCTCTGGATTCCTCACCACTTTTGCTGGTCACTGCACTGCATGCTCTACCGCCTGAAAAATGATTTCCGGTTGTCCATCGTTACTCTGCTATCGGGCAGTGCGATTCTTGGTATCACCCCTTTTGCCATCATGCGGTTTTTGGATGGCAACTTGCTCGCAGGTTTCATTGATCTCGGCGTTTTGGTGGCTCTTGCCGGAAGCTTGATTTACGCCTGGATAACCCACGATACCTACCGCTCCGGAATTTTTCTCGCCATAGTCTGTTGCTCCGGTGCGGTCGCGGTGGGTATGTGGGTGGGTGAAGTCGGTTTGTTTTGGCTCTACCCTTGTTTGGTGACGACGTTTTTCTTAGCGCCCAGTCGAATTGCGGCGGTTCTCAATCTGGTATCTGTTCTGGCGATGATGACGGTTGAGAGTGCGTTCACCTCCTCTGTGAAAATGTGGACATTCCTTGCCAGCACCACGATTGTGAGTGCCTGTTCTTACGTATTTGCTATGCGCAATAAAGATCAGCGAAATCGCCTTGAGCAGTTGGCGACGATTGATCCATTGACCGGTGTGAAGAATCGCCGATCAATGGATCAGGAGTTGGATATGGCGGCGGCTAATGCAGAACGCACCGGCTTGTCTTATGCTCTGGTGATTCTGGATATTGATTACTTCAAGAAAATTAACGACGAGTATGGTCACGGTGTCGGTGATAACGTCCTGCGTGATTTGGTCGGTTTGATTGAGGAAAATACCCGCCGTACCGACCAGCTGTTCCGGTTTGGCGGGGAAGAGTTTGTGGTGTTGTTTCCGGGATTGGATGAAACCAACTTGAAAACCGTGGTTGCTAACCTTCAGCAGGGATTGCGAAAGTGGCTCAAAGGGCCGGGAGGCCCCGTCACGTCGTCCTTTGGAGTGGCGATGCTGCGTCATGGCGAGAGTGTGGCGAGCTGGTTGTCGAGAGCCGATCACGCACTTTATCAGGCCAAAGAATCCGGCCGTGATCGGGTGGTATATGGCGATGATTTCTGAAGAAATTCTCTGACCCCGACACTTCCCTCGCCTATTAATCTGCCTCTGCCTGCGGTTGGTAGCGGAACAAACGCCATCCCAGGAATAGGCTGGCGGACGTTAAACCGGCGGTAAGTCCTACCCAGAACCCAGCAGCGCCAAGCGAAGGTGCGATCCAGTCGGTAAACGTCAACACGTATCCCAGCGGCAACCCTACCACCCAAAACGAAAACAGCATGATCAGCATGGGGACGCGGGTGTCTTTATAGCCCCTCAGAGCGCTGATGCAGGTAACCTGGATGACGTCAGCGATCTGGAACATGGCGGCAAAAGAAAGCAACCGAATGGTCACCGATTGTACCTGTGGGTCGTTGGTGTAAAGCGCCGCAATAGAGCCGGAAAAAACGAAAAGCAATGTTGCAAACACCAAAGCGACGGCCGAAGCCAGTAGCAGCGAGCTGCGCGAGATCAAACGGGCGCTGTCGGGCGCTCGGGCACCCACCAAAAAACTGACCCTTAACGTGAGGGCCATGCCGATGCTCAGCGGTAGCATGAACAGCAACGACACAACGTTTAGTGCGATTTGGTGGCCGGCGACAATCACCGGCCCCAGCGGTGCCAAAAACAGCGCGATCACGGAAAACATGCTGGCTTCGACAAAGATGGTAAAGCCGATAGGCACGCCAAGCTTTAGAATGTAATGGATGCCCGCGATATTGGGCTTAACCCGTTCCGCCAATAGGTGAAACTGCTTGAAGGTTTTGCTGCGATTTAAGTAGATCAACAGAGCAATGGCCGCGATGCCGTTTGATAACGACGTGGCCCAGCCACAACCCACTCCGCCCATGGCGGGAAGCCCAAGCTTGCCGTAGATGAAAATGTAATTAAGCGGCAAGTTAATCAGGGTGCTGAGCACCGAGAACATCATGATCACCCGGGTGTGGCCCAAACCGTCGGTGAGCCCTCGCAGCGCATTCATTAACAGCATGGCGGGAATGCCCCAGGCGAACGCATTTAGATAGCCTTGGGTGATGAGTGCCGTATCGGTATCCATGTTCAGTAAGGCAAGAACCGGGTGCACGTTGGTCAGAAGCAGCGCCATGACGACGGTGCCGCCCAGCGCAATGTAAATGCCCTGCCAGGTTGCAGGCATGATTTTGCTGGTGGTACGGGCACCGTTGTAGCCGGAAATGATTGGCTGAAGCGCCCCAAGCAGGCCCATGAAAAACAGGAACAGTGGCATCCACAGGCTGCTTCCGATGCCAACAGCCGCCAGGTCCTCGGCACTGGCATGGCCTGCCATCACGGTGTCAATAACGCCGTTAGCCATTTGCGCCACTTGCGCGATCAAGATAGGCCCGCCGAGCAACGCCAAGGTTTTCCACTCGGTGAGTGTACGGCTCATTAAAGGTTGTCGGGTTTCGGGTAACGGCTGGTGTGACTCGTCCATGGTGCTTAGGGCTTTTGCTGCATGTGTGTGAAAAAGCGAGGTTCAAAAAGAATGGGCAATCTTACTGCATTCATGTGAGCGGCGCTTATAGGGAGTTGCACCGCTTGGTGCGCTGCACAATGCGGCTAAAACAAGTAAAGTACGACCCCGGATCTTCTAAGGTATTGCGATATGGTTTTTTTGATTCTCGTGACGGTCTTGTGGGCCTTCTCGTTCAGTTTGATCGGCGAGTTTCTTGCGGGGCAAGTGGATAGTGATTTTGCGGTATTGAGCCGGGTATTATTGGCCTCTTTGGTGTTTCTGCCATTTACGCGTTGGCGCGGTGTGTCGACCGGAATGAAGCTCAGCATCATGGCCACCGGTATGCTGCAATTCGGCATCACCTATGTGTGCCTGTACCGTTCCTTCGCCTATCTGTCGGTGCCCGAAGTTTTGTTGTTTACCATCTTTACGCCTTTATACGTCACGTTGATTGACGATGCATTTTTTCGCCGCTTTTCCCCGATTGCTTTAATGGCTGCGCTTGTTGCAACCCTGGGAGCAGGAATCATTCGGTACGATGGCTTAAGCGAGGACTTCCTGACCGGCTTTTTATTGCTACAGGTGGCTAACATCGCATTTGCCGCTGGCCAAGTCGGCTATAAACACGTAATGCGGAGGTATCCGTTGGATCTTCCTGGCTATCGCACATTTGGGTACTTCTTTTTTGGTGCGCTGGTGATCGCGTTGCCGTCGTTCCTGGTTTTTGGTAACCCCGACAAGTTACCTGCGACCACACTGCAATGGAGCATTCTTGCATGGTTAGGGCTGGCGGCATCCGGTCTGGGCCTGTATCTCTGGAATCGCGGAGCTTGTGAGGTGGATGCCGGCACGCTGGCGGTGATGAATAACGTGTTGGTGCCTACAGGCTTGTTGGTTAATTTATTGATCTGGAACCGGGACGCGGACCTCGCTCGGCTCGCACTCGGTGGCGCAGTGATCGCGCTTTCACTTTGGGTGAACGCAAGGTTCCACCCTCGTGCACGAATGCAGTTGGCCAGTTAATGTCAGAAAATCAAAGATTTACTTCGTCGCCACTCAGTGCTTGCTATGCTTGCAACATTTCCACGATATCTCGGGGCGCTTTGTACTATGCGTGAAAATCTACCGGTCACCGATAAAGAAATCGACGTGGCCGCTGGCATGCGGCTGATCAGTACCACCGACCTCAGGGGCGTGATCACCTACTGCAATGATGATTTCGAAACCATCAGCGGGTATCCGCGCGATGAACTGATTGGCCAGCCACACAACCTGATTCGTCACCCCGATATGCCGGTAGCGACCTTTGCCAACATGTGGGGTTACCTGAAAGCGGGTAAAGCCTGGATGGGTGTTGTGAAAAATCGCACCAAGTGCGGTGACTATTACTGGGTTAGCGCTTACGTTACCCCTATATGGGAAGCTGGCGAAAAAGTCGGCTACGAATCGGTACGTGTCGCCACCACCCGGGAGCAGGTCGAACGGACGCAAAAGCTGTATGCACGGCTTTCGGCAGGCCGGATGCCATCGGCGCGTATCAGCCGCATAATGTCTACGCTGCGCTCAGGCGCTCCATTCATCGTATCATTAGGGCTTACGTTGCTGGCGTTACAGCTGACGTCGCCTGTGTGGACCGTGGTTGTTGCTACTCTGGGGCATGGTTTGGCGGCGTGGTGGATCTATGGTTCGGTGACCAAACGCCTGAAAAGCGTTCTGGGGCTTCGAAAAGACGCGTTTCAGGATCCGTTGATTGCTCAGACCTACTCCAGCGAGCAAGGGCTTTTTTCGAGGCTGTCTTTGGTATTGGTGAGCGAGGAAGCGCGTTTGCGGACGGCGCTGGCCAGAATTGATGATCAGGCTGAGTATTTGAACGATCAGGCGCAGGCTTCACACACCTTTATTACTGACGGCGCCGGGGCTATTGCTCGTCAGCGCGCTGAAACGGATCAGACAGCGTCAGCGATCAATGAAATGACCGCCTCCATTCAGGAAGTGGCTTCGGCCGTCAACGACAATGCCCAAGAAGCCGAGCAGGCGAATCGTCTGGCCCATGACGGCAGTGCGCGCAGTACCGAAGCTCTGGCAGCCATTGAGCAATTGGTTGATCGGGTTGGCAGTATTGGTGCCTCGGTTAGTCGTTTGGGCGAGTCTACTCAAACCATTGGCGAAGCAGCTAATCTGATTTCAGACATCGCTGATCAAACCAACCTGCTTGCGCTGAATGCGGCGATTGAAGCGGCGCGAGCCGGAGAACAAGGGCGTGGCTTCGCCGTGGTCGCCGATGAAGTACGTTCTTTGGCTCAGCGCACGCGAGAGTCTACGGTTAAGATTCAGGAAGTCATCGAAAGTTTTCGAGCTCAGGTCGAAGAAACCAATGAGGCCGTTCGGGCCGGTGAGGCCATCGCGGGTGACGGGCTGAGCAAAGTCCAAGGCGCAGTTGGTGCGCTGAATGCGATTGTCAGCTCCGTTGATTCCATTTCTGACAGTTTCATCACGATGTCGGCGGCGTTCGAAGAGCAGAGCCAGGTCTCTGATGAAATTAATCAACAGATTGTGAACATTGCAGGTCTGGCGGATCAGAGTGATGAGCAGGCGGAAGCCGCTCGGAGCAGTAGTGACAAACTGAGTACTATGGCTCACGGTTTGAAAGACTTGGTTGCCCGTTTTATCGATAAAAACCGTTAAACATCGGTAGCTTGAGAAGAATAAGTGGGCGCCTTCGAGCGCTCCTCAAAAGGCCAGCACTGGCATCATGTCGCCAGTGCTGGCAGAATTCTGCACCAACTGCGACGGTACCTTAAACCGGCGTGCATAAATTGCAGTTTCCTCAGCCAAAAGCACAGGAAGAAAAACACATGACACAGTCTAACTCCGCAGCTGGTTCGCGCGGACTTTGGTCGTCAAGACTCGCGTTTATTCTGGCGGCGACCGGGTCAGCCGTGGGCCTGGGTAACGTTTGGAAGTTCCCGTATGTAACCGGTGAGAACGGTGGCGGTGCCTTTGTACTGGTATACCTACTTTGTATTTTCATTATCGGTATCCCCATTATGATGGCGGAAGTGTTTATCGGTCGAAATGGCCGTCATAACCCGATCGCCAGCTTCCGTCTGGTGGCAGAGCGTAACCTCGCGTCTCCAGCCTGGCGGATATCTGCGATTGTCGGCATGTTCGCTGCGTTTATTATTCTGTCATTCTATTCGGTGATTGGTGGCTGGGCCGCTTCCTACATCGGCCATTCTGCTATGGGCGATTTCACTGGCGGCACCGCTGAAACCGTTGGCAAGCTGTTCGGCGATCTTTTAGCCAGCCCGGTGCAGCTATTGGCTTGGCACACCTTGTTTATGGCCCTGGTGGTATTTGTTGTGTCCCGCGGTTTGAAAGGCGGTCTGGAGCGTGCGGTTACTATTCTGATGCCAGCCTTGTTCGTGTTGTTGCTGGTTGTGGTTGGTTATGCAACCACAACCGGCCATTTCGGCGAGGCAGTCAGCTTCCTGTTCACGCCGAATTTTGAGGCGCTGACTGTTAAAGGTGTACTGGTCGCACTTGGCCATGCCTTCTTCACGTTGAGTTTGGGTATGGCCATCATGATGGCGTATGGCTCGTATTTGAGTCGTGATGTGCCCATTGGCCGTACCGCCGTGAGCGTTGCTTTGATGGACACGGTGGTTGCCCTGTTGGCCGGTTTGGCTATTTTCCCCGTGGTGTTTGCCAACGGTCTGGAAGCGGGTGCCGGCCCTGGTCTGATTTTCCAAACGCTGCCGCTTGCCTTCGGCAACATGCCGATGGGTGGTCTGTTTGGCACTCTGTTCTTCGTGCTGCTGCTGTTTGCAGCTTGGACATCCGGTATCTCGCTGCTAGAGCCTGTGGTTGAGTGGGTTGAGGAAAAAACCGAGATGGGTCGTACGTTCAGTGCGATTCTGGCCGGTGGTGCGTGTTGGGCGCTGGGCATTGTGTCCATTTTGTCCCTGAACGTTTGGTCAGATGTCACGCCGCTGGGCATGTTTGCCGCGTTTGAGGGCAAAACTATGTTCGACCTGCTGGACTATTTCACAGCGAACATCATGCTGCCGCTATCCGGTTTGCTGACCGCTCTGTTTGTGGGTTGGTTTGTAACCAAGGAAACACTGCAGTCTGATCTAGTGATGAAAGGCGCTGCCTTTACGCTTTGGCACGTGCTGATTCGCTATGTCACGCCAGTCGCTGTTGTGATTGTGTTTGTCTACAACCTGATGGGTTAACAAGCACTAGCCTGATAAAAGAAAACCCGGCGCTGAGAACAGCGCCGGGTTTTTTTGTGTCTGCTCAAATGACGTTGGTTCGAGCGTGCAGCGGGCTAAACTTTTCCACCGAGCAAAATCCGTACGGCCGTGCAGGCGTCTTCCAGCTCCTCTTCTCTGGGTTCGCGGCCGCCGATAATGTCACTGTAAAGACAGGACTCCGCGATGCGAACCATGAAGTACGACAAGCTCTGAATGTTCATGGGCGGAGTCAGGTGCCCGGTGCGTATCTCATCCTTCAGTAAGCGGGTATTCACTTCTACGGTTCGGGCGTGCAGCGTGGAGTGCGACGAGGTGAGCATCTTCAAGGCGTATTCCGGGTCTTGATGCAGGAACTTTCGCAGTGGTGAGAAATGCAGAATGGTGATGTTGATATGACGAAACACACCAACCACGTAATCAACGCCATGCCCGGGGGTTATCTCGCGAGCTTCTTTGTACAGAGGTTCGTAAAGCGACCATAAAATTTCACCAATCAGCAGATCACGATTGCCCACCCAGCGGAACAGGGTCGCACGGCCGATACCTAAGTCGTCGGCAAGGGCGGCAAGGCTGATCTTTTCCCCTTTTAACCACATTCTTCGAGCCCGTTTGAAGGCATCGATAGGGGTTTTTTTAATGGTTGATTCGGTCACTTTGAACTCTTTGGTAAATGTGATTCCATTCTAACGGTTGCAAAGGGCTTGGGCTACGGTGACCTATACCCATAGGTCACCGACGGGCGTGTCCGGGCTGAAATGATGAGCAATCTGGGCTTGTAACAGTTCGGCAGTCGCAATGGCATCAATCAGGGCACTGTGGCCGGCGTAGTGAGGCAAACCATAGCGGGTTCGGCTATCGGGCAGGCGGATTGATGTGGGCTTTTTGCCCACGAGTTGTTGCCAGCGCGAAGGCCGCCGCCGGGGGTGCAGGTAAGCCTCGATGGCCATGGTGTCGATGACCGGAAAACGCAGTTGTTCGTTTAACCGCCATTGCAAAGCGGTATTAAGAAAAGGGCGTTCGATATTACGATAATGCACCACCGGTATTCGCCCAATCAGGTGTTCAAACAGAGGGTCGAGCACTTCTTCCAGATCAGGTGCGTCTTGAATTTCAGCGTGGGTGATGCCGTGAATGGCGACCGACTCCTGATGCAACGGCAGTTTCGGGCGTACAATCTGGTGCCACGCTTTGCCAAGCTGGATGCCTTTCAGCGTGAATGGAACCAAGCCGATACTCACGATTGAGTGTTGGGTTACATCCAGCCCGGTGGTCTCAAAATCCAGTGCCAGCAGCGGAACGTCTTTGATCGGCGTTTCCGGGTTGGGGCAACCGACTTCGTAAAATGCGCGAATTCTTGGGTCAACGGCTTTCTGAACTTGCGTGCGATAATTTTCCGGCCAGTTTTGTTTGCTATTCCGACTCTTGATGTTACTAGGCATTCCTGACCGTCCCTGCGTTGTAGCGGAATCTGAGGAATCTCTGAGCATTGCTGACAATCTGAAAGGCGTCTTTCAGATGACTTCGCTCAAAGGGGGACAAGTCTTCAGGACGCACGTTGTTGTCGGGCTCGCGGCCTTCTTCGATGGCTAAGGCCTGATGGCGAACTCGGACAATGGATATAAACTCCAGGGCATCACGCAGGTTGCCGGCATCGTCATCGACCAGCAGTTTGGTTTCGGCAATGTCTTTCAAGCGCTCAAACGAGTTCTGGGAGCGAGATCCGCAGGCCAGTGCGTGCACGCGGATCAGATCGGACAGCGGCGCGGTGCCCCGCCGCTTCAGATTGAAGGTTTTTTGGTGCTTGCCGTCTTCTTCCAGCACGAAGGTGCGGAAGAAGCCAAGTGGCGGTGTGCGGTTCAAGGCATTGCGTGCCATCAGCGTCAGAAATCTCTGGCTGCTGGAAGCTTTGTCGGCGACCAGGGTTTTCAATTGCTCGGCGAAATCGGTTTCACCGTGAATGCCATCCAGGTCGAAGAAAATGTTGCTGTTGAGTAGCGTTTGGCCGTTAGGATTATCAATCCATTCGGTGAAGTATTTTTTCCACACCTTCAGGGGCTGGCGCCATTTTGGGTTGGTGGCCATGATGTCACCGGTGCAATAGGTGTAGCCGCACTCGGCGAGGCCGTCTGACACGAACTTGGCCATTGCCAGGAAATATTCGTCGTGTTCTTCCGGAATGAAACTGTCGTCGAGTATCAGGGCGTTATCTTGATCGGTTACGACCAGTTGTTCGTCCCGTGCCATAGACCCCAAGGCCATGTAGCAGTATGGAATGGGCGGGGGGCCGAGTTTTTCTTCCGCCAGTTCCAGCAGGCGCTGGCTGAAACTGCGGCCAATGCCGGCCATGGCGCTGCCGACCATGTGGGAATTGGCATCTTCGTTGACCATGCGCACGAAACTGTCGCGCACGTCTACACTGATTTTCTTCAAGCCCTTCACATTCTGTTGGCGGAAGATGTTGCTGACCAGATAGATACTGCTCTGGCTTTCGTATTTGATGATGTCCGATAGAGCGATAACCCCGCGCACTTCATTGCCGTCCATCACTGGCAGGTGGTGCACGTTGTTGTGCAGCATGGTCAGCATGGCTTCAAAGATAAAGGCCCGGCTACGGATGGTGATCAGCTCTTCCGTCATGATTTCACAGACGGGGGTTTCAGAGGCTAAGGCGTAGTTCACGGCCCGGGTGCGTAGATCCCGGTCGGTAATAATGCCCACTAGTTTTGGTGTGTCGCCGCTTTCGTCCATCAGCGGCAAGGACGATACGCCGTTGTCAGTCATAATCCGCGCCGCTTCTTGCAAACGCACTGTAGTAGGCGCGGACACCAGCGCTCGGGAAATCAGCCGGGTCACTTTCGCCGTCATGAGCTCGTTCGATTTTTCCCGGCGCGAGACGGCGGAGCGCAGACGACTGCGGTCCTCGATTTCAACGAAGTCGGCGAAGTTGTCGTCATGCTCCCAAAGGTAATGAAAGATATGATCGGGAATTTTGTAGATCAGACTGTCTTCGATGGCTTTGACCGGGAAGCGCACTTTTTTGTTCATCATCAGGCCGAACTGACCGAAAATCTCACCCTCACCCGCCCGGCTGTACAGCTCGCCCGAGCGCCGATAGATCTCGACAGCGCCACTGCGAACGTAATGCAGGCTATCGGCTTGATGGCCGAGCTCGACGATGTGCGTTCCTGCACGGACGTAAACCACCTCGATGTTGGTGACGATTTTGTCCAGCAACTCGTCGGACATTTCGTCAAAGGGCGCGTGTTGGGTAATGTGATTTTGAATGTCCAGCAGTTCGGCCTGCATGTTCTCTCCAGCGAATACAAGTTCTGGCCAAACTATAGCAGTTGTGGTTTTTTTTGGTGTACCTTTGGCACCCTTTCTCTCGGGTCTTCAGGAGGCTTGGCATGGCGGTGAAATTGCTGGTAACCGGAGGCATTCGTTCTGGCAAAACGGCGATGGCAGAACAGCGCGCGCAGGCGGCGGAAGCGTCTGTCGTGTATGTGGCGACGGCCACAGCGGGCGACGATGAAATGGCGCAGCGTATTCGCCGCCACCAACAGCAGCGGCCGGCTGGTTGGGGCTTGGTGGAAGAGCCGTTGCATTTGGCACACGTGCTCAATGATTATCAGGAGCAATCAGCCAAGCCGCCTCTGTTGCTCATCGATTGCATGAGTCTATGGTTAAGCAATTTGTTGTTTGCCGAAAGCGGGGTGTTTGAACAGGAGCGAGCGGCTTTTCTGACAGCCTTGGAGCAGTATGCCGGCTCTGTTGTGGTGGTTACCAATGAGGTCGGGTTGGGCACCATTGGCATGGACCCGCTCACCCGGCGCTTTGCGGATGAGCTGGGTTGGTTGAATCAGGCGCTGGCCCAGCGCTGTGACGAAGTGGTGATGTCGATCGCTGGTTTGCCACTGACTCTCAAAGGTAGCCACACTTAAGGCTGGTGGCTGATCACGCTGCGAAAGATGCCAAACTCGGATTGATCAACCTGTATGCGGCTGCGGCAGGCGTAAGGCACCGCAAAGCCGGTGAAGGATTTCTCCAGCGGTATGCCCAAAACATCAGCCAGAGCCATTCGAATAACGCCACCATGGCAGACCACCAACACCTTTTGCCCGGACAGCTTCTCCTGCCAGTGATGGATGCTGTGGATAACTCGGTTGTAAAAGTCGGCGACCGGTTCACCGCCGGGTGGCAGGAAGTTAATAGGGTCTTTCCAGAAACGGTTCAGACGATCACCGTAACCTGCCTCGACCTGTTCCGCGGTCAGTCCTTCCCACTCGCCAAATCCGATTTCCCGAAGCTCCTGTTCGATATGCAGCGGAATGTTCTGTTGCTTGGAAAGCGTTTCCGCAAACCGTTGGCAGCGGGCCATGGGCGAACTGACGATGGCATCCCAGTGGTCGGTGCTGGTGATGGCGGTGTGCATTTGCTGCCAGCCCAGTTCGCTTAACGGATCATCTTTGCTGCCCCGGAACATCGGGCCGCCTTCGGGTTCGCCGTGGCGTATCAGGTCGAGAATGGTGGTCATGGTGGTTTACTCTTCTGATTTTCCGCTGATGTTGGCATCTGCAAAGCTGGCCACTTGATTGTGCAAAGCGCAGGCGGAACGAAGCAGAGGTACCGCGACAGCCGCTCCGCTACCTTCGCCCAAACGCATACCAAGATCCAGCAAGGGTAACGCTTCCAGCGCCTCCAGAACGGCATTGTGCCCGGGTTCGGCTGAGCGGTGGGCGAACAGCAGCCAGTTGCGCACGCGCGGTTGCTGATGAACGGCGATCAGTGCGGCGGCCGACACGATGAACCCATCCACAAGAACCGGAATACCCCGGGCCGCACTGCCCATAATAGCGCCGACTAAACCGGCGAGTTCAAATCCGCCCAATGAGGACAGCACCGTCAGTGGGTCTTTGGAGTCACCGTGGCGGGCCAGGGCGCGCTCCACCACGGCGGCTTTTCGAGAGACGCCTTTGGCGTTCAGGCCCGTTCCAGGGCCAACTAACTGCTGTGGGCTGTGGCCCAGAAGAGCGCAAGCTATAGCCGAGGCGCTGGTGGTGTTGCCAATGCCCATGTCGCCACCAATAAACAGCCGGCAGCCAGCTGCCTTAGCACGTTTCGCAGCGTTGTCACCGCTGGTCAGCGCCGCTCCCACCTGTTCGCGGGTCATGGCGCAGGTTTCTGCCATGTTCGCTGTTGACGGTGCGATAATCTCGCTAATCACACCGGGCAGTTCCGGCACGTCTGCAACGGTGCCCAGATTCACCACCTCCAGACTGGCACCAAGTTCTTTTGCCATGACGCTGATGGCTGCGCCGCCATGGGCGAAGTTGGCAATCATCTGCGCGGTAACAGCCTGCGGAAAAGCGGATACGCCTTCAGCGCAAACGCCGTGATCACCGGCGAAAATGGCCATGCAAACCGGATCAACCGTAGGCGTTTCGCTGCCCGACAAGCCCGCAAGTGTAATGGCAATCTGCTCCAGCTTTCCCAGAGATCCGGGTGGCTTTGTGAGTACTTGCTGGCGAGCCAAGGCAAGTTCTGAATGCGCGCGGGAAGGAGAGGGTGGCTGCTGAAGCCAGCTTTGGGGCAGAGGCATGGAGTGTTCCTTGTGAACGGAAAGAGGGGGATGGTCTATCTGTGGCCCAATGGTGTCAAGGTAAGGCTTGAGTCGGGTAGACTTGCCGGCATTCTTCATGAGGGTGTGGTCTTGGAAGCGTTTTCGATGTCGGTAGCCGCGTGCTGTGTCGCGGTTTTGTTCGATGTATTGGTGGGAGAGCCGCGTCGCTGGCACCCGTTGGTAGGCTTCGGCCATGCGGTTGTTTGGTTTGAACAACGCTTTAATCGTCGGCCGCAACAAGCGGGTCGTAGTGTAGCGCTCGGTGGGATTTCAGCCGTGCTGTTGATGGCCCCAGTGGTTGCCGTGGCAGTGCTGTTACAGGAACTGTTGAGTGGTTGGGCGGCGTTATGGGTGCAGGCAGCTGTGCTGTGGCTGGCCATTGCGCTGCGGGGCTTAGCCGAGCATGGCAAGGCGGTATCGGACGCTTTGCTGCAAGAGAATGGAGAGCAAGCCCGTGAAGCGGTAAGGCGCATTGTGAGCCGCGATGCCGAATCGCTCTCCGACAGCGGAGTGGCCGCGGCGGCCGCCGAATCTATGTTGGAAAACGGAGCGGATGCAGTTTTTGCCAGTTTGTTCTGGTTCCTGGTGGCTGGCTTACCGGGTGTGGTTTTGCACCGCCTGGTGAATACGCTGGACGCTATGTGGGGTTACCGTAACGAGCGCTACCTCTACTTTGGACGCTTTGCCGCCCGACTGGATGACCTTATGGGTTGGGTGCCTGCGCGGCTGACCGCCCTTACCTACGCGCTGATGGGCAACACGCGGCTAGGGATGTCGTGTTGGTTTCGTCAGGGAAAAACATGGGACAGCCCCAATGCCGGCCCGGTGATGGCGGCAGGGGCCGGAGCGCTGGGCGTTTCCCTGGGCGGCCCGGCACCCTATGCCAACGGAGTTAAACAACGCCCCCGGTTGGGCCGCGGCCCTGAGGCAAACGCCCAGACGGTTGATGGGGCCGTCGGGCTGGTTCAGCGAGGTGTGGGCCTGTGGTTGATTGTCTTGGTGCTGTTCGCCCTTGGTTTTCTGGCGGGAGGTGCAGTGTGATTCCGTTTCGTTCACCTGAGCGCCCGGAACACGGCGGCAGGCTGGAAGCCGCGGCCCGGAAATGGGGGATACCCCGAGACCAGTGGCTTGATCTTTCAACCGGTATAAACCCCGTGCCCTACCCTATTCCCGAGATTCCGTTAGAGGTTTGGCAACGCCTGCCCGAGCCGGATGACGGTTTGGAAGAGATTATTCGGCACTGGGCCGGGGCACCGGCTGATGCAGTCTGTCTGCCCGTGGCTGGAAGTCAGCAAGCCATCATGGCGTTGCCTGCAGTTCGTAAACGCGTGCATGGGCTTGGCCGGGTGGCGGTGCCCATACCGGGTTACAGGGAACACGGCCATGCCTGGCAACGGGCGGGCTTTGAAGTGGTGGGTATTTCCGCGGAACAGGCATTGGCGGATGATCTGGACTGGCTGGCTTCAATAGATGTGATGGTTTGGGTTAATCCAAACAATCCGACTGGGCAGGTGCTGATGCCAGAGCGATTGTTGGCCTGGCGGGAAAGGTTGGAGCGGCACGGTGGATGGTTGGTTGTGGATGAGGCGTTCATTGACGGACTTCCCGATCATACGCTCGACCCATGGGCAGGTTCAGCCAATCTTCTGATACTGAGGTCGTTAGGGAAGTTTTTTGGGTTGGCGGGAATTCGGGCCGGCGCTGTGCTGTTGGAAAGTGGGCTGGCAAAACAATTCAACCACGAACTTGGGCCTTGGCCTGTAAGTGGCCCGACGCGATATTTAATGAAACGGGTTTTGGAAGACGAGACCTGGCAAGCAGGAGCATTGGCCAAGCAGCAAGAAGCCTCGATGAGATTGTCCGCTCTGCTTGAACAACATGGTCTGGGATCCCTTTCCGGCACTTTGTTGTTTCAGACGGTACAACATTCGAAGGCGGCGGAAATTGCAGATCGCCTCGCCCGGTGCGGAATTCTGGTGCGGTGCTTCGATGCTCCCCAGGCTTTGCGCTTTGGTTTGCCCGCCGATGAGGCCAGCTGGCAGCGCCTGGCTGACGCTCTGTCGGGAATTTATATATGTCATTGACCACCCCCACCCCGGTTGGTAGTCTTGCCCGCGATTTCAGGTGCTCTGCATTTTCATTTCAGGCTGGCGATAGTCGGATGAATCCATAGAGTGAAACGGGAAGCTGGTGAGAGTCCAGTACTGCCCCCGCAACGGTAATCAGGTTAATAGCAATCCGTTACGCCACTGTGCCATAGGTATGGGAAGGTGATTGCTCCGGAGCACGGTCTCCGCCTGAAAGTCCGGAGACCGGCCTGAAAGACGGAGTTTCTCAAACTCCGTACACCAGACGTTGCGGAGGGCGACGGCGGTGGGTGATCCGGCTCATCAGCACTACACGCCCTCCACCCCCGTCCGAACACCTTAATTGTCCTTCGCAGTAACCAAGACCGACCGCGCGGGTGCGTGCGGTGAACTGTGAGTGATGATATGAACCCTTCGAAGGCCATTCCGGCGTTAATTTTGTTGCCTGTATTTGCAGCGACAGCCGATGCTAGCCAGCAAGAAACTCAAAAATTGAACCCAATCGTAGTGACCGCCACTCTGGCTCCCAGTACTCAGGGTGAAAGCTTATCATCGGTAACGGTGCTTGAAGAGGAAGAAATTACAAGGCAACAGGCACTGCAGTTTTCGGAACTGTTGGAAAGTCAGCCGGGTATAAACGTTACGAATACCGGCTCATTTGGTAAGCAAACCAGTGTGTTCATTCGGGGGCATGACTCGTCGGGCGCAGTGTTGCTGGTAGATGGTATTCGTTTGCGCTCAGCAACTTCGGGTGCTCCAGCATGGCAGCACTTGCCGCCTCAAATGATTAAACGAGTAGAAATTGTTCGAGGTAGTCGCAGTAGCTTGTACGGCGCGGATGCGACCGGAGGTGTGATTCAAGCATTTACCTTGCCAGAGACCAAACAGTCGGCCGGCGGCTGGGTGGAAGTCGGTGCAGGTAACTTTGATAGCCAGCAGTACGGTGCTGGGTTCTCCTTTGTTGAACGTGACACCAAAGTTAACGTAGGCACTCATTATTTTCGAACTGACGGCGCGCCAGTTGTCATTGGTGGTGAAGATAAGGCATACGACAACCATTCCTCCGTGGCGAGTGCGAGCCATGTATTTTCAAATGGCGTGAAAGTTTCCGGTTTATTCCTCAACGCGAATGGAACGACAGAATACGAAGGTGGCGAAACGGATTTCACTCTACAAACTGCAGGCGCCAGTTTAGATGCCCCGATCACTCGTTATTGGCGTGCAAAATTGCAGGTTTCCGATGCAAGAGATGAAGGCGAATCTTTTGCGCCGGGTAGCTCTCCTACTTTTTTCGATACTCGAAGCCGCACAACGAGGCTAGAGAATTGGCTGACTTGGGGCGTGCATGAATTTGTCGTAGGCGCTGAAAGAATGACGGATCAGGTGAGCAGCACAACAGCTTACGAGGAAAGCAGCCGTGCGAATAACGCCTATTTTGCTCAAGCTTTGCTCGGCTTTGGACCTGCAGACCTCCATTTGAGTATTCGCAATGATGACAATGAAGCCTATGGCAAACATACAACATGGGGCGCTGCGGCGGGCTACCAATTTGATCGTCAGCATCGTGTCCGCGTGAGTGCTGGAACCTCATTCAAAGCACCGTCGTTTAACGATTTATACTGGCCTAATTACGGAGATCCAACCCTGGAACCGGAAGAGGCGATCAGTTATGAAGTGGGGCTTGCAGGACGCTATACATCTTGGTTCTGGGACGTGGCGTTATTCCAAAGTGACGTGGACGACCTGTCACTGTCCAGCAAGAATGGTGTCGATAATGTTCCTGAAGCTCGCCTACGGGGAGTTGAGGCATCGGCAGGACTAGAAGTAGACAAGTGGCTGATGAAACTGGCTGGAACCTTTGGGGATTACGAAGATAGTCAGACAGGTGATCAGCTAAGGCGCCGTGCAGAGCAATCGATACGCTTAGATGTCGATCGATTGCTGGGGCGCTGGAGTGTTGGTGGTACCGCTCGCGCAGAGAATCATCGTTTCAACGCTGCCGGTGAGGAAGGCCGCCTGCCAGGCTACGGGCTTGTTGACCTAAGAACAAGTTGGTCTTTTGCGCCAGATTGGGTGGCGAAGTTGTCGGTTAAAGATGTGTTCGATAAAACATACCATACCGCTAGTCGATGGACCGGAGATGTCTATACAACCGCAGGCCGCACGGCCATGCTGACTGTCCGCTACGACATTCGATAAACGGTGTGATAACAGCGAGGAGGTGCCAGTGATAAAGCTGAAAGCTGTAGCAATGGTGTTGAGCTTGATGCTACTGGTGCCATTTGGGTTGGCGGCGCCTGTTTGTGTTACGGATGATCAAGGGGAAGAAATTTGCCTGGATCAACCGGCCAAACGCATCGCTACCTTGTCTCCCGGTGCTACAGAACTGGCGTTTGCTGCTGGAGCGGGCGACAAGGTGGTCGCAGTGGTGAATTACAGCGATTACCCCGAAGCAGCCCTCAAGTTACCCTTGGTGGGCAATCATACCCGAATAGATTTGGAAGCGCTGTTGGCGCTTAAACCCGATTTGGTGATCACGTGGCGAACAGGTAATCCACCTGCGCAAATGGAGATGCTGCAGGCATTGGGTTTGCCCATGTTTGCCATTGAACCACGCACCTTCGAGGGCGTTTCCAAAGTCATTGAACAGCTTTCGATACTGTCGGGCACGGAACAGGAAGGTTTTGCGGAAGCGGAACGTTTCCGTAAAGGGATCGCTGTGATTGCAAAGCAGTACCGCGACGCAAAACCCATACCGGTCTTCTATCAGGTCTGGCAGACGCCGCTGATGACCATCAACAATGATCACCTGATTGGCAAAGTGGTTCAGCTTTGCGGAGGGGTGAATGTTTTCGGCGACATGCCGCGGCTGGTGCCGAGAATCAGTGCCGAAGTGGTGCTGGCGGCAGACCCTCACGCAATTATTACCGGAAGCGTTGAGGGTATCGAAGATAACCAGCTTGATCACTGGAAGAACTACTCGGCAATGAGCGCTGTGGCAAAAAACAACCTGTTTTTTGTGCCGGCATCACCGATATCAAGGCCGACCCCCAGGCTTCTTGAAGCGAGTCGTGATATTTGCCAAAGGCTGGACGTTGCCCGTGGACGCTAGTAAAACCCGCAAAAACCTGGGTGAACAGGTGCCTGCACTATGACAAGATCTTTGTTGGTGCTCAGTGGGATTTCTTTGGCTGCTTTCATGTTGGCGCTGGCGATAGGCAGCGTAACGGTTGCACCTTCGGAACTCTGGGCTGTCATTCAGGGTGAGGGCAGCAAGCTGAACCAGACCTTGCTGCTGGAGTTGCGCCTGCCACGTACCCTTGCCGCATTTGCGACTGGTGGTCTGTTAGCAGTGGCGGGAGCCTTGATGCAGGTGCTGCTGCGCAACCCGTTGGCTGACCCGTATGTGCTGGGGCTGTCCGGAGGTGCCGCGGTTGGTGCGCTGTTGGCGATGCTGACAGGGATGGGGGCGTTGCTGATCTCTGGCTCAGCCTTCGCCGGCGCCATGTTGGCAATGGTGTTGGTGTTCGGTCTTGCCCATGGTACCGGCAGTTGGACCGCCTCGCGTCTGCTGCTGACGGGTGTTGTGGTGGCGGCTGGCTGGGGAGCCGTGATTACGCTGATGCTGGCCATTACCCCATCATACAAACTACCCGGCATGCTTTACTGGCTGATGGGAGATGTTTCCTACGCTCGTACCCCTTGGCCAGCGGTGATGGTGCTTGTGCTGGCTATTCTGGTGATTATGCCGCTTGCCAGAAATCTGAACGTGTTGGCGCGTGGCCCGATGCAGGCAGCGGTACTCGGAGTATCGGTTCGCCCGCTTGAGTGGACTATTTATGTGCTCGCCAGCCTGCTGACCGCGACGGCGGTAACGACAGCAGGCAGTATCGGGTTCGTAGGCCTGATTGTGCCGCATATGCTTCGTCTGGTACTGGGCAACGACCAGCGCATTATTTTGCCGGCCAGTGCCTTGGCCGGCGGCACTCTGCTTGTCTTGGCGGATACCCTCGCCCGCACTGTGATCGCGCCTGAGCAGCTTCCCGTGGGTGTAATTACCGCATTACTGGGCGTACCGACCTTCCTGTATCTACTGCACCGGAGCCGTTAATGAGCACGCTGCATACTTGCGATCTGATCATCAATGTGCCCGGTAGAGCAGACGGTTTTCCTCTTAATTTGAGTGTGAAACCCGGTCAGACGTGGGGCGTGTTGGGCCCTAATGGGGCCGGAAAAACCACTCTGTTGCATACCCTCGCTGGTTTGTTACCTGCACGCAGTGGCCGAGTTGTATTGAACGATTCGCCTCTGATAGAGCTAAAGCGTCGTGACGTAGCGCAGCAGCTGGGCTTGGTGTTTCAGGAGCGTCAAGACAGTTTCCCTGCAACGGTTATGGAAACCGCATTGATTGGGCGTCACCCATGGTTGTCGCCTTGGGAAAACGAGCAAGCTGATGATCAAACTCGCGCGCAACAGGCATTGGCGACGATGGATGTTGATCATTTGTCTGACCGTTTGCTCAGTACCTTGTCGGGCGGTGAGCGTCAGCGGGTTGCGATCGCAACACTGATGACCCAGAACCCCGACATCTGGTTGCTTGATGAGCCGACGAACCATCTGGACTTACACCATCAGGTCAAAGTCATGCGTCTGCTTAGAAGCCAGTCTGTTACCGGAAAGGCCGTGTTTATGTGCCTGCACGACCTGAACCTGGCCGCACGGTGGTGTAGCCATGTGTTGCTGCTTTACCCCAACGGTGATGCTTGTTGGGGGCCCGCTGACAGTATGTTGAAACCATCCGCACTTGAACAATTGTATAACCAAAAACTGGTGACCGTAGAGGCCGACGGCGCACCGGTGTTTGTTCCTGTGAGCTCCGGTTAATAACGATGACAATGGTGAAACTATGAACAAGTTCGTCCCGGCAGTCATGATTACCGGCCCCGCCTCGGGGCAGGGGAAATCCATGGTGACAGCGGCATTGGCCCGTCTACACCGGAATGCCGGGCGTAAGGTGCGAGTGTTTAAGCACGGGCCGGATTATCTCGACCCGATGGTGCTGGAAGTTGCATCCGGACACCCCGTCTATCAGTTACACCCTTGGATGACCGGAGAAGATGAGTGCCGCTGGCGGTTGGCTGAGGCAGCACAAGATGCGGACCTCATTTTGATCGAAGGCGCGATGGGATTGTTTGACGGCGATCCATCCAGTGCTGATTTGGCGAAACTTATGGGTATTCCAGCCCTGCCCGTTATCGACGCAGGCGGCATGGCTCAAACCTTTGGTGCTCTCGTGTTGGGTCTTGTCCGCTTTGACCCGGAGCTATCAATTTATGACGTGATTGCGAATAAAATTGGTAGCCCTCGCCATGGTGAAATGCTGAAAGAGCGGCTGCCTGAAGGTGTTCGTTTGTTAGGGGCTATTCCCAGAAACGATGCCATGAACATACCCGAGCGACATCTGGGGCTAACGCAACCGGCAGAGCTCGGTAATCTCGACCAGAAACTGGATGACGCTGCCCAAGTGTTGAAAGAGGCGGGGCTCGACGAATTGCCAAAAGCGGTGGAGATTCCCGCAGTTGAATCGGTAAATCGGCCCCAAGCACTGCTGGCCGGCGTGCGTATTGCGATCGCTCGTGACGCCGCCTTCAGCTTTATCTATCGCGCCAACACTGAATTACTGCAAGCCATGGGCGCTGAACTGTACTATTTCTCCCCGCTGGATGACTCGGAATTGCCGCCCGCGGACGCCCTTTGGCTTCCCGGCGGGTACCCGGAGCTGCATGGCAATACGCTGGCGGAGAATACCGCGATGGCGAATTCAATTCGTGCCTTTCATGGCGCGGGTAAGCCGATATTGGCGGAATGCGGTGGCTTAATGGCCTGTGCGCAAGAACTGTCGGATAAAGACGACGTGGTGCATTCGCTGTATGGCCTGATACCGGGCCGCGCGGCTATGGCTAAGCGTTTGCAAGGCATCGGCATGCACAGTCTGAAAACGGAGCAAGGCGATTTGCGAGGCCACACGTTCCATCGCTCTACGCTGGATACCTCGTGGCAGCCATCTGCTTATAGCCATAAGCAAGCAGGCACCGGCGGTGAGGCCGTTTTCTGCCAAAATGCTTTGGTGGCCAGCTATTTCCACGGTTATTTCCCGTCAGCCCCAGAATTGGTAGCCGCTATTTTTCGCGGACAGGCGCTGACTTTCTGCACTGACAAGGAGAAGACCTATGCGTGAACGCGCTAAAGACCCCGAACGCCACGCCAAGCGCATGGCGGCCAAGCAAAAAATCATGCAGGACCGCATCGCTCGGGCTCAGAAAGAGCAAGGTGTGTTACTGGTGCTGACCGGTCCCGGTAAGGGCAAAAGTAGCTCCGGCTTCGGCATGGTGGCTCGGGCTTTGGGGCATGGCATGAAGGTAGGCATTGTGCAGTTCATAAAAGGGGCGTTCAGCACCGGTGAAGAAGCTTTCTTCAGAGATCTGCCGAATGTCACTTACCATGTTATGGGCCAAGGCTACACTTGGGATACCCAAGATCGGGAGCAGGATGTTAAGAGCGCCAACGAGGCTTGGGACATCACCGCGGCCATGTTGAAAGACGACAGCTACGACTTGATCTTGCTGGACGAGCTGAACATTGCTCTCAAATACGAATACATTGACCTCGACCGGGTGCTGGACGATCTGCAGGGCCGTCCGGATATGCAGCACGTCGTTGTAACCGGCCGCAGTGCACCCCAAGAATTGATTGATCTGGCCGATACCGTCACAGAAATGGGCGTAGTGAAGCACGCCTTCAAAGACCAAGGCATCAAAGCTCAGAAGGGTGTAGAGCTGTAAATGCCCACGTTGATGGTTCAGGGCACCACGTCGGATGCAGGGAAAACCACCGTCGTCGCTGCTCTTTGCCGCTGGCTGGCACGCCAGGGTGTATCGGTTGCGCCGTTCAAGCCTCAAAACATGGCGTTGAACAGTGCGGTAACGGTGGATGGCGGCGAGATTGGCCGCTCCACCGCTCTGCAGGCCTTAGCGTGCGGCCTTGAACCCCACAGTGATATGAACCCGGTGCTGCTGAAGCCTCAAAGTGACTGCGGCGCCCAGGTGATCTTGCGAGGCAAAGTTCACGGTAATATGGATGCCTTGGATTATCACGCCTACAAGGCTGAAGCCATGGCGTCGGTGATGGCCAGCTGGCGTGCGCTGAGTGGGCGCTACGACGTGATCATTGCCGAAGGTGCCGGCAGCCCAGCGGAGATTAATCTACGAGCCAACGACATTGCCAATATGGGCTTTGCCGAAGCAGCGGATTGCCCGGTGCTGTTGGTGGGTGATATCGACAAAGGCGGTGTTTTCGCACAGCTGGTCGGTACCCTCGAGTTGCTGTCTGAAACCGAGCGGGCAAGAACGGCGGGCTACATCATCAACCGCTTCCGGGGCGATATTGCGCTGTTGGAGCCGGGGCTCGACTGGCTTGAAACGCACACAAGCAAGCCGGTCTTCGGCGTGTTGCCATTCCTGCACGGGTTGGTGGTGGATTCCGAAGACAGTGTCAGCACTGAAGGCGATAGCCAAGCCGGCGCGTTGAACGTGGTGGTGCCGGTACTGCCGCGCATCAGCAATCACAATGACTTTGACCCGTTGCGGCTGCATCCGGGTGTAAATCTTACCTTTGTTGGCCCCGATCAGCCCATACCTCCCTCCGATTTGATTGTCCTGCCGGGCAGTAAAAGTACCCGTCACGATTTGCAGTGGCTGAAGCAGCAGGGCTGGCAGGGTGCCCTGCGAAAACACCTGCGCTATGGCGGAAAAGTGCTGGGGATTTGCGGTGGATTCCAGATGCTGGGGCAGTGGGTAGACGATCCTGACGGCCTCGAGGGCGAAATCGGTCGCACTGAGGGCTTGGGGCTGATCGAAATGACCACGCGAATGGTGGCCGGGAAACAGCTGAAGCAGGTGTCCGGCACCTTGACGGCGAGCGTGGCCGGGGCGAATACAAGCGTGGCGATGCAGGGCTATGAAATGCACAACGGGATTACCGAAGGCCCAGCACTGGCTCGCCCTTTTGCAGAACTGGAAGGCCGGCCGGATGGTGCGGTCAGTCACGATGACCAGATAGCCGGCACCTATATACATGGCCTGTTTGATGCGCCTGAAGCCTGTGATGCTATTTTGACTTGGGCGGGTTTGAACCAAACGGTTGCGCAGGCGGTAGATTACCAGAACCACCGTTTACAGCAGTTAGATCGTTTGGCGGATCAAGTAGAAACCTGTTTGGATACCGATCGGCTAAGGAGCCTGTTGCAGTTATGAGCAACCACAACGACCCGTTTACTGAAGCCCAGCAAGAAGGGCTGTACCGGGCTATTTTTGAACGTCGTGACGTGCGTTCGCAGTTTCTTCCCCACCCTATTCCGGACGATGTTTTAGCCCGAATCCTGAAAGCGGCCCATCACGCGCCGTCTGTTGGCTTTATGCAGCCGTGGGACTTCATCGTGATCGACAGTTTGCCGATACGGGAGCAGGTGCTGGCTAGTTTCAATGACGAGAACGCCAAGGCCGCTGAGAACTACACCGGCGAGCGGAAGGAATCCTATCGGAGCTTAAAGCTTCAAGGCATTATCGAAAGCCCGATCAACCTGTGCATCACCTGTGACCGTTCCCGGGGTGGCCCTCATGTGTTGGGCCGAAACTCGATCATGGAAATGGATCTGTTCAGCACCTGTCTGGCGGTACAAAACCTCTGGCTGGCGGCGCGGGCGGAAGGCATTGGTGTGGGCTGGGTCAGTATTTTGGACCAGAAGCAGTTGTCAGATATTCTGCAGTTGCCCGACCAGGTCTACCCCTTGGCGTATCTGTGCATGGGTTATGTCAGCGAGTTTCTGGATCAACCAGAACTGCAGGCGAAAGGCTGGCGCTCTCGTCTGCCGCTGGAGGAGCTGGTGCACGGAAATGGTTGGGGTAAGCCGATAGATCAAGTTAGCTTGATTGAGCAGTTGAAGAAAATCTGAAATTTTAGTCTGGTTGGCCGTGAGGTTTTTGTTTCTTCTTTAATGCTTCAAACCCAATAATCACATCCATCAACTCGTTGGTGATTTCTGTTTGACGCACCGATCGCATCTCCCCTTTTACCGCCTCAGCGCGCTCATTCACCGATTGCTCTGCCTGCTGCATCAGCGCTAGCCGAGCGGAGTTTTCGGTCACCATCGCTTCCGCGGAGGCGCGAAATACGCTGGCGAAGATGTGGCCATGAATCAGCGATGATAACAACGCGTCTGCCTCCATGGTGTAATCCGGAAGTGAGCGTGAACTCCAGTGCTTTTCACGCTGTAGCAGCAAGGGTGCCAGCGGAAGAAGCCGCTGTATGCTTGGCTCCCGTGTGCCATGCTTGCCGCGTTGGGTAAACGCCAGGGTGACAGCCAGATTCTGTAGCGGTTGGTCCCGACTGAAGTGGTCTATGCGAGCAGCAATATCACCTGCAAGACGGCTGATACCATCCGCAGAGGCCGGTGGCAGTAAAACAGCTTCTGGCATCAGACCTTGATCACCGAGGGCATCGTTCATTTGCGCGCCGATACAGAGTAGGCGTTGCCTGCCGATCGTTTGGCTTTGGCAATGCAGCTGCACGGCGTCGGCGAGCACTTCATTGTAATTGCCGCAGAGGCCGTGGTCGGAGCCGAACACGATGACCAGATGCTCTGCTGCATCTGCGTGTCGCAGATTGATGCCGCCAGTTCGATAAGCGAAGGCGGCAAAGCCCTGTAGTATTGTCTGGTGATAGGCCTCAATAGAGCGGGCCGCGTGCTCATAGGGTGCCGCGTTAATTGCAGACAGGGTTTTCATGGTGTGGACGATGCCGTGAATGCCGGTCAGGGTCTTGCTGTGCCGGGTTAGCGCTTCAAGCGTCTGGGCCATAGCTGCCCCCGTCTGTATATGATGTTTGATCGCTGCGCGTTGCAGACAGCGCGGTGCGAGCGGCGATTATAATTCGGTCGCGGTCTTCTTTGCTCAGTTCTTTGTTTTCGCTGATGCGTTCGTCGATGAACTGAAAGCGCTTCCGGGGAGTGGCACGGATGCGGCTGATAGCATCGCTCAGTTGTTCTTCCGGCAAGGCATCGAAAAGCCCTTCCATTGCCGCAATCAGAACCGCCAGTTGTTCGGCAGCGGGCATGGGGTCACGCTCGGCCTGACGCAGCGCAGTGCGAACGGCGGCACCGCGGGTGAGGCGGGCACGGGTGGTGTCGTCCAGCCGGGTTCCGAAGCGGGCGAAGTCTTCCAGTTCTTCGAACTGCGACAGAGTAACTCGCAAGTTGCCGGCTACTTCACGCAGGGTGCGGCTTTGTGCCTTACCGCCCACGCGAGATACAGACAGGCCCAGATCCACGGCAGGAAACTGGTTGCGGCGCACCAGCCTTGGCGACAGGTAAATTTGACCATCGGTGATGGAAATCAGATTGGTGGGAATATAGGCCGATAGATTCTCCGCCTGGGTTTCCACTACCGGCAAGGCGGTAATCGAGCCACCACCGGCTTCTTGAGTAAATTGGCCGGCTCGTTCCAAGAGGCGGGCATGCACGTAGAAAATGTCGCCGGGGAAGGCTTCACGCCCCGGTGGCCGGCGCAACAGCAACGACAGTTCCCGGTAGGAGCGAGCGTGATGAGTGAGGTCATCAAAAATCACCAGCACATCCTGGCCTTGATCGGAAAAGTATTCCGCCATGGCCATGGCGGAATAAGGCGCAATGTAAGCCAGCCCCGGAGTTTCTTCGTCGCCCGCCGACATAACGATGCTGCGGACCATCATGTCGCCCTTTTTCAAGGCTGCGATAACCCTCGATACGGCATCGCCACGCTGGCCAATGGCGCAATAGACACAGGTCACCTCTGATCGCGCCTGATTGAGTATGGTGTCGATGGCGATGGAGGTTTTGCCGGTTTGGCGATCACCGATGATCAGCTCGCGCTGGCCTAGCCCCACTGGAACGGCGGCATCAATGGCTTTAAGGCCGGTGGCTAGTGGCTTGAAAATGGCTGAACGGCTCAGAATACCCGATGCTTCTGCTTCGATAGGCGTTTCCGCCATGGCTTCGATAGGCCCCAAACCGTCTCTTGGGTGGCCCATGGCATCGATCACGCGACCGAGCAAAGCAGGGCCAACCGGCACGCTGACTACCTTACGGGTGCGGCGCACGTCCTCCCCCAGAGTAATGAGCTCGGATGGCCCGAGTAGAATCACCCCGAGCCGACCAGGTTCCAAGTCCAGCACGATGCCGCGCACACCACATTCGAACACCAGTAATTCATCGGCCAGTGCACGGGCGAGGCCGGTGACGATAGCAACACCGCCGCCGACTTCGGTTACCTTGCCAACTTCAGTGATTACCGGTTTAGGGGCAGGCATTGCAAGCAGTCGTTCCCGCCATGCCTCGAATTGCCCGGCCGAGTGCAGCCCAGCGTGCGGTTGAGGCGGGGTTACGGCAGCAAGGGAATCGGTTTTGGACATAGCGGTTTATCTATCCTTATGTGAACAACCGGATTTAGGCCCCGCCGGGCTGAGTTCGCCCGGAAGCTCCGGCAGCCAAGCGTTCATTTAACAGCGCATCAAATTCTTCAGTGTAGCTGTCCACCGTCCAGGCCACCTGGGCACCGCCAACCCGCAGAACCAGGCCAGGTGACTGCTGAGAGTCGGTGTCAAATCGCAGGTTGATGCCGGGGAGTAGATCCTTGATATCGGCCTGCAGCAGCGCCTGTGCCGCCTCAGGTAGGGTGTCGCGAGTAGTTGCCACCGCTTCCTTGCTGTCGCCCGCCGCTTCAGATAGTTCGCTGGCAATCGGTCGCAATCGCGAGCTGACATGGCGAACGATGGCTTCTTCCAGGGATTCATCCGCGAGATCCCGCAGCGCTTTACGGGTGAGCTCCAGCAGGGTTTCTTCTCCAGCTCGCTGTAATTGCGCTGTGAACTTCTGGCGCTCGTGCTCAAGGTGCTTGTGCCAGTCTTGCTGTTCCTGCTCTAGCGTGGCGCGGGCTTTGGTCAGCAGGCTGTCGCGCTGGTCTTCCGATTCCCTTAGGGCCTGTTTGACCGCAGCATCCTGGTCAGACAAGAGCTGTATTTTCTGCTGGTGAAATGCCACTTCGGCGGCCTGGGCTTTTTTCTCGGCCTCTCCGGCTTCAGCCATGCGGCGGGTTATTTCAGCCTCGCGGGCATCAATTCCGTCGAGAATTGGACGATAGAGAAAGCGCTTCAACAGCCACACCAGTACCAGAAAGTTGGCGATCTGAGCGATAACGGTAATCCAGTCAATGGACATGATCGGCTCTAGCCTCCTGCGGCAACCTGCATGGCATCCCAGAATGGGTTGGCAAAAATCAGAATCATCGCCACCACAAAACAGTAGATGGCGGTGGATTCAATCATCGCCAGACTCACAAACAGGGTTCGTGACAGGGTTGGGGCGGCATCCGGCTGCTGCGCAATGGCGGCAATGGCTGCGGCGGCGGCGCGGCCTTCGCCAAGCGCCGGACCAATGGCTCCGATGGCAATGG
Organism: Marinobacter sp. JH2; assembly: GCF_004353225.1. Lineage (NCBI taxonomy): Bacteria > Pseudomonadati > Pseudomonadota > Gammaproteobacteria > Pseudomonadales > Marinobacteraceae > Marinobacter > Marinobacter sp. JH2. The sequence continues at coordinate 2,844,515 of NZ_CP037934.1, read as the reverse complement.
TCAGGCCGGCGGTAAATATGGAAATGGCCGCAATAATGGCAAGATCGGTCATGATTTATCCTCTCTCTTGAGCGCTGGGTGGTCTGACTCTGCGGTAGCAGATGAAATATAGACGGTGGCTAGAATGGCGAATATGTAGGCTTGGATCATGCCCGTTAATAATCCCAGCATATCCATGATGACCGGGAAGAAAAACGGTGCGACCGTTAGCAGGATGGCTGCAATGACCGCGCCGCTCATTACGTTGCCGTAGAGGCGGATAGCCAGCGAAATACCCCGGGAGAACTCACCAATGATGTTGAACGGCAGCATGAGGACCGAGGGTTCAATAAAGGTTTTGAGGTAGTGCCCTACACCCCCACTGGCGATGCCGAACACCGGTACCGCCACCAGCACAGACAAGGCCAGTGCCGCTGTGGTGGATAGTGACGATGTGGGTGGTGAAAACCCGGGTACCACCAACATCAGGTTTGATAACGCGATGAACAGGAACAGAGTGCCGGAAAAGTACATCACATGGCGCGCGGAGTTTCGGGTAACCTCTTCGATCTGGCTCTGAATCAGCTTTACAATTACTTCCAGCGCGGTGCGCCCGCGATGGGGCGGCACATCCGGGCGCAGGTTGCGGGTAATCAACATGGAAATGCCCACCAGCACCGCCATCACAATCCAGGTGTTAACGATGGTGGCGTTGACCTCCCAGCCCGCCAGCGTAAAAACGATAATGTCATCGGGGGTAAGCTGCATTACGCGCCATCCTGTGTTGCTGCTGTGGGTGCCTTGCTGATTCTGGCCCAGCGCACAGCAACAAGCCGCGCCAGCAAAAACGCCAGCGCGTAGCCGGCGATGGCCCAGTTACTGCCAGCAGAAGCCGTTACCAGAAAGCCAGCGCCCAGCAGCACCGCTATCCGGCAAAACGAGCTGGCCATCAGCCAAAGCCCGGGCCGGTCAGCGCTCAAGGCGTGTCGCATGCCCCAAGCCAGCCCAACAAAGAACAATGCGCTGACGGGCAAGCCAAATGAAAAACCCAGCAATACTGCTGGCCAGTTTACTGTCATCACCGCTTACCTCCCTTATGATCCGGCCCTTCTTTTTCGATCCAGCCCCAGGCAATGATGCCACCCACCACCACGCCGCCCAGAATCAGTGCAATGGGCCAGGAAAAGTTCTGGGGCGCTACGTCGTTCAGCCACAACCCCAGGAAAGCACCCCCGACGGTTGGCACTGCAATTGACCAGCCAATGATTCCGAAGGCTCCCAGCCCGCGCAGAGGGCTGACCCCTGGCTCATCCCGTGACCGCTTCATGCGCTCGGCACTGCGCCGGATACTTTCTGCTGAGTGGTCGTTTTTCATGCTCATACCGTGGGTTTCTGCAAGTCTCCAAAACGCCGTACTATGCCCGCTTCCAGTCGAGACAAGGCTGAGCGTGCGATACGCTCTTCTTCATCCACTTCGATAAATGCAGCTTTGACGGTTTCATTTAAGGAGTCTAGATCCTTGCCTTGAACGCCGCGACGTATGGCGACGTCTACCTGAAAGCCTATTTTCACCAGCAGCCCTTCGTCGATGCCAAAAAAACGTTCGACACCGTCGACGCAGGTGAGAGTCAATACTGAGGGCACTAGCGCTGTCACGAAATCGGTATGGTTTGGGAGCATGCCGAAAGCACCGTTTTGCGCGGTAGCGAATAGCCGCTGCACATCGCCTTCGAACAGCGTCCGATTTGGCAGGCGCAGCGTTACCTGCATGGATTCGGCAAGGCTCATGACGTTTTCTCCAGATCCTTCAGGGAGCCAATCATGTAGTAGTCGGTTTCATTGTCGTGAAATTCGGTCTGGCTCAGGATGGTTTCGCACCCGTCGAGGGTGTCGCTGATGGGCACTCGCCTGCCGCTGTCGCTGGTCAGCGCACCGACGGTGAAAAAGGGTTGAGTGAGAAAGCGTTCAAGCCTCCGCGCTCGCGCAACGGTGGCCCGGTCGGCAGCCGCAAGTTCTTCCATACCCAGCATGGCAATAATGTCGCGCAGATCCTCGTATTCGGCCAGGGTGCGCCGTACTGCTCGGGCAATGTCGTAGTGGCGTTGGCCAACCAGGGCCGGCGTCAGCATGACTGAGGCGGAGGCAAGGGGATCCACCGCCGGGTAGAGGCCTTCACTGGCGCGCTTACGTGACAACACAACTGAGGCAGAAAGGTGCGAGAAAATATGAGCTGCGGCCGGGTCGGTAAAATCATCGGCCGGCACGTAAACCGCCTGAATAGAGGTGATGGTGCCGTTGCGCGTGGATGTAATCCGCTCCTGAAGTGTTGCCAGTTCCGTAGCCAGGGTGGGTTGGTAACCGACCCGGGAAGGCATACGTCCCATCAATCCGGAAACCTCAGAGCCCGCCTGCACAAAACGGAAAATGTTGTCGATGAGCAGCAGTACATCCTGCTTCTGCTCGTCGCGGAAATACTCCGCCATAGTGAGCGCGGTTTTGCCCACTAGAAACCGCACACCCGGGGCTTCGTTCATCTGCCCGAACAGCATTACAGTTTTATCCCGCACACCGGCGTCACCCATCTCGCGATAAAGTTCTTCCGCCTCTCGCGAGCGTTCGCCAATGCCGCAGAACAGGCTTACGCCCTGATAGTGTTGAACAGTGTTGTTGATCAGCTCGGTGATCAGTACGGTTTTACCCACGCCCGCACCGCCGAACAGACCGGTTTTGCCGCCGCGCTCAATGGGGGACAGCAGATCGATGGCCTTGATGCCAGTTTCGAGGATGTCGCTGTGTATGACGCGGTCTTCCAGTGCTGGAGGCGGTTGGTGAATGGAGCGTCGTACCGTGGCGGCAGGGGCAGGTTTGTCGTCAATAGGCTCGCCAAACACATTGAGCATGCGCCCCAGCACGGTATCACCTACTGGAACCTGAATGGGCATGCCGGTGGCCTGCACCGGCATGCCAAGCCCCAGCCCACGCACGGGAGCAAGTGCCATGCAGCGCACGGCGCCATTATTCAAAAGTGAGTTCACCTCCATTGCCAGACTGCCCGCGTAAACCAGATCGTGAATGCGAGGCGATGTCGTCGGAAACTTAACGTCGACAACGCCGCCGCGAATTCCAACAACCTGCCCACTATCTACGATCTGATTCGACATGCGTAACGGGCCCTAGTGATTAAGAGTTATTGATGGCGCCTTTACCGATGAGTGTGCCTGCGCGTCCAGTCAAAATGTCGAGAGCATCTTCCAGCCGGCCAATGCCGCTGATGCCGCCGAAATCTGCAAAATCAGCAGCTGCGGTCACCTTCGGCCCCATGGAGCCGGCGGGCACATCCAGTGTTCTGGCCTGCTCGGGGGTCACGTTTCGAACGGGTGCGGCGGCAGGCGCGCCAAAGTTACGATAGACCGCATCCACGTCGGTTAGCAGCAGCAAGGCATCGGCGTTCAGTTCTCTTGCCAGCAAAGCACTGGCGGCGTCCTTGTCGATCACGGCTTCCACACCGGTCATACTGCCGTCGTTACGGCGTAGCACCGGAATGCCTCCGCCTCCCGTACAGATAACAACGACGCCCTGATTAAGGAGTAGCTTCAGGACCCGCATGTCAGGGATTTCTTTGGGCGCAGGCGAGGGTACTACTCTCCGCCACTTGTCGCCGTCAGCCGCAATATGCCAGCCGGCCGCCGCTGCCCGGGATTCCGCTTCTGTTTTATCATAGACCGGGCCGATAAATTTGGTGGGTTTTTTGAAGGCAGGGTCGTCCCGGTCGACAACGACCTGAGTGAGCAGCGTTGCCACCGGGCGGTCGTGGCCGAGGGCGTTCTCTATTTCCTGCTCAATCATATAGCCAATCATACCGCCGGTTTCTGCGCCCAGCACATCCAGCGGATACACTTCTTCAGGTTTGTAAGCAGCGCCTTGCAACGCTAGCAAACCCACCTGCGGGCCGTTGCCATGGGTAATGACCAGCTGGTGCCCAGCGCGCACCAGTTTGGCCAGTGACTTTGCGGCGGCCTGCACGTTGGTGCGCTGGGCTTCCGCGGTGAGTGGCTCGCCGCGTTTTAACAGCGCGTTTCCGCCCAGAGCTGCAACAATCAGCATACAGTCATCCTTTATCAGCAATTCGAACCAGCGTTAGGCCCCGAGTGTGGCTACCAGCACTGCCTTGATGGTATGCATGCGGTTTTCGGCCTGATCAAACACGATGGATGCTGGGCTTTCGAAAACGTCGTCCGTCACCTCCATGGCGGTAATGCCGAACTCGGCTTCTATCTCTTTGCCTACTGTTGTTTCGGTATTGTGAAAAGCGGGCAAACAATGCATAAAACGGGCTCGCGGGTTGCCGGTTTTTTCCATCAGAGCGGCGTTCACCTGATAAGGCATTAACAGCTTGATCCGCTCGCCCCACCTCTCTTTTGGCTCGCCCATGGAGACCCAGACATCGGTGTAGACAAAATCTACCCCGGCGACGGCAGCAGCCAGATCCTCTGTAATCGTGATGCGGGCACCGGTTTCTTTGGCGAGTGTGTGGGCTTCTTCTATGATTGCCTGCTTGGGCCAGCAGGCTTTTGGTGCGCACAACCGCACGTCCATTCCCATTTTCGCGCCCCCGATCAACAAGCTGTCACCCATATTATTGGCGGCATCGCCAACATAAACATAGGCCACCTCATGCAAGGGCTTCTCAACGTGCTCTTGCATGGTTAGAAAGTCGGCGAGGATCTGCGTGGGGTGGAACTCATCCGTCAGGCCGTTGTAAACCGGAACACCGGCATATTCTGCTAGCTCTTCAACAATCTTCTGGCCAAAGCCTCGGTACTCTATGGCATCGTAAACACGGCCCAACACCCGAGCAGTGTCTTTCACGGATTCCTTGTGGCCGATGTGAGTACCGGTAGGTCCAAGATAGGTAACTCTCGCGCCCTGATCGTAGGCAGCCACCTCAAACCCCACCCGTGTTCGGGTGGAGTTTTTTTCAAAGATCAACGCAAGCTCTTTGCCGGTGAGTTGAGGAATCTCGATACCAGCATACTTAGCTGCCTTAAGATCTTTGGACAGCTTCAGCAGAAAACCGATTTCTTGCGGGGAGAAATCCCGTAAGGTCAGGAAGTGACGATTCTTCAGGTTAAACGCCATGATTTATATCCTCTACCGTCAGATGGGGTCACGCATTGTGGGGCAGCTCATGCAACGCCCACCGCCGCGGCCACGGCCTAGCTCGGCGCCAGGAATAGACAGCACTTCAATGCCTGCTGATTTCAAGGCTGCGTTGGTGTCGTCGTTGCGGTCGTAGCCGATAACGACTCCTGGGCTTAGCGCTAGCACATTGTTGCCATCGTTCCATTGCTCCCGCTCACGTTCGGCTGGGTCATTACCACCTGTTGCGACAACTTCCAGAGATTGATAACCGAGTACTTCTGCAACCACATCAAACAACGGTCTGGAATCCTGACGGAAAGCTAAGTGCTTATTACCGGTTCCCGGAGTGAGGTCGTAGCAGACCACTTCATCCGCAACCTCTTTGAACGCGGTGACAACGTTGCCGCCGCAGAATGTGAAAATGGTGTCCAAGTGCATGGCGGTTCGTGATTTCGGGATCTGACAGGCAATTACCCGTTCAGCCGTACCTGTTTCGAATAAGGCATTCGCCAGTTGCCCTACAGCCTGTGGCGATGAGCGCTCGCCCATACCCACAAGCACAGCACCGTTGCCCACGGGCATCACATCGCCGCCTTCGAGCGTGGCAAGGCCATGGTGTTTCGTAGGGTCACCCCAGAGCACGTCCACCTTGCCAGAAAATTTCGGATGGAAGCGATATATGCCCGCCATCAACAGGGTTTCGGGTTGGCGCGCAGCCCAGTACATGGGGTTTAGAGTTACACCGCCGTAGATCCAGGCGCTGTTGTCCCGTGTGAACAGGTAGTTGGGCAGCGGCGGCAGTACGAAGCCGTAGTGGCCCAAGTGGTTGCCGAATAGTCCGGTAGGGTCGAACGGCAGGTCTCCCACTTCAAGTCCGCCAATCAGGTATTCCGATAGTTTGCTGCCTGGCAATTCGTCCATCCAAGCGCGTAGATCAGAAATCATCCCCACGCCTATGCCGTTCCAAGTAATTCGGTGGTCCAGAATCCATTTTCGGGCTTCTGGGATGTTCAGGGTTTCGGCCAGCAAATCGTTAACATCAAGAACCTCAACACCCCGATCCCGCATCACTCCAGCAAACACATCGTGATCTTTTTGAGCTTGCTTCACCCAGAAAACGTCATCAAACAGCAGAGCGTCGCAGTTGGACGGGGTTAGCCGTCGGTGTGCCAGACCCGGTCGGCAAACAACCACCTGCCGCAGTTTTCCGGTTTCTGAATGTACTCCAAGCTTGTGATCGGACATGGTCTGATCCTCCATTAAATGAGTGCAGCTGCACTGATAACCACCGAAATGAAAATGGTAAGAATTAAAAGCAAAGGCCAGATAAAAGCGATCCAGCGGTCATAGGACACACGGCCTATCGCCAGGCCACCGACCACTACCGCAAAGGTGGGGTTGATCAGGTTCACCAGGCCGTTGGCAGACTGGAAGGCCGTGACGACAAGATCGCGGCCCACATTGGCGAAATCAGCAAGCGGCGCCAGAATCGGCATGGACAGAACCGCCAGCCCGGAAGAAGAGGGCACAAAGAAGCTCATGCCTATCTCAATCCAGAACATCAAATTAATAAACGCCAGTTCGGGGAGCCCGCCAAGGGATGTTTCGGCACTGTGCAAAATGGTGTCTGCAATCATGCCTTGGTCCATAATCACCACAATGCCTCTTGCAAGGCCCACTACCAGAGCAACACCCAAAAGATCGCGTGCACCGTCAACAAAACTGCCGGTGAGTTTCTTCTCGCCAAGGCGAGCAATAAACCCGATTACGATCGCTGCACCAAAAAACAGCGCACCCATGCGGGCCATCCACCAACCCTGTGACGAAACGCCCCAGATCATGACGACAAAGGTTGCAGAAAAAATCAGCAGGGCAACAATCTGTGTTCTGGTAAGTGTGGAGTCATCGACTTCATTCTCGTGCTTGCCCAAAAAAAGCCGTCGGTGAGCATCCCATTGCCTGGAAACAACCGAACGAGAAGGGTCTGCTTTTACACGAATGGCGTATCGCATAACGTAAGCTGAGCAAATTATCAGGCCGCCTATCAGCAGAACAAAACGCACGACAATGCCGTCAGTAAACGGAATTTGAGCCGCGTTGGCTGCGATGACCGTAGCAAATGGGTTAATGGTAGAGCCGAGTACACCGATTCCGGCACCGACTAGAATTATGGCCACCCCTGTTACTGCATCGTATCCGGCGGCCATCATTACCGGGATCAAAATGGCATAGAAAGCCAGCGTCTCCTCAGCCATGCCATAGGTTGTGCCGCCAATGGCAAAAAGGGTCATCAATATCGGGATCATCCAGACTTCATGGCCCTTGAGGTGTCGCATAGCGCTGCGTATCCCGGTATCTATGGCCCCTGTGGCGTTCATTACGCCGAGGAAGCCACCCAGGAAAAGTACGAAGAGGGCGACATCAATAGCGTTGGCTACGTAACTGTCCGGATCATAAAACCCGGCTGTGGGTGCGAGCATCACCTCTATAAAACCCTGAGGATTTGGCTCTACTGTCTGGTAAGTGCCGGGAACGGCTACTTCGCGACCGACGTCTTCGTTCATCGCCCGATCGTACTGACCTGCAGGTATAATCCATGTTAGGGCAGCAACAAGGATGATCAGTAGAAACAAGATGGTATAGGCGGTGGGAAACCGCGTAGCCAGATCCTGTTCCGGGTCAGCTTGTGAGTTGTCTGTTGGGAATTCCGGGGGTTGGGTTTTATCATTCACAGCGCATCTCCTTTTATCTACACAGTTCGATGTGTAGAGCTAGTGAAGGGACTCGGCTCCGGCTGAGAACAATTTGCTAGTGTGCAGCGAGGAGGTTGAGTACGATTTCCGGATCGTTAATCCTCAAGTTAATAGAACTGCGGGAAAAATGTTTGAGCTAGGTCACTATTAATACGAAAGCGATGTTAACTTTTGTCAATCCATCACTAAGCCAACGATGAGAAACTATGGGGTTTTCAAAAATTCAGGAACGCGCCATTGCACGTAAAGGCGGCATCGAAGAACTGAACGCCCTCCTGCCCAAAATGCCGTCAGCCGTGGCGCTGGCGGCGCGAACGGACGATCGCTATCTTTCGGAAATAACGCGATGTGTATTCAAGGCGGGCTTTGTCTGGCGAGTGATTGAGAACAAATGGCCAGATTTTGAAGCGGCCTTCGAAGGGTTTGTGCCCGCCTATTGGCAGCAGGTGCCGCCAGAAGTTCTGGAAAGACTGGCCGAAGATACGCGGGTTGTCCGAAACTTGCAGAAAATTCGCACGGTGCCAGAAAACGCCCGGATGATTATGGATGTGGCGCAAGATCACGGCAGCTTTGGCCGTTTTCTGGCCGAATGGCCCCACGAAGATCAGGTGGGCTTGTTGATGTACTTGAAGCGCAACGGCGCCCGGCTGGGCGGTAATACCGCCCAGTATTTTCTGCGCCGGGTGGGCTGGGACGGCTTCATTATGTCCCACGATGTGGTGACCGCCTTGACTCGAGCTGACATTCTGGACGCATCACCCACCAGCAAGAAGGGGCTGACTCAGGCCCAGAACGCGTTCAATCAGTGGCACCAGGAAACGGGCTTGCCCATCAGCCACTTATCCCGGATTGTCTCCTTTACTGTGGATAACGATTAAGTTAAAAACACCTTACAAAAACATCAGCAGCACCAATTCGCTGAACACCACGCTCGCCCCCAGAGCGTCGCCGGTGTAGCCGCCCAGCTGGCCGCGCAGGTATGCGCCCCAGCACAGGGCCACAAACAGCACCGCAGGCAGGGTGCCGATAATCAATAGCGGGTGCCAGAAAGACAGCGCCAGGCTCAGCACCACCGCAAAGGCCGCTGCGGTGGCCAGCCGCACGTTAGAAAAACCGTCTGCTACGGGTTTGGATTTGCTTTTGTCCGGATCGGTGACATACGGCAGTGTCGCCATCAACAGCAAGGGCGTAAGCCGGGAAACCGCCGGGGCGATCAGCAGCGCCAGCCAGATATGCTCAACGTCCATCAGCAGTGCGACCTTCAACAATAGCGCCATCACCAGCGCCACCGTACCGTAGGTGCCAATCCGACTATCTTTCATGATCTCCAGTCGTTTCTTAACGGTATAGCCACCGCCCAGCGCATCGATACTGTCGGCCAGACCGTCTTCGTGAAACGCCCCGGTGATAAACAGGTGTCCGATGATCACGAGGATGATGGCAACTAATGGGCTGGCAACCAGCGAGAACAGCGTGAAGGCCACAACGTAAATAATGCCCAGCAGCAAACCGACCAAAGGAAAGTAAAGGCTGCTCTGGTTCATCAATCGCTGAGAATAGTTGATTTGTGCCAGCATCGGAATGCGGGTAAGGAAACCAACGGCCAGCCAGAAGGCCTGCCACTCGTTGTTCAGGGAAGGTTTGGTCGCCATGAAGACTCCGCTAAGTCGTAAACGGAGCATTGTACATTTCGGTGGGTGTGGATTCGCGTTTCTCTGCCCCGTATTATTGACAGCTAGACAAATCGTTTTACGGCTTTGCCGGAATCCAAATCGTTACACAGAGCCCGTGCTCCCCGTCAGCTCTTCCCTCAAGGGACAACTTGCCTCCGTGGAGTTCTACAATACGCTGGGCGATAGCCAGGCCTAAACCCGCCCCCTGACCCTGTCGCTGATCGAGACGAGTGAAGCGGCTGAGTGCGCGCTCCCGATCTTTCACTGGGATGCCCGGCCCTTGGTCGCAGATAGAGACTTTGAAGCCGCCGTTTACTTTACGCATGGTTGTGCTGACCTGAGTGCGCGGAGGGCTGTACTGAATGGCATTGGCCAGCAGTGAGCGCATCATGGTCGTGATGAGCGCGTTGTGGCAGTTGATCATGGCAAGTGGGTAAGGGTTATCCAGCTCCGGTTCGATCTGTTTTTTCAGCGCCAGAGGGGCAACATCGGCAATACTTTGCTCCACGAGCTCGGCTAGATTTTGGGGCTCGGAGCGAAAATCGACTCCGGCATCGACCTTACTTAACAGCAGTAGCTGTTCAACCAGATGGACCATGCGATCAACGGCGGCCGTTAGGTTTTCGAATTCGCCGGGATAACGTTCGGCTTGTTGCTCCAGATTCAGGCGTAAGGCAGCTAAGGGCGTTCGCAACTCATGGGCTGCATCAGCGGAAAAGCGACGCTCCCGTTCCAGAGCCTGATTCAGCCTTCTCAGAAGGCCATTTACGGCATGTACAAGGCCGGCGACTTCGCGAGGGGCCTGCCGGTCATCCAAGGGATGGATGTTCTCAGGCGCCATATTGCGAACGGGTCTTTCCAATTTCCGCAAAGGTTGGAACCCCAGCTGGATAGAACCCACCACGGCGAGCGCAAGCAGGGGCAAAGCGAGAAGAAAAGGTAGCAGATTGCCCACCGCAATTTCCTGACTGAGTTCATCACGGACGTCTTCACGCTGAGCGGATCGGATCCAGAAGCCGGTTTTCGGGTCGTTCAGGGTGAATGTGCGCCACTGATAGCCCGCCACCTCTAGCCAGTCGAATCCCGGTTTAAGTCCCTGATCATCGTTAGCATTGAGGGTATCCAACACGGGGTTACCATCTGGCGTCCATACCTCGAAAGCAAGTTTGCGTTCGTATTTGTGGCCCGCGCCATCGGCGAGAATTTCGTCTTCTTCTTCGGGGCCCTGATACGTGCTTTCAGGCAGCTGCAGGGTCAGCGACAGAGTGCGGGACAGTTGCTCAAATGATTGGGTGTCGGAAAGGTGCTCTACAAGGCCCTGCACGATACGTGTGCTTTGCGCGAGCTCGGCATCGAACAGTTCTTCCATCTGGTGGTCACTGACGTAATAACCCCAGCCAGCGGCAATCAAGGTGATGAAAAAAACCGTGCCGGTTACCAGTAACGTCAGCTTGCGTGTCAGGCTCATTCCAAAGAATCCTTTCCTACAGCGTCGCTGTCCAGAAGATACCCAACACCCCTGAGTGTTCGAATGGCGGTTTTTCCTATCCTCCGGCGAAGGTGGTGCACGTGAACTTCCAATGAGTTGCTTTCCGCGCCTTGCTCCCAACCATACAATTGATCTTCCAGTCGGCGGCGGGTGGCTACCTGGTCCGGATGGCGCATGAGATAGTGCAGTATCTGGAATTCACTGCGGGGCAGCATTACGGTGTCATTTCCGATACTCAGGTTTCCTGTTTCCGGGTTCAAAGTGAGGCGGCCAACACGAATCCCGGCGGTTGAATTATCTGCTCTCCCGCGCCGGGTCACAGCTCTGATGCGGGCTTTTAACTCCGCCATGGCAAAGGGTTTGGTGAGATAGTCATCAGCGCCGGAATCCAGACCTTGCAGCTTCTCGTCCAGATCGGTTCTTGCAGTCAGAATGATGATGGGCGTCTGGTTACCGTTCTGGCGGGTGCGCCGGATAATATCGAGCCCATCAACCCTGGGTAGGGTCAGGTCCAGAATGGCCAGATCAAAGTGCTCATCCGCAAGGGCGTTCAGGGCTTTCTGACCGTCATCCAGCCAGTCCACGGTATTCTGATCCTCCCGCAGCATGTCGAGCATGGTGAGGGCGAGCGGGTGGTCATCTTCTACCAAAAGTATGCGCATCAAACGTCGTCCGTTTCTGAAAGTGCTCACGTTGAGTGTAATGGAACCTCACCAAAGGAAAGTACTTTACTTGGCCATCCTTAAGCGAGCCTTAATACGATGCTCCGTAAAACCTTAAGACGCACTTAAGAATTCTGCAGTCTTGGCTTAAGGCTCCCTTAAGCCTCGCTCTCTAATCTGGCAGTCATGTTCCAAGGCCTTGTGCCCGACTGCTGTTGGAGAACGCAGATGACTGACCCGATGACCCTGTCCATTTGTTGCCCGCCCGATTCCCCGGAGGTATTGCCGACTGTGCGCTGTGCTGGACGTTGGTTTAGCGAGATCGTGCCACAAACAGCCATGGCGGAAACCGTTGCCGGGTTTATCCGTCGCCGGTTTTTGCAAGCATATGGGGCGGAACCCAGTTTGCGTATCCCTTCACTGCTGGCGCTGACCACCGTTCAGGGCAGCTTGATGGCAGCCGTGGGGGTGCGTAACGCCAGTCACGCCCCACTGTTTCTGGAGGATTACCTGTCAGTTCCGGTTGAGACAATGATGCCGGAAACGGGTGTTGATCGAAGCAGAATCGCCGAAATTGCTCACCTGGCCGGAGTGGAAGCTGGTGTCAGTCGTTACTTGTTTGCTTCTCTATCCGTCTGGTTGGACCGCACAGGTTATGACTGGGTGGTCTGCACCGGTACGGACCAGTTGCGAAACAGCTTTCATCGGTTGGGCATTGCCACTTCAGTTTTGACGAAAGCCGACCCGTCGCGGTTACCGGATGGTGGCGCGGGTTGGGGCTGCTATTACGACCATCATCCCGTGGTGATGGCTATTCGGGTCGCTGATGGTATCGCCGCATTGCGTGAGGCCGGCCTGCTGAGTTTGATTCAACACGTTGAGCGCGCGGACCACCTGACTGGCGGGAGGGCTTATGGTTACCCTGCCTGACTTGCTGCTCTCCCGGGTACAACGGCACCCTGACCGCATTGCTCTGAAAGGACTGGATACTGAGTTCAGTTATCAGCAGATGTGGCAATCCATAGAGGGACTGGCTGAGCGGTTGCAACAGATGGGCGTCAAGCGAGCCGGATTGTGTGGCGACAACACCGTTGCCTGGATACTGGCAGATCTAGCCTGTCTTGTGGCGGGGGTGGTCTGTGTGCCGGTACCTGTGTTTTTCTCGAAAAGCCAGACATCTCATCTGGTGGAAAGAGCCGGGCTGGAATACCTGCTATTCAGTGGCGAAACGGATGATGCCGAGTCTCTGGGCCAAGGGGTCTGGTTACAGAATTTACCGGCTTCTCCAGCGCCGGCATGGATGCCAAATCAAACAGCAAAAATTACGTTCACCTCTGGCAGTACGGGCACCCCGAAAGGCGTGTGTTTATCCGCCGGACAGATGGCTGCGACCACCCAAGCTCTTCGTGAACGGATTGGAGACGTGGCGCTGCAGCAACACCTCTGTATTTTGCCTTTGGCTACACTGCTGGAAAACATTGCTGGTGTGTACCTGCCGTTGCTGATGGGCGCGACGGTGACGGTTGTGCCACTGAAAACGTTGGGAATGACCGGCAGTAGTGGGCTGAATCTAAGCTGTTTGGTGGCTGGGCTTAACCGGTACCAGCCCCACTCCATCATTCTCGTGCCAGAGCTGGCTATGGCGCTGGTGAGCGCTGCCGAGCAAGGAATCTTGTGCGGCGCACCATTTCGTTTTCTGGCGGTCGGCGGCGGCCGGGTGTCACCAGACTTGCTGGCGCGAGGGCGTGCCGTTGGCCTGCCTTTCTATGAGGGCTATGGCCTGTCTGAGTGCGGTTCGGTCGTGGCGCTGAATGTGCCGGATGCCGAATGCGAAGGCACGGTTGGCCGGCCGTTATCTCATGTGAACGTTCGGGTGGATGGCCAGCGCCGAATCCTGGTTCGTGGCAACACGCACCAGGGCTATCTGGGCGATGAGCCGGTGGATGACGATTGGCTCGATACTGGCGACCTCGGAGCCATTGATGAAGACGGCTATCTCGTGGTTGATGGCCGGGCCAAGAACCTTCTGATCACCAGTTTCGGTCGCAATATCAGTCCGGAATGGCTGGAAAGTGAGTTGGTTCAGGCGCTTGGCGCCGCACAAGCGGTGGTGTTTGGTGACGGCGAGCCACAACCCAGGGCTCTATTGACCATTCAGGATGCACGTCTCTCGGGGGATTTGCGCCCAGCTTTGCTGGCCTTGAACACGCGTCTGCCGGATTACGCTCAGTTGCAGGCGGTGTACATCCGAAGCAGCCCCCTGACTCAGTCGGAGAACCACATTACCGCCAATGGCCGCCCCGTCCGTCATCAGATTCAAATGGATTTGCCTCTGCTGATAAAGAACTCCCACCCCTTATTTTTGAGCCCCGTCGGGGCAACTTCCACCTCCGGGGATACGAAACCTGGTCACGAAACGAGAGGAATATCCGATATGAATTTTTTCGACAGACTGCAATCCGAAACCGAAGAAGCCCGCGCCCATGTCACTAATGCGCCCGTGGTAGAAGCCATCCGTGAAGGTCGATTTAGTTTGGAAGGCTACAGCTGGTTTCTGACTCAGGCCTACCATCACGTGAAACATACCGTTCCTCTGATGATGGCTTGTGGTGGACGTTTGCCAGAGCATTTGGAGTTCGTTCGCAAAGCTTTGGTTGAATATATAGAGGAGGAGTACGGCCACCATGAATGGATCCTGAATGATCTGGAAGCCTGCGGTGAAAACAAAGAAGAAACCCGTCAAAGCAGCCCGGACACCTCCATCGAGCTGATGGTGGCCTATCTTTATGATCGCATCCAGCGTGGTAACCCGGCCGCATTTTTTGGCATGGTACAGGTGCTTGAGGGCACGTCGATTGAACTGGCCACACCGCTGGGCGAAGCCATCCAAAAGCAACTGAGCCTGCCTGATACAGCGTTCAGCTACTTGTACTCCCACGGCGCGCTGGACCAAGAGCACTTCGAGTTTTTCCGTAATCTGATGAATGATATTCGTGAGCCAGAAGATCAGCAGGCCATTATCGAGGCTGCCCGGATGGTCTACCGGCTGTATGGCGACATGCTGCACAGCATTCCGCTGGCTGCGGGTCATGTGGAGAGTCGTCATGAGGCTGCATGATCGGGCTTTCCTCTTAATAGGTGGAACTGGCGGTATCGGGAAAGCCTTGATAGAGCTGTTGCTGGCGGCCGGTGCTCGGGTCGTTGTGGCTACTCGGCACCCGGAGCGCTTGGAAAACCGTACCGGTGTCTCGCCTGTGTATTTGGAATTATGCAGCCCGGAGCTAGATCAACAGCTGCAGCAGCTGAGTGAAGCCTACCCCGCTATCGACGGGGTTATTCATTGCGCAGGCCAGAACCGGTTTTCGGCTCTCGAGACCATGGCGGTCAGGGATCTGGAAGCCCAACTTAATGTGAACCTTCGTTCGGCCATGCTGGTGGCCAGACATTTTGCTCCGCGTTTCCGAAAGGCGGGAACGGGGGCTTTGGTCTTTGTTGGTTCCACTTTCGGGAGCATTGGTTTTCCGGGTTATACGGCCTACTGTGCCAGCAAGTTTGGTTTGCGGGGGTTTACCGAAGCTCTAAGACGAGAGCTGGCGGATACCTTATTACAGGTTATCTATGTGGCTCCGAGAGCCACCGCAACAGCCATGAACCCGGATGGAGTGATAGAAATGAACCGGGCGCTTGGCAACGCGATGGACGCCCCGGAGAAGGTCGCTGCGGAAATCCTGACAGCCATGACGAAGGATGAGCGCCGGCGCTTTTTAGGCTGGCCGGAAAAGCTGTTTGTCGTGATCAACGGTGTCCTCCCGCGGATTGTAGATAAAGCCATGTTGAAGCAGTTACCGCTGATTCGACGTTTTCTAGACTCAGGAGCGGTGTCATGAGATGGATCGTAATGATAGTGGTTTGGCTTGTGGCAGTGCCTGCCTGGTCGGCAGACTTCCAGGCTGAACTCTCGGAAATTCAAAAGCGCTGGGCCGAGATTCAGTACCAGATGCCCGAGAACGATCAGGAAAAGGCCTTCGAGAGGCTAACGACCGATGCCGAGGCATTTGCTGAGCGTTATCCGGAGAAGCCAGAGCCGCTGATTTGGCAAGGTATCGTATTGAGCACCTACGCCGGCGCCAAAGGCGGTCTGGGGGCTTTAGGTTTGGTCAAGCGGGCTCGAGCCTCATTGGAAGCGGCTTTGGCAATAGACGCTAGGGCTTTGGCGGGTTCGGCCTACACTTCGCTGGGGAGCTTGTATTATCAGGTGCCGGGTTGGCCGCTGGGGTTTGGTGATGACGAAAAAGCCGAGAAATTCTTGAAAAAAGCCTTGGCCATTAACCCGGAGGGCATGGATGCGAACTATTTCTTCGGGGACTACCTGATTGAGCAAGGTGAGCCTGAGCGAGCCCGGGTGTATCTACAGAAGGTGATCGCCGCTCCCGGACGACCGGGCCGCGATCTTGCAGATGCAGGGCGCAAAGCCGAAGCTAAGGGCCTTCTGAACAAACTATAACCGGATACATGAGTCGATGAAGTGGGGCTGTCTCGCACATTAACCAACAAGCCTTCACCTGATATAGCTATACAGTATATACTTATATTTAAATTAAAGGTCAGGTCAGAGGTATGTGCCATGAGTCAGCCCATCGTTCAACACTTTTTCGATGAACCTACCAACACATTCAGCTATGTGGTGCGAGATCCGGACAGCCAGGCTTGTGCCATCCTTGATTCGGTTCTGGACTTTGATTACGCCGCAGGCCGCACCGATGTTCGTTCCGCCGACACCATTATCCAGTACGTTCGCGACAATGATTTAAAAGTTGAGTGGATTCTGGAAACCCACGTGCACGCGGATCATTTATCCGCTGCCCCGTATCTGCACGAGCAGCTGGGTGGTAAAACTGGTATTGGCGCCCGTATTACCGATGTTCAGGAAATCTTCGGTAAGGCTTTTAACGCAGGCACCGAGTTCGCCCGAGATGGCAGTCAGTTTGACCGGCTGTTCAAAGAAGGCGACACCTTCACCATTGGTGGACTGGAAGGGCACGTGCTCCATACTCCCGGTCATACCCCGGCCTGCCTGACCTACGTCATCGGCGATGCCGCCTTCGTAGGCGACACCCTGTTCATGCCGGATTACGGTACAGCCCGCTGTGACTTCCCCGGTGGTGATGCCCGTACCCTGTTCCGCTCGATCCAAAAAGTGTTGGCCCTACCGGAGCAGACTAGAATTTTCCTGTGCCACGACTATAAAGCGCCGGGCCGGGAGGAATTCCATTGCATGACCACGGTGGCTGAACAGCGCGAAGCCAACGTGCATGTGCACGAAGGGGTTTCCGAGGACGAGTTCGTTAAGATGCGCACCGAGCGTGACGCGACATTGGATATGCCGCGTCTGATCTTGCCTTCGGTTCAGGTGAACATGCGGGCCGGTGAGATGCCTCCCGCGGAGGATAATGGTCAGGTTTATCTGAAAGTTCCCCTGAACCTGTTTTGAGCCGGGTATGAACCTGAAACGTTATTTGCCAATTCTGCAATGGGCTCCGGCGTACGGCCGTGGTGAGGCCACCAGCGACTTAATTGCGGCAGCGATTGTGACGGTGATGCTCATTCCCCAATCGCTAGCCTATGCGCTGCTGGCGGGGCTGCCGGCGCAGGTCGGTCTGTACGCCAGCATTTTGCCGTTGGTGGCTTATGCGGTATTTGGTACCAGCCGCACTCTCTCGGTTGGGCCGGTGGCGGTGGTTTCGTTGATGACCGCGGCGGCTTTGGCACCCTTAGCGGCATTGGGCTCGGCGGAATACATTGCCGGTGCCGTTTTGATCGCCATTATGTCTGGCTTGATGCTCACCGTGATGGGCATTCTAAGGCTCGGTTTTTTGGCGAATTTCTTGAGTCATCCGGTGATTTCCGGATTTATTTCAGCCTCCGGTCTGGTCATTGCAGCCAGTCAGCTAAAGCATCTGTTGGGTGTGCAAGCGTCCGGCCATAACCTGCTGGATATTGGCCAATCTCTGCTGAGTGCTTTTGGCGACATGAATACCCCGACTTTGTTTGTGGGCGCAGGCACGCTGCTGTTCTTATGCTGGGCGCGGCACGGCTTGAAACCGTTGTTGGAAAAACTGGGCCTGACATCCCGCCTAGCTGATATCCTGACAAAAACAGCCCCTATCCTTGCCGTTCTTTCAACGACGTTGCTGGCCTGGCTGTTCAGACTGGATCAGCAAGGTGTGCGCTTGGTTGGGGAGATTCCTTCAGGCCTGCCTTCGTTCACATTACCGAGTCTGGATCCCGCGCTCTGGTCCCAATTGGCAGTCAGCGCACTGTTAATCAGTATTGTCGGTTTTGTTGAATCCGTGTCGGTGGGCCAAACGTTGGCCGCTAAACGGCGCCAGCGTATCGATCCGGATCAGGAATTAATCGGCTTAGGTACGGCTAATCTCAGTGCCGGGTTTTCCGGAGGGATGCCGGTGACCGGTGGTTTCTCCCGCTCCGTAGTGAATTTCGATGCGGGTGCTGAAACGCCGGCGGCGGGCGCTTATGCCGCAATCGGTATTGGGCTAGCAACCTTGTTTTTGACTCCGGCGATTGCGTGGTTGCCTCAAGCTACCTTGGCAGCAACCATCATTGTGGCCGTGGTCACCTTAGTTGACCTACCCGCCCTGCTCCGCACCTTCCGATACTCGCGCACCGACTTTGGCGCCATGCTGGCAACCATTGTGCTGACGCTGGTACATAGTGTTGAAGCGGGCATTATCGCTGGCGTGGGCTTATCGATCAGTTTGTTCTTGTACCGTACCAGCCGCCCGCATTGCGCGGTGTTGGGCCGAGTTCCGGGCACGGAGCATTTTCGGAACGTTTTGAGACACGATGTGGAAGTGTGTCCAAGAATCACCTTCCTGCGGGTGGATGAAAGTCTGTACTTCGCCAACGCGCGCTTTCTGGAAGAGACAGTCATCGAGCTTGTGGCCCGGGAGCTGGAGTTAAAAGATTTGGTGCTGGTGTGCCCCGCGGTCAATCTGATCGATGCGTCGGCGCTGGAAAGCCTTGAGGCTATGAATGAACGCCTTTCAGATGCGGGAGTCCGGTTGCATTTGTCCGAGGTGAAAGGGCCGGTGATGGATCGCCTGAAAGGCACCGAGCTGCTGCAGCGAATGGGTGGACAGGTTTTCTTAAGTACTTATCAAGCATGGAAAACGTTGAACGGGCACCATAGTGCGGCAGCGCCTTTCGAAGGCTGAGTCAACGCCACCGGGAATGCTTTTGCAGTTTTCGTTGCAAGGTTCGGCGATGCATATTGAGAGAGCGTGCTGTGGCGGAAATATTGCCATCGTGCTCGTTTAACACACGCTGAATGTGTTCCCACTCCATTTCTTCAACCGAAGGCGGTACAGGCCGCAGTTCCGGTTCGCCTTCAACGGGATCAAAACCGCGCATCAGTTGCTGAACGGTGACCGGTTTGCACAGGTAGTTCACCGCACCGCGCCGAATTGCTTCAACTGCGGTGGCAATGCTGCCGTAACCGGTCAGCACCAGAACTTCCAAGTCCGGCTTTTCTTTGAGCAGTTCCGGCAGCAGCTGCAAACCACTTTCGCCGGCCAAGTTCAGGTCCAGCACGCAACGGTTAAAGTTCGTATCAGTGACGGCTGCCAGCGCGGAGGTGTGATTGTGGGCCACCGCTGCGGTTATATCTTGGCGGGCAAGCGATCGAACCAGCACCTGAGTAAAAGCCTGATCGTCATCCACCAATAACCATTGTTCTTCGGGCATATTATTGAGCTCCGCTCGTATCGACGGTAATTGCAGGCAGAACGATCGTCATTGTGGTGCCTGACCCGCTGGTTTGGGCTTTCAGGCTTCCGCCAAGCCTTTGAATGGTGGCATTTGATAGAAAGAGCCCAACCCCCAAGCCATTGCGAGAATCGACGATTTCCTCGCCCGGCGCACCTTGTAGGGAGGATTCCAGCCCGTCCCCGTGATCTTCAACAATCAATTCAACCCGACCGTCACCTGACAGCCGGCTGCTGACCGATACCCAGTCCGGGCTTGCGGTCAGAGCGTTGGCAAGGAGGTTAAGCACCGCTTGGTCCAACGTTGTATCCACTTTCACGCGGGTGTCAGGATGGTTTTGGGACCAGTGCAACGGGCCCGAAGGCCACAGCAAAGTGGCTGATTCTCGCAGTCGCTCCAGCCAGCGTTTAACCGATACCGTTTCCTGTTTCGCGGTTTTGGCTTCCACTGCGGTTTTGGTGAGTTGTTGCAAGTGTTCACTGCAGAGCTGCACTTGTTGCTCCAGCATGTCCAAATCTTCAGACAATTCCGGAGTAGTCTTACTCTGGGTGTGCGCACGGATTTCGTCAATCAGCAGCGTCATTGTGTTTAGGGGCGTACCCAAACGGTGCGCTACTGCAGCAGAGGACAGCCCCAAGGCGATTACTTGTTCATCCTGAAGCCGGCTTTCGCGAAAGGTTGAAAGCTGGCTCTGTTGATGACGAAGGTGACGGGCAAGCGTGCCCACCACCAACAAGAGAATGGCGGCCGTCAGGGCAAAAGTCGCCCACATTCCGATCAGATGCAATTGGGCCAGATCGCCGTCATGGTGATGGAGTACCACCGGGGTATGCCACAGAGCCAATGCGGTGTAGACCGCAATGCCCGCGAGTGTAAGCACAAAACTCTGGCGTGTGGGCACAAGAATAATGGCCACGGCGATGGGTAACAGCAAAAGGGAAACCAACGGATTGGTATAGCCGCCGGTAAAATACAGCCACCCGCCGATCAGTGCCAGATCCATGGCCAGCGTCAGGCTAACGGGTGAAGATGCCTGTGGAGGCCGACGGTTGAACCAGAGCCATCCTAAAGCCGCAAGTACACCGTACAACAGGCAAACCAGTAGCGCTTCAGCCCGGTTGGCCAGCTGAACCATGGTTTCGGCAACAGCAATCGCCACCAGCTGTATGGCTATGATGGCCAGCCGCATGCTCAGCAGATAGCGAGCCGCCTGACGAAAACCGGTTTGAGAGTAAGTGAACCATTCCATGGCCGCATTCTAACAGCAAGCAGCATGAAGGCCCTTGGATAAGGTGCGACTTTTTGTCTCGGATCAAACCGTGAAATAGCACACCAGCTGCTGACTAAGAACATCTCCGGTCAGTTGCAAATGACCGGATGACAGGGAGTGCACGTGAACAGCTGCTGTAACGGGGTTGTCGGGTTCTATGGCGCTGTCAGCCTCGTCGGGTCTTAAGCGGTCGGGGTGGTATTGGCAGTGTGGCATGTCCGGGAACAAGGCCCCGTAGGCTATGCCGCTTTCAACCAGGTCCTGAAAGAAGTGAGAACCGTAGGATAAATCAGGCACCATGTCGCCGGCGTTCTCCGATGCTTCAATCAGTGCGGCGACGCCGGCAATGTCGGAAAATCGTACGGGTACGCCGAGCTCCGGGCTGCTAGTGCCCCAGCGACCGGGTCCGATCAGCATGGTAGGTTCGGATGACAAACGCATGATTCGTCCAATCAGCCGGGCCACTTCGTAGCGTTCGCTGGTGTTCAGGTTGGCATAAACCGAAGCATCCACACGAATGATTCGAGTAATGGCGAGGCTGATATTGCCCCCCATAAAATGACCTCGGGTTTGGAACAGCAACCGGGATCTCGGCAAGGGATCAGGAATCTGAACGGGCCCGGTTTCGCCGATGGTGGCCAATGGGCGACATTGCACCAGATTGAACGAAGTTTCGCCTTGGTCATTCAAGTGCAGGGTGAACTCCACGTCTACGGGATGTCGGTAACCGGCTTCAAGAGTGGCCAATAGGCTCGATAATTGGGCAATAAAGCGACTGCCTTTCACTAGCGGTCGAAATGTCAGGCGCCAGACTGGGCCCTCAAGGCCGATTTGTTCCGCTCTATTCGTGGCGGCTCGGTCTAACTCGGCTAAATGTTTCATGGGCAGAGTTTTTGATGTACCGAGAAGCTGGCTTAGCGGACGGGTTTCAAGGTGTCCGGTTTCCAGGTCCAGCAAATCGACCAGATGCTGGGAATATTGGAAATTTTCATCCTGATTGCGAAACGGCTGCCGGGTGGGATGATCCAGAGCCATCACGCAGGCGTGGTCGCCTTCGATGCGGTCAACCGCCCGTGTGCCCAGCCCCATTACCAGCCGAACCATGCCGGCTTTGGGGTCCATTTTGCTATCCCAAGCGAAGGTGTTACGCGATACGCCTACGCCGGCCGCGTCTGGTAGGTAATACCGGCCATGGAAGCGGCCGTTCACGCGCTGGATCAGCAAAGCCATGGGTTCTTCCCGCTGGTCCAGCCCGCGTCGTTTTCGGTATACCAGCGCTTCTTCGCTCATGGATGAGGCGTAGACTTCCCGAATGGCGTTTTCTAGCGCGGCCAGACGTTGCTCGGGAGAGCCTTGATTGACCAGAAAAACACTGTCGTATTTTCCCGCAAAGGCGTTGCCAAACCCATCCTCCTGTAGGCTCGAGGAGCGCACTAAAATCGGGTATTGCCCATAGTGATCAAGCAGTCGTTCCAGGTCCGCCCGAATTTCATCCGGAAACTGGCCATCCCAAATACTTTGTTGCAAAGCCGGTGCTTCGCTCAGGTAGCCGCCTTCGGAACGTTGCCGCATGATGGCCGGCCAGAGGCCGTTGTGGACCAAAAATGAATAGTACGCATCGGTGCCCAGATAGTTGGAATCGTGCGGTTCCAATAACTCGGCCCATTGCTCAGGGTCGTCTGTGAACAAGATATTACGAGCCACCAGCATGCCTGTGGCTTTGCCGCCAATATAACCGCTGCCAATAAGCCGGCTGCGGATGCTGAGCAGATCTTCCAGTGTTAAATAGCGCCGGGCCAACTCCAGTATTTGCGGGTCCCGGCTGACCAGCACCTGTAGGACTTGTTCGTGCAACGCGGCGATTGCGCTGGGGTCCTGGTTGGCTAAGGCTCGGCTGGCATCCTGAAACAGACGATCCCAATAATCCAGAAGAGGTTGGTTGTGGAGGCGTTCCTGCTCGAGAGAAGCTTGGACTCTCGTCGCATCGCTACTGTAGGTGATGGGGTGAAACTGCCCATGGAGCTCGCGATGCGGCAAGAACATAGTGGGTGATTGTCGCCGCCAGACCTTGATCGGTTGCACCTGCACATCGTCCCCATGGCGGTGTACATCTAGAAGCACTTGGGTGGTCTTCCGGATACGGTCCAGCGTCATTCGGGAATGACGGTCTGGATGCAGAGCAAACCAGGCAACGGTATCCAATTCGAACAGGAACGGGCAAATCACGCGGAAGAAATTGCCCACCATGGCATCTGTGGCCCAGGCGTTCAGCAGCTCGCTCAGGCTGTCGCTGATGTAGAAAGCACCTCGGCCATGTTGTTCAATCAGTCGCCAAACCCGGCTGGTAAAGCTTTCAAAGCCGCCCAGAGCGTCTATCTCGATGGTGCGCACAGCGGGGTGGTTTTCAATGATCGGCGAATGATCGCCAAAGCGAAGATAGAGAATCTGTCGGCCTGAATTTGCGGCCGCTTCTACAAAGGGGAGGACGAAGCGGCGATAGTCATCGAGGTGGGAAACCCGCCAGACAACGTTATCGCCGATTCTGAGGTGATCCAGAACCTCGTCTAGCCCTGCCAGGCCGGTGGATACCCGGTCCGGGGACTGACGAGACTCTTCGCTGTTCATAGCAGGATCAGATAACGCCCATGGCGTCCATCGCTTTCGCTACCCGCAGGAAGCCGTTGATGTTGGCACCCACAACATAGTTACCTTCGGCACCGAACTCGGCGGCGGTTTCGTAACAGTTCTTGTGGATATCGATCATGATTTCCTCAAGGCGTTTCTGGGTGTAGTTGAAGGTCCAGGAGTCGCGGCTGGCGTTTTGCTGCATTTCCAGCGCGGAGGTTGCGACACCACCGGCGTTGGCGGCTTTACCTGGGCCGTAACAAATCTTGGCTTCTTGGAACAGCAGGATACCTTCCGGAGTGGTCGGCATGTTTGCGCCTTCAGCCACTGCGATACAGCCATTTTCTACCAAGATTTTGGCATCGTTTGCGTTCAATTCGTTCTGAGTGGCACATGGCAGAGCCACGTCGCACGGAACGCTCCAGATGTTGCCATCTTCAACGTACTTGGCGTGCTTATGGATTTCAGTGTAGGCGCTGATGCGGCGACGCTCAACTTCCTTAATCTGCTTGAGGGCTTTCAGGTCGATACCGTTCTCATCAACGATGATGCCCTGAGAGTCGGAGCAGGCGATAACCTTCGCGCCGAGCTCGTGACACTTCTCGATGGCGTAGGTGGCAACGTTACCTGAGCCGGACACAACAACCGTCTTGCCTTCCAGTGAGTCGCCACGGGCTTTCAGCATTTCGTGGGTAAAGAACACAGTGCCGTAGCCAGTTGCTTCGGTACGGGCACGACTGCCGCCCCAATCCAGGCCTTTGCCGGTAAATACGCCAGACTCGTAGCGGTTGGTTATGCGTTTGTACTGGCCAAACATGTAGCCAATTTCGCGACCGCCTACACCGATATCGCCGGCTGGCACATCGGTGTACTCACCCAGGTGGCGATACAGCTCGGTCATCAGGCTCTGGCAGAAACGCATGATTTCGTTGTCTGAGCGGCCCTTCGGATCGAAGTCACTGCCGCCTTTACCACCGCCGATAGGCAGGCCAGTCAGGGCGTTCTTGAAAATCTGCTCAAAGCCCAGGAACTTGATGATGCCCAGATAAACAGACGGATGGAAGCGCAGGCCACCTTTATAGGGGCCCAGTGCACTGTTGAATTCAACACGGAACGCACGGTTGATGTGGATCTCGCCTTGATCGTCCTGCCAGGGCACGCGGAAAATAATCTGACGCTCAGGCTCGCAGATGCGCTGAATAATTTTCTTGTCTGCGAACTCCGGGTACTTCACCAGAACGGGGCCGAGAGTTTCCAAAACTTCGTGGACCGCTTGATGGAACTCCTTCTCGCCCGGGTTGCGGTGAAGGACGTCCTGGTAGATCGGTACCAGCTTTTCGTCGAGTTTTGCTGTCATAGGAATAGCCCTCGGGATACGCGTATTGAAACCCAAAAAAAATTCGGGCGCCCAAAAAAAGGGCAGTGATTGCACCACAATCGCGCACCGTTTGGCAAGTCGATTGGTCAATTCTTGGCGCTTCCCTCATTAATAGGTACCTAAAAAGAGGTGCGGCATCGTGTCTCAAGTCAGGCCGCTTAGGGTCCTTTATGATTTTTATCATCCTCGCAACGTTTTGATGATTACTCCTAAAAGGATTCTTTTGAATGCTGAAAAATCTCCTGCCATGTTCTATTGGCTATGTTGTGGCTGGTTGCACGTTGGCTTTCCCGGCTCTGGCACAAGTTAGTGCAGATGCAGCTGTGTTGATTCGGGTAACCGAAGGTCAGTCGGCAGAAGCTGCTCGCCTTTCTGCTGCTGCAATTCAATCTGAGCCAGTGGCGCGATTGTCGTCCGATGCTTCCGTGTCGCTATCTCGCATGGGGGGGCGAGGTCTGGACCCGGTCGTTCGGGGCCAGAATGAAGACCGCGTAGATGTCCTGTTGGATGGCATGCGCGTAGAAGGCGCATGTCCAAGCCGTATGGACCCGGCGACCAACCGGCTCAGCGTGGCGTTAGCGCCGACGCTGGAGGTACGTACCGGCAACCGCACCCTGCGATGGGGCCCGATTGCCGGTGGCCAGATAGTGGCGACCACGGCAGTGCCAGTATTTGCGGATGACAATGTAACTGCCGGGCATTTAACCATCGGTGGTGCTGATAACGGTGAAGGAAAGTTGGTGAACGGCAGTGTGGCGGTGGGTCATAAAGAGACTTTTCTCCGTTTGGCCGGTGGATACGATGAATCCGGTGATTACGAAGACGGCGACGGCAAAGACGTTCGCAGTTCCTATGAAAACTCTGAAGGCCGCATAGATGCGACATGGACCGCGGAGAACGGTTTCTTTATCAAAGGCATGGCTAGCCGGCAGGAAGAGCGAGATGTCAGTTTTCCCGGCCGGGGCATGGACGCGCCGATAACGGATACTGATCTTTATCGCATGGAAATGGGTGCTCCCGTTTCAGGTGGCAGCTGGAATTTGATGGTTTGGCAAGCTGATGTCGATCACGTGATGGATAACTTCAGTCTGCGGCAGTCAATGATGAAAATGCAGACCAACTCGAAAACCCGCACCCAAGGCGCCCGGCTGGTACTGGACCAAACCATTAATTACACCAAAGATTTTGCTGTGGGTATCGATGTCGAACGTAATGACTGGGATGCCACTATGTTCAATGGTATGAGGCTCGATAATGAGGCTTCCCTTATGTGGCCTGGCGTAGAGCGAGAGCGGGTGGGTGTTTTTGTGGAAGGCTTTCACCAGATTCGTGCAAATGCGCGTTTGGGGGCCGGTATTCGTTATGATCGCATAGAAATGGACGCTACCCGCGCGGAGCAACGTTTCACACCTATGGCGGGCGGAATGATGTCATTCGCACCGGCTGAGTTGTATGCCAATGAGTATGGTGCAAAGACAGTCGCCGCTAACGATGACAATGTCAGCGGTTTTGTGACGGGTGAATGGCGTTTTTCACCGCAGCAGGCTCTTGAAGTTACCGCCAGTCACAGCGCACGCTCGCCCGGTGTTAACGAGCGTTATGTGGCTCGGAAAACCATGTCTGGCTCATGGGTCGGTAATCCAGGTCTGGATGTGGAAAAACATAACAAACTCGATGTAACGCTTTCCGGGCGGTCCGGAAATTGGCATTGGCGTCCGTCGATTTGGGTTGATCAGGTTGATGATTACGTACTGCGCTCTGAAAACCGTTATTACAACGTGGATGCCCGCTTGCTCGGTGTAGAGGGCGTGCTCGGTTGGAGTAACGGGACGTGGAGTACGAACAGTCGCTTTGCTTCGGTTCGTGGAGAAAACCGGGATGAAGATCAAGCGCTATCCCGCATTCCACCGATTCAGTTTAATCAGACAGTGGCTTGGACTCGCCAGGGCCATGTCTTGGAAGTTGAGTGGGAGTTGGCCCGCCGGCAAGACCGGGTTTACCTGGAAGAAGACGGTGGTTTAGACCCGGATTCCTCTCCTGGTTACGGTGTGCTCAACCTGACGGGTTCCCATCCCGTAATGAAAAATCTCAGTCTGACTTGGGCGGTGAATAATGTGTTTGATAACACATGGGCTCGGCATGTCAGCAAAGACAATATTTCGGACGGAGGTATTTACCGTGTCAACGAGCCGGGCCGTACCGTTCGCGCCGCTTTAACGGCGCGCTGGTAAGTTTAGATATGGCGGTTGCCCGCTTCTCATAGCCGGCGGGTGACTCTTCCCCGGGCAGATGTTGAGTCTGTCCGGGGTTTTTTTGTTTAACTGCCCTTCCAATACCTCTGCATCTTCATAAACAGGAACGAAGCACTCCAAGTAATCAGCACCAAACCTGTGAGCCCTTCGATTCCGGTCAAAAAACGCAGTGCGCCAACGGGCTCTATGTCGCCATAACCCACGGTGGTGAATGTGCTGAAAGAAAAGTAGACACAGTCCAAAAAACTGCCGTTAAAGTTACCTTGTAGTGAGCCCCAAGTATCGGCGTGGTGCATAAGAAAGTAGGCAATAGCAAACACCCAAACCTGAGCAGTGTGGGCAATTAGTATGCCTAAAACAGCCGTCACCAAGCGTAGGTTGTGGCGAGCGTGCATGATTTTTAACAGGGCACTCAGGCGAACGAGCGCCTCACGGTGCATAAGCACGACAAGCACTACAATGAAAGCATTGATGAGTGTGGCGCTTGGAAGGTTGGCATAATCTGCTGACAACAAACGTATAGTACTCCTGACCGTGCTGTTTATTGCAATCTGGGGATGTCTCTAGGAAGTATAATGCTATTCGTCGCCTTGTTATGGCGGAACTTAATTTACCTTAGCCGGCTAACTCGCTATGTCCAAAAGAATTATACCCGTCATTATTCTGATCGCTGGGGGGCTCGGATTTATCTTTTTGAAAATGACCCGCCCAGAGCCTGCTCAGGTAACCGCTGTCGAGCGTAGCTGGCGGGTGCAGGTTCAAGTGGTTGAACTCAAAACCCACAGGCCTGTGCTACCCCTCTATGGCGAAGTCGTTGCGCCCAGAAAGGTATCGGTAGTCGCTGCCATGGCAGGGCGCATTGCGGATCGACCGGTGGCCGAAGGCCAGAGGGTTGAGCCGGGTGCTTTGTTGGTTGCGCTGGACCGTCAGGATGTCGAGCCTCTGCTGACACAAGCGAAATCTCAGGTATCCGATCTTGAAGCGCAAATTCGGTCAGAACAGGTGCGCTACCAGAATGATCTGAGTTCGTTAAAAAGTGAGAAAGCAATTCTGAACAATGCCCGTCGGCAAAGGGATCGTACTCAGGCGCTGGTTGAACGCAAGCTGGCCTCTCGAGAAAACTTGGAGGCAGCAACAGATTCAGCCGCGCGGGCGGCACTTACACTCAATGGGCGGCAACGAGCCGTTGATGAACACCCCGCGCGCTTACAGAGCCTGAAGGCCCGGCTGGCGCAAGCGGAAGCCACCTTGGCAAGCACGCAGAGAGATGCCGAACGTGCCCGGGTTGTTGCCCCTTTTCAGGGAGTGGTGACCGATTTACAAGTTGCTGAAGGCGACCAGATAGCTCGAAACCAACCACTGCTGTCGATCTACAACATAAACGGCTTGGAACTTCGTGCCAGAGTTCCTGACAGATATCGGGAAGAGTTGGGTGCGGCTTTGGCTGCCGGCGACCAGCTTGCGGCCTACGACGAGCGGCGGCAGGTTCGTTTTCGGTTGGAGCGCTTTGCCGGGACCAGTGATCCAGCTGGAACCGAAGTCATTCTAACGCCGATCGGCGGAGCGGAGGGGTTGCGCCCCGGGGCGCTGCTGCCCGTTAGCCTTGAGCGGCCCGAGCGGGAGCGAGTGGTAGCCATTCCGTTCAGCGCATTGTATGGCGCCGACAGTGTGTATCTGATGACTGGCGAGCATCGCCTGGAGCGGATTAAGGTAAACCGAATCGGCGAAGCTCAAAGCATTAGCGGCGAACGCCGGTTACTGATATCCGGAGAACAGCTAACGCCCGGGGCACAATTGATCACTACGCATCTGCCCAACGCAGTGACAGGACTCAAAGTTGAAGTAGCCGATGCAGCGGGAGGTCTCTCCCGGTGAAACGTAAAAAAGGCGTAATTGGATTTTTTGTTCATCACCGGGTTGCCGGCAATCTGGTGATGCTCGTTATGCTTTTGGGCGGTGTATTGGCACTGACTCGAATGAACATCCAGTTTTTTCCGACTTTCGCCTTGGACATGGTGAGCGTTCGGGTGGTCTGGAGTGGGGCCTCTGCCGAGGATGTAGAGCTGGGCATTACCGATCCACTGGAACAAAAGCTACGAAGTGTAGACGGGTTGAAGAAAATGACCTCAACCTCTGCCCAGAGCGTGTCGTCGATCACGCTGGAGTTTCACGAAGGCACTGACCCGGTCCAGGCCGTGGATGATGTGCGTCAGCAAGTGGATGAATTCAACAACCTTCCAGCGGATGCGGAAGAGCCCCGGGTCACGCGGATAGAGCGGTACGAGCCGGTTGCTCGGTTGCTGGTATACGGCGCCGTGGATCGCAGTGAACTGCGTGACATGGTGTATCGCTTTGAAGATGAGCTGCTGAGTCGGGGCATCGACCGGATCAGCATCCGCGGTTTGCCGGAACAGCAAATTAGCATCGATGTGCCGGTAGATCGCCTTGAAACCTTGGGGCTGACGTTGGAGCAAATCGCTGACCGGGTCGCCTCAGTATCTCGAGATCTCCCTGCTGGAATGATGGCTCAACAGGATGCGACCCGGGAGCTACGCTCGGTGGAGCAGCGCCGGAGCCCTCAAGAATTTGAAGCGTTACCTCTTCTGAGTAACGATCGTATCCGGCTGCAACTGGGTGATGTTGCCATCATCCATCAAGAGAGTCGCGACAACCAGACGGTGATGGAAAATGCCGGCCATCCCGCCGTTGAGCTGCAATTGCAGCGAGTGGAGAACGGTAATTCTCTGGAGGCAGCCAGAGTGTTGGAGCGTTGGCTGGAGGATACTCGCCCGGGCTTGCCGCCTACTATCAAACTCGACGTTTACGACGAAACCTGGCAATTGCTGGAAGACCGAATTTCCTTGTTGGTAAACAACGGTTTGAGTGGTTTGGTTATTGTTATCACCCTGTTGTATTTGTTCTTGCCCGGGCGTGTGGCAGCTTGGGTTGCTATTGGTATCCCCACGGCATTTATGGCGGCGTTAGCGGTGCTGTGGCTGTTGGGTGGCTCCATCAACATGATGTCGTTGTTTGCATTGATCATGGCGCTGGGTGTGATCGTGGACGACGCCATTGTGGTGGGTGAAGACGCCGACGCTCACGCGCGATTGGGGGAAGAATCTATTTATGCTGCGGAAGGGGCTGCTAAACGGATGGTTTGGCCGGTACTGGCTTCTTCAATGACAACCGTTGCGGCGTTCATGCCGCTGTTGGTGGTGGGTGGAATTATCGGCAATATCTTGGGAGATATTCCGCTGGTGATGATCTGTGTGTTGGTGGCGTCGCTGCTGGAATGCTTCATAGTGTTGCCTTCACACTTGCGGCGAGCTTTTATAACCACGACTAAACCAGATCAAGGCGGCGCCGATCACCGGAATCTCATAACTCGCTTTCGAGATCGATTTGAACAGGGTTTTGACCGTTTTCGCCACGGTCAGTTTCGACAATTTTCCCGCAGCAGTCTGGAACACCGAGGCGCCACCGTTGCCACAGCGGTGGCGCTGGCTTTGTTGACTGCGGGTTTGTTGGCTGGCGGGCGACTGGGGTTCAATTTCTTTCCGACGCCGGAACCTTCGGTGTTTTATGCTAACGCCAGTTTTGTTGCCGGCACGGATAAATGCACCGTAGAGAACTTCATTCATGATATGCAGCAGTCGCTCGCAGAAACCGATAAGGCCCTTGGGGGTGGTCTGATTTTAAACGCGGTAACCACCTATGGCGCCACTTTAGGTGCCGAAGGTAGCTCTCGAAACGACGATGAATTGGGTGCGATGTTGGTTGAGCTGGTGCCTTCTGATCAGCGTTCGGTCCGTAATCCGGATTTTATCCGAGAGTGGCGCAGCCGACTGAACTTACCTGCTGGCCTGGATGCTTTGAACATCACCGAACGACAGGCCGGGCCACCGGGGCGCGATGTGAATGTGCGATTGACCGGCAATAATGCGCCCGACCTGAAAAAAGCCGCAGATGAACTGGCGCAAGCCTTAAGTACTTTGCCCGGCGTGCTGGATGTGGAAGATGACATGCCTTGGGGACGGGAGCAGTTGATCTATCAAGTGAGCGCCTATGGCGAGGCTCTGGGTTTGACCACGGTTGACCTGGGCCGGCAGCTTCGAGCCGCGTTTGATGGTCGTGTGGCGCAGATTTATCAACAAGGCCGCGACGAGATTGAAGTGCGCGTGCAGCTACCGCAAAGCCAACGCGAAGAATACTCCACATTGGAACGTATGACCGTGCGTGCTCCGGATGGACGCTTTGTTCCTTTGATGCAGGTGATGAATCTGGATCATCGTCAGGGTTTTCAGGCGTTGCGCCATGCGGATGGTAAGCTAGCTGTGGAGGTGACATCGGCGCTAAATACCCGGATAGCCACCACAGACCAGGTGTTAGAAAGCTTGGAAGCCAAGGTGTTGCCTGATGTTGCCAGCCGGTATGGCGTGCGCTATAGCTTCGAAGGCCGGTCCGCCGACCAGCGTGAAACCATGGATGATATGAAAGCAGGGCTGATCATCGGTGTCGGACTGATGTACGTGGTATTAGCGTGGGTTTTTGCCTCTTGGCTGCTGCCTGTGATCGTCATGGCGATCATTCCGTTTGCCTTGGTGGGCGCGTTGCTGGGGCATTGGTTGATGGGCTTACAACTGACGATCCTGTCGTTATTCGGCCTGTTTGGCCTGTCTGGAATTGTGGTGAATAACGCAATCATTCTGGTGGCCTTTTACAATCAACAGCGGCAGAAAGGGCTCGAGATTACCGATGCGTTGAACGAAGCAGTCGTTCAGCGGGTTCGCGCAGTGCTACTGACTTCGCTCACTACCATTGGCGGGCTGATGCCGCTGTTATTCGAGACATCACTGCAAGCTCAGTTCCTGATTCCCATGGCCACGTCTATCGCGTTTGGTCTGGCTTTGTCGACGGTGCTGGTGCTGCTGGTTATTCCGGCCCTATTGTCGTGGGTTGAGCACTTCCGGGCGTGGCGGAGCGAACATCGATGATGGTTTCGCCCTGTTCGCTACTCCTATGAATCAGCTCCCTCAGGCGCATGCGCTCTTCTTCTTGCGGTTCGTACATATCAACAATAATCTCGACCCGGCGATTCTTGGCGCGGCTTTCTGGGGAGTCATTCTCAACCCGCGGTTCGGTATCCGCGAGCCCCTTAACGGCCAGCCTCGTGGGCTCAACCCCGCCGGTTGCCAGCAACGCATTGGCAACGGCTGCGGCGCGGGCCGCTGACAAATCCCAGTTGCTGTAAAAACGGGAATTGCGAATTGGAATATCGTCGGTGTGACCCTCGACCGTCAGCTCGCCCGGAATATCCGCCAGTACCTCAGCCATTTCCAGTAGCAAGGTTTCGAACTCCCAGGTTAGCTCTGCCGAACCTGACGGGAAGGACCCTTTTTCCTCAACCCGAATAACGATACGGTGCTGATCTAAGTCGGCTTCGACTGTAATTCGCCCGTCTTCAAGCGCTTCAGCCAGTACCTCACGAATACGTGCTGCGTTGGCTTCGAGCGCTTCCTTTGCAGCCTCTTCCCGGACTTCCTCCGTCGGGCTCTTGAGCGTTTCCAGCTCGGGTTTCTGGTCGGTGGTGGTTTGGCGGATTTCATTGACCACTGTCGGCTCGGGCGGAGCCGGGGAGAACTTGTCAAAAATAGGACTGGTCCCTTGAGGTATCTCCAAAGCGGGCACCTCGCGCTGCACACCAAAAGCTTTCGATAGCTCGCCGGCAATCTGCTTGAACTTCATTGCGTCGATCTCGGAGAACGACAACAAAAGCACGAAGAAGCACATCAGCAAAGACATCAGATCGGCGAAGGTAACAACCCACGCCGGGATTCCCGGTTTTTCCTCTTCTGGCAGCTCATCCATAGTGCTTATCCGCCGCTCGCCTCTTGCTCGGGTGCTTTATCGCGCTGATTCGGGGGCAAATAGCTCGAAAGCATCTGTTCGATAACGCGGGGGTTGGTACCTTGTTGTATGGCCACCAGAGCGTCGGTGTAGAGCATTTGCATGCGGGCCTCTTCGGTCATCCGCAGCGAGAGCTTGTCGGCAATGGGCGAGGCAATCATGGTGGCGATCATGGCACCGTAAAGCGTGGTTAGCAGTGCTACCGCCATGGCCGGCCCGATGGATTTCGGGTCTTCCATGTTGGACAGCATCTGTACCAGACCGATTAGCGTTCCGATCATGCCCATCGCCGGGGCCACGTCAGCCAAAGCGGTGAAGACTTTGGAACCGGAGCGGTTGTAATCCAGGGTCATCAATCGCTCTTTATCCAGCAGTTGTTTGATGGTTTCGTCGTTCTGACCATCGACCAGCATCTGGATGCCACTGGCGAGGAACGGGGAACTGACCTCCCGGCCCTCCAGACCCAGCGGTCCCTCTTTACGGGCAATGCTGGCAATCTCGACCAGTTCTTCGATGCTGTTCTGAGTTTCCGGAAGTTTGAACTTGAATGCCCGAGCTGCGGCCTTGAAAGCGCCGAGAAACTGGGGAATGCTAAATTTGGCTAATACCACCAAAAGACTGCCGCCTACCACAATCAGCAGAGACGCTGAATTGACAAAAACGTCTGGAGAAACGCCAAGAATCACGGCAGAAGCGATGAGTAAGATGGCGCCGACAAGGCCGATCAGAGTAGCGAAATCCACGAGCGCTCCGGAGAGTTTATTGGTTGCGAAAAGGACGAGAAGTGAGATTACCTTTAGTTAACAAAACGATCAATTTGCTTCGGTCTTTATTCTGGTTTTTCCGACAATTCTTTCCACGCTGCGTATTTGTGAAGGTCCGATTCCACCAGCTTCAGGCAAAGAGCCACTACACCTGCATCGTCGAGTAAGCCAAACCCAAAAATTAGATCCGGGATCAGATCGAGCGGATTCAACACATACAGCAAAGCGCCTGCGACTGCGGCAATGGTTTTCCATGGCACGGCGCGGTAACGACCGTTCCAATAATCCCGGATCAGGGAAAACATCAGTTTGATGTCGGTGCCGAAGCGCTGGAGGCGGCCGCTGCTTTTCACTTTGGCCTCGATCGCCTCCTGCCGTTGCAGCAGTGTTTCCAGATCGTCTTTACGGACCTTGCCCGCTTCTTGATTTAGTTGCTGTTCTGCGGTCCTTTTGGAAAACACTGCCATCGCTTTATACCTATCAGTTTTAGCCTACGAAAATACGTTTGGCCAATCCGGCGCCTTTCAGGCCCTGGATGGAGAGCGTGGTAATTAACCCCCCAATCATCGCGCCCACAAGTCCGCAGGTCAAAATGTCCTGCCCGGTCAGGTACAGGCCGGGGATGTCGGTTTTGGGCTTCAGCCAGCGCTGTTCAAATCGTTCAGGGGTATGGTCCAGACCGTAGAGCTCGCCTTCCTCGTAACGGCAGAACCAGGCGGTTGACAGCGGGGTGGACGTTTCTACGTAATCGATTTTGCCGCGTAGCTGAGGCAGCTTGTCATAAACTTCTTCTAGCAGCCTGTCGGTAATCTCGGTTTTAAGGGCCTCGTAATCCTCGCCGCGCTTGCCCCAGGTACTGCCTTGCCAGCATT
This sequence comes from Marinobacter sp. JH2, assembly GCF_004353225.1. Classification (NCBI taxonomy): domain Bacteria; kingdom Pseudomonadati; phylum Pseudomonadota; class Gammaproteobacteria; order Pseudomonadales; family Marinobacteraceae; genus Marinobacter; species Marinobacter sp. JH2. Next base: position 2,809,964 of record NZ_CP037934.1, on the reverse strand, counting down.
CGAACATCTCCCAGGAGGTAGGTGCCACCACCTCCAGCGTTGAGGTGCCGGGCCAGCGATTCTGGTAATCCGGATCTTTTGCTGCGGGAAACGACAAATACACCACCGGGAAAGGTGCGTTGTGTGGGTCTTTCAGGAAGTTGCCCACACTGGCATCGTGGTCGGGCCCTGGATAAATCCAGAAGTTGGTGCGAGGCAAACCGAGTTCTTCCGGTGTTCCTTTGAGGCCGATGTACAGTCCGATATGTGCCATGGACGGTTTAATGTGCTTACGGTCTTGTGGATAACCGACCTTTTCCGAGACTTCTTTTGGCAGCAACCGCTCATAGGTGTTGATGACCCCGGCACCACTGATGATTTTCGGGGCCCGGATTTCTTCGCCATCGGCCATGCGAACGCCTACGGCTTTGCCCTTCTCAATCAGAATGTCGGTGACATCGGCGTAAGTAAATACTTCACCGCCTGCGGCCTGGATGCCCGGGATGATGGTTTTCGCAATTTCGGATGCACCGCCGACCGGGTAATAGCCACCGTGCAAATAATGTTTCGCGATGATGGCGTGAATCATAAAGCTGGACTGCTTGGGCGTTACACCACAGTCGCCCCATTGGCCGGTGATGGCGCCGATGAGTTCTTCGTTATCGGTCAGCTCCTTCAATACATCGTACGTGGTGCGGTTGAAACAGTCCGGCAGGACTTTATTCAAGCCTTTGGAGACGAACGGGCTGATCAGCGACGGCGAAAGTTTGGACAGGGTATACCACTGCATGCCACTGGTAACCTGGTCGAGCAGCGCGACGTAACGGTCGATGGCTTCGCCCTCTTCCGGAAAGGCGTTCAGTAAGGAGTGTCGAAGGCCTTCTTTGCCGGCCCTTAAATTGACCACTTTATCACCGAGGAAGAAGCGGTCGTAGTTTTCATCCATCGGGGCCCACTTGAGGTTACTGTCGGTGATGTAGTCAAACAGGCGACGGGCAAGCGTGGTACTCACTCCCATATCACCGATGTAGTGCACCCCCACATCCCATTCGTAGCCGTTGCGTGCGTAACTGTGGGTGTAGCCACCCGCCGTGTAATGTTGCTCCAGAACCAGGACCCTCTTGCCCGCGCGGGAGAGACATGCCGCGGCAGTCAGCCCGCCGATGCCTGAACCAATGACGATGGCATCGTAAGGGCCCGTTAAACGGTTGGCGCGGTATCGGGTGCCGATTCTGATGGTGCTGGGTTTGAGTTTTTTTGGAGTTATTGCCTCTGTCACTGCGGTGTCCTCACGATCATGGATCGGGACGGTCTGCGGATGCACTTCCAGTCAGCCGTCTCGGTATTATTTTTAGAATATCTTTTAGGATCCTACGGTTCGTGTTGCTTGTCCAGAGACGCACGCTGAAGCCTTGACGAGAAACGCAATTTTCTGGGTTACCGTTAGCGCCCTTGCAGCATGAAGGTTTCGTACTCAAGCCGGTCAAATTTACGGGACAGCAATGCCAGCCCTATGACCGATGACAGGAAGGTCGCGCCTGCGTATCCGTAACCGTAGAAATTTGCGCCCAGTTCGATGGTGGTTAAGGTGAAAATCAGGTTGCTGGCGAAAAAGATGACGCACAGAGACACGTTGATGTGGCGCGAATCCAGATAAAACAGCACGTTCTGGATCGCCAGCAAAATCAGCTGCATGCTCACCGAGACCAGATCGATGTAGAACATAGGCAAGTACAGGGTGGAGATGCCGATAGCGGCGAGAATCTCGTCGGCCCAGATGAACAGAATGATCAGTGTGAAGCTTTGCACCTTACAGATTTCGTAGATGCCGTTGCGCGCTACCCGCACCATCTCATCCCGAAAGCCGTTAATGTGGGCGAGAGTATCGCCTTCCCGGACGGCGGTGTAGAAGCGGTCATAGGCTTCGGAAAAATCGGTTTCCATACGAACGAGAAACACCGCCATACCGGGAATGATGGCTAGATAAGCTAGAAAAATCGATAGGTCATAGATAGCGGAAGCCCGCAGAGTGCCAATCACGTGCTGCGAGGTGTCCGGGTGGAACCAGAAGATGAACTTGTCGGCCCAGACCGCGGCGTTGAACAACAGCCCGGTTGCAATCAGCGTAGGGAACACTTGTGAGCGCCGGGTGAAGCTGAAATCGATCAACTTGTCGCTGGGGTATTGTCGAATAATGCTGAACAGAAAACTGAACAGCAACAGGCTGTGCCCCAGAAGCAGACCGCCTAATAGACCCTCAAGGCCTAGGCCGGATAACAGCAAAGCGGCGACAATCGCGGTGGTGTAGCCAACGGCGAACAGCACCACAATCAGGTAATAGGATTTCATCCCTGACAGGAAGATGGTAACCGGCCAGAGGTTACACAGCACCACGAAATTGGCCAGCATCAGCAACTTATACAGCGTGCTGGTGTCTGGCAGCAAAAATAGTATTGCCGGCAACCCGCCCAGCAGTGCCAGTACGGTTGAGAGCCAAAGTACGCCCATCAGGTTGGGCAGAATCAGATCGTTGCGCTTCTCATAGAGCCGGTCGGCCACCCAGCGGGTAAACACATGTTGGAATAACCCCGAAAGCACCAGTGATATGGCCATCAGGTAGGTCACCGACACTAAAAACTGCACGATCTCTAAATCACGGACCGCCAGTGTCAGGCTGACGATACCGATCAGCATCACTCCGAGTACCGAAAGCACCCAAGGGCCTGAACTGATGACGCTGGCAAGTCCGTAGGCGCCGATCAGACTGCTAAGGCTGTCGCGTTTAAGTATGCGTCTGAGTTCGAATCCAATACCCGCCATCAGTCTTCCCGGTTTTCGGCCGATAACGCCGTGTCGTAAATGTTTCGATACGAATCGTACATAGATTCCAAGGTGTAATATTGTTTAACGCGAGCCAGCCCGGCGGCACTGGCTGTTTGCCAATGTTGTTTGTCCAGCAGAAGCCGAGTGGCTGCTCTGGCGGTGGCTTCGGGGTCTGCGATGGGCACCACTGCGCCACTACTTCCTAAACGTCTGTCTTTAACGGTGCCACCTTCGATTAACTCACGGCAGGCACCCACATCGGTGGCAAGGCAAGGCAGGCCCGCGGCATTGGCTTCCAGTATCACCAAAGGTAAGGCTTCGGAAATCGAGGTCAGGACCATCAGGCCCAGCTTCGGGAGGATGTCGTTTACGTTCTGGAATCCCAGGAATTTGACGCAGTTTTCCAAGCCCAGACTGCTGACCAATTCCCGACACTCTTTCACATAGACAGGGTCCTCTTCTTCCGGCCCGACGATCCAGCCTTCCACGTTGGGGATCACCTCGTAAACGGCACGCATGGCCCGAATAAAGGTTTTGATGTCTTTGATCGGAACCACACGCCCGACAAGCCCCATTACCATGGGCACTTCATCGGGACGGGCAGCCAAAGCGCCTTCAAACCGGCTGGGATCAATCCCGTTGGGAACGATCTGAGTGAGAGCCGGTTCTGCGCCGTCGGCGAGCTGGCGTTGCTGGTTGCCTATGTAGAGCGAGATGATGGGGTCGGCCATTTGATAGGACATACGCCCCAAAGATTCGAAAAAACGGATCCAGAGTTTGCGAATGTACCCTAAATCATCATTCAGGTTGGTGCTGACCTTATCGGTAACATCTTTGATCCAGTCAGCCTGTGACAGGTCGATTTTTCGTTCTTTGGTATAGATGCCGTGCTCGGTCAGAATGTAAGGAATACCCCGAGTCTCTTTTAGCATGGCACCCATCAAGCCTGCGTAACCGGTAGACACCGCATGAACCGCCCGGGTGGGCGGAATGTTCCGGGCAATTTCGGCGATTCGAAAAAGCGGCCCGTGCATGATTTTGATGGTCCAGAAATAATCGATGAACGAAGGGTCTGTGCAATATTTGTTATAACTTTCGTCGATCACCTTCCAACTTTCTTCGCTGTGCAGAAAGTCTTCTTTACTGATGCCACCTTTGCGGCCGAGGCTTTGAAAAATGTCACTGAATACCCCTTTCGGCACAGGGGCTTTGTTACGAAGCTGGCTGTGTAGCTTGCGCTGGGTGTCGAACGCTGCCCGATTGCCTTTGCGGGCTTTCGGCTTCGATTCCACTAACGGGTCCATCAGATAGTGACATTCAAGATGAATCACGTTCTCGGGCAGTTGGTATTGTTGTTCACCGTAATGGCTGCGGTCACCGCCTAGAAAGATCAGCGAGAAACGGTATTGGGGTAAGCCAGAGATGATCTGGTGTACCCAGGACGAAACGCCGCCCCGGACAAAGGGATAGGTGCCCTCAAGCAACAATGTAATGTCGGCAATGGATGTTTCCGGTGCTGCCGGTTTTCGCCAGATCATAGCCAACCCTCCATTAATTCCTTTACCGGTGCGGACGGGCCGAAACGTGAACAGTTGGCCAGATGGAAACGCACTTTTTGGAAGTCTCGTGCCAGAAAAGCGACTTCGGCCAGGTACGGATATATCAGCTCGGGGGGTGCGCCGTTAGTCAGCGCGGCTTCAAATGCGTTGCTGGCTGCTTCGGTATGGCCCAGCGCCAACTCAATACGGCCTAGCAAGCGCCAGTCGTTGTGAAACGACTTTGCCTCGGTCAGTTTGACCAGAACACGGTGGGCATTCTCAAGGTAATACTGTTTAAGCCCGCCTTGGGCAAGGCCCAGATACGCAATTTCCCACCAAGTGTGGGCGAGTCGGCGGGTCAGTCGGTGCCGGTCAGGATGCTCGGGGTCGTCGAGCAGCTTTTTCAGTTCCTGAGCACGGGTGGCAAGTTGCTTTTCCTTTTGTTCCAGCATCGAATAAGCCAACAGCCGTATGTCGTCGGAAGGGTCTTTGAGTGCTTCTTTCAAAATATCGACGGCTTCCTGATCCGTTAATTGCCGAGACGCGAGCAAAGCTTTCAGGCGTTTTTCGGACGAGCTTGCCTCACGCAGCACTTCTCGCAGACCGCCGTCACTAAAACCCAATTGATCACCCATATCCACCGGTCGGTAAGGCAACTCGGGTATGTCGGTTTCTTGCCAAGGGTTATGTCGCTCGGTTCGGGGCAAGCGAAGTGGCAGCAAAATGCCGGCGAACACGCCAATGCTGCCGATGACGGGCATGGCGAATTGCAGGGTGAATAGAAACAGACCAGATAATATCAGTTTGCGTCTATAGCTGGCGGGTAAAAGCGGCAGGCATACCACTGTGAACACCAGTGTTGCCAATGCGTGCGCTGTTAAATAGGCTGACAGCGCCAGCAGTGAAGGCAGGTCGGTAAACAACGCAGCGAGGCCACCGGCCTCGAGCGTTAGCCCAAGCGAAATGAGCCAACCGCTCATGCCAGTTCCTTTTGTTGGCGCTCGAGCCATTCTGTGGGATGGGTCTTCTGTCCCAACGGCAATTGCTGAATGCGGGCGAACGATTCAAGATAACGCCCGGATTGCTGCTGCACGGCATCGGCAAGACGCTGCAAGTAGGCGGCAGCGCCAAGCTCGTCGGTCAGCGGCAGTAATACGACAATTTGGGTGTCTTCCGCTTCTGGGGGCTGAGTAATCACGTCTAAGCCTCGACGCATCTGTTGCATCATTTGGTAAACGTGAGTGGCTGAAGCTGCGCTGTTGAAGTTGAAATGCACAAGCGTAGAAGGCAGGTCGTGGTCGCGGGCGTCGCTATTTACCCGCGCAAGCTGGAACAGGAAGTGACGCCAATCAGCCTGTACTTGACCAGAAACCTGGCTGTGTTCCAGCAACATATCGGTCATGTGTCCCGTCATGATTGCCAGTAGGCGAAGTGTTTTCGGCTGAAAGCTGAAAAAAGGCATGGCCTCGACAGTGACAACGCCGATCATGTGCTGTTCCGAATCAATCAAAGGAAGCGCGAGTAGCAGCTGAGTATCCAGATCGCCGAGGTTGTTGCGGTATTCGGTGTGCACCGAAACCAGTGTTCTTTGTTCCAATGCATGCACTAACAGAGGGTCATCAGGATCAAGCGGACTTGAGTTGCCCACGGTTGCGATGGGTTCTTTTGCCAGCTCACCTGCGTGGATCGGATAGATTGCCGCTACCTGTAATTGCCCGTAGCGGACCAGCAAACGCATGATCAGCGCTCCGGTTTCTGCGTTGAGTCCGGTACCCCGGGCATGAGCAATCTCGCTATATAGCCGCCGCAGCGCTTCGCGAAGGCTGTTGGAGTTACCGGCAAGCTGCTGCTCGAGACGGTCATGGGAAACTTTGAGAAGGTAAAAGTTACGAGTAAATTCTTCCAAACGCACGTGGCGGTATTGATTGGCGGCGACCAGTTTTTCAATGCGCCGGTCCCAGTAATCCCGAAACTCTCCGGCCAGTAAGCTGGTCGCCAGAATGCCAACCCCCCAGGTGTAAGGCAGCTGCTCGCCCGGCACGACGCTGGCCCGATACATCAGTGCGGCACCGGTGAACATGAGACTGGAAGACACCAGGGCCATCATGAACCCGTATCTCAGGCCAGCAACCAACGCAGCAAGCACCGGCCACGGGAAGGTTTCCCCGATAAACAACGGGTTTGCCGGGTTCAGCCAAATCCCTACAGCGAGAAAGAGCAGGGTCATGAGAATGGTTTCCAGCCACTTCACCCACACTGCCGTTTCTTTGCTTGAGAGACCAAGATCGCCGTATACGTCGGATTTTGTCATGTCGGTTTAACGCGCCGCTTCGATTACAGGCATTTCGTCCAGCAGATCTTCTAGTACTTTGTGGCCGGCAACCGCCACGCCCTCTCGGCCCCAGCCGGTGCGGGCTCCGGTGCCGGACCAGATCACTGAGTTGTCTTCGGCATCACGGAACACCAGCGTAAGGCCAACGGCCGGTTCGCCGTCGAGGCCATTCTTGTAGCGCCATTCATCAACGGTGCCTTCCACGATGATGTCAGCGCCTTGATCCATAGCCGTGGCAATCGCATCTTGCTGGCGATCGTGGTTATCGTAAATCAGTGGATTGTCGTCAGCTGGGAGGTAAAGCTCAACTTCAGAAGCGCCTCGAGCGCGAAGCAAGGCACTGAGAATGCTGGCCGCTTGGTCGCCGGCTTGCGGTGTCTGCGACAGGTTGCCCAGCGGAATCACGGCAAAGCGACTATCGAGATCGACAGGCTCGGATTGGGTTTGGCTTTGCATGACTGAGCAACCGGCCATAAAGGCCAGAGAAAGCCCGAGAGTAAGGGATCGCATGAGCAACATAAAAACTCCTGTTAATGACCTAAATAAAGGGTATACGTAAATTTTGCGTTTGCACGGGGTTGACCGCCCAGACTGTCGGAGCTGTAACCAGCGGACAGAGCTAATTCGTCATCGCCCAATACGCGCCAGCCCAGGCCGACACGGGCACCAAAATCAAAGCTTGCGTTGGAAAGTACATAACCGGTGTCCAACGCTAAAAAGTAACGAGGCGAAGGCCGGGTTCGATACAGAGCATAAGGTTCACCGTGGGACCATTCGGATGTAAAACCAATGCGCTCATAATCCTCGCTCAGCAAGTCGCCAGGAGCGAGTGGCGTTTCCAGTAGAGACACGGTTTTAGATGACAAATCGTCACCAACGTCTAAGGACTGGTGTTGATAATTCAGTGACAGACGCCAAGCGGGATCACTTTCGAACAGACGATGGGTGGCTTGCAGATTAGCATTGTACCCGGTGCCTATCTGGCCTCCGAAGGCTTCATCGATGGTACGGTAATCAAGGTTTCCGCTGACCGTCAGTCTGGACCACGGGGTGTAGCTAGTGGCAAGCGACAGTCGGTTGCCTGAGGTAAGCCACCAGGCCTCGGCGCTGTCGCTGACGCGCTCGTTAAAGGCGGCGCTGGCGGAAAGTGTCACGCTGTCAGTGGGTTGGCTGTCTAGCTTGATCTGGCCGGCTGCTTGTTCTCCGCCCGCGAAGGTGTAAGTGCCGATTTCGGCGGTGAACAAGTGATCCACAAAGTTGTTCTGCCATTGCAGTGTTCCGCTCGTGCCCGGTTTCGGCGTTTGTTTGAGCTGGCCCTGATCGTTGGCGCTGCTGTGTTCCGCCGAAAATAGCCAACGGTACCGGTCGTGACTGAATTGGCCGGATACGCCCGCAGTGTTCAGAGAGAAACCACCGAGGTCCCGTAGCTCGATACCTGCTTGCAAGGCCCGATTGTCGGATTGGTAAAGCGGTTCGCGAGGTGATTGTTCCGGGTCCCGGAGCTTTGCATAAAGACGGTCAGTCACATCCGGGGGCAGCGTTTCGCGTTCGCTGGCGTGCAGAACGGCTTGTTGCCGCAGCGCGTCGGCTTCCGCATGTTTACCGGTTTCGTAGGTTTCTGAGTAATCGGCCAGAGCCAGCAGTTGGTTTGGTTCATCGGATAGTTGTTGGCGTGCGGCGCTTAACCAGGCGTTCGCTTTCCCGGGCTCCCCCAATGCGAAGTGGCCATAAACCTGAAGGGCGTAATCATTGGCTGCGGGTGAGTCCTCCAGCATGGCTAAGATGCGAGGTAAGCGCCCGGGTAAAAGCTCAGGTTGACCGATCAGGAACCAGCCCCAACTGGCCAGTATTCCGGTGTTCTCAGGTGCTAGGCGATAGGCCTGAACATACGCGTGTTGAGCTGCTGCGGTCTTGTTCTGGTGTTGGTGCATGCGTGCACTGAGTCGCCAGAACAGCGGGTCGCGTTTTGTTTGGCCTAAGCGTTCGTTCCAGGTTTTAAGCGATTTGGACAACTCCTCGAAGCGGCCAAGTGAGGCTTGCAGCTCGGCGGTGATGGCCAGATAGCGGGTTTCTCCGGTTTCCTGATATTGCTCCTCACTCAGACGAAGTGTTTCTTCAGGAGTGCCGAATTGCCAGGAATAGCCAATCAGTTGATCTCTTGTATCGACCGTCAACGTTCCTGCAGGCTGAGTGATGATTCGATGGTAGTACTGCTCGAGAACATCGGTTCGATTCAGAATGCGGGCCAGATCCAGTCGCATGATTTCGACTTCCTGTGCTAATGCTGGCTCTGTAGGAGTGAAATCCAACGCGGCTAAAGCGGCTTCCGGATTTCGAGTGCGCCAATGCAGGTTGGCTAGTTGGACTTGTTCTTCATCGGTCAGGTTCGGCGCCGTTTCCAACAGATCAATCGCCTCAAAAAACTGGCGATTGTTTGTTAACAGGGCAAGTTCACGTTGCCGGAGAGTGGAGCTGGCGGGATATTGTTGGGTGCCTTCTAGCAGGTACTGGTTCGCAGCTTGCCAGTCGCCAACGCTGACCAGTGCATCGGTCAGTTGTATGTACCCCTCTTCGGACAGCTGCCGACGCTTGGCCTGAATCTGATGCAGTTCAACCAGCGTCGGCCACTGAAATAAGCCTTCAGCCAGATTGGTGGCTCGGTCGTAAGCTTGCGTAGAGTTGTCAGTCGGGGATTTTTCTAAAAACAGTGTGCGCCAATACGCCAAGGCTTTTTTCGGTTGATTGCTCCATTCATAGAGTTGGGCCAGTTGTTTCTGATCGGTTCGGCTGAGGCTCTGGCCAATGCTTTCCATGCGCTGCGCCGTTTCTAGTGCGTTACCCAGGTTGTTTTGCCCGAGCTGGTGCGCCAGCAACTGACGTTGAATCTCTATGTCTGACGGTTCGGCTTTCGCCAGCTGCGCTAACCAGCGACTGCCGATGTCGGGCTGTCCGGCAAAGTTGGCCAAGCGGATGCCCTGGCGTAATTGTTGTGCATTCAGTTCGTTTTCCCGGTGCAGCGCGAGGAACCGTTGTAAGGCGCGCTGTGGATTGCTAGTCGCCAAATCAAGTCGTATCAGGTTTGCTACAAAGGCCTCTGTTTCCTTGGGTGGCACGAGCTTATAAACAGAATCCAGTGTGTAGGCGGCGTCCCGAGGGTTGCCTGTCGCCTCCTGAAGTTTTGCGAGCGATTGGCCTGCTCTCAGCCGTTTTGTCCCGGTTGCCAGTTCAAAGAACTGCTGTCGAACGATCAGTTGATCGTTGATTGTCAGTAGCGGCAAGTTTTCTGCCATGAGCGTTTCTTTTTCGCCAATGGCATAGGGCTGTAACAGGGCTTGCTTTATCGTGGTGGCAAGTTGGCTGCGAACCAGTACTTGTCCTAGCGTCGTTTGAGCGCGAAAAAATTTCCCTCGAAGTAGCTCGGTGAAAGCGGACATGGCTTCGATAGGTACATCGGCTTGCTTGATTAGGGGGGAGAGTGTGCCGATTGCGTTCGTGTGTTCACCAACTTTTTGTTGCATTCGGCCCAGTGTCAACCGCAACACCTGGTTATCCGGGTCAGATTTGAGCAGGGTTTCTAGATAGGCGAGAGAAATACTGTCGGGTGATTCGAGGTATCCGGGGTCTTCGTAAATTGCCTGCCTCGGAAACAGCAGGTACAACGTCACCGTAATCAGCGCAGCCAAGGCCAGCAATGCAGGTATGCTGAAAAAAGCAGGTTTACGTTGGCGCATGGATCAACGGCACTCCATTTCGAAGCGGCCTGCTTGTTGCGTGTTCGAACGGAAGTGCAGCAAGTCGTTGACGGTATTTTGGCTCAGCTTGGTTCCTGTGACGCGGCATTGCGAGGTGCCCGACAACGCAAAATCCAGGGTCTGGTAGCCGTGTAATTCCATTTGAATGTGCCAGCGTCCGTTTTTTCGGCTGCGCTGCCAGCTAACGAGCTGTGCGTTGGCGGAATCCAGCATGGGGCCTGGTGACGGTTCAGATGCTAATACTAGCATTGGGTCGTTTCCGGCGAGATGCACGAAACGCACCTTACCCACATCATGATAGCCCGCCACGCCTCGGCTCAGTGCCAGGTCGGGATACTGGTTTTGGCTGATCCGAACGGTGGAAGGTGGCCGAGTGCCACGCCAGCGGTAGCTATTCTCGTCTGGCTGCAACAGAACGGAGTAGTACTGCCCTTGCACGCGCTTGGCATAGTCACTCAAATACAGAGGCGTTACCGGCTGTGACAGAGCGTAATCGTAGATTTCTTTTAAGGCTTGAATCGCCTCGGGCTTGGTGCCGGAGTAGAAGTGGTAGTAAATGCCGATAGGCTTCAGGCGATTGAGGGATTCCAGAATTTTGAAGCTTTCGATGACGTTACGATAGCCGAAGAATGGACCCGTCCAGAGGTTGGTGTATACGTTTTCGTTCATGACAGGAGCGTATACCTGCAATTCGTCGCCTACCGGTCTCGCATCCGGCCAAACACCGGCTAATTCAGAACCGAAAGGTAGCGGGTGAGTGTCGCCACCGTTGACGTTCACCAGACCCAACTCCCGGACGGCTTTCAGGGCTTTCTGGCCCGGCCGAGCATCGCCGGTCCACAGGTAGATGGATACGGGCTTGTCTTTCGGGGCAAGGCGATTGTTGATGTAGGCGACAGCGTCGTCAGTTTCTCGGTCAACGTAGGGGTTGTAGCCGGGAAGATTCATGGAATAGCCGTACAGTGTGTCGTTGAAATTCGGCGCTTTGGCCGAATCGCCCTCGAGTATAGCCCAGAAGAAAGGGTGACTGTATGAGTGTGAAGCCACCTCGACTTTGTTCATTCTGAATATATCTCGGGCACTCGCCTCTGCTTCGGCACTGACTCCAGGGTAAAGGCCTTGGGGGGACGTTTCGGCTTCAATCACAGACACCGTATGAGGAATATCGTACACCTGTAGGATATTCTGTTGGATAGCTTCTGAGCCGAGTGGCCGGCCGGGCAGTTCGGCACGTGAAACCAAACCGTCACCGTCAATGTGCGCGGTGAGTATGCGCCGGCCACTTTCCGTAGTGCTATCGATAGCGGGGAACGCGGACAGTTTCAGCGCCTCTTTGAGGAAGGCGAACGGATCAAACAACCAATAGGCTTGATCATCCGGTCCTTTTTCAAAGATAAAGCCAGCGGTGGCGACGGCACCTTTTTCGTGGGTATAAACCGGGCTGTAGTGTGCGCCGGACGCGTCGGTGACTGTTAGCCATGAATTCGCAGCGCCGGGTTGGGGTAACGAGGCAAAAGCGGCTGAGGGAATACGAGTGCTCTCGAAGTTGCCCATGGATGGGTGGCCTTCGGACACTTGTAGCTCCCCTTGAGGGGCAGCGGTACGACGGCTTTGCATCAACTTGTTGCATTGGGTTGCAGTGGGGCGGAGGCCGAACAGTACCACCGGGAAATCGGCCGATTGTGCTTTGCCGGCCCAGCGGCAAAAGCTGGATTTTCTTGCGTCAGTTTCCCACCAGGTGACGATGCCAGCGTATCGATCGGTTACCGGCTCTTTCGGCAAAGGCTGTTCGAGGGAGCGGTAAACCGGCACCAGCCCCAGCCGTTCCAGAACAATACCCAGCCGTCGATGGGCTGCGCTGCGGTCGGATTGGCCTTCTGGCAAGTCGTGATAAACCAGAACGTGGCGTTTTTTAACCACGGGGTTGGTTGGGCCAAGGCGGTTCAGGTTGTGGTCAGAGACATACGGAATAAAGCCGTCCTGCCGGAGCTGCTCCGATAATTCGAACGCGTTGGTCTTTGCATGGGCATAGTCGATGGCAATGATCGGTAGCTCAGGGTGTGCTTCACGCCAGTGGCTGAGTTGGCTCGTTAGCCATTCGCGGTCTTGATCAGATACCTTGTAGTATCGGCGCCCACCCGCCTCGAAACCATTGCGCCAAGACTCGAAAGCAAGGGCATCAACGTTATTATGGGCCGATTCGGGCAAATGGAAGCCGCGATTGATGATGATCCGGCTATCCGGGAAGCGTTCGCGCATCGCGGCGATCAACAGCCCTTGCGCTTCTGCGAAAGCTTCAGGGTTCTCCCGGCCTTCATCGGTCAGAAGATGACTGTCCAGTGTATCGAGAAAAACGCCTTTAAAACCGCGTGCCATGGCCGGAGCCACCAATTGCTCGAGCATGAAATTGCGCACATCTTCTTTTCGGATGTCGAGCACATAGCTCTTCCATGCCGTGTTTTCCCCGAGCACCCAGTCTTTTTCCAGGCTTTGTGCAGCCTGGTCCGAATGCGCCATTTCACCGGCACTTAAGTAGGCAATCGGACGAGTGTTGCCTTTGTGGAGTAAGTTGAGACGGGCGTTGGTGGTCTGGCTGGGTTGGAGCACCAGCCAATCATAAGCATAAAGGTTGCCGATAGGGGCTTCGTGACCGTAATAAAAGCCGACATTCCGGGGCGAACCGGAGCTTGGTGAGCTGGCCGCCAGTGTGTGTATCGATAACAGCAGCGATGTGAGAAACAAAATATATCGATACATCGTGCGCAGAATAAGCTCTCTTTTATGCGGTGGGGCGGTCGTTCGACAGTCCGCCCCTGACTTTGCTTTAACGATCCAATGAGATTATAGAATTAAGGCTGGGTAGACAAGGCACGCTGGGGCTCGAGGCGCGACAGGTGGGGCTGCTTGCGGAACTAACAGCGACCGATTTGGTCCCTTAGCGAATCGAAAAGAAAAGGAACTGGTATGAAAACCATTCGGTTATGGGATTTGCCGACGCGATTGTTTCACTGGCTGTTGTTGCTGGCGATCGTGGGTGCGGTGATTACAATGAAATTAGGTATGCCCGAATGGCATGGCCGGTTTGGCCTGTTTGCAGTCGGTTTATTGAGTTTTCGAATATTGTGGGGCTTTGCCGGCTCGACTTACGCGCGCTTCGGTTCGTTTGTGCGCGGGCCCTCAGCGGTTTTTCGGTATCTCAGGGGGCAGTGGCAAGGGGTGGGTCATAATCCGCTGGGAGCACTCTCGGTGTTGGCGTTGCTGGGCTTGTTCGGGTTTCAGGCCGTAACAGGCTTGTTTGCTAATGATGAGATATCTTTTCAAGGGCCGTTATATTCGTTGGTGTCGTCAGACTGGAGCGATACCCTGAGCAGCTGGCATCGACAGACCGAATGGTACCTCTACGGTTTGGTCGCTCTGCACGTTCTGGCGGTGCTGTGGTATTCAAAAGTAAAGAAAGACAATCTTCTGCAGCCAATGATCACGGGTAAAAAACAGGTGACTGCTGGTGTCGCATCGGATGCGAAGGGTGGGGGGATTGTGGCTTTTCTGGTGTGTTTGGTGCTGGCCGGAGGGGTTGTTTTGGGTGCCAGCGGTCGTTTTGTGTCACCGCCGCCGGCTCCCGAGCCGCCACCCCAGAGTTTGGGGTGGTAATCCGCGTTACTTAGCGCGGAAGTTGTCGTGGCAGGCTTTGCAAGTCTTGCCCACGGCGGCAAACTGGCGTGCCAGCGCGGCTTTGTCACCCTCGGCGGCAACGGCTTGAAGCTTGTTGGCTTCACGGCCAAAGTTCATGCCCACTTCGCGGGCTTTTTCCGGTTGTTCAAAAAAATCGGGCTTTAAGCGGGTGTCGTCGGCTTTGTCCAGGGATGACCCTGGGCTGAACAGTGCGCCCATGCCGGAATTGGCAACAGCGGCAATGGCGTTCGCGGCTGCTTTCATCTGCTTATCGTTGTAGGCAACGTCGCCATCGACGGCTTGTGCTTTAATTTTCCCCATGTTCCATGACATGAACTGGTAAGCGCTTTTACGAGCCGTGATTTGGTCTTCAATGCTCATTTGGGCGGCTGCAGGCAGGGCAATCGTCAGTGCCAGAGCAGCGGTGGCGATTAGGCGTGTTTTTTTCATTTTCGATCCTTCTCTTTCTTGATCTGGTAGTAAATGGTAAAAGCGTTTATAAAGGCGTGGTTCTAAGCATGCTACCTGTATAGACTCACCCCATGACAAACGTATGCGTTTAAAGTTCAACCCGGAGACGTTTCACAATGGCAATTTGGACAGTAACCCCCAGTATTGAACAGATGACTGCGGCCAGCAAGAATACGGCGGTCGGTCATATGGGTATTGAATACCTCGAAATCGGTGACGATTATGTGAAAGGCCGCATGCCGGTGGATGAGCGCACCATTCAGCCGTTTGGCGTTTTGCATGGTGGAGCTTCGGTGGTGCTAGCGGAAACATTGGGCAGTATGGCCGCCAACTGTGTTCTGAGGGATAAGGGTACCGTTGCGGTAGGGCTGGATATCAACGCGAACCATATCCGCCCCGTGAGTGGTGGTTGGGTATATGGTACGGCGAAGGCCCAGCATATCGGCAGTGCAACTCAGGTTTGGGAAATTCGATTGGAAAATGAGCAGGGTAAGCTGACCTGTGTTTCCCGTTTGACCATGGCTGTCACCAAACGCCGATAATCGGGTTGTGCCAGGGGGCAGGGTCAGTCGGTATAAAGCGGGATTCGCCCGCGACCCTGCTCTTTGAATTGATAGAGCGCCTTGGCGGGCTTTGTCGCTGAACGTTTCGGGTAGTAGCAGTACGAATTTCTCTCCGCCCATTCGGGCAATAAGATCAATTCACGCAACCGTGCTTGCATGGCGTACTAAACGCAAACAAGTACTTCGTCACTAATTAGACAATAGCCGCGCAGGCGATGCCTGAGATTTACTGGAGTGATTGCTTTATGGAGGCAGCAAGTTCGTCTGAGATTTGCCCGTGCGGCAGTGGTGCAGATTACTCACGTTGTTGTCAGCCTTGGCACCTTGGCCAGCCTGCGCCCACGCCGGAAGCGTTGATGCGTTCCCGATATGCTGCTTTCGTCAAGCACAACGCCGAATACTTGCTGGCGACCTGGCACTCATCTACTCGCCCTTCGGAGTTGAAGTTGGAAGGCTCGCCGGCGTGGACGTCACTGAAAATTATGGATAACAGTGAAATAGCAGATCGTGGAACGGTGCATTTCCGGGCGCTTTATCGGGCCGGCTCAGGTTGGGGCTACCTCGAAGAACAGTCTGATTTCATAAAACAAGACGGGCGCTGGTACTACGTGAGCGGCGCAACGAGTGAGGGCGATCACAAACCGGGTCGAAACGATGTCTGCCCTTGTGGCAGCGGCCGAAAATACAAAGTGTGTTGTCTGCGCAAGTGAGTGATTCATGAACAAGGCAGTTTCGGAAACCAGCAAAGGTGTGGCGTATGGGTTGGCGGCTTACACCATGTGGGGCAGTTTTCCGCTTTATTTTGCGCTCTTTGAGGGAATTCCCGCCTGGGAGGTGCTGATTCACCGGGTGGTGTGGTCCTGTGTGTTTCTTGCGATGGTTATATCACTGCTGAAACGCTGGTCCCCGGTTAAAACCGCTTTGAAACGCCCAAAACGGTTGGGTTTTGTATTGGGGTGCGCCATTTTCATTGCTCTGAACTGGGGTATTTACATCTACGCGGTGGAAACCCGGCAAGTGATGCAGGCCAGCTTAGGTTACTTCCTGGCACCTTTAGTTAATGTGGCCATGGGGCTGCTAATACTGGGCGAACGGATATCCCGGTTGCAGGTGGCCGCGGTTGCCTTGGCTGCCGTGGCCATCGTTTATCAAATCGTTCTGTTGGGCGTTTTGCCGTGGATAACCCTTGCGTTGGCCTTCAGCTTTGGCACCTATGGGCTGATGCGCAAAAAGGTGGATTTGGATGGCCTGTCCGGGCTGTTTGTTGAAACGCTCTTGTTATTACCGCTTGGCCTGCTGGCGTTGGCGTGGCTGTCGGCCCAGGAGTTGTCACATCTGACGGATAGCTCCCGCAGTGCCTTGCTGCTGATGTCCAGCGGAATTGTTACGGCGATTCCGCTGTTGGCCTTTGCCGGTGCGGCCCGTCGGTTGCGGCTGTCTACCGTCGGGTTTCTTATGTACATCAACCCTACCCTGCAGTTTTTGATTGCGATGTATGTGTTCCAAGAGCCGTTGGGTACCGAGAAGTTGATCAGTTTCGTGATGATTTGGGTGGCTTTGGCGATATACTCCTGGTCTGCATGGAATGGCAGGGCTCGGGCATGAAACAGCAGATTGCGGGTTACCACAAAGATGATGAAGATCATTGGGTTGCCCAACTGGCGTGCGGGCATAACCAGCATGTACGCCATGATCCGCCCTGGGTGAATAGGCCGTGGGTCATCAGCCCCAAAGGCCGGGAATCTATGTTGGGGTTCGAGTTGGATTGTAAAAAATGCGATCTTGCCGCCCCGGCGGATGAGCAGCCTTAGGCCATGGTTTCCAGATAGGCTTCCAGCTCGTTTGCCAGCCAGCCGACCACGGCACCCCCTTGGGCTTGCTCCGTTTCCAATGCACTGAAAACCTTCCACCATCGCGCGCTTCGGTGGTTGATGGTTTTCAGTTGTTCTTTTTTCAGTGCCTCAGCAATCAGCGGTAAGGGCAAGTCTGCCCAGCCAGCGCCCTCTATAACCGCATCCCGAATCAGTTCGTATTGTGTGAAAGCGAGATAATTGGCGGTTTCAGGTGACTCCGCCACCAGCTGAGCGTCCTTCATATAGGCCATAGTGACCTCTGTGTGGGCTACGAGCTGATCCTGAGTGACACGTTTCAGCTGGCACAGCGGATGGTCTGGTGCGGCGACGGTGAGCATGCGCACGTCAGCCAGTTCCCGGAACCATTGATAGCCCTCGCTCAACATTTCGGGCATCAAACCGTAGGCGACGTCGACGGATTGGTTTCGGACCAGGTTTGCGAGCTCCCGGGGCGGTGCCAGGTACACCGACAAGCTGGTTTGAGGGAATCTAAGTTTCAGATGTCTCAGAAGATCTCGCCAGATCACTTCTGGTATCGCATCGTCTCGAGCGATGCGCAGCACCGACTCCGCACCGCTTAAATGGTGCTGGCAACGTGACCGAATCTGGCCCGCTACTTGGTCGAAACGCCGGCAATCGGTCACGATGGATTGCCCGATGGCGGTCAGGTGCAACTGGTTGCCGCTGCGTTCGAACAGTCCGACTCCCAGCTCATCTTCCAGCGCTGCCAACACCGTACTGACGGTGGTGCGGCTACGATTCAGGTGTCGAGCCGCAGAGGCAATGCTGCCGTGATCGACCACCGATAGAAATGTTTTGATTTGTGATGCTTTCACGATGACTTCTTTCCGACGGATTTCCCGTCGCTCAGTGACTCACGCCGACGAATATATCCCGATAATATGGCTGCTTATTCACAGGAGGTCAAAATGTTTACTTCTCTAGCGCGGGAAAATATGGCGCTGAAATTATCTGCGGTCGGCGCCGGTTTGTTTGCGGTTGCCGGTATTGTGTGGGGCCTTTGGGTCGATTCTCTGGTTATTCTTTTCGATGGCGCCTATTCGTTGGTTAGCTTGGCGTTATCCCTTTTGTCGCTGTATGCGGCACGCTTTATCCGCCGCCCCGCAACGGAAGACTATCCGTTCGGTATGGGTGCCGTAGAGCCGCTGGTTATTGCGGTTAAGGGACTGGTTATTGGGTTGGTGTGTGTGCTTTCGTTTGCATCGGCGGTGGTGTCTATTTTACAGGGTGGCCGCCCGGTGGAGGCCGGTATGGCGCTGATTTTCGGCGCTGTCAGTGTTGTGGGTTGTTTGGTGGTTTGGGTTTATTTGCGTTGGACCAGTCACCGCAACGGCTCTGGCCTGGTGCTGGCCGAGCAGGGGCAGTGGTTGATGGATACAGTATTAAGTGCTGCGGTAATGCTCGGCTTTGCTATCGCATGGCTGATAGAGCGCAGCGAATGGTCCGCGTTGGCGGTGTATGCCGACCCGGTCATGATGTTGCTGATCTCCGGATATTTCATGACCGTTCCCGTGAAAATGGTTCTGGGTGCCGTTCGAGAGTTGTTGCTTGCTGCGCCTGAAGAGGAGGCCATGGATGACATTCACAGCGCCCTGAAAGATCTCGGTGTGAATCCCGACGCAGTGAAGGTGGCGAAGCTAGGACCAAACCTGTTACTAGAGGCGAAATTGGTGCGTATGGGCTGAGTTTGCACTCCGAGGTGAAAATTTGGTGAGAATGCGCTTAAGATGCGGCCATAATGGTCGATACCTTTGACAACTAAAGCCGCCCATTGGCTATCGCCCACACCAACAATAACCCGGAGTCTCCGATATGCCCCTGATAAGCGCACTGCGAATACGAACTCGATTGTTAATCGGTGTGTTGGTGCCGGTACTTCTCACCGCGGGAGCTATCGCTTGGGTTACGGCTGTGGAAATTAACGCCAATGGCCAGGCCGAGCTGGAGCGGCTGGAAGCCGAGTTGTTTGCAGCAAAGAAACAGGGGCTTGAGGATCTGATTGAAGCCGTTAACGATGTCGTTGAAGAGGCTAAAAATAACCCCGCGCTCTCACCTGAAGAAGCCAAAAATGAGGCGCGAAAGCGTATTCGTACCATCTCGTTTGGTGAGTCCAATTACGTGTTTGCGTACACCCGGGATGTCTTTAATCTGGCGTATGCACCAAGCCCTGACAAAGAAGGCCCGACCACCAACCCTAAGGTTCGCCGGCTGGTAGGCGATCTGTTTCAGGCGGCAAGCCAAGATGGCTTTTTCCAGTACGAGTGGCCAAATCCGGCGTCGAATGGCTCTATTGAACCAAAACTGTCGTACGCCACGCTGGTGCCGGGGTGGGACTGGATGATCGGCGCAGGTATCTACATTACCGATATTAATCGGGTGTTGGCTGCGGCAGAGCAAGACATTGACGACACTATATCCAACGCCATGTTGTTTACCGTGGTTGCAACCATCGTTGTTGTGATCGTTGCGCTGGTTGTGGGGTTGTTGATTGGTCGCACGGTGACCGTACCTCTGAAGAACGTCAGTAACATGATGCAGGAAATCGCAAATGGCGACGGCGATTTACGCCATCGCCTGCCGGAAGATGGCACGGATGAATTGGCGGAGTTAGGGCGTCGGTTCAATCAATTTGTCATCAAGATGCAAACGACTATTCGCGAGGTAGGTATCACCACCGACCAGGTGGCCTCCGCCGCCGAGGAACTCAGTCGAGTGGCGAATGAAACCAGTCAGTCGGTGCAGGAACAAGGCTCTGAAACCGATCAGATTGCCTCGGCGATTAATGAAATGGCCGCCACCATTCAGCAAATTTCCGGTAACACCAACGAAGTAGAAAGCGCTGCATCGGATGCAGATCGCATGGCCCGTGAAGGGGGCGAGACCATCGCCAGCGCCCAAGGTGCGGTCACACAATTGTCGGGTGAAATCGAAAGTACCGCTGCCAGCATTAATGCGCTGGCTGATAAATCCGGTGATATTCAGCAGGTGTTGGATGTGATTCACGCGGTAACAGAACAGACCAACTTGTTGGCATTGAACGCAGCGATCGAAGCCGCTCGAGCGGGGGAGCACGGCCGTGGTTTCTCGGTAGTCGCCGATGAAGTGCGCCAGTTGGCGCGCCGGTCAGCGGAATCGGCGGATCAGATTGGCGAGATGATTGGTGGTTTTGTAGCGGAAACCAAAGCCTCGGTTGATCGGATGAATCATTCGCGGCGAAGCTCCGAAGAAACCGTTGAGCGGATTAACCACGCCACATCTGCTCTGAACACGATTGTCGGTTCGATCGCACAGATTCATGATCAAGTGACCCAGATTGCTACTGCGGCAGAGCAGCAAAGCCAGGTCGCGGAAGAAGTGAATCAGAACGTGGTACGCATCGTTGATGCGGCGCAGCGAAGCGATACCGGTGTGACTCAGACCAACGAAGCCAGTCACGAATTGGCACGCTTGGGTGAGAGCCTGCGCGAGTTGGTCGCTCAGTTTAAGGTGTAATGCCGGCAGCAGTCTTGCCCATAGCAGCTGAAAGGGCGAGACTGTCCGTTTATTGTGGTTTAATAACAGGTTACTACATGTGATCCAAAGCGATAATAACGGAACCCTTTACTATGTTTATGCGTAATACCTTTATGGCAGCCCTCGCTGCGGTTGCTGTTCTCGCCAGCCCGTTCGCGGCAGCCGACAAAACCTACACCATTCGCCTGGCGGAAACTTGGGGCCCTAACTCCGGACTGCTTGGCGATACGTCCCGCAATATGGCCGCCATGGCTGAAAAGATGTCCAATGGCCGATTAAAGTTTCGAATTGATTCTTCCAACAAACACAAAGCTCCGTTTGGCATCTTCGATATGGTGCGCAATGGTCAGTACGATATGGGGCACACCGCCTCGTACTACTACAAGGGCACCATTCCAAACGCCATGTATTTCACCACCACACCGTTCGGCATGATTGCGCCGGAAATGTACGCTTGGTTCTACCATGACGAGGGTATGGAGCTGATGCAGAATGTGTACGAGCCGTTCGGCTTGTTGTCCTTCCCGGGTGGTAATACCAGCAACCAGATGGGCGGCTGGTTCCGTAAAGAGATTAATTCACTGGACGACCTGAAAGGTCTGAAAATCCGGACGCCCGGGTTTGCTGGTGAAGTTATGTCCGAGCTGGGTGTCGCGGTTACCAACTTGCCTCCGGGAGAGCTGTATACCTCACTGGAGCGCGGTACGATTGACGCAGTGGAATGGGTGGGCCCGGCGCTGGATCTGAGAATGGGCTTCCACCAGATTGCTGATTATTATTATTCCGGCTGGCAGGAGCCGAGTGCCGAAGTTCAGTTCCTGATAAACAAGAAAACCTGGAACAAGCTGCCGGAGGACCTCCAAGAAGTCCTGCGAGTGGCGATGCGCACAGCAGCCTATGACATGTACATTCAAAGCACCCATGAAAGTGGGGCTGCCTGGGCTAGCATGAAAGAAGAATATCCGAATGTGACCCACAAAGTATTCCCGCGGGAGGTGATCGAAGCACTTCGCGAGACCACGAACCGTTTGCTGAACGAGTTCGCAGCGGAAGACGAGCTGGCAAATGAAATCATCACGTCTCAACGCGAATACCTGAAGCAGGTTCGTCCCTGGACAAACATTTCAGACAAGGCGTATTTGAACAGCGTAGCTGACCAGTAAACCGTCCTGTAAGGCCAAGGGGCGCGGGGTTGTGGAATACCCTGACGCCCCTTTTTGTTGGCCGGGGTTTCTGGAAAAATACGCTGCTAACTTTTTAGGCGGCGGCCAATGAAACAGACACTGCTTTCTTTGAGTAAACTCTCTAAGCAATTTGATGACCGCAAGGTATTGGATTCGCTGGACCTTGAGATCCTTGATGGTGAGTTTATAACGTTGCTGGGTCCTTCAGGCTGTGGAAAAACCACGCTTCTGCGCATGATGGCGGGGTTTGAACACCCGGATGATGGTTCAATTACCCTCGGTAGTCAGGACCTGACCCATACGCCTCCTGAGGCTCGTCCTCTGAATACCGTATTCCAGAATTATGCGTTGTTTCCGCATATGTCGGTTTTCGACAATGTTGCCTACGGCCTGAAAATGGAGAAACGCCCGAAGCCGGAAATTCAGCAACGGGTAGAAGAAGCGTTGGCCATGGTGCAGCTGGAGGAGTTTGCCAAGCGCAAACCGCACCAGCTTTCCGGTGGTCAGCAGCAGCGGGTCGCCATCGCCCGGGCGGTGGTCAAGCGCCCAAAAATGTTGCTGTTGGACGAACCCTTGTCCGCGTTGGATTACAAACTGCGCCGCACCATGCAAGTGGAGCTGAAGCGTTTGCAGCGAGAGCTGGGCATTACCTTCGTGTTCGTCACCCACGATCAGGAAGAAGCCTTGTCTATGTCTGATCGCATTGTGGTGCTGAAAGACGGCCTGATTCAGCAGTTGGGCACCCCGCGTGAAGTCTATGAACGCCCTGCCAACCTTTTTACTGCCCGGTTTGTGGGTGAAACTAACTTCTTCCCGGGCCGCGTAGATTCCCTTAATGAAGACGGCACCATTATTGTGGATGTCTTCGGTTTGAAACGCAGGTTCCGTAAACCAGACTTTTCCGTTGTAGAAGGACAATCCTTGCACGTATTGCTGCGGCCGGAAGACATCCGGGTGCTGGCGCCGGGTGACGACGACGGCGTAGCCGGTAAGGTGGTGGAGCGGAACTATAAAGGCAGCACCTTGGATTCGGTGATCCATTTAACTGACGGCACCGAAGTGCTGGCGTCTGAATTCTTCGATGAAGATGACCCGACGTTCGACTATCGTTTGGGCGAGCCGGTCCGAGTCAGCTGGGTAGACGGCTGGGAATGGTTGTTGCCGGAAGAGCCGACGGTTGTCACCGAGGAAGGCTCCATTGATGGGTAACGCATTGCAGCAACCGTTCAGAACCGCCGTGTTGGTTCTGGTGTGGGGTTGGTTGCTGTTTTTGGTGTTTACCCCCAACCTGTTGGTGGTTGGTGCCAGTGTGATGACCCGGGACCCGAGCAACTTTATTGCTTTCCCGCTTAATCTG
Organism: Marinobacter sp. JH2; assembly: GCF_004353225.1. Taxonomy (NCBI): domain Bacteria; kingdom Pseudomonadati; phylum Pseudomonadota; class Gammaproteobacteria; order Pseudomonadales; family Marinobacteraceae; genus Marinobacter; species Marinobacter sp. JH2. The sequence goes on along the minus strand of NZ_CP037934.1, from coordinate 2,786,906 downwards.
GATGCCTACCGCCAACTGCTAAACCCGCTCTATCTGGATGTGTTTCTGCACTCCCTGTATATGGCGGCTATGACCACGTTAATTTGTTTGTTGATCGGCTACCCGTTTGCGTGGTCCTTGTCGAAAGTGGCCAGAAAGAATCGAGTGTTATTGATCTTCCTGTTGATCGTGCCTTTCTGGACCAACTCCTTGGTGCGCACCTACGCCCTGAAGCTGATTTTGGCGACCAACGGATTGCTGAATAACGGTCTGATGGCGATGGGCATCATCGATGAGCCCATGCAGATGTTGTACACCGAGGGCGCCGTCATCATTGGCTTGGTGTACCTGTTGTTGCCGTTCATGATTTTGCCGTTATACACGGTGTTTGAGGATCTGCGCGAAGATTTCCTGCGGGCTTCTCACGACTTGGGTGCGGGCCGATGGTCAACGTTCGTCCATGTCATCGTGCCATTGACCCTGCCGGGCGTTTTGGCCGGCGTCATGTTGGTGTTGTTGCCGGCCATGGGCTTGTTCTTCGTGCCGGACGTGTTGGGTGGTTCGCGCAACTTGCTGGTGGGTAACGTGATTAAAAACCAGTTCCTGGATGCCCGAAACTGGCCCTTTGGTGCAGCGGCTAGCATCATGTTGACCTTAGCTATGGCATTTTTAATGTTTGCCCACAGGTTAAGTAAACGCCGAATCGGGGAGGACGGCGTATGAGCCGCTGGCTGCCCCGGACCTACCTGACTCTCGTCTATCTGCTGTTGTACGTGCCCATTGCCGTGCTGGTGGTGTTTTCGTTCAACGATTCACGCACCGGCTATGAATGGGGTGGGCTCAGCCTGCGTTGGTATGAGGCGTTGTTTAGCAACCGCGCCATGGTTCAGGCCATGTGGAATTCCCTGTGGCTGGCGCTTTCGGCTGCGACGGTGTCTACCCTGATAGGTGCGCTTACGGCACTGGCCTTGCATCGGTACCGGTTCCGCGGCAAGCAGGTACTGAACGGTATGTTGTTTATCGTGATGATGTCGCCGGAAATTGTGCTGGCGATCTCGCTGCTGGGGTTGTTCCTGATGGTGGGGTTGCAACTGGGTTATGTGTCCTTGCTGCTCGCGCACGTTACTTTCTGTCTGCCCTTTGTGGTCATCACGGTGATGGCTCGTCTGAGTGGTTTCGACGAGCGCTTGCCCGAGGCGGCCCGCGATTTGGGTGCCAGTGACTTCACCATGACCCGCACGGTGTTGATTCCGGTGATCATGCCGGCACTGCTGGCGGGGTGGCTGCTCGGTTTTACTCTATCGCTGGACGATGTGGTGGTGAGCACCTTTGTTAGCGGCCCCAGTTATGAAATTTTGCCTTTGCGCATCTACTCTATGGTGCGAGTGGGTCTGAAACCGGAAGTAAATGCTCTAGGTACCCTGTTGCTGGTGTTTTCACTGGTGATGCTGATGTTATCCCAATGGATCCTGTTAAGGAGTAAACGATGAAGAAACTGGCACTGGCTACGATGCTGGCGGTTGGCCTGACTGGCTGCAGCAGTTCTGAAGAAACCCAAGTGTTGAACCTGTACAACTGGTCGGAGTACATGCCGCAGGAAGTCCTCGATCGTTTCACCGAGGAAACTGGCATCCAGGTGGTTTACACGACGTACGATAGCAACGAGGCTATGTATGCCCGGTTGAAACTTCTGGACGACGGCGCAGCCTATGATCTGGCTGTGCCATCGACCTATTACGTCAGCAAAATGCGTCAGGAAGATCTCCTGATGCCGATCGACCGCAGCAAAATCGAAGGTTTTGATAATATCTCCCCCGAGTTGGTCAACCTGGACATCGACCCGGAAAACGCATACAGCGTACCTTTCTTGTGGGGCACCACCGGCCTTGGTGTAGATACCTCAGATGTGGAAGGCGAAGTAACCGCCTGGGCAGACCTGTGGGATGAGCGCTTCGAAGGGCGCATCGTGCTGACCAATGACATGCGTGAAGTGTTCCACGTTGCTTTGCGTGTGTTGGGCCACTCTGGCAACAGCACCGATCCCGAGCAAATTGAAGAAGCGTATGAGAAGTTGACCGAGCTGATGCCGTCGGTTCGCACCTTTAACTCTGACGCCCCGCGTATGCCCTTCCTGGAAGGCGAAACCGACATTGGCATGATCTGGAATGGCGAAGCCGTAATGGGTCGTGACGCTTTGCCGACTCTGGAATACGTTTACCCGGCCGAGGGCATCATTGCGTGGCTAGACAGCTTCGTAATCCCGAAAAATGCGAAGAATCCGGAGGCCGCGCACAAATTTATCAGCTTCGTACTGAAGCCTGAAATTTCCGCGCTGATCAGTGAAGACATCGGTTACGCCACGCCAAACCTCGCAGCTCGTGAGTTGCTGGATGAATCGATTGCCAGTGATCGCGCCAGCTACCCCACCGCGGAAGACATGATTAATGCCGAGTTCCAGACCGATATCGGTGACGAAGCGTTGCAGGTTTATGCGAAGTACTGGGAAAAGCTGAAGTCTGGTCTTTAAGGCGTTTTCGCACATTGAATTGAAAAAGGGAGGCCTCGGCCTCCCTTTTTCGTGGGCCGTTTTCACATAACCGTCATATATGGTCTATAACTTCCTGATAACAAGAAGTTAGCGAAGTGCTTCGCTACAAAAATCAGAGGAAGGAACGACCATGAACGCGAATAAAACACGGAATGCGGCACTGCTGTGTACCTCTCTGTTGGCCGTAACAGCTGCCAGCCCGTTGTTAGCTGAAGAGCTCCGGCTTATTACATGGGGTGGCTACGCGCCGGACGAGGTAGTGACGCAGTTTGAAGACGAAACCGGTATCGATGTGAAGATTACCTTGTCGAACAACGAAGACATGATTTCCAAGCTTCGGGCCACCGGCGGTGCCGGTTTTGATCTGGCTCAGCCGAGCCAAGACCGGATCGTGGGCGTTCAGCGTCAGTTCAATGTCTACAAACCCATCGATTACAGCCGAATCAATACCGACCAACTGCAGCCGTCTATGGTGAAGGCAACTCAGGAAGCCACTGCCTTAAATGGTAAGTCCTTCGGTGTTCCGGCCGTGTGGGGCACCAGTGGTTTGATTGTGCATAGCTCTGTGGCGGATACGGTTAAGGATTACACCGACCTGTGTGATCCGGCGGTCGCTGGCAAAGTGAGTTACCGGCTGAAGCGCCCCACCCTGATGGGCTTCGCGTTTGCGATGGGGATGGACCCGTTCGCGGCATACAACGATCGTGACGAATATGCGTCGATCATGGCGAAGGTCGAAGACAAACTGATCGAGTGTAAAGCCAACGTGAAAACCTACTGGACCGGTGGCGATCAATTGTTGTCGCTTCTGCGCACCGGCGAAGTGACCGCAGCCATGGCTTGGGATGCCGGTGGCTGGAAACTGAATGCAGAGAATCCGGAGATACAATTTGTTGCTCCGGAGTCCGGTGCTTTGGGTTGGATTGATACCTTTGCTATCCCACGTCGCAGCGAAAATGAAGAAGCGGCCTATAAGTGGATTAATTTCGTGATGCAGCCGGAAATTGCCGCGAAGATTACCAACGCCTCCGGTAATTTCACCGCGTCTAAAGCTGCGGACGAATTTGTGAAGGCGGACCTTCGTGATGCTTACCGCGCCAGCTTTGGCGAGCAAGCCATCACCAACATCAAGTGGTACCCACCGGTGCCACCTGGGCTGGAAGCCACCGAAGGGCAAGTGCTGGATCGTGTTCAAGCGGCGAACTGATCTGTATGGCTATGCAATCAGATCTTTCCTGTAACGGGCTGGTGCGGCGCTTCGGCGCCCACAAAGCCGTCAATAACATTTCACTGGACGTGCCGGCAGGCACGTTCTTCTCCATTCTCGGCCCTTCCGGTTGCGGCAAGACGACGCTGCTGCGTCTGCTGGCAGGCTTCGATAAGCCGAACGAGGGTGATATCTATATCCGTGGGGAGCGGATGAACGATGTACCGCCCAATCGCCGGCCGGTGAATATGGTGTTTCAGCATCTGGCTTTGTTTCCCACCATGTCAGTGGGCGACAACATCGGCTATGGCCTGAAACGCCGGAAAGTGCCCGCGGCCGAACGCCGGAAACTGACCTCAGAGGTGCTGGAGCAGGTTGGACTACCCGGACTTGAGCACCGTAATCCGATGGAATTGTCCGGTGGCCAGCGCCAACGGGTGGCTCTTGCCCGGTGTTTGGTACTGAAGCCTACCCTGTTGTTGTTGGATGAACCGCTCGGTGCGCTTGATCTTAAACTACGGGAACAGATGAAGGTGGAGCTTAAGCATCTTCAGAAGCAATTCGGTACCACCTTCGTTTACATTACCCACGATCAGTCGGAAGCCATGGTGATGTCGGATCAGGTGGCAGTGATGAAAGACGGCCGCTTTGATCAGGTGGCGCCACCAGAAGAACTCTACCGGGAACCAGCGACCCCGTTCGTGGCGGGCTTTGTTGGCGATAACAATCGACTGGCGGGAGACGTGATCTCGCTGGCCGACAATTTGGCGCAGATTCGGCTGGAGAACGGCGAGCTGGTGCGCGGGCGCGTGGCCGCAAGTGACCTTCAGCTCGGCGAACGTGCAGAATTGTACATCCGCCCTGAATCTCTGGTGTTCAACGATTCTAGGCCGGATAACCACTATTCGGTGATGCAAGCCAGAGTGAAGGCGACACTTTTTGACGGCGCGAATAGTCGGGTTGAAGCGGAGAGCAGTGGCAGCCCGATTTATGCTCGGTTGCCTCAAGACGGTTCGGCGCCGGCCTTGAACGCCGATAGTGCGATCAAGCTGGCTTGGGACCCTATGCTGGCTCGGGTGTTCAGAGCAGATCGGTCATGAAGTCTTCGGCGAGTCGTTTGTCACTCTGGCTGTTGCTGACACCCTTCCTGCTGTGGATTGTGTTGCTGGTGTTGGTGCCGCACATGCAGATGCTCAGGGTCTCGTTTCAGGTTCGCGAGAGCTGGGATACGCTGGCGTGGGGGCTGGAGCAATACCAGAATTTTTTCACGGAATCTTATTACTGGCGAACCTTTGTTCGCACCGGGGTAATGTCGCTGTTCACCACGTTTTTAACACTGCTGGTGGCTTTCCCCGTAGCCTGGTACATCGCCAAAATGGCCCGAGGCCGCAGCAAAGGCATTCTGTTTCTGGCTTGCCTGATTCCGTTTTGGGCCAGTGAGTTAGTACGTACTTACGGCTGGATGATTCTGCTGCGTGAAAGTGGCTTGTTCAGCTCCTGGCTGCAGGCGTTGGGTTGGGCCGATGGCCCAGTGGAAATGCTTTACAACGATGTCGCGGTCATTATCGGTCTGGTGTACAACGGCTTGCTGTTCATGGTGGTGCCTCTGGTGACCACGCTGGATGGTATGGATGAGAATCTGGTGGAAGCCGGCTACGACCTTGGCGGCGGTCACGCCACGGTGCTGCGGGAAGTCGTGGTGCCCTGGGCCATGCCCGGTATAGTTTCCGGGTGCATAGTGGTGTTCATGTTAACGCTTGGCAGCTATTTGACCCCTGTTTTGATGGGAGGCAAAGACAGCGCCTGGTTCACGGAACAAATCTTTACCCAGTTTATTACCCGTTTTAATTGGGAACAGGGGGCCGCTTTAGGGGTTCTGTTGCTGGTGCTGTCGTCGGTGATGGTGTGGTTGGGGCTCAAATTGTCTGGTCAGTCTCTTCGTAAGGTAATGGGGTAACCCTATGATTCGTTCCGTACCTCGTTCCCGTTTGTTTGATGGCCTCTACCTAGCCTATTTAGTGACTTTTTTTATTTACTTGGCCATGCCGCTGTTGGTGACCGCCGTCTTTGCGTTTAACGATTCCCAGTTCCCCTCGTTGCCATGGAAAGGGTTCACGCTGGATTGGTATTTGGCGAATGGTAGCGAAGGTCGAACGGGCCTTTTCCATGACGATGGTTTGCTCAATGCTTTGTGGGTGAGTACGAAAATTGCCTTTTGGGTGACTTTGGGCAGTGTGGCGCTGGGTTGCGTCAATGCCGTGTTATTTGAACGCCTGCAGTTTCGAGGCAAGGAATTCTTGTATTTGCTGATGCTGTTGCCACTGGTGATTCCCGGTGTGATTCTGGGGGTTTCTATTTTGGTGTTCTACAGCGGTACCGCGAACGAAGTGTCCCGGTTGTGGGGATTTGAGCTGGATGTCTTTCGACCGGGTATGACGCTGGTGGTGATGGGGCAGGTGACCTTTATAACAACACTGGCTACGTTGGTGATTGGTGCGCGGTTGCGCAAGTTTGATCCACAACTGGAAGAAGCCGCACTGAACTTGGGTGCAACGCCATTGGTGGCTTGGTTCACCGTGACTTTACCTTGGTTATTACCATCAATATTCGGGGCGGTGGCAATGGCGTTTCTGATGTCGTTCGAGAACTTCAATACCACGGTCATGCTTACGGGTAGTGACACTCCACTTACCGTAGCGCTATTCAATCGGTTGCGAGAGGGATCTACGCCGGTACTCAATGCGGTGGCGTTGTTCTTGATGGCCGTATCCGGCTTGTTAGCGATGCTGACGTTGCGGCAAAAGCGAGGGGACCAATAGATCGCGGAAAGGAAAGAGTTGCCCTGCAGCTATCACTGGAAAGCTGCAGGGCATTACACATTAGCGCCAGATAGTGCTGTCGATTTTCTCGTCCAGCTCTGGGTAATCTGCGGATTTGAACTGCGGTACTACACCTTCTTTACGCTGAGCCAGATAGTCTTTCGTCAGCTTAATCACGGTGCCTGACAAGAGCACAATGGCAATCAGGTTGATCACCGCCATCAGACCCATGGACGCATCTGCGGCATTGAATACGGTGACGACGGCTTCGTAGCCACCCCAAATCACCATGCCCAAAGCAGCTAAGCGGAGAATGGTCAGGCCCAGTGTGTTGCCGCCTTTCAAGTACACCAAAGCGTTTTCAGCATAGGTGTAGTTCGCAACGATGGAGGTAAAGGCAAAGAACAGAATGGCGACGGCAATGAAGTAGCTGCCAAACTCGCCGAGGTGAACTTCCATAGCCTGCTGAGTCAGCTGGGTACCGGTCACTCCTGAACCTGGCTCCAGAACACCTGCCAGCAAAATCATGATGGCTGTGGCTGTACACACAACAATGGTGTCAACGAACACGCCGAATGCCTGTACCAGGCCTTGCGATGACGGGTGGTGCGGTGCCGGTGTGGCTGTAGCCGCAATGTTGGGCGCCGAGCCCATGCCGGCTTCGTTGGAGAACAAGCCGCGCTTGATGCCGTTCAGCATAGCCGCTGTGACGGAGCCAACCGCACCACCGGCTGCTTCTTCAAGGCCAAATGCACTTTTTACGATCAGCGCCAGAATGCCCGGAACTTCCGTGATGTTCATGGCCATCACGCCCAATGCCAGCAGCACATAGGCTCCGGCCATAAAGGGCACCACGAATTCAGCAAAACGAACGATCTTGCGCAGACCACCGAAAATCACCACACCCGCACAGGCGGCAATCACTACGCCCACGCCGAGCTTGGGTGCGCCGAATGCGCCTTGCATGGCATCGGCAATAGAGTTGGCTTGAACGGCGTTGAATACCAAACCAAAGGAAATTATCAGGCAAACCGCGAAAATGGCAGCAGCCCACGGTGCGTTCAGGCCCTTGGCGATATAGACAGCGGGCCCCCCGCGGTATTGGCCTTTGCCGTCACGAACTTTGTAGAGTTGGGCTAGGGTGCTTTCCGCATAGCCTGTGGCCATGCCCACCAGAGCGACCATCCACATCCAGAAGATAGCTCCGGCGCCGCCCAGATAAAGAGCAACTGCTACACCGGCAAGGTTGCCGGTGCCAACGCGTGAGGCAAGGCTGGTACACAGAGCTTGGAATGGGGAAATACCGTGAACGTCGCTTTCGCGGGAACCGCGGATGGCGCGTACCATCTCTCCGAAATGACGGAACTGCAGAAAGCCGAGGCGAATGGTGAAAAAGATGCCTACGGCGAGCAAACCGTAAACGAGAACATAGCCCCAAATAATAGAGTTGAGAAAATCGACAATTGCGGTCATCGACAAGCGCCTTGTGATTTGTGAATGTAAGGTAACCTAGAGGCGCGGCAGTTTAGCACGGTGAAATTTCACGCAGCTTGCGGATATCCGTGATACCCCGACAGCCAAAAATCTGCTGTCGGGGTTGTTCAGAGTGGCGCGAAAAGCGTCATACGACCAGTACGGGGCATTTGGCTTGGGAGGCCACCCGGTGAGAAACGCTGCCCAAAAACATGCCGTCTTTGTCGCTGTTGGTGCCTTTGGTTCCGACCACGATGAGGTCGGTCTCTTTTTCCTTGGCGAACTTCACAATCACCTTGGAAGGCCTGCCCGCCTTCACGAAACCGCGCACTTTTGTGGCGCCGTGCTCCTTCGCAAACTCCTTCGCGTGGTTAACCACCTCTTTAGCGTATTCCGACAAAACCTTATCCGGGATGTCCATGTCGTCGGGCCGCCCGATGGATAAGGAGGCTTCGAATAAGCTGTGATGCTTGTAAACGCAGATGATGAAAATCTCAACCTCTGGTAACAGCCGTTGCAGTTCGATTGCCTTGTCTAGTGCCCGAAGCGATGTCTTGGAACCATCCACGGCCGCCAGAATTCGATTAAACATAGCAGTCTCCTGTTATTGGCCGGGTATCCGGCTTACTGCGGGTAAGCCAGATCCCTCAGGAACAACGCAATTTGCGGGAAGGCGATGATCAAGCCAGCGGCTGCCACCAGCATGAAAATAAACGGCGGTGTGCCACGGATAACTTCCAGGTACGGCCGTTTGAAAATCGCAATTGCGGTGAATATATCGCAACCGAAGGGCGGTGTGGCAGAGCCAATGGCCACCTGCAAAGTGATCAGAACACCCACCAGAACCGGGTCCAGACCCGTAGCCTGGATCGCGGGCGCGAAAATCGGAGTGAGCACCAGAATCACCACGATGGGGTCAACAAACATACAGGCGACGAAAAACGCGACACAAATGGCGATCAGAACCCCGACAGGCCCCGCTTCGTTGACGCCAACGGATTCGAGGATGGCTTGCGGAATCTGGGCAAAGGAGATGATCCAGGAGAAACCGTTACCTACAGCAACGAGAATGAAGACCACGGCGGTGATCAGGCCGGTTGATTTGGCAATCCGGTAAACATCGGTAAGTTTCAGCGAACGGAAAATCACGAATTCCAACAGAAATGCATAAAGCACGCACACGGCGGCTGCTTCCGTAGGGCTGAAAATGCCACCGTAAATACCGCCGACAATAATGACCGGGAACATCAGTGGCCAAGAGGCATCCCGTACCGACAGTGCACGCTGTTTCCAGCTGGCTTTTTCTTCCGTGGGCACGTTGTTCTTGTACGCATAAATCAGGCAGTACACCGAAAACATAAACAGGATTAACAAGCCCGGGCCAATGCCTGCAATGAACAATTCGGCAATAGAAGTTTCCGAAATAACCCCGTAGATAATCATCCCGATACTGGGCGGGATTAGAAACGCGATGTCACTGGCGTTAATGATCAAGGCCAAGGTAAAGGAGTCAGAGTAACCGGCCTTCAGCATCTTCGGGCGCAATGGCGAACCCACTGCAACCACCGTTGCCTGAGTTGAGCCAGATACCGCACCGAATAAGGTGCAGGAGGTAGCGGTACTGATCGCCAGCCCGCCTTTAACGTGACCGATAAACGACATGACCATGTTGATCAGCCGGTCTGCAGACTGTCCCCGAGTCATAATGTCGGCTGCCAGAATAAACATCGGTACTGCGATCAACGACGCCGGCCGGATGCCGCCCATCATCTGTTGGATGAAGGTGCCCATCTGGCCGAATCCGTCAAACATCATTACAAAACCAACCACCGCAGCGGTGATTAGCGGAATCATCATCGGGAAGCCCAGAAGCAGCAGCCCGATCATGATGAGCATCATAATAGTTGCCATAGTATGCGTGTCCTCAACCTTCCAGGTTTGTGCTGCTTTTAAACTTCCGATTCTGTGTCGGCATAACCGTCAACTACCCCTGTTGAAAGGTAAACATCCTTGCTGGTGAAGTTCTTGATGGCGGTGAGGAAGTACTGAATGCCCGTTATGGCAAAGCCGATAGGTGCCCAGATATAAATCCACCAAATGGGAAGGCCCAAGGCCGGCAGGATTCGGCCCCGGCCGTGCAGTGTTTCGATGTAGCCGTATGAGTAGTAACACAGGAAAAACATAACAACGGATGTGAAGAGTGCGATGACGATCATCAGAACTTTGCGGCCACTGGCAGGAAAAGCATCGTAGACCGCTGACATGCGAATATGGCGACCGTGCCTAGCGGCATAACCAATGCCGGCGAAGGTGATCAGAATAATGAGGATTCGGTTGATCTCGCCGGAGAAAAACAAACCTTCTCCGAAAACAAAACGGCCTATAACGTTAATGCAGGTGTTGATGGCCATCAGGATAACGCCAGCAGCCAGCATGACTGCTTCGGTTTTGGCTATCCATTCGTCGATGGTGCCAAGGATGCCGGGTAAACCGGATTCATAGGTGCCGGTATCGTCTTCAACAGCCTCTTGAGGATGCTCAGACATGGGTGGTGCTCCACAACTAATTGCTCCCGGCGGTTAAAGCACACGACGGGGCAGATTTAAACCTTAGCCGGACAACAAAGGGTGGCCAGAGCCACCCTTTGGAACCTGCCGTTTATTCGCCTTTAACAGCTTCAAGGTCGGCTTTGAATTGCTTGAGGAGTTTCTTGCCGCCGTCGCCAGTCATCTCGATGAATTTTTCTTCAACTTGAGGTGCCCGTTTACGGAACGCTTCAATCTGTTCTTCGTTCAGACGGGTAACGGTAACGTCATCACCTTTTTCGACAATCTTCTCAAGTGCTTCATCTGCCAGGCCATCGATGTGATCGATGATTTCTTCAAAGGCGAAGTCAGCGGCGTCTTGCACCAGCTTTTTGTCTTCGTCAGACAAACCGTTGTAGAAGTTCTGGTTCGCCATCATGGCGGTGGTGAACCAGCCGTGGCCTGTGAAAACCAGGTTCGGGGATACTTCGTACAGGCCGCCAGATTCAATCCAGAAAATTGGGTTTTCTTGACCTTGAATCATGTTGGTTTGCAACGCGCCGTAAACTTCACCCCAAGGCAGAGGCGTGGGGGTGGCACCAAACGCGGAATAGGTTTCAGACAACAGCGGGTTAGTCATCACCCGGATCTTTTTGTTCTTAAATTCTTCTGGCGATGTCACCGGCTCATCCACGGTGACCACGAATTCGCCTTCCGGGTACATCTTCAACAACTCCAGACCTTGTTCGGAATAGAGTTTGGGGAAATCTTCGTTGATCGCCTTGGACTCACGGAAAAAGTCGATCACCGTACCCATGTCGGTCGGCAGCAGGTAAGGGATGAAGAAAATCTGAGCTTCAGGAATCAGTGAACCGGTGAAGCCAGGGGACTGATTCACGAAATTCAGGATGCCTGCCTGGGTCTGCTCCATGATGTCATCAGACTCACCCAGCTCACCAAAGCGGAAGACCTGCAATGTGTGGTCTGAGTTCTCTTCGATGTACTCTTTGAATTTGTAGGCGTAAACGTCTTGAACATCACCCTCGTATTCTTCGTGGGCGTAACGCCAGTTGGCGGCATTTACTGCGTTGGCAGCGGTCAGCCCGGCAAAAGCCAAAGCTGAAATACCGACCAGTTTCCGGAATTTGTTTGTGCTGTTCATTACGTGATCTCCGCTCGCTTTTTTTAGTTAGTTCCTTGTTAACTTTATAAAGACTGGCAAAACAAAGCGGTTTTCGCAAGGAAACAGCCAAAATTAGAATAAATGAAAAAGCGAATAGCGGGAGTGTGCAACGCTCTGATTTTAGTCCGGATTCTGTTCTGCTAGACACGTTTTCAGGAACCGCCGAAACTCTCCCGATACCCTGCCTACGCTGTTTTCAAGCCGATGTCCGTCGGCTAAAACCAAGGTTTCCAGCTGCTGTTGATGGGCGAGCTCAAGAACGGGCATAACCGGCACAACATCGTCGTTCCAACCATGAATGATTTTTACGTGTTCGGCCTGAAGGGTCGGGCTGGATTGCGGGTACTTCGCCAAGGCAAGCGCCGGGGCCAGGAGAAAACAACCCAGTACCGGCGTGTTGGCACTGGTTTGGGCACAAACCCAGCCGCCCATGCTGGAGCCGGCCAGAATAGTGCGTGCCGGAGTGGCCCCTGCGGCGTTCATAGCGTCCCGCATTTGTTGAAGGCGGGTTTCCGGGTCTCTGGTACTGGTGTGGTCGATCGCCTCAGCGATAACGCCGGGGAATTCTTCAGCGACGGCTTTCATGGCTTGAACTTTTGTGCCTTTCGGGCCGCTTTCCAGCCCGTGAGACAGAAACACGAAAAAGCGATCATCCTTCATTGGATAAACTCTCGGCTAGAATGTTGAGTGCATGTTGGCGTTTCTCTGGCTCGTAAATATCGACGGTAAACATCAGTTCCTCGACTTCGATATCGGACAGCAAGGTATCAAGCTGTTGTGTAATGTCGGCCGAGTTGCCGAGTACTTGTAAGCCTAGGAAATCTTTGACACCGGCTTCTTCGGCGGTGTTCCACAGGCCATCCATGGAGTCGACGGGTGGCTTCATCCACAACGGCTGCCCGCGGAACAGTGCCAGAATACGCTGGTAACTGGTGGTGGTCAGGCGTTTGGCTTCGTTCATGGAGTCAGCCGGTATGGCCGGAATCGCCAGCATGGCGTAAGGCTGTTGGAGCTGTTCCGAGGGCTGGAAGTTGTCGCGGTATACTCGCAGAGCTTCCCGGTACAAACGCGGCGCAAAATGCCCGGCGAAGGCATAGGGCAGCCCGCGCATGGCGGCCAGCTGTGCGCTGTACAGACTGGAACCCAACAGCCAGATGGGTACGTTGGTGCCGGCGCCCGGAATGGCTTTGACTTGTTGTCCGGGCTGTAATGGGCCAAGCAAATTTTGCAGGTGTGCAACATCTTCCGGGAACTGCTCGGCACCAATGCCATCCCGGCGCAAAGCGCGGGCGGTAATCTGGTCGGTTCCTGGCGCGCGGCCAAGCCCCAAGTCAATGCGGCCCGGGTAGACACACTCCAGCGTGCCGAACTGTTCGGCAATGACCAGCGGCGGATGGTTAGGCAGCATGACACCGCCGGAGCCGACTCGAATACTCTTGGTTTTGCCAGCGATGTGGCCCACCAACACCGAGGTCGCGGAGCTGGTGATGCCTTCCATATTGTGATGTTCGGCCAGCCAGAAGCGTTTGAAACCCAGGTTTTCAGCGTGCTGGGCGTAGGCAACGCTGTTCGCTAATGTGCTGGAAACGGAATCACCTTCGCGGACGGAGGCCAGCTCAAGTAGCGAATAGTCGAGTTTTTTGGTCATGTAGCTCCCGGATCATGAGAAAGGTGTGACGTTACCATCTCAACATGGCGTCGATGGGAAAACTCTTCAAGGGCTCCACTGGAAATGGTTAGTCGAGAATCCGCTACTATATATGTATTGCGCAAGCACTTGCCCCAACGATAGTTTGAAAGTCTTCCGCGCTCATTTGTTGAAGGACAGGGTTGATGATCGAATTTACGGAAGTCGTGGTCGAGCAATTAAAGAAAAACCTTGGGGATACGCTGAGTGCCTTTGGCGGCCACGAGTATGAATGGCGTGAGGTGGGAGCGTACGTTCTCAGTCAGATGCTGATTTCGATTCTGTATTTGGCTTTGTTTTTCGGGGTGTACTTGGTGTTGATTGGGCTTATTCGGCTGGTGGTCGGTAAGCGCAATGTTGATAGCTCTACCTTTAAACACGGGAGAAGCGGGCTAAGGTATTTAACCGGGCTGGGTGCCTTGTTGGTGATACTGGCGCAATTCGGAGCGGGAGTTGAATTCTTAAAAGCGGTCGCGAGGGCGGGTTTGCTGGCGCTGGGTTTCTACGTGGCCTGGTTGGTTATCCGTCGCGTGACCGCCGAAACGCTGCGCCGAAACCGGTTGGATGCATCTATTCAGCAGTTGGCGGGCAATGTGTTGTCGGTGGTGATGACGACCTTTGCGGTGGTCACTATCCTCGCACAATTCGGTTTTGACCTGTTGTCGATTGTGGCGGGCCTGGGGATTGTCGGTATAGCCGTGGGATTTGCAGCTCAGTCGACGCTTTCTAACTTTATTGCCGGTATTACTTTGTTGATCGAGCGACCGTTTCGTATTGGTGATTGGGTCACCATTAATGGCCAGGATGGCAAGGTGGTGAAAATTGCGTTGCGCACCACGTGGCTGCGGACTCGCGACAACATCTTTACCATGATTCCCAATGACAGTGTCGCTTCTTCGGAGATCGTTAATTACAGTGCCGAAGGCGCTACCAGACTCAATATTTCGGTGGGTATTGCTTACAAAGAATCGGCCAAGGCGGCGAGAGACGTGATTATGCCGGTGCTTATGGCGCACCCGGAAGTGCTGCAGTCACCGGGCTTGGAGCCACGGGTGGTGCTTAAAAATCTGGGCGATTCCTCGGTGGATCTGGAAGTTAAAATCTGGATTACACCGGATAACCTGGATGTGCAGCCAACCATCATGGCGGACGTGTTGGAGCAGATTAAAGAGACACTGGATGAGGTCGGTATCGAAATACCTTTCCCGCATCTTCAGCTTTTTGTTGATGAAGCTAAAGGCTTGAAGCCGCTGATCGAGCAGCTTTACTCCAAAAATTGCAGAGATCGTGCCACAGAGTCCGGAGGTGATAACGCATGAGTGAACGGTTCTACGATGCCGCACCCAATGCCACCCGGGTCGCGCCAGCAAGGCCTGCCCCAAGAGAGTACCCAGCGAAGCCCGCCGAGGTGACACTGTTTGGAACCTGCGTGGTGGACCTGTTTTTTCCTGAAGCCGGGCTGGATGCCATTCGTTTGTTGGAACGCGAAGGTATTCGGGTGCATTTTCCACAGGAACAATCCTGTTGCGGTCAGCCGGCCTGGACCTCCGGTTATGTGAACGAGGCGAGGGACGTTGCCCGTTCCCAACTGGATGTGCTGGATAACGGCTTGCCGGTGGTGGTGCCTTCCGGATCTTGCGCCGGCATGTTTCGCCAGCACTATCGTGAAGTCTTTGCGGAGGAGCCAGAAACGCTGAAACGGGTCGAGGATTTAGCTGGCCGAACGTTTGAGCTGATCGAGTTTTTTCTGCATGTGTGCAAGGTTGAATGGAAGGATTTAGGCCAATCAACGCAGATTGCCTTGCACACGTCTTGCTCTGCTCGCCGGGAAATGAACACCCACCTGCATGCTCGGGAATTGCTGGCCAAACTGGATAATGTGGAAAGGCTGGAGCACAACCACGAAAGTGAATGCTGTGGTTTTGGTGGCACCTTCTCTGTGCGCATGCCGGAAGTGTCTGGCGCGATGGTACTCGATAAAACTCGAGCCTTGCGGGACAGCGGGGCAGTCGAAATGGTGACCGCCGATGGCGGATGCCTGCTGAATATCAATGGCTCGTTGGATAAGCAAAAGCAGACTTTCCGAGGCCGGCATCTGGCCAGTTTTCTGTGGGAGAGAATCAGTGGCGAGGGTGGATCATGAGCCAACGCATCCCCATGACAGAACTCACCAGCAGCTTCCGGGGCCGCGCCACAGAAGCTTTAGCGGACAGTCAGCTGCGGACCAATTTCCGTGTCGCTATGGACTCGTTGATGCAAAAACGAGCCGACGCTTTTCCTGATGAGCAGGAGCGTGAGCGGTTGAGGGAGCTGGGCAATCACATCAAAGCCCGGGCCTTGTCCCAATTACCGGATGCGCTGGAGCAACTGGAAGACAAACTCACAGAAAACGGCGTCCACGTGCACTGGGCTGAAACCACCGAAGAAGCCAACCGCATTGTCCATTCCATCATCGAATCAAAACAGGGCTCGCAGGTGGTAAAAGGCAAGTCCATGGTCAGCGAAGAGATGGAGATGAACGACTATCTGGCGGATCGGGGTATCGAGTGCCTGGAGTCCGATATGGGGGAGTACATCGTCCAGCTCGATGGTGAGAAGCCATCTCACATCATCATGCCCGCGATTCATAAAAATAGGCGGCAAGTGTCGCAGCTTTTCCACAATAAACTGGGCGTGGAAGAAACCGACGATGTGAACGAGCTGATTCAGATTGGCCGACGTACGCTGCGTAAAAAGTTCCTGGAAGCCGATGTAGGCGTATCGGGCGTCAACTTTGCCATCGCGGAAACCGGCACCCTGCTATTGGTGGAAAACGAAGGTAACGGGCGCATGAGCACGACGGTTCCGCCGGTGCATGTGGCGGTCACCGGGATCGAGAAGGTGGTGGCCAACCTGCGTGATGTGGTGCCGCTATTGTCCTTGTTGACGCGCTCGGCATTGGGCCAACCGATCACCACTTACGTCAACATGATCTCCGGCCCCCGCAAGCCAGACGAACTGGACGGCCCGGAAGAGGTGTATTTGGTGCTTCTGGATAACGGCCGAAGCGGGGCCTTTGCTGACGCGCAAATGCGCCAGACTTTGAACTGTATCCGATGCGGTGCCTGCATGAACCACTGTCCTGTGTATACGCGGGTCGGCGGCCATACCTATGGTGAAGTGTATCCCGGGCCGATTGGCAAAATTATCACGCCGCACATGGTGGGCTTGGATCATGTGCCTGATCATCCCAGCGCTTCATCATTGTGTGGCGCTTGTGGTGAAGTCTGCCCGGTGAAAATTCCGATTCCGGAATTGTTGCAACGACTGCGGCAGGAGAACGTAAAAAGCCCGGACGAACCGCCGGTTGTAAAGGGGAGTGGGACCAAGCACTCCCGCAAGGAACGCGCTCTTTGGCGTATCTGGGCTGCGCTGAATAGTCGGCCCGGGTTGTACAAAGGTTTGCTTTGGGCCGCAACTCGCTTTGGCAAGCTGACCCCCGGCAAGCTTGGCCCTTGGACTGAGAACCACACCGCACCGATACCGGCCCGCCGGTCCTTGCACGATTTAGCGAAAGCCCATCTTAACGCTGAGCAGAATCAGGGAGGGCAATCATGAGCGCCCGCGACAACATCTTGAACAAGCTCCGGGCTGGTTTGGAAGGAACAACACCAAGGCCCGACGAGTTCGACGAAGCGCTGGTAACTCAGCCCTGGCAGTACCCGCCGGAAGACCGAATCCAACGCCTGCGCAGTCTGATGGAAGCGGTTCATACTGAGGTGTACACGCTGGCTGCGGCGAATTGGCCGGCGAAGGTGCAGGAACTATTGGATAGCCGAAAGCTCGCTAACCTGCTGTACGCACCGGGTACCAGACATGGGCAGCAGCTGGCGGAGTTCTGGGCGAAAGCCGGTGCCGAGCAAAACCTGCTGGCCTACGACCGCCCGATCGAGGAGTGGAAAGAAGAGCTGTTCTGGCAAGTGGATGCCAGTATCACCGGCACCGCAGGCGCGATCGCCGCAACCGGCTCCTTGGTGTTGTGGCCAGACCGACATGAGCCACGACTGATGAGCCTGTTGCCACCGCTGCATATCGCCTTGCTGAAGGCCAGTGAGATCGAAGATAACCTGTACGGCATGATGGAAAAACAGAGTTGGTCAGCGGGCTTGCCCACCAATCTTTTGCTGATATCGGGGCCTTCGAAAACCGCAGATATTGAGCAGGTGTTGGCTTACGGTGCCCATGGCCCGAAAGAGTTGGTTGTCCTCATCCTTGAGGACGCTTGAGTGCAGACATACCGGGTCGGTACTTACTTAATGCCGAATCCGCGTTTGTTCAAAAACTCTTTCATGTGGGCGCGCAGCTTACTGGTGAATAAGGGCTTCAACTGCTCGGACCAGTTAGTGTTTTTATTGCCGCCCGTACGCTCTTGATAATAACAGGCCATGGTGTCGTCAAACTCGGCAACCTGAATTTCATCGTCAGAGTCGTCGTAGACGTCTTGTTTCAAAATGCTAGCCAGTGGCAGGCGCGGCTTCACTTCCGGGTTTTGGTCCGGGTAGCCCAGGCACAAGCCGAATACTGGATAGACATGCTCGGGCAGCTGCAATAGTTCGCTGACTTCCTGCGGGTTGTTACGAATGCCGCCGATGTAACAAATACCCAGACTTTCCGACTCTGCCGCAACCACCACGTTTTGGGCCATCAAAGCAACATCGATACTGGCGACGAGTAGTTGTTCGGTCATGCCACGAGTGACCTTTGCACCGGATCGTTCGGCAGCTTCAGTCGAACGTTTCATGTCGGCACAGAACACCAGAAAATCGGAGGCGCTTTCGACATAGGGTTGGCCGCCCGCCAGCTCCGCCAAGCGCGCTCGGCTTTCTGGGTTCACCACATGAATTACGGTGTAAGCCTGCACGTGACTGGACGTGGCTGCGCTCTGGCCAGCCTGAATCAGCTCCTCAAACAGCTCTTTGGGGATCTGCTGATCTTTGAACTTGCGGATGGAGCGGTGCGACTTCAGAAGTTCGATTGTTGGATTCATAGCCCCTCATCGGTTGTGATTAAAATCGTAAGCAAGGTTCCTATCCTCGGCTAATTGCGTGTACTATGCTACTGTATAAATATACATGCATTTAACGACTGCGAGGACGCCTCATGGCAGTGCAATCATTATACTTTTCTGATCGGGACGGACTGGAAATGGCGCTAAGCAACCCAGACACCATGCTCTTTCAAAGTAAGGCTGAAGCCGATGCCCGGGACAAGGTGCTGGAACTGGCAGAGAACGTAGCGCTCTGGTTGGAGAAAAACGTAGAAGGGCTTTCTGAAGACTTGGCTGAGCAGTGCGCGATGAGCATTGCCGAGCACAAAGACCTGTTCGCGAAAGCCATGAAAAAGCCGGAATTGCTGGTCGAGGCTACCGAGCCCGAGCCCGAGCCTGCGGAAAGCTGAGAGGCTGGTTCAGCTCCAGCCGGGGCAAACTATTCGCGGTTCAGTTCGTAAGTCGCCATATTCACGGCTGAGGCCAGATTCAGGGACTCAATCGCCGCCGCGCCAGGGATGCTGTATCGATGGGGGTTGAGTTTGGTTAAAGCTGCGGCAGGGACGCCACGGGCTTCGTTACCGAACAGGTAACAATCGTGGCTTTGAAAGCCGGGCTGGGTAAGTTTGTCGCCGCCGATATCCAAACAGGCAATACTCCGGTAACGCTGACTCAGGGCATCCAAACTGATATCGGTTTCCAGAGGCACATGAAAAATAGCTCCCATGCTGGAGCGGACTACCTTTGGGTTGTAAGGGTCAACACTGCCGGGGCTGAGCACGCAACGCATGCCGCCAAACCACGCCAGCGTGCGTAAAATGGTGCCTAGGTTGCCCGGGTCCTGAACTTCGTGCAGGTAAACGGCTTTTTTGCCGTCTACGGAATCGATGCTGGCGGCGGGGGGCAGAGGAACCACCGCGAGAATGCCTTGCGGGGTTTTGGTGTCTGCCAGCTGAGCCATTTGCCGATCACTGATCACCTGCTTGGGCCAAGGGCTACGCCAGTCTTGGTAAGTGCTGGTGACAAGCAATTGAGCCTGTTTCCAATGCGGGTTGCTGGCCGCCGCCTTTTCCAGTTCGAGCACCAGGTGCTCGCCTTCCACCAAGAAATGCCCCAAGGATTGGCGATATTTCTTTTGATGCAATTTCTTGATGTCGTCCAGCTTCACGGTTGGCTTCCAGTGTTAAGCAATGCTTGGCGTTGTGGTGCCATTGTACTGGTGCGCCTGATGCTTGTCAGGTGCTTCGCGGCTTTTGCGGTCGCGTAGGCAGCGGCGTACAATGGCGCTTTCCCGCAGTAAACAGAAGACTATTCCGATGGCCCGTTCAAAAAGCAGTAACCGCTGGCTCGAAGAGCACGTCAACGATCCCTTTGTGAAACAAGCTCAGTTGGACGGCTATCGCTCCCGCGCCAGCTATAAGCTCCTGGAAATCAACGACAAAGATCGCCTGATTCAGCCCAATGGACTGGTGGTAGACCTGGGTTCTGCGCCGGGCGGATGGTCGCAGGTGGCCGCGAAGCTGGTGGGCCACAAAGGCCGGGTGCTGGCATCGGACATCCTTCCCATGGATAACATCGCCGGCGTTGAGTTTATTCAGGGCGATTTTACTGAAGAATCGGTGTTTGACGAACTCATGGGCGCGTTGGACGGAGACAAAGCGGATGTCGTTATTTCCGACATGGCGCCCAATATCAGCGGCGTAAATGCTGCGGACCAGGCCGCGTCTATGTATTTGGTGGAGCTGGCGTTGGATATGGCGTGTCAGGTTCTGAAGCCGAAAGGCAGCTTTGTAGCCAAAGTGTTCCACGGTGAAGGCTACGATGAGTACGTTAAATCGGTACGCGCAGCTTTTGATAAGGTGTCGGTGCGCAAACCGGATTCCTCAAGAGCCCGCTCCCGTGAAGTTTATTTGGTGGCGAAGGGGTTTAAAGATGGCTGATGGGGATCTGCTCTGCCTGCTTCCCCAATCCTGAATTCCCTTGAGGTATTGAATCCCCCAGCCCCTGCGTTGGGTGGAGCCAATAACTGTTCCATCTCTCTTTCCATTGTTCTTGAATTTCCCCTCCGAGTTTCATTCTGCAAAACACGTTCACAGAATGTTTAGTTATTTCTTCTCTGATTTTTGGCTGCCTTTTAACTTAATGAATTTATTGGATATTTTTTGTTCCTCTGAAGAAGTTGTTCGGTTTTCAGATAAAAACACCCTAAAAACCAAGTAAAAACCATTGATTGAGTGGGTGGTAATGCTTAGTATTCTGCTGGGGTTGAGCCTCAACTTTTGCATTTCCACATTCCGCTGGATGGAGAACAAAAACAATGTCCTTACAGAAGAGACCAACGGGCGGTGAGCAGCCGTCGACGTTAGGGGCGTTAAAATTACGCGTGCCCTTCGTGCACTACAAACTAGAAATTCCGGATATTCTGCAGGGTGCGATTCTTTGTGTTGTCCCTTTGAGTATCACCGCACTTATGACGTCCGTGTTAGGCATTCCGTTTGAAATCGCGGTTGCTTTCGTACTCTTCAACAACATACTTTACTTGTTGCATACGCACTTTGGTGACCCAACGGTGGCCGGTTGGATTACAGCGGGTATTCCTTTGTATGTGGCATTTTTGATGGGTTATCCCGAGGGGGAAGCCAGAATACTGGCGCTCATTGCGCTCCAGTTGACCGTTGCCCTAGTTTTCTTAGGACTCGGGGTTTTTAAGGGGGCGGATTCGTTAGTACGAAAAATGCCGATGTCTCTAAAGGCGGGCATCCTTATCGGGGCGGGGGTCTCTGCGGTGATGGGGGAATTCGCTGCAGACGGTCGTGTTTGGACCATGCCGATCACTATTCTGACGGGGGCCGTCCTCGGCTTCTTTATGCTCTTCTCTGAAACGGCGGGACCACTGCGTGCACGCTATGGCTTTTTCCGTTTTGTGGCTCAGTACGGTATAGCGATTCCATTCTTGATCGCCTACGTGTTCGGTCTGATCATCGGAGAGGTCGAAATGCCCGTGGTCGAGTGGGGCTTCACGACAATTCCGATGGGGACAATCCTTCAGGAATACAGCATCATCGGTCTAGGCCTGCCGCCGTTTCAGTACTTTATTGATGCGATTCCACTGGCTTTAGCTGCCTATATTATTGCTTTTGGCGACATCCTGGTTATGGACTCGCTGTTCAAGAACGCTGATAGTGTCCGTAAGGACGAAAAACTCGTTTTCAGTCCGCGCCGCAACAGTATCATCGTAGGGATTCGAAACACTCTCCACGGCATTTTTGCCCCTTTCATCAGCCTGTCTGGACCAGGTTGGACCGGCGGTCAAGCGCTCGTTATCAATCGTTATATGAACAACCCGCGTTCGGTTATGGACAGCTATTGGGGTGGTGCAACCAGTCTGTACTGGGGGATGACTATCGCCATTGTGTTGGTGCCCGTTGTGACCTTATTTAAGCCAGGGCTCAACATTGGTATGGCATTGACGTTGCTGATTCAGGGTTATTTGTGTGGATATCTGGCCATCGAAATGCTGGAGCGTGAAACCAATCTTGAACGAGGCGTTGCGATTATTGTTGGGTCGGTTCTCGCCGTTAAAGGCGCAGCATGGGGGTTAGGTATCGGTCTCGTGTTATGGCTAGTGTTGGAAAAAAACTGGTTCGCAGACGCCTACAAAGCAACACATCACCAAGATGACGAACCTGCACCGGATACAGATGCTGTCGTCGACCGAAGTTAAAGGCAGCAAAGCGTCATCTAAGGGAACAACAAGAGGTTAAACGAAATGGAAAATATGTTTGAGGTCGGACTCGATAAAACAGAGGCGAATTATACGCCTCTGACACCGATCACCTTCATTCAGAGAACGGCCCTGGCGCATCCTTCGCGCACAGCGGTTATTCATGGGAACATCCGCCGGAATTGGCTGGAAACCTATGAGCGCTGCCTGAAAATGGCCTCGGCGCTGCGCAAGCTCGGGGTGCGTAAAGGCGATACGGTCGCTGCCTTGTTACCGAACATCCCTGAAATGCTGGAATTGCATTTCGCGGTGCCGATGATCGGTGCGGTTTTGAATGCCCAAAACACCCGGCTTGATTCAAAGACCATGACCTTCATGCTCAATCATAGTCGTGCCAAGGTATTCTTTACCGATAAAGAGTACAGCGACCGAGCTCGGGAAGCGCTCCAGGGTTGTGATGCCAAACCCACAGTCATTGATGTCGACGACCCGAACTTCGACGGTGGTGAACTAATTGGCACCTTGACCTATGACGCTTTGTTGGCGACCGGTGACGATGATTTCCAATGGGATATGCCTGACGATGAATGGCAGGCTATTGCCCTGAATTACACCTCTGGCACTACCGGTAACCCCAAAGGCGTTGTCTATCATCACCGTGGCGCAAATTTGAATGCCATGAGCAACGTGATTGGGTTCGGGCTCCCTGCAGGTGCTGTTTACTTGTGGACTCTTCCGATGTTCCATTGCAACGGCTGGTGCTACCCGTGGGCAGTGACCGCTGTGGCGGGCACTCATGTTTGTCTGCGTTCACCGCAGCCCAAGGCCATCTATGAGGCGCTTTCAACACATGGTGTGACTCACTTTTGTGCCGCCCCGGTGGTTATGAACATGCTCATTAATGCCCCCGAAGAAGACAAAAAACCGTTTGACCAGCACGTAACAGCCGCAACTGGGGGGGCAGCGCCCCCTGCCGCAACTATTGAGGCTATGGAAGCCATGGGTGTGCAGGTGGTGCACTTGTATGGCTTGACGGAGACCTACGGTCCAAGCCTGATTTGCGAATTCCAGGACGAATGGAATTCGATGGATGCCAAGAGCAAAGCGGCCAAGATGGCACGGCAAGGCATTATCTCTTTGTCTATGACCGATATGATGGTTGCAGACCCGGTTACGCTTGAGCCCGTTGCAAAAGACGGAGTGAGCATTGGCGAGCTGTTTGTCCGAGGCAACTCCGTGATGAAGGGTTATCTCAGTAACCCAGAGGAAACTGCTAAGGCCTTTAATAACGGTTGGTTCCATACAGGTGATTTGGGGGTATGGCACAACGATGGCTATGTGGAAATCAAAGACCGTTCCAAAGACATTATTATCTCCGGCGGTGAGAATATTTCGACGTTAGAAGTCGAAAGCACTCTTTATGAGCACCCGGCGGTACTGGAAGCGGCGGTGGTTGCAGCCCCGGATGACCATTGGGGTGAAATTCCTTGTGCCTTTATAACTCTGAAATCCGGGAATGAAGGTTTGACGGAAGAGGATGTGGTGACTTTTTGTCGAAGCAAGCTGGCCGGTTTTAAAGTGCCTAAGAAGATCGTATTCGCAGATAATCTGCCGAAAACATCAACCGGCAAACTGCAAAAGCATGTGTTGAGGAGTCAGCTGACAGCATAGTGGTAGACTTGTTGTAATGCTGTAGCTATGTTCCCCCGGCCTCGGCCGGGGGCTTTTTTTTGGTCCAAAAAAACCCGGCTAGAAGCCGGGAATAAACAATGGGGTGGGAGGTTAAAGGGCGAAGCCCCCCAATTTGGTTTCCAGATATTCTTCAATGCCTTCCTGAGCCCCTTCCCGTCCGAGACCGCTGTTCTTCATGCCGCCAAATGGCGCGGCAGCGCTGGTGGGATTGATGTCGTTAATGCCAACAATGCCGAAATCCAGAGCTTCAAACGCTCGCATGGCGGTGGTCATATTGTTGCTGTAGATATAGGCAGCTAGGCCATACTCGGTGTCGTTGGCCATAGCGATGACATCATCTTCTGAACGATAGGTGATGATCGGAGCAACCGGGCCAAAGGTTTCCTCCCGATAGATTTTCATCTCAGGGGTTACACCGGATAGCACGGTTGGGGCGTAGAAGTAACCGTCTGACAGGCCGTTATCCATCAAACGCAGGCCACCGGTCTCTACCTTTGCGCCTTTGGCAACGGCGTCTTTAATCTGGCTATCAACCTTTTGGATGGCCTGGTCGTTGATCAACGGGCCAATACCCACGCCTTCGGTCATACCGTTACCGGCCACCAGACGGTTGGCGCGGCTGGTGAGTTCTTTAATGAACGGTTCAAGGTGATCTTCGTGCACGAAAATACGGTTTGGGCTGATACAGGCCTGGCCAGTGTTCAAGAATTTCACCAGAGACAGGCCTTTGGCGGCATGCACTGGATCGGCATCAGGGAAGACAATGGCGGGCGCATGGCCGCCGAGCTCCATAGAGACACGCTTCATGTTAGCAGCGGCCAAACCGTTCAGTTTTTTACCGACAGGCGTCGAGCCTGTGAAGGTCAGCTTGCGAACCCTCGGATCGGTACAAAAGGCATCGCCCACCCGGGATGGATCCTGCACGGTCAGCATGTTAATCACGCCAGCTGGGAAGCCTGCTTCGGCGAAAATTTCCATCATAGCCTTTGCACACAAGGGTGTGCTTTCAGCTGGTTTCAGGATGACGGTACAGCCGGCGGCCAATGCGGGAGCAAGCTTGCGGGTAATCATGGAGATCGGGTAGTTCCAGGGCGTGATCGCGCCGACCACGCCAACCGGTGATTTCTGTACCATAAAGCGCTGGTTTTCCCTACCGGAAGGAATGCTTTGCCCGTATACGCGTTTGGCCTCTTCGGCAAACCACAGTAGGAAATCTGCACCGTACTGAACTTCGTTAAGGGATGCTTTCAGGGGTTTTCCCTGTTCGCGAGTCATCAGTTCTGCCAGTTCTCGCTTCTGCCGGATCATCAGTTCCCAGGCCCGGTAGAGCAATTGGGAGCGGTGATACGCCGTGGTTTTTTTCCATTCTTTAAAAGCACAATCGGCGGCCGTGATGGCCGCCTCAATATCCTGATCTGTGCAATCGAGCACTAGCCCGATGACGTCACCTGTTGCAGGGTTGGTTACCGGGAGCTCAGAGCGCCCGGTTAACCATTCTCCGTTAATGTACATGAGGCGATACCTCTTGGTTGTTATTAAAAGTCTGTTTCCGATAGCGCCATGATGGCGTCGTCCCCGGATCGAATCGAGCTCAGGTGCGCAGTGCAGCGAGGCAAGATGTGATCGACGAAAAAGTTCGTGGTGGCCAGTTTGTTTGCTGCAAAAGAGCTTTGGTCAGCCGGATCATTTTCGGCGGCGGTAGCGGCTTTGAGCATCAGCCAGCCTGCGGTCACGATGGAACTAAGCATCAGGTAGTCGAAGGCAACGGCACCTGTGAATTGGTCGTCATTGCCGCGTTCCAGAACGATTCTGGTGGCATCTTCGAGGAACGCCACCGCTTGGTCAAATTTAGCCTGACGGTCAGCAGAGAGCACGGAGCGACTTTGCACCGGACCGGTGGACGGGCGAATATCATCCATCAGCTCGGCCATGGCTTGGCCATTGTCCCGGATCGTTTTACGACCGATCAGATCAAGGGCCTGAATGCCATTTGTGCCTTCGTATATGGGTAAAATTCGAGCGTCACGATAGTGCTGCGCGGCGCCGGTCTCTTCGATGAAGCCCATGCCGCCGTAACATTGAATGCCCAGGGAGGTAACTTCCTGCGCGATTTCTGTACACCACCCTTTAACCAGTGGTGTCAGCAGGTTAGCCCTTCGCGTATAGCGACTTTTGATGTCGTCAGGCAGACTCTCGGCGTTGGCATAATCCATCGCCACACAGCCTGTGTAGGCAAGCCCCCGAGCGGCTTCTGTCAGGGTTTTCATGGTCATCAGCATGCGGCGGACGTCCGGGTGCTTGATGATCGGTGAAAGACCTTGTTCGCCGGGCGCTGTGCCTTGAGTTCGCTCGAAGGTATAGTCGCGCGCTTGTTGGTAGGCGCGCTCGGAAATGGAAACGCCCTGCAGGCCAACGGTCAGCCGTGCATTGTTCATCATGGTGAACATACAGGCCAGGCCCCGATTCTCCTCGCCCACCAGATAACCGATGGCGCCTTCGTTGTCGCCATAAGCCATGACGCAGGTAGGGCTGGCATGGATACCTAGCTTATGTTCCAGTGACACGGCGCGGCAGTCGTTTCTTTCCCCCGGTTCTCCGGACGCATCCGGGAGATACTTGGGTACGGCGAACAATGATATGCCTTTGACGCCGGGAGGCGCATCGGGAAGGCGAGCAAGCACAAGGTGGATGATGTTCTCCGCCATGTCGTGCTCACCCCAGGTGATGAAAATCTTTTGACCTTTGATCCGGTAGACATCGCCGTCCGGACGGGCTTGGGTACGAATATTTGATAAGTCTGAACCGGCCTGTGGTTCGGTCAGGTTCATTGTGCCGGTCCAATGCCCGGAAATCATTTTCGCCAGCAACTGCGATTTCAGAGCGTCGCTGGCGTTCTCGGAAAGCGCCTCTACGGCGCCTTGAGATAACAAAGGACAGAGCCCCCACGCCATGTTGGCGGCATGCCACATTTCCTGAACCGGAATCGCCAATGAGAACGGTAGGCCCTGACCGCCAAACTCCGGGTCGAACTGCAGGCTGGCCCAGCCGCTGTCTGCGTATTGCTGGTAAGCTTCTTTAAAGCCTGCCGGGGTAGCCACTTTGTAGTCGCCATCCAGGCGTACACCGGTTTGATCGCCGGTGACGTTCGTTGGAGCGATGACGGAATCGGCAAAACGAGCGGCTTCTTCAAGAATGGCGGAAACGACATCCTCGGAAGCATCTTCGTAGCCGCAGGCTTTCGTCATTTCTGAAAACCCCGCGACGTGCTTCAGGGTAAACGCCATCTCACGGGTGGGTGCTCTGAACTCTGTCATGGTGTGCTCCCTTAAGCCATGTACTGGCCGCCGTTAACCGACATGTTGGTGCCGGTCACGAAGCTGGCTTCATCAGCTGTCAGGTAGGCTACGGCTCTGGCGATGTCTTCGGGCTTGCCAAGGTGGCCAACCGGGATGCCAGCAACAATGTTGTTCAGGACTTTTTCGGGTACCTGGCGAACCATAGGGGTATCGATATAGCCAGGGGAAACTGAGTTGGCGGTTACGCCTTTGCGAGCACCCTCTTGAGCAATGGATTTGGTGAAACCATAAATGCCGGCTTTGGTTGCGGCATAGTTAGACTGGCCGAACTGCCCCTTCTCGCCATTCAACGATGAAATGTTCACGATACGGCCAAATCCACGCTCACACATGCTTTCAAATACCTGGTGGCACATGTTGAACATAGACGTCAGGTTTACGTTGATGACCTGGTTCCACTGTTCGGGTTGCATTCTTTTTAGTGGAGCATCATTGGTGATGCCGGCGTTGTTAACAAGAATGTCGATTGGGCCAAGATCTTGTTCAACGGCGGCAACAAATGCTTTGCAGCCCTCAAAGTCGGTGACGTCTAGTGCGTAAATGGCGGCATCGATGCCTTCCTCGCGGAGGTTTGCCTGCCAGTCATTGGCTTGCGCCTCTTCGCCGGGCAAGTGAGTGCCTACTACTTTGCGACCCTGAGCGGCCAGCGCTTTGCTCATGGCGGTACCCAGACCACCGTTTGCTCCGGTAATAACTGCGATGCGATTAGTCATGGTGTTCTCCTTTCGTTTTACGGTTTGTCTATTTCAAGAGTTTCTTGATGTGTGATGACTGGGAAATGGTTCCCTCTGCTGTGTATTGCATACTGCGGTCAACAATCTTCGGAAGTTCGTACAGGTAATTCACCATCAGGCCGGCGGATTGCTTCAGGCCCTTGTCTGAGGTGTCAGCCATCCAATTCAGTCTCGCAACCTGAGCGCCGTTGCTTAAATGGAAGTGGGCTACCGGGTCGTTGGCCCGTGGCTTACCGGGTTTCAAGGAGCATAGGTAGGACGCCGCCAATTTCATGATGGCTTCTTGCTGGGCGCCGGTGGCATCAGCTTGGCCTGCTCGCACTGGATCCCGGGGTGGAGGAGTGTTTAGCCATTCTTCTCCGCCCGGCACTTGGCTTAGCTGATCCGCCGGTGTGTTCTCCAACCAGCGACGGAAACCCGGAATGGGTGAGAGAGTGGCAAACTGTTTTAGCTGGGGGAACTCCACCTGAAGCTTGCTGACCACTTGCTTAATCAGGAAGTTGCCGAAGCTGATGCCTGCCAATCCCTGTTGGGCGTTGGAGATTGAATAGAAAATCGCGGTATCCGCTTTATCGATATCTTGAGTGGGGGCGTGTTCGTCCAGAAGCTTTTGAACGTTATCAGCAAGGCCGTTCACCAAAGCCACTTCAACGAAAATCAGCGGTTCGTCTGGCATATTGGGATGGATAAAGGCAAAGCAGCGACGGTCGAAATCAAGGCGGTTCTTGAGGTCGCTCCAGCTCTTGATGGCATGAACGGCCTCATAGGCGATTAGTTTCTCGAGAATGGCCCCGCTAGAATTCCAGCTGATTTCTTCCAGTTGCAACAAGCCGATGTCGAACCAGGTTGCCAGCAGATCGCGGAGGTCGGTTTCCAGCGGTTTCAGTTCCGGATAGTCTTTGCAAAGCTGTAACAGCTCTTCACGCATATCCACCAGAAACTTGACTCCGGAAGGCACGCCGTTGAATTGCTTCAACAACGCGGTTCGGCTAGGAATTAATGCCTTGCGTAACGCCTGTGCGGCTTTGGTTTTCTCGTTGGCTTTGGCGTTATGCCATTGATCTATGGCGCCCTCTACGCTGGTTTCGTTCACGCCATAGTGTTCTGCAAGCAGGCCCAAAAAACGGGTTCTTCCTGTTATAGACAGTTTTAGGTAGGCCCGGCCGAGCAAGGCTGCGCGCTTGCGAGCTTCTACCTGGCCGCCGTTTTCGGCAAGGCAGTCGTCAATCCATTCCTTAACAGTGGCAAGGTCCGACTCAGGCAAATCTTCGGCGATGTTCATGATGTCTGAGCCGCGACGGCCCATTGATTCCAATCCGCCCGGAACCAGCTTTTTAAAGGCTCTTTCAAAAATGCTAACCGGTTGCCTCTGCATAACCGCGACTCCCTATGTACAAAGCGGTGTTGTCTTTGTGGATGACAGAAGGCTACCAGAGCATTTTATAAAAACCAAGTAAAAGTACTTGGTTTGGTGGATATAAACCAGTAATGTAGTGGGTGTATGGATCAATGAGAGGAAGAGACAATGCAAGAATTACACGGCTATTACCTGGAAGACCTTGAAGTTGGAATGGAGGCGTTCTACGCCAAAACGATCACCGAAGCAGATGTAGTGTTGTTCGCTGGTATCAGCGGTGATGACAACCCGGTGCATATTAATGCTGAGTATGCGAAGACCACGCCATTCAAAGAACGCATTGTGCACGGCATGTTCAGTGCAGCGCTGATTTCTGCCGTGTTGGGTACACGTATGCCGGGCCCTGGCGCCATCTATATCGACCAGCAGATTAAGTTCAAAGCGCCGGTTCATATTGGGGACACCGTTGTCGCCTCGGCAAAGATTATTGAGATCAATGAAGAACGACGTCGAGTGAAACTGGAAACCGTCTGTAAAGTGGGCGACACCGTAGTCGCTGAGGGCGTTGCTACGAACATGGTTGACCGCCGCCCGGCGTAAGTCTGGAGAGTATTATGTTAATGGATCAAGAGAAGTGCATCGTTGCCGTGATTGATGTGCAGGCCCGCCTGTTGGGCGGGGTGCATGAAAACGAGAAGCTGGTAAACAACTGCAGTTGGCTGGTACGGCTTGCCGGGTTGATGAACGTACCGGTGATTGGATCTGAGCAGTATCCTGATGGCCTGGGCCATACGGAAGAGGGTTTACGGGAATTGGTGGGGCCTGCCCACATCTACGGTAAGACTTTCTTCGCGTGTATTGATGACCCGGGTTTTGAAAAGGCGTTTCAAGCGCATGATCGCAAGCAAGTCGTTTTGTGTGGCATGGAGTCTCAAGCTTGTGTGATGCAATCGGCGATAAGGCTTCTGGAGAAGGGGTTGGAGGTGTTTGTGGTGGCGGATGCTGTTTCCGCGCGCAACGCCTACGATACGGAAGTAGCGCTACGCCGGATGGAACAGGCCGGAGCCAGAATCGTGACCAAAGAAATGGTCGGATTCGAATGGCTTCGCCGCTCGGACGCGTCCCAATTCAAGGCCTTCAGCAAGGAATATTTGCGCTAGGCCGTCGCGGGGCCCAGGCACGCTGTGGCCAAGGGCCCCGGAGACCTTCAGAATAGGGGTTGATTAACGCCACCCGAGCTCCAGAGAATCTTATAGCAATGAAAAACCGCACCCCGGAAGAAGGGCGAACTGCTCTGACGGACGATGCCGAACGTAACCGCTTGTTGGCGGAAATGGCGGAACAATCTACTGACATGATCTCCCGGCATACCCCGGAAGATTGGCGGTTTATCTATGCTTCTCCGGCGGTAACGCACTTGCTGGGGTATTCGGTTGAAGACATTGTGGGTATCTCCGCCTACGACCTGTATCACCCCGATGATGTGGAGGATTTTCGCTTACGGGCGCCTACGGTTAACTACGACCGGGGTTTGTATACCCACACCTATCGGTTTCGGTGTAAAGATGGCCATTACACCTGGCTGGAAAGTACCAGTCGAACCATTCGAGATCCTGAAACCAATGAAATTCGGGAAATTCTGGTGGTGTCCCGAGACGCGAGCCACCGAGTCAAGGCGGATAAAGCCAGCCGTCGGCTAGCGCGAGTTCTGGAAAGTACTCAGGATCTGGTTATTTTTGCGAACCTTGATTTCACGGTTTCACATCTGAATGAAACGGCTCGAAATGCGTTGGCGCTGGAGCATACCGACTATAGCGCTTTCCCGCTTTCTTGCTTCGTGACCGAAAAAGGCCTCGGGACTTTGATGGAAGAAGGGTTCCCTACCGCAAAAAAAACGGGGAACTGGCGTGGCGAACTGACCATGCAGAGCCTGAAATCCGCCCGTATACCGGTCATGCTGGAATTGCTTGCCCACCGTTCTTTGCATGGGGATATCGAGTATTTCTCACTGGTCGCCCACGATCTGACAGAGAAGAAAGCCGCGGAAGAACAACTCAAGCAATACCAAGCTGATATCAATCACGCGAGCCGGTTGGTCACCATGGGCGAGTTGGCGTCTAGTCTTGCCCACGAGTTGAACCAGCCACTCTCGGCGATGGTGAACTACCTCCGGGGCATTGAGCGACGGTTTGCGGATAAGCCCACTCTTACCTGGAAAGATGTAGAGTTACCCATTACCAGAAGCATCAAGACAGCGTTGAGAGCGGGAGAGATTATTCATCGAATGATGGACTTTACCCGCAAACAGGAGCCGGTTGTTACCCGTCTTAATTTGTCGGAGTTGATCGGTGAAATGATCGATTTTTGCGAGAACATGGCGGAACGGCATAACGTGCGGATCGTGTTTGAACAACCTTTAGAGTTGCCGCTTGTTAAAGGCGACAAGATTCAGCTGGAACAGGTGTTATTGAATCTGGTTGTGAATGCAATAGAAGCAAGCCTATCAAAAGACGATGAAAAAGTGACCACCGTGACAATCAGCGTTAAGCCCCATGAGAACGATCAGTTGCGGGTTGAGGTGGATGATCAGGGGCGGGGCGTTTCGGAAGCGGATCGGTCTCGCCTTTTTGACCGTTTTTTTTCAACCAAGGAAGCCGGTCTTGGAATGGGGCTGGCCATCAGCCGTTCATTGGTAGAGAATCTCGAGGGTGAACTCTGGGCAGAAAACAACCCTGCCGGAGGAGCTCGCTTTTCATTTACTCTTAATATTGCTGATTGATCACTCATGAACCCGAATAAAGATGCACAAACAGTTTTCGTTATTGATGACGATACGGACGTAAGAGACTCTTTAAAGTGGCTGCTTGAGTCTGTTGGCCTTAACGTTCAGTCCTACGAAAATGCGTTGGCTTTTTTCGAGGGTTTCGATACGCGTGCGAGCGGTTGTATTGTGATGGATGTGCGAATGCCCGGTCTTAGTGGTATTAACGCTCAAAAGAAGTTGCCTGAATACAATATCGAACTGCCTGTAATCATGATTTCCGCCCACGGAAATGTGGATATGGCAGTGACAGCGTTGACGCAAGGCGCGATTACGTTTATTGAAAAACCGTTTGATGATCAAGTGCTTATTGATCACGTTCACAATGCTCTGGAGAAAGATCGGGCCCGATTTGCTCAGCGTCGTTCGCAGTCGAGGATCCGGGAGCGCTATGACAGCCTGACCCGCCGAGAACGCCAAGTTTTGGAGCTGATTGTGAAAGGTCTATCGAATCAGGATGCGGCCGATGAACTCGGTATCAACAGGAAAACGGTTGAAGGGCACCGGGCGAACATGATGGCTAAGATGAAAGTTGATTCATTCGCCGAACTGGTGCAAGTAGCCATTGCCTTGGGGCTCGTTCGGGGCATAGCTCAGTAATTCAGTCTAATCGGTGCCTGCCCCTGCCGATCTCTGTGGGCACCGTATTTTCTCAAATTTTGTAGCTCACCTCCCTGGTGCGTTTTCAATTTTCTCCCATGACCGACGACGTGCACGACATCCTGAGTGTTTGCGCTCGGCTGCTTTTGCCTTTACATCGTTTAAGGCCTGATCTCTAGAAATGTATCAGGTAAAAATAATTGGTTTTTATTTCGATTACCGGGTACATATACCCGGTTTTGTCCTATGATGTTGTGATAAAACAACAACAGTAAGAGGCTTGATCGATGAAACCTGAGCATAAAATCGAAGGAACCCTGACCAGCAGCCATTGGGGAACCTACCGTGTTTGTACCAAAGATGGGCGTGTTGTCGCGCTCAAGGGATTTGAGAAGGACGAAGATCCTTCTCCCATTGGTCAAGGTATTGTTGATGTATTGGATGGTCCGACACGCATCAAGGCGCCAATGGTTCGACGCGGATGGCTTGAACATGGCCCGGGCCACGCGGATGGGAAGCGCGGTGCCGATGAATTTGTCGAAATTTCATGGCCTAGGGCGATCAAGCTGGTCGTAGCAGAGCTAAATCGCGTTCGAAATCGCTACGGCAACCCAGCCATTTTCGGCGGTTCTTATGGGTGGTCTAGCGCAGGGCGGTTTCATCATGCACAGAGTCAGCTCAAACGGTTTCTCAACTCGATTGGGGGCTATACGTACTCACTGAATACTTATAGCTATGCCGCTGCAGAAGTCACGTTGCCGCACGTACTTGGAGACTTCTACTCCATGGTAAATGGTGCAACCAGCTGGGATGTTATTAAGGAACACACGGATCTGTTCGTCGCGTTTGGCGGGGCTCCGACCAAGAATGGCCAGGTAACGAATGGCGGAGTAGGTCGTCACGTGCAGAAGCGAGGCATGCGGGAGGCCGCTGCCAATGGAACGAAGGTGGTAAATGTCGGCCCGTTGCGCTCAGACGTTCTCGAGGAAATGAATGCTGACTGGTTAGCAATTTATCCTTGCAGCGATGTTGCATTGCTGCTCGGCATTGCTTACACCCTCCAGGACGAGGGGTTAGCCGACACAGAATTTCTCTCCAAGTATACGGTTGGTTATGAGACGTTTCAGGCATACCTGGTGGGAAGGACCGATGGTATAAAAAAAGACGGTGACTGGGCTGCGGTCAAAACGGGCATACCTGCAGAGCGTATCCGCGACCTTGCGCGCGATATGGCTCGCAAGCGTACGATGATCTCTGTGAGTTGGTCCCTGACACGGCAGGACAACGGCGAACAACCCTATTGGGCTGCGATAGCGGTCGCATCAATGTTGGGGCAACTTGGGCTTCCAGGCGGTGGCATCGGCTTTGGTTACAGCGCCATGAATGCTATCGGAGCTAATTACCAAGGCATTCCCGGGGCGGCCCTGCCCCAAGGAAGCAATCCTGTACAGAGCTTTATTCCCGTTGCTCGAATTACCGACCTCCTGATGCATCCGGGTGAGACTTTCGAATACAACGGGAGAACCGGAACCTATCCTGAGATCAAACTGATTTATTGGGCGGGCGGAAACCCGTTTCACCACCACCAGGATCTCGTTCGAATGAGGGCTGCGTGGCAGAAACCGGATACGGTGATTGTTCATGAATGGTGTTGGAATGCTCAGGCGAAACACGCGGATATTGTGCTGCCGGCAGCGACGTTTTTGGAGCGCAATGATATTGCATCTTCCAGTCGAGATCCTTTCCTTGTCTATATGCAAAAAGCGGCGGAGCCCGCGGGCCAAAGCCTGTCGGACTATGACATTTTTAGTAAGCTGGCTGAAGAACTTGGAGCACGAGAAGCCTTTACGGAAGGTCGGGACGAAGAGCAATGGTTGAACGTGATTTACAACGAAACCCGGGAAAAAGCGGGTAAGAACGGCATCGAATTACCGGATTTTGAGGCGTTTAAGAGGAAAGGCTGGTTTGAAAATGCGATGCCATCAGAACCTCAGGTTCTTTTAAAAGCCTTTCGCGATGACCCGCAGGCAAACCCATTGCGAACACCCAGCGGAAAAATAGAGATCTTTTCTGAAACGGTGGCAAGTTACGGCTATGAAGAATGCCCGGGATACCCTTTCTGGAATGATCCTGAGGAGTGGTTGGGGCAAGAAAGCCCTGAATACCCGATGCACCTGATTTCTAACCAGCCAAAAACGAAGCTGCACTCTCAGTTGGATCACGGTTCTCTCAGCCGAAACTCAAAGATAAACGGTCGTGAACCGGTTGTTATTCACCCGATCGACGCAGCGAATAGGGATATTCAGGATGGCACCCTGGTACGTATCTTTAATGGCCGGGGCGCTTGTTTGTGTTCAGCGGTAGTGAGTGACGAAGTGCGCCAAGGTGTTTTACAGGTAAGTACCGGGGCTTGGTTTGATCCGCCAGAATCGGGCAATTTGGATGTGTCTTGTCGGCACGGTAACCCGAATGTTTTGACGCGAGACGAGGGAACCTCGCGTCTGTCGCAAGGCCCGAGCGCCATGACCTGCCTGGTCGACATTGAGGCATACCGTGGTGAGGTGCCGCCCATGAAAGCGCACACACCACCAGTGATCAGGCGCGATACCTAAAGGCGCTAAAGCCCTCGACACCTCGTGAGGCCGAGGGCTTTAGTCTGTTTTCTTAAGCTTCACTATCATTTTGGTATAGCCGCGAACAAAGTTCGACTGCACGTACTCAGGCTCTTCCAACACTTCAATGTCGTCGAAGCGCTTCAGGATTTCCTCCCAAAGAATACGCAATTGCATTTCCGCTAAACGATTGCCCATGCAGCGGTGTACGCCAAAGCCAAAAGACAGGTGTTTGCGCACGTTCTTGCGGTCAATGATGAACAGATCTGGATTTTGCTCGAACGCCCGTTCATCCCGATTGCCGGAGGCGTACCACATCACCACCTTGTCGCCTTTTTTGATCGTTTGGCCATTCAGTTCAACGTCCTGCTTTGCAACGCGACGCATGTAAGCCAAAGGCGTTTGCCAGCGAATAATCTCCGACACCATGCTGGGGATCAGGCTTGGATTCTGTTTGAGCTTGGAGAATTCGGCCGGGAATTGATTCAGTGCTAGCACCCCGCCGGTCATGGAGTTGCGAGTGGTGTCATTGCCGCCCACGATTAGCAGTACCATATTGCCCAGAAACTCCATTGGGCGGTTAATCATGGTGCGCGTGTTCTCATTCGCCAACAGCAAGCTGATCAGGTCGAATCCGGGCTCTTCGCCAGCGGCTTTCCGGGCTTCTTTCTCCCGCCACAACAACGACATCTGTCTGGCCATGTCAGCGGATGCTCGGAAGGATTCGTCGATGTCGGCGGTGCCGCCGGTCGACTCCGGTGGGGCTGCGGCCATATCCGACCAATACGCCAGTTTATGACGTTGGTCATAAGGGAAGTCGAACAGGGTAGCCAGCATGCGGGAGGTCAGGTCGATCGACACGTGTTGCACCCAGTCAAAGGGTTGGTCTATCGGCAAATGATTCAGTACATCCGCTGTCCGGCTGCGAATCAGACTTTCCATTTGCGCCAGATTTTTAGGCGCCACCACGCCCTGAACCGCCTGACGTTGAACATCATGCTTGGGTGGATCCATGGCAATGAAGGTTTCGATTTCCAGGCCCGGCGGCGGTGGGCCCAGTGAAATAATGGGTTCCGCCGAGAACAGTTCATGGTGGGTATCCACGAACATGATGTCTTCGTAGCGGGTTACCGACCAGAAAGGGCCAAAAGGGCTGTTCTTCTGATAATGCACCGGGCATTCGTCTCTCAATCGTTTGAAGTAGGAATGCCATAGGCCTTGCCGGT
Organism: Marinobacter sp. JH2; assembly: GCF_004353225.1. Classification (NCBI taxonomy): domain Bacteria; kingdom Pseudomonadati; phylum Pseudomonadota; class Gammaproteobacteria; order Pseudomonadales; family Marinobacteraceae; genus Marinobacter; species Marinobacter sp. JH2. The sequence continues at coordinate 2,750,337 of NZ_CP037934.1, read as the reverse complement.
ACAGAAACGGGTTGCTGACATCGATGTCCTCCAACGCGAGCGAAGACACGTTGGGTAGGGGAATCTCTTTGAAAACAGGCGGGTTTTCACGTTTTCCTGCGCGTTTCTTGAGGTTTTGAAACGTGTGCATACCTTTGATTTGCCAGTGGATAGGTACCGCGGCAGCGGCTTTGTTTGCTACAGGTTCAAGTAAGGGGCTAAGTAGGCTCATGCAAACCTCCAGGGTCAGCTTTTTTTATTGAATAATGATCATCGAATAAAACCGGTTTCGTGGGTGCGTGCCTACATCTGAAACTCCGGAAGCCGCACGACCAGCCCGTCCAAGGATTCCGAGAGGGTGACCTGGCAGGACAAGCGCGAAGTTTCGGATTTGTCGGGAGTGAGTTGCAGCATGCCCAGCTCATCGGCATTGATGTTACCGGTGGCCTGAATCCAGTTGTTGTCCACAATGACATGGCAGGTGCCACAGGCGCAGGCTCCCCCGCAGTCTGCGTCGATTCCGGGAATGCCGTTATCCACGGCTGCCTGCATCAGGGATTGGCCCTCTTCAATCTCCACCACATGTTCTGCGCCTGTGTGCTCGATGAACGTGATCTGCCCCATAAACACCTCGCTTGTGTTATTTCAAGGAATTGTTGTTCTCAGCGCAGGTTACGTTTTGCTGTGTTCCTCAGGCAGGTCATTACTTGACAGGTGGGGGTCATTAAAAGACTCTTGATTAATGTGTGAGCGATAAGCTGCACGTTTCAGCAACACATTAACGAACGGATATAACAAACATGACGAGCGCAGTTGATGTTGATGGGCCCAGCATTCCCTCCAGCTATAGCCGCTTAGCTGCGCGAGAGTTGGGCTTGTTGTCCCGTGACGTGTCGGAGGTCCTGCTGGGTACGCAGCTGTCTGTGGAGCAGTTTTTACAGGAAAGCACGTTGCTGACGCCGTATCAGCAACTTCAGATTCTGAGAAACTGTTTACGGATTGCTAAGGATGACGCCTTCGGGCTGCGTTTAGGTCAAAGGTTGACCTCACCCACTCATGGCGCACTGGGTTTTCTGGTGAACAGTAGCCCGGATTTGCTCACGGCTTTGCAGGCGTTCCAGGCCTATTTGCCAACGCGTATGAATCTGGCTCGGCTTGATTTGGTCGTTGAGGGCGAATGGCTGGAACTAAGCTGCGAATACGCCATGGAACTGGAAGAGGAACTTCTTCGCCTGCTGAGCGAGATATTCACCGTGATTTTTTTCGACACGGCCGAGTTCATCGTAGGGCGGCCGTTGCGTGAGGCCTGTATCAATTTCATGCACCAAGAGCCTGCATATTCGGCGCGTTATGCCGTCGATATTCCGGCAGCCATCGGATTTGGTGCCGATGCCTATGTGTTGAGAGTCCCTCTTGATGTCTGCAAGGTCCCGAATGCTTCTGCCAACCACGAAAGTTATGTCATGGCACTGCGCCATTGCGAGGCGATGCTGGCGCAGTTGAATCCGAATAAAAGTGCCTGCAAGTATCAGGTGCAGAAGATGCTGCTGTCGCACCCACCTGGCGTGTTGAATGAGGAGGAGGTTGCAGCGGCTCTGTTTATTTGTAAGCGCACGTTGGCCCGGCGGCTGAAGCAGGAAGGCACCAGTTTTCGAGAGGTGCGGGATGATATTCTGTCGAAACAGGCGGTGGGGTACTTACTGGACAGTACACTGTCGGTGGAGGCGGTCGCAGGGTTATTGAATTACCACGACAGCGCGAATTTTCGGCGGGCGTTTAAACGCTGGTTTAGCCTCACGCCGGACCAGTATCGCCGTCAGTATTCGGCCTCTGAGAGCTGCGTGTTGAACTGATTTTTAAGAACTATGTTGGCTCTGCCTGCGATACTCACCCGGTGACACGTCCATCCATCTTCGGAATGCGCGAGTAAAACTGGCCGTATCGGTGTAGCCCAAGTGGATGGCCAGCTCATCCAGCTTCATGTCGCTGCCGCTGAGTATTTGAGTGGCAGTTTGGCGCCGTTCTTCTTCAACGATTGCCCGAAAACTGCTGCCTTCCTGTTCTAGTTTTCGGCGCAGGCTACGGGGTGACATAGCGAGTTTACTGGCGACTTCGTCGAGCGTGGCGACCAGTCCTAACGAACCCAGCACTTGTTGTCGAACCAGTCCTGTCAGGCCGCTGGTTTGCCTTTGTTCAAGCTGGATTCGACACTGATCGTCCAACATGCGAACGAGTCTTGGGCTAAACGTGGGCAGAGGTTGGTCAGCTGCTTCCGCGGAAACTAACATGGCGTTTCGGCTACTTTGGAATCGGGGTGCTACGCCCATGGTGTCCGTGAACAGTTCTGCATAGTCGGGCGGTGAGCCCTGCAATTCGGCGGCACAGATGCTTAGCCCAGATAGGCTAAGTTCTTTCAGTAGATTGATTCCGGTGGCCAGATCTCGTTCAAGCAGGAACTGGCTTAAATGAGAGGGGATAGGTTCCGGGTCCAGGCCTATTCCGAAACAACCATCCTCTTCAAACGTGTACATACGGCAGTAGGCGGTGCTTAAGGGTAGGTAACGAAGTGCAGTGTTGGCGGCATCCCGCAAAGTTCGGCTGGTTCGCAGGGCGAACCCCCACACTCCGAACGTTGACACGTTGTACTGCAGTCCCAGCTTGAACCCTAGGGCGGGCTCCTCCGGGATTGCCTGAATCAGGTTCTCGATCAGCCGAATTTCCTGTTCCCGAGTAATCAGCGCTTCCCCGTCCTGTAAATCCTCGCGAGTGATGGTCGTTCCGTTCAGGCAAATGTTCTCCGCGATACCGTGACTGGCAGCAAAGTTAATCATGACCTGGCTGATGGCAATTGGGTGAAGCGTGGGTTCTTGTTTTCGCATGGGCAAAGTGTATCGGTTTAGGTGCCTGCATGGTACTTGGCCTAAAGAGTCCCGTGATTGGCCATAGATGCCCTTGGGCAAAGTGTCGCGGGTGACTAGATTGATGGGGTGTTCGAATCCTTCCCATGAGACCGGAGCTATGTCGCAAGAAAATAAGAGTCCAAACCGCGAAGCGGTAAAATTTGCCAAACTTTATATGGGCGAGATGGCGTGGCCAACGGTGGTGCTGGTTGTTTTGGTGCTAGCGGGCTACGTGACCGGGTTGTGGTTGTTTGCGATTGGCTGGCTGAGCCCGGTGCCGGCAGTGTTGGTGTTGGCGGCGTTAACGTACATGTCGTATACCCCGGTGCACGAGGCCGTGCATGGCAATATTCACGGTGAACACGAGAACTTGCGTTGGCTAAACGACGCTTGCGGCTATCTGATGGCCCCCTTGATTGCTATTCCCTACGCTTCCCATCGCCTGGAGCACATGACTCACCACCGGTACACCAATCAGCCCGACAAAGATCCGGATTATATGATCAGCGGAATGGGCAAGGGGCTGAGGGGGGCTGTGGTCACTGTTTTCCGCTTTCTCTGGCTGCAAAACACGTTCTTTTTTCGCACACACTGGCGTAAAGCGACCCTCAAAGAACGGTTGGTCTATGGCACCGAAATTGCTGTTTCACTGGGCTGGCGAGTGGTTTTTGTCATGCTGACGGATGCGGCTTATGCCGGTTGGGTGCTGTTCGTGAGTTATTTTATGGGCGGCTTTTTCACTGCCTACTGGTTTGCCTATCGGCCGCACATTCCCTATCAGGACCCGGCCCGTTATCGCAATACCAACAGCTTGATCATGCCGGTCTGGATGAAACCGTTGGGCTGGTTTTGGCTAGGACAAAATTTGCACTCCATTCACCATCTCTTCCCGCGTGTGCCATTTTATCGGTATCAAGCTTTGCACGATGACATCGAGCCGGTCTTAAGGGAGCAGGGCACGCCAATCGTGGGGATATTCAGCCGCAAGCCGGTGCCCGAGCGGCCCGCTAGGTAGGCGGTCCCATCTCACCCCGGAAGAGAGAAAGTGATGGAAATAAATGCGGTAACTGGCTAGATTCGGAAGGTTAGTCGGGATTTATAATAAGAGCCAAGAAACCATTTGAGAGGATCAATGGCCGCCAATCGCTTCCGCACCGCCAAACTTACTGACGACGAGCCCCTGCGTCTACGTGAACTGAACAAGCTTAGGGTGCTCGACTCCCCTCCGGAACGTCATTTTGATGACCTGGTCGAGCTGGCCGCTCAGATCTGTGAAAAACCGATCGCGCTGGTGTCGTTGGTGGATCGGGACCGGCAGTGGTTCAAGGCGGCCAAAGGAGTTTCGTTCCAGCAAACAGGGCGTGACGAATCATTCTGTGCTCACGCTATTCAGGGCTCCGGTATCCTGGAAGTGTTGGACACGAAGGCTGATGAGCGTTTCGCAGAGAACCCGTTGGTCATTGGTGAGCCGCATATTCGGTACTATGCCGGTGCTCCGCTGGTCGGTCGCGCGGGTTTTGCCTACGGCACTTTGTGTGTGCTCGATACTTCGCCGAATCGCCCTCTTACGGAAGCACAGCGGGCTGGCTTGGAGCGGCTGGCGTTACTAACCGTTGACCGCCTTGAGGATTGGAGCTATCAGCAACAAGCGGATGTTAGCTCGAGAATCTTGTCGACTCTCCTCGATTCGATGCCAGACGCCGTGGTTTCCTGTGACAGTGACGGCAATCTCAGAGAGTTTAATCTGGCCGCAAGGCAGTGGCACGGTGTTGATCCAAGATTACTGGCGCCAGAACATTGGGCGAAGCATTTTGATCTGTATGAACCCGATGGCAGTGCTTTGCTGGCCACGGAAAAGGTACCGCTTCTGCGCGCCTGGCGGGGAGAGCTGGTTCGTAATGCGGAGCTGATGATCCGAGCGAAGGGTCAACCACCAAGAGTGGTTCTTTGCAATGGTCAGCGCCTCGTGGATGCGTTCGAACGGCCAATCGGTGCGGTTGTGACCATGAGCGATATCACTGAACTCAGGGCCGCCTCCAGTGATCTGCAACAGACGCGCGCCTATCTAGAGTCTGTTATCGACGCGTCTGTGAGCGTTGCCATTATTGCTACCGATACCCGTGGTTATATCTCACTTTTTAACTCAGGAGCAGAGAGGCTGCTGGGATATAGCTCCGAAGAAGTGGTAGGAGCCCAGACGCCTGCGCTATTTCATCTGGAATCCGAAGTAGCGGCACGGAGCGCAGAACTTTCCAAAAAGTTCGGAAGGCAGGTCGAAGGTTTCGATGTGTTTGTCGCGTCGGCACGTGAAGGCATTCCGGAAACCTCAACATGGACGTATGTCCGCAAAGATGGCGAGCATCGTACTGTGCAGTTGTCGGTGAGCGCTCTTAAAGATGATGAGAATGCAACGACTGGCTATCTGGGCATGGCGGTTGATGTGACCGACCAGAGGCGGGCGGAACAAGAAGCGCAGCTTGCCAACGAGCGGTTTGGTGAAGCATTCAAATCTGCGGCCCAGGGCATGGCTCTGGTGTCACTGGAGGGGCGCTGGATGGATGTGAATGAAGCCATAACCAAGCTGTTTGGTTATTCGCGCGAGGCGTTGCTGGGGACCGACTTTCAGACTCTGACACACCCGGAAGATCTGGTCTCAGATCTGGCGTTGCTGAACGATTTGCTGGCTGGTCGAATTGATCAATATCAGATGAAAAAACGCTACTACCGTCGCGACGGTTCGGTCATGCACGCCTTGCTATCAGTAGGCTTGGTTCGCGATGAGAATCGACGGCCGCTGCATTTCGTGTCGCAGGTTCAGGACATCTCTGTCGAACACCAGGCCCTGCAGGAATTGGAGGAAAACGGTGCTTTTCTGCTGCAGCTATTCGATTCTCTGGCCGATGCGGTACTGGTGATCGACAGGGACACCCAGATTGTGGGCCACAATCTGGCGGCCGTGACGCTTTTCGAGCTACCGACTGATGCCACCGGCTCGCTTTTGAGTGCTCGTTTGCCAGAGTTAACCGAGCGACTGGACGGATCAAGCGGTCAGGGCTCTGCAGGATTGCTTGCGCGCTGGAATACGACGCTGACAATCGTGGGCAAGCAGCCCCTGCCCTTGGAGCTCAGTCTAACGCAGGTGCTGAGTCCCAGCGAGCAGAATCCAAGGTGGGTGCTGGTCGCCCGGGATTTGTCCGAAAGCCAGCGAAACGAATTGCTTAAAAATCAGTTCGTTTCGACAGTTAGCCATGAATTACGCACACCGCTGACGTCCATTTCCGGGTCATTGGGCCTGATTGCCGGAGGGGCGCTGGGGGAAATTCCGGAGCGGATAGGTGGCATGCTGCGCATTGCTCAACAGAATACACAGCGATTAATCCAGTTGGTTAACGATCTGTTGGATCTGAATAAACTGTCGGCCAACGAAATGAACCTCGAAATACAACGCATTGAGGTCGCGGCGATTCTGGAGCAGGCCATAGACCAGATGAAAGGTTACGCCATACCTTACGGCGTGGAGCTTAGAATCACCGGTGATACTTCGGGGCACGTCAACGCCGACCCGGACCGGCTCTTGCAGGTTTTGTTCAACCTTGTGTCTAATGCCTGCAAGTTTTCACCGCGCGGTGCAATGGTGGACATCCATTGTGAACCCAATGCAGAGGATGGCGCCTTGATCAGTGTTGTGGATAGCGGCCCAGGTATACCGAAAGCGTTTCGGAGTCGCATATTCGAGCGCTTTGCGCAGGCGGATTCTTCAGAAAATAGAGTCAAAGGTGGTACCGGTCTGGGCCTTGCGGTCACTAGAGAGTTGGTTGAGCGAATGGGTGGCGTGATTGGGTTCGAATCGCAGGAAGGTGACGGGGCGCGCTTCTGGTTCCGGTTTCCGCGTGCAGAGGTACGCCTACCAATGGAGTCTGTTGTTGCCCGAGTGCTGCACGTGGAAGATGACGACGACCTGGCAGCGGTGGTCAGGGGTCAACTGGCTACAGTCGCACGGGTCGATCGCGCGGAAACGTTACGGGAAGCACACGAACGGCTTCGGCAGGTTTCTTATGATTTGATTCTTCTGGATTTGAAGCTGGAGGATGGCGATGGGCTATCGCTCTGGGAAACATTGCATCGATCTCAGCCTGACGTGCCGGTTGTCATCTTGTCAGGGTACGAAGTGCCAAGGGCAATCGCAATGAAGGTTGCCGCTGTAGTACAGAAAGCATCGGTCACGCCGGATGAGCTTGAGACTCGAGTGGTTGCTTTGCTCAAGAATAGAAGTGAAACCTAACCGTATTTGAGCTTGGGTCGAAGACTCTCCTGATCCTTACCGACTCTGAAGTCGCGTTAGCAGGGAGCCTTTGAAGTCTGTTATGAGTCCTTGAGCAGGGCCATCCCTGCGCCTGCCGAATTGGGCGACCATGTATCTGATTTAGAAAGTGAACGTCCTGATTTTTGGGTTCAGCATTTGGCCAGACATTTCAGGCGGCATGGCAACGCCGACGCCGTCGATCAGGTCATCTTTGCCGTACGGGCTGTTGGGCAGGTAGAGCGCACAAACCTTTGCTTGGCCGTCTTGCTTGAGAAGACTTCGTAGCATTTGCCCCGGGGTCACATTCTTTGGCTTGAGCGCCGGCGCTTCGTATGACTTCAGCGCCAGATCCCCGGCTTGGTCGCAAAGCAGTACGTTTACCTTGGCCCCTTGTTGGGCCATGGTGTTTGAAAGAACCATGGCCATGCCTTGGGTTTGCAGGGAATCGCTGGACAGAATTACCAGCACTTCTTCAACGCTGCCGTTATGGCTGTCAGCTTGGACACCGAAAGGTACTGCGGCAATCAGCGTAGCCGCGGCCAAGGCTTTAATGGATTTGAACATGGGAAAGCTCCTCAAGGAAATTTTTAAATACCGACTGCCTTTAGCTGCTGGCCTCCAAATTGGCCACCGCTTTAGATTGCAGAGTTAGGCGGTTGTAGGCTTGCTTTCACCCTGTAACGGTACTTTGGTCGTTTTACACCTTTCTCTAGACTCGTTTTATTATCTTTTTTTGCAGGTCTTTATGCCGAGCAGTGAGTAAGCAGGACAATTGCCGGCCGCAGCGGTTACTAGTGGGATAATCCCAATCCAGCCCCAGGGTGTCTGCGGGCCAAAGAAAACGAGCGACAGAAGTAAAACGCCGACAAGAGCTCGAATGACACGGTCTGCTGATCCCATATTGATACTCATTGTGTGCACTCCAGTGTGGTTGAAAGATGATATAAAAAGTGTAGCGCCGACTACTAAGCTCAGTCAGTGATAAAGTCACACAAGCTCTAGCCAGCTTTGATAACCGAGGTGCGGTTTTTTCATGGGAGTCCCGAGGGTGCGCCATAGCATTTTTGATACGTTGCCCGAGAGCTTGCGCAGCGAGATATTGGGTGTTTTTCAGACCATGCATTTTGAGCATGGAAAAATTTTGTTCCGTGCGGGAGAGCCCTGTTCTGGTCTTCCCCTTGTGTTGAGCGGAGTCGTAAAGGTTCAAATGACCGGGTTGTCCGGTAATAATATAGTGCTTTATCGAATGGGGGCAGATGAAATCTGTACCTTGTCGATTGGGTGTTTGATGACGGGCGAGGGTTTTAGGGCAGAGGCCGTTGTTGAGGAAGACACGGAAGTGTTCATGATGCCGAGAGATGTTTTCGACCGCCTGATGGATCAGTCAGCGAACTTTCGGCGCGGCATTATGGATTCCTACGGTCGTCGCCTGAATGATTTGATGCTTTTGGTTGAGGAAGTCGCATTCCGACGTATGGATGAACGTCTTTTTTGCTGGCTTGAAGCCCGGGCTGGGCAGGGATTTCTCATGATTACCCATCAAGAGCTTGCCACAGAGCTGGGTACTGCCAGAGAGGTGATCAGTCGCCTGCTGAAGGAATTGGAACGCAAAGGTAAGCTGAGGCTCGCCCGCCGGAGGATTGAGTTCACCCGTCAGTTTTTTGATTGACACGCACTTACCCAGGACTGCATAGCAAGCGAGCTTAATAGGCTAGGCGTATCCACTGCGTTGGAGTAAGTCCAGCTGCGCTCAGCGATTGTATATAAATTGCTCAAGTTCATTGGGCACCTGCCGATATGCGAGTAGGTCCCTAATGAGCCTTGAGGTAAGCAGCCGCCATGATCGTATCCAGCCAAATTTCCTTTCTTCAGGGAAACTCTCGCCAAGAAACAGCGTTTAGCAAAAGCCAGCTGCGTATCAACCAGCAGCCTCTATCCCCCGGCCTTGCAGACGCGCAGAATGGTGGCAGGCAGCTTAATCTAGTGCGTGATGCCAGCTATCGTTATAACAGTCACGAACGTCTCGGGTTTACGAGTTCCGGCACCATTAGTGGTGGTGATAGCAATAAGGTGTATTCCAGTGCGGAGTTGGTAGAAAAAACCACAGACTTGTTCCTCCGTGGTCAGCAGGCGATTAGTGTAGGTCGTGCCGCCTTGAGCGGCGATGCCACTACCCAAACGAGTGGCAGTATGTCCATTGAAGCGAATCGCTACATGTTCTATTCGCAAAGTGAGACCCGGTCATTTACCTCTACTGGAAGCATCTCACTTGAGAATGGTGAAACCATTGATTTCACCCTGTCGCTTCGCCAGTCGCAATCGCAAACCTACGAATATTCCGAAAACCTGCGGATTGAAGAGCGTCCGATGACGGATCCATTGGTGATTAACTTTGGCAGTGCCACTGCACAGTTGACCGACACACTTTTCGAATTCGATATGGAAGGAAACGGAGAAACTGCGCAGTTCGCTAGCCTCGGAAGTGGCAGTGGTTATCTTGTGTTTGATCGAAATGGCAACGGCGAAGTGGACGACGGCACGGAGCTGTTTGGGCCACAAAGTGGATCGGGCTTCAGTGAACTTGCAAGGTTTGATGACGACGGCAACCAGTGGATTGATGCCAACGACGACATGTTCTCTTTGCTGTCTGTGTGGGTGCAAGCGGCTGATGGCTCTGAAACGCTAAAGTCGCTAGCGGAAGTGGGCGTGCAAGCATTGTATGTAGGTAGCGCAGAAGACAGCTTTACCCTGACGAATCGGCAAGGCATTCCGTTGGGGCAGATACAGGCCTCTGGTATCTACCTGACGACAGAGGGCGAAGTTCGCACGCTCGAAGAAATTACCCTGGCCGAGCAGAATACGGAAGAGATTCCTTTGGCCGTTCAGCGCATCGGTAGCAACGGTGTCGTCGTACCAGAGGGTGGTGAAGGAGAGGACGAAATTGGTGGGCTCTTAGGTGCTCGTATCGAAGCCATTCGCGGTGCGCTGAAAAAGCTTAACGAGATTCGAGAAAAGCAAAAAGCCTTTATCGAAGAAACCAAAAACGCAGGGGAACAGGACTCACCCCTCGACGGCTACATGCTTATTATCGACCGGTTAAGGCTAGAGCTATTAAACAGCCAAGACGAGAAAAAACAGGCCGCCAGTCGATATCTGGAGTTTGCTAAGGGCTGACTTTCAAATGCTAACCTATTCCCATTCAGCAAAAAGATTCTGCGATTCCGCGTAAGGCCTTGAGATCTATGGCCTGCCCAAGCAGAGTGCCAGAACAAGAAGCGCAAGACGCGCCCCGAGATCTTTCTGGAGCGGTTGGACAATCTGATTCCGTGGAAGCCGCCGGAGAAGAAGGTAGTCCGTTATTTACCCCAAGGGTCAGGACGAACGGCCTCCGTATCCCTTGTCCGTCATGCTGCGTGAAGGCAGAATTGTTGATGCCATCATAATCTCAGCACCAAGCTCCACGAAGAGCAATAGCCGGAGGTTAGCATCTAAATTTTCGATTTATTGCCGGCTTATGCCGATGTCGGTGAATCTTAGCTGTTAGTCAAACATTTCCAAGGTAGTATGTTTGAAAATTTTAATTGTGGATGACCACCAACTTTTCGCTGATGCTTTAACTCTCACAATAAAGAACAGCTATGCTGATGCGATTATTGACACCTGTCACCAGCCCGGGGGGTTACTGGACAAACGGCCTTTATTGCGAGGATATGATCTGGTGATCCTTGATCAGGCCATGCCGCACTTGGATGGCCTGAGCCTGTGGCACCTGATTGGGGGGGTGATGGCCGATGCACGCGTGCTGGTGTGTTCAGGCTCTGCCACGGAGGTTACGGTTCGTCGTGCGCTGCAACTGAAGGTCAACGGCTTTGTAGACAAAAGTGAACCTGTGGACAGGATCCTGTTTGCCATCCGTGAGGTAATGGCTGGCAGAAGCTATTTCTCAGAGTCCTTTCTTCTGATGTCTGGCTCCACTCCAGAAGAAGCGCTTACCCTGACTCGTCAGCAGCTGGCGATTCTGGTGATGATGCAGGAAGGTCACAGCAACAAGGAAATTGCACGCCAGTTGTTTGTGAGTCTTAACACGGTAAAGACCCATTTGCGGCTTCTGTACGAAAAGCTGGAGGTCGTTAACCGTACTGCCTGTATAGCAAAAGCCCGCAATCTGGGGCTGCTTTAGGCGGCTCCCCGCAGCGACAGCATTTCCGCCAATTTTGCCGTCAGTGCGTCGGCAGTTACAGGTTTGAACAGCACATCAATATCATCCGGTAGTGTCTGGATAAATTCAGGGCTGGTATTGCCTGTAATGATCAGCGTTGGCACTGGCTGGCGAAACAGGGCAGTGATCGCTTCGATCACAGAGCCTGCATTGGTGGTCGGACCTATCTGGTCATCGGTAATCACTACCGAAGGCGGGTGGCCTGCCTCGTTCAGTGCCTGAAGAGCCGATTCCAATGAGTGGTGGGCTGAGACTCTGGCCCCACGGCTTTCCAGTAACCCGCCAAGTGCTTCGGTGATGTCTTTATCATCATCAATCAGTAGCACTGTGACTGTTTCCAGCAGTGGCAGGTGCTGGACCAGATTGTCGGCAGGCTGAGGCTGATGGGTTGCGGCAGCAGCCAATGATAGGGTGAATGTGGTTCCTGCCCCCTTGCGTGACTGCATGTTTACAGGGATATCACACAGGACAGAAAGTTTACTGACGATGGCCAGTCCCAGTCCCAGGCCGGTCTGGAGGGAGCTGTGATCATCGTCGATCTGCATGAACTCCTCGAATACCATGGACTGATAGGCTTCGTCGATACCGATACCTGTGTCGCTGATATTTAGCAGCAGCTGATTCCCTTCCTGTCGTGCACTGAGGCGAATCTGCCCTCGGGGTGTGTATTTGAGGGCGTTGCTGAGCAGGTTGCGGACGATACGGGTGAACATGACCGCATCTGTAAAAATGTGCTGGTCAGCCAGGTTCTTCATTTCCAAGATCAGGCCTTTGGCCCGGGCCTGAGGGGTGATTTCGTCGATGACGGGTTGCAGTGTTTCGGCAAGGTTAATGATCCGTTTACGGGGTTTCAGCCGCTGGGACTGAAGCCGTGAGAGCATTAACAAATGTCCAAGCAGTTCATTGCACGAGGCAATGGCACTATCCAGTTTGCGAACAATATCCGGCTGGGGTTCCGGGTTGTTCTTGAGCATGGCGGAATACAGGGTGGCGGCCTGCAAAGGCTGGCGCAGATCGTGGCTGGCGGCAGCGAGAAAACGGGTTTTACTGTCACTGGCTTGGTGGGCGAGTTCGCTGGCCTTCTCCGCTTCAATTCGCAAGGCAATGGTGCTGATCTGGGATTTATGAACGTAAAGGCTGAACAGAACCATGGAGAGCAGGTTGGCAATAGGTATGACCTTGATAATAACGGGTGATTCCGGAACAAAAATCAGGATGAAAGCCAGCCAGGCCAGAAAAACCGGAGTGATAAAGCTGATGAAAATATCCGGGTAAACACCCATGGAAACAGAAGGCACAGAAGTGGCCACGGATAGGAGCACCAGGCAGGTCAGCAGGATGACAGGGGTAGTGCCCTGAAGGAAAAGATAAGGAAATGCAGACCAAAGGATGGCCCAGATCAGGGCCAGGTAAAGATTGATCCGATGCCATTTTCCGGTTTTCTGTGATTCCTGTTCCCTGTTGCCATTGTAAAAACGGGTAATTGCAAAGGACTGTATCCCGACGCAAAAGAGCAGCGCATACCAACCAAAAAAAGAGGGCTCCTTGAGCATATCCATAAAGAAAAGGGGAAGCGCCGCAGCGATGCAGAATGACAGGATCATGCGAGACCCAACCTCATTCATGAACAGGTTGTGGCGCTCCTGAAGAATGCGTTCGCGATGATCTGTCATCGTATGTCGGAAGGACTTTGGCATGTTTGGCGCACAAACAAAATAAAGGTGCTCAGTCTAGCCCGATTCTATTCTCCTGTAAGTGTTTTCTGAAGGAATTCACCCATCAGGGTGAAGAAAAAAAATTCGCCCCGGTGCTCTAATGAATCCTTCTTTGGGACAATCAGGACTGTCGGGGTAAACGTGATGAACAAGAAACAACTTTCCAAACTGGGAGCCGCCATTGCGGTAGCAACCATGATGACTGCATGTGGCGGAGGCTCCTCGGGTTCAGGTGGCGGAGGTTCCTCCGAGTCAAACACCGGAGGGACTGGCACCACAGTGACAGAAACCGGTAATGGTTTTGTAGTGTTCCCTGCTGCTGAGGCAGATAGTTCTCCGGCCGTACTCGTCAGGGCGAAGGCTGCAGCGCTTGTTGAGTACCTCTATAAAACTGATGGTACTGCCGCCGGTACCGTCAAGATTGTTGATGACAATAACAACGGTTTTGAAGTGGGTCGTTTCGGCGGTGGTTACATGGCGGAGCTGGACGGCACGTACTACTACGCGGGCAAGGACAGCAACGGTGATGTGGAGCTGTGGGCCTCCGACGGCACCGCCGCGGGCACCGAGCGTGTGGCGGACATCTACGCCAATGGCAGTGCCCAGCCGCATAATATGGTGCCGGCAGCAGGGAAGTTGTTTATGAATGCGGTGGTGGATGATGCCAGTGGTGTGGGCCGCGAGCTGGTGGTTTTTGACCCCGCTTCCGGTGAGGTAGAAGCACTGACCTCAACGATTGATGGCAACCCGACCAGCAATGATGATCCTGAGTCCCTGACTCCGGTGGATGGTGGCCTGTTCTTCTTTGATCAGGCTGCCGGCAATGTCTACTTCACCGATGGTACTGCGGCAGGAACCGCGAAGATCGCCACCAATAACGACACCATTACCGGCGGCTCTTTGGCGAAATACCCGCAACTAATTGGCGATGATGATTGGTTGGGATATAACGGCAAGCTGCTGTTTACCGGACGTTTCAACGCAGCCGATGCAGAAACTCGTCTGTACGAGCTGGATCAAGATGGCAATATCGAGGAAGTAGCCTTTGATGATGGTGGCAGCACGGTACGGCTCGATATCACTGAGAATGTGGTGACTAGCAACGATAAGGTCTATTTCGTTGCGGATAAGGGGACCAGCACCACAGACCTGAATATCTTCGAGTATGACGGCAGCACGGTGACCAACCTGACCGCCAGCGAAGCCAATAAACCTTATCAAGATCGGTTGGTAGGCACCTCACTGGGTGTGTTTATGTACGTGGAGCAAACCGGGATAACCCCGTATCTTCTGCGCATTGATAACACCAGTGACACTGCAGAAATTGATCCGGCCGTGCGCAGCACGGGAGATTATTCCTTCTCTGATGTGGAGTACATGGTGGAGGCTAACGGTACCGTGTTCTTTGCGGCTGATACCGAGGGCACCGGTGGCAGTGATTTCGGTATCGAACTGTGGAAGACTGATGGCACCTCCCAGGGAGCGGAGCTGGTCAAGGATATCAATGACACCGGGGTAGACGAAGGTTCGGAGCCTTTCCCGCTGACGTTCATGTATCAGGTGGCTCCGGCCGTGAATGGCGACCTGGGTAGCAAATACCTGTTTGTTGCGAATAATGGCAGTGACGGTTATGAGCCTTGGGTATCCGATGGCTCGGACGATGGTACGGTTATCCTGAAGGATATCAGCGCCGGATCGGGGGGCAGCGTTATCGACTGATTCCCCATGTGAAAACGGTAGAAGTGCGCATGTAGAGACTTTGTAGAGACCTGTTTCTACAGTGGGCAGAAAAATACCCCGGACAGTATCCGGGGTATTTTTTTATATGGATTCGGAGTACCGAGTCTTGTGTCGGAAGTTATCAGTATAGGGGGCTTTGAGTGCCTTAATGGCTGTGCTGCGCGTGTTAAAACTTTCGCAGTAAGAAAAAGTAATTTAAATCTTGCGCACCATAAAACAAAAGGCCCTACGCTTTCACGTAAGGCCTTGAAATCTATGGCGCGCCCGAGAGGATTCGAACCTCTGACCTCCGCCTCCGGAGGGCGGCGCTCTATCCAGCTGAGCTACGGGCGCATTCGAAACCGGTGAGTGCTCATCAATTTCGAGTGCGCAATCTTACGTGCGCACGGGGTTTCTGTCTAGCCCTTGGGCATAAGTCGCGTTGTCATCGTTGTGGTAAACGTTGCTCTGGTGTGATGCTCACCAGAGCTTTGTCGTTGCTGAACGTCACCTCGCCATCCTGAATAGAAACCTGAAGTGTCATCGACCGCTCTGCCAAAGCGGCCAACTCAATCAGAGGGTCGGTTGGCAGGTCGATAATTGTCAGGTTGCCAAATCTCTTTAGCTTGTTATGGTGTTTTTCCCACCACACGGGCACCGCTCGACTGCCGTAGGTGTAAAGTATGACTTGTTGCGCGCGGTTGCAGGCTTTGCGGATGCGGTCTTCGTCGGGCAAGCCCAGCTCTATCCAGAGTTCGATTTCGTCCGACAGGGACTTTTGCCAAAGCTCCGGCTCGTCGTCACTGCTGAGCCCTTTGGTAAACTCCAGTGTGTCGTTGGCATTCAGGGCGAAGGCTAATAGCCGGATCATCATGCGCTCGTCGGTTTCTGACGGGTGGCGCGCGACGGTCAGGTGGTGATCGTTGTAATAATGCCTGTCCATATCCGCAATATGGAGTGTGGCTTTGAAGATAGTGGCTTTCAGTGCCATTGAGAATCCTGTCTGTTAAGTCGGGCAGGGCGTAGTGTAAAGCAAATTAGATGAGGCAGTGCATAGCAGTATGGTGATGTTGCGCGGTTTTCTGGTTTTGGTGGTGTTCTTTTTATTGGGTGAAGCGTTGCGATTGACAGCTGGGCTGCCGGTTAGTGGTGGTGTGCTCGGAATGATCATGGTGACGTTCACATTGATGCTCCGTGGAAAAGTCAGTGATGAACTCGCTGAAGCCAGCCGCGGGTTGATTTCGGTTTTGGTACTTCTCATTACACCGGGGGTGGTAGGCGCCTTTTTTATCGTGGACCAGTTCAGCGGGTACTGGACAACCGTTTTGGTCGCGCTGATCCTGGGTACCTTGCTCAGTGTCTTTACGACGTTGCTGTTGATGAAGACAGTTGCTGGCGTGGTGGAAGAAGGTGGTGAGCATGACTGAACCATCACTAACCAAGGATGCATTGGCGGCGTTGACAACTGGGCCTATGTTGTCCGTTGCGTTAACCCTAGGTGCGTTTATCGCTGCGCAATGGTTGTTTGCCCGTTTCCGAAAACCCCTATGGATGCCGCCGGTATTGATTGCGGCGGTTTTATTGGCCGTGGTGGTGGCCGTCTCCGGGCTGGGGTTTGAGCGATATTACACGGGGGCCGCCTGGCTGACCGTCCTGCTGGGGCCAACCACCGTGGCTTTGGGCGTACCTCTGTACCAGCAGATGCACCACATTCGCGCGCTCTGGAAGCCTATCGTGATGACCTTACCTGTTGCGGCCACGCTGGCGGCGGTGTATGCGCTCGGTATTGCCTGGTTGATGGGCGCAACGCCATTGGTACTGGCCTCCCTGGCGCCTAAATCCGTGACCGCACCGATCGCCATGGGGATTGCGGAACAGGTCGGCGGATCCATTTCACTCACGCTGGGCGCATTGCTGATTACCGGTGTGCTGGCGTCGTTGTTCGTTGACTGGATGGCGAAGTGGTTGAACATCAAAGATGACCGGATTATCGGTTTTGCGCTGGGCTTGAATGGCCACGCAATTGGCACTGCCAGGGCCTTTGAAATCAGTCCCATGGCCGGTGCGTTCGCGTCTTTGGGGATGGGGTTGACTGGGGTGTTCACGGCGCTATTTTTACCGTTAATGTGGAGTTTGAGTTAGCGCATAGACTTCCGGCTGGCCGCTCCTTGGTTCATTGACTATTGTTAAAGCAATAACCAATCAATCGATCTCGTGTATGTTGCGAGTAGTCAATGTCAACGGGGAAGGCCATGGCTGACACAGGATCCCTCCTGCCGGAGTGGCTGGATATGACGTTCATGGGGCATGGCCATTGCTACCTCTGGCGTTCTGACCTCTTAGCCCTTCATGCTATTTCCGATACGCTCATCGCGGCCGCCTACTTTACCATTCCCCTGGCTTTATACGTGCTTCTCCACAAACGCAAAGACATCGAGTTTGAATGGATGTTTTTGTTGTTTGCGCTTTTTATATTTTGTTGTGGCGTGACCCACCTAATGGCGGTCTACAACATCTGGAACGGAGCCTATTATCTCTCCGGGTTTCTCAAGGCGCTAACGGCGGTGGTTTCCTTGATAACCGCGGCTCTTGTTTGGCCGCTGATCCCACGGGCGTTGGCTTTGCCTCGACCGGCAGAATTGCAAGCTGCCAACATGGGATTACAGTCGGAAATTGTTCGCCGCACTGAAATAGAACAAAACCTTGAAAAGGCGCGATTTGATCTGGAAGGGCAGATCGAAGAACTGACCCGCACCAAGCAAAGGCTGGAAGAAGAAATTGAGCAGCGCCGACGCCTGGAGAAACAGCAGCAGCACCAGACGCGTGCGCTTGAACGTTCCAACGAAGATTTAGAGCAATTTGCTTTTATAGCGTCCCATGATCTTCGGGAACCGCTGCGAAAACTGATGGCGTTTACCCAAATGCTGATGACCGGTAAGTACGGAGAATTCAACGAAAAAGGCGAACAGTTTGTACGGTATATACGGGAGGCGGCCGAGCGTATGGATGCCTTGCTTAACAGCTTGCTCAGTTACAGTCGAATCAGTTCCAGCGACGAAGGTCACGGAGAGCTGAGCTTGCAGCAGGTTGTTGAAGACGCAACCCGGGATCTTCAGCTCCGTATCGAGGAGAGCCAAGCGACGATTAAGGTGGGTGACTTGTGCTGGGTTCGCGGTGATCCAGCGCAGCTTCGGCAGCTGATGCAGAACCTGATCGGCAATTCATTGAAATATTGCCCGCCCGAGACCCCGCTGGTGATCGAGATAACTGCTCGCCCGAGTATGTTGCCCGGTCGCTGCGAGGTGACCGTCACAGACAACGGGATTGGGTTCGACGGCGCCTATAAAGATCAGATCTTTGACGTGTTTAAGCGGCTACATGGTCGGGGTGAATACGAGGGGACCGGAATGGGTCTTGCCATTTGCCGCAAAATTGTGGAACGGCACGGTGGCTCAATCATTGCTGAGAGTGAGGAGGGTAAAGGTGCCCGCTTCCGGTTTGACTTGCCGCAGGCTGCTGGCTCGGGAGACAGCTTTTGAAGCCCGTACCGATTCTAATGGCTGATGACGACCCGCTCGATCAATTGCTGACGAAAGAGGCCTTTGAAGAGGCAAAGGCGGTGAATCCACTCTACTTCGTCGATAATGGCGTTGAGTTGATGCGCTATTTAAGGCGCGAGCCGCCGTATACCAATGAGGTTGAGTATCCCATGCCGGGGCTGATCCTCCTGGACCTGAATATGCCGAAAATGGATGGGCGAGAATGTCTTACTGAAATCCAAAAAGACCCGCGTCTCCGGTTTCTGCCGATCATCGTGATGACCACCTCTAATAGAGAAGAGGAGGTGCTCAAAAGTTATCAGTTGGGAGCCAATTCTTACATTGCCAAACCAGTGGATTTCGAAAAACTGGTGGCCCAGGTGAAAGCATTTCACGCCTATTGGTGTTCAGTAGTGGAGTTGCCTAGTGGTAAGCAATAAGAAAACGATTCGGGTTCATATTATCGACGATGACCCCGCTGATTTCCTTATTCTGGACGAGTTGCTCCTAGGCTCGACACGTTATCGGTTTCAGTTGTGCCATTTTGGCACGCTGGACGAAGCGCGCCAGGAATTGTTGGCGCCGGAATGCGATGTGTTTCTGGTGGATTATTTTCTGGGGCGGGAAACGGCCTGTGACATCCTGCGCGAAGCCCGACGGATCCATTGCGAAGTTCCGATTGTGGTTTTGACTGGGGCCGATTCGCAAACAATAGACGATGAGGTGCTCGAACTGGGCGCCGCCGATTTTTTGCCCAAGGGTGAAATCAGTTTGTCGCTGCTGGAACGTACGATTCGCCATGCGATCCGGCACAAAGAGGCTGAGTTAGAACTTCAGAGTTTGGTGAAGCGAGACCCGTTAACAGGATTGGGCAATCGCCTGCTGTTTGAAGAAATTCTTGAAAGCTCGCTGGCACGGTGCAAGCGCTCAGGCGGTAAATTGGCCGTGCTTTTCCTTGACCTCGACCGCTTCAAGGAGATTAATGATTCGCTGGGCCACCCCACAGGTGATTTGTTGTTGTTGTTGATATCGGATCGCTTGAAAGCGGTTGTTCGTGAGTCTGATTTCATTGCGCGGATTGGCGGTGATGAGTTCACTATTCTCATCGATGATCTGCACAGTGTTGGTGATGCCTTGGCCGTCGCTGACAAAATCGTATTTGCCTTATCACGCCCGTCACCGGTGGGCGCTCACGAGTTAAATATCACCGCCAGTGTAGGTGTCGCGTTGTATCCGGAAAACGGCGATACACCGATCAAACTGATGCAAAAAGCGGACATTGCGCTTTATGAGGCGAAACGAAACGGGGGTAGTAAGATTCAGTGCTTTACGGCCAATTTGCAAACCCAGCTAGAGCGACATCTCTATATCGAAAAAGGGTTGCGGTACGCGTTGGAGCACGACCAGTTTGAATTGTATCTCCAGCCGCAGTGGGCGCTGGAGGACCAGCGTTTAACGGGGTTTGAAGCTTTATTGCGCTGGCATGTGGGTGCCGATGAGATGATATCTCCGTTCGAATTCATTCCGGTTGCCGAGAAGACTGGCCTGATTGTCCCCGTTGGAGAGTGGGTGGTATCGAAAGTCTGCGATTACTTGCGAGAGTGGTTACAGCAGGGTGTATCGGATTGCCGAATTGCCCTCAACGTATCGCCACTGCAACTGAAGTCCGGCAGGTTTGTGGATGCGCTAGAAACGCTGGCGGCATCAAACGGGATAGCGCTGGAGCAGCTTGAAGTTGAAGTCACCGAGGAAAGCTTGCTGGACAGTGGTGAGGAACATGGGCGGGTAGCAAACGAGCTGGTTCGGTTGCGTGCCCTGGGCGTTAAAATAGCCATCGATGATTTTGGGACCGGGTACTCCTCCCTGCGTTATCTACGGCAATTCCCAGCCGACATCGTGAAAATCGACAAAAGTTTTGTATCGGAAGGTTCGGTTGAATTGAAGGAACCGGAGATCTGTACCGCAATTGTGACCATGGCAAAGTCCTTAGGCATGGAGGTCATAGCCGAGGGCATCGAAACACCCCAGCAGTTGGCGTCCCTTCGTGAAATAGGATGTTCGCTGGGTCAGGGATACCTCGTGTCCGAACCCCAGAATTTTAAAGAAGCCAGTGAATGGGCTTTGCGGGGGCGGGCCGACGGTAAGGCATAGTGACGACCCAGGCAGAAAGTTAGGGAGAAACGATGTTATATCCACGGAAAGCCGGTTTGAACGTGTGGTTGATTGCCGCGAGCAAAGAAGGTGACGACCTCGAAGAAGCATTGCGCATGAACGCCTTGGGTCACAATCTGACGGTGATGGCTAGCGAGGGGGAGTTTGATGAGCGTGTCGCTGATCTCTCAGAGGATTCCGATGCGTTGCCGCATTTGTTGATGTACTTGATCAGGGAAGAGGCGACCGGTGTCGATGATTGGCTTATGAAAGTGAAATCATCGCAGCGATTCAGTCACGTGCCCGTGATCATTTTTTACTCGGAACAGGCGACATTTGACCTCGCCAGACTGTATTCGAACGGCGCAGCGTCAGTGATCCGAGTTCCCGTCCGTTTTCAGGGTTTGGTTGAGGTTATGCGTGTGATTGAGGCCTATTGGTTCAAAGTAGCGCTAACCGCATAAGCTACAAACGCATAGAACAGGCCCTCGCCATTTCATCCAGCCAGACTCCTGATGAATAATTACTATTGATGTAATGTGCTTTGCCAGCTAGCTTTGAGCTTAGACGTCGAATGCATATAGAGCATCGATGCGTCCAAAATTCTTATAATGATGATGGGATACGCGATGAAAAAATTATTAGCAGCTTTTGTTGGTTCCATGGCGCTGGCGGCTGCGCCGGTAGCTATGTCCGCCGAAGCAACGAAAGAACTGAAGATAGCGTACGATTCCGACCCGGTTACACTGGATATCCATGAGCAACTGTCTGGCGGTATTTTGCAGTTGTCCCACATGGCATTTGATCCGCTCGTGCGTTGGACAAAAGATCTCGGGTTCGAGCCGCGTCTGGCTGAAAGCTGGGAGCGTGTTGATGAGAACACCATGCGCTTTACCTTGCGCAAAGGCGTGAAGTTTCATTCTGGTAACGAGCTCACCTCGGCGGATGTAAAGTTTACTTATGACCGCCTGAAAGAAAGCCAAGACTTTAAGGCCATCTTTCAGCCGTTCAGTGGCATTAAAATCATCGATGATTATACCTTCGAGCTTATGACCGCTGAGCCGTTTCCGCTTCTGCTGAACACGGCGACCTACATTTTCCCGCTGGATAGCCAGTTTTACAGCGGTGAAACCGAAGACGGCAAAGATAAAAATGCCATCCTTAAACACGGCAACTCCTTTGCTTCCGAGAACCTCTCTGGTACTGGGCCTTTCACCGTTGCGGATCGTCGCCAGGGCGTGCGCGTTGAATTTGAACGCTTTGACGACTACTGGGACACCGAGTCCCCGGGCAATGTGGGCAAAATTGTCCTGACACCGATTAAGGAAAATGCGACTCGTGTATCAGCTTTGTTGTCCGGCGGTGTGGATTTCATTGCGCCGGTGCCGCCGAACGATCTGGACCGCATCAAGCGTGATCGCAACAGTGAACTGGTGACCATGAGCGGTACCCGCATCATTCTGTTCCACATGAACCAGGAGCGGGTTGAAGCCTTTAAAAACCCGAAGGTGCGTCAGGCGGTTGCCTACGCCATCAACCAGGAAGGCATTGCGGCCAAGATCATGAAAGGCTTTGCCACGCCGGCAGCCCAAATGTCACCAGCGGGTTATCAGGGCCACAACGAAAACCTGAAGCCGCGGTTTGATGTGGCGAAGGCCAAGCAACTAATGAAAGAAGCGGGTTACGAGGATGGCTTCACCATCACCATGATGTCGCCTAACAACCGCTACGTGAACGATGACAAAATCGCCCAGGCGGCTGCAGCGATGTTGGCTCGTATCAACATTAAAGTGGATCTGAAAACCTTGCCCAAGGCGCAGTACTGGCCGGAGTACGATAACCGCTCAGCGGACATGATGCTGATTGGCTGGCATGCCGATACCGAAGACTCAGCGAACTTCTTCGAGTTCCTGACCTTCTGCACAGAATCCGATTCTGGCGCTGGTCAATACAACGCGGGCAACTACTGCAACCCGGAAATCGACGCACTGGTGAAGAAAGCCAACGTCGAAACCGATCTCGACAAGCGTGCTGCCATGTTGCAAGAAGTTGAGCGGCGCTTGTACGATGACGCCGCTTTTGTACCTTTGCACTGGCAGGATCTGGCCTGGGCGTCTAAGAAAGGCGTCAACATTGCACCTGTACTCAACGTGATGAACTTCCCGTATTTGGGTGATCTCGTTGTTGAATAACAGGCACTAGTTCCTGCATTCAAACCCTTCTCCCGCAATGGGAGAGGGGTAAACTAGTACTCACCAACGGTAAAACCTCCATGCTAGCGTTTTTGGTTCAGCGGATATCCCAGGCGTTGCTGGTCATGTTTGTGATCAGTGTGATTGCCTTTGCCATACAGGATGGCCTCGGGGACCCGCTTCAGGAAATGGTAGGCATGTCCGTTTCAGAAGAGGAACGGGAAGCCATTCGAGAAGAATTGGGATTGAACGATCCTTTCTTGGTCCAGTATTTCCGGTTCGCCGGGAACGCTATTCAGGGCGATCTGGGCAACTCTTATTTTTACAGCAAACCGGCACTTGAGGTCATTGCCGAGCACCTGCCTGCAACGCTTGAGCTCGTCATCGGCGCCAGTTTGATGATTATACTTTTATCGGTTCCGATCGGGGTTTATGCGGCCATACGGCCACAAGCCTGGCTGTCTAAATTCTTCATGGGTGTGAGTACAGTGGGGATCTCGATCCCGGTGTTTCTCACGGCCATTGTCTTGATCCAACTGTTCTCCATCGGCGTTACCGTGAATTGGTTCCCGAGTGACACCGGGTGGGGCCAATGGATGAACGAGTTTCTCACCACCGAAGGCGGCTTGCCTTCCTACGGCCGCGGCGATGAACTCGTTCATCTGTTCGGCACCTGGCATTCTGGATTGTTTACCCGCGAAGGGTTGGCGCACCTGTTGCTGCCGTGCATCTCTCTGGCCTCGATCATGTTGCCGTTGTTTATCCGCTTGATCCGCGCGGAAATGATGGAAGTGTTACAGAGCGACTACATCCGTTTTGCCCGAGCAAAAGGTTTGAGTGCCGGCCGGATTAACTTCCTTCATGCTTTGAAGAACACCATGCTGCCGGTGATTACCGTTGGCGGTGTGCAGATTGGCATCATGGTGGCTTATACAATTCTAACCGAGACGGTGTTCCAGTGGCCCGGATTAGGGCTGATGTTCCTGGAAGCCATCACTCGCAGTGACATCCCGCTGATCGTGGCTTATCTGATGGTGGTAGGTCTGATCTTCGTGATAACCAATACTCTGGTGGATTTGATCTACGGATTGGTCAACCCCACCGTCAAACTGGCAGGTAAGAAAGCATGACAACGGCAACGGTTTCCCGCTGGGACCGCTTCCGCGAGTCCTTTTTCTGGTACAGCTTCAAGCGCGACAAGGTGGCTATCGCCAGTTTTATCGTCTTGCTGCTGATGGTGTTGGCGGCGGTGTTCGCGCCCATGCTGGCGCCGGCTGACCCTTATGATCTGGCCCAGATCGACATCATGAATTCTGAGTTGCCGCCGGCCGGGCTGGATGGCTCCGATCCGGCATTCCCTTTAGGTACCGATGCCCAAGGCCGGGATATGCTCTCGACCATTTTGTACGGCACCCGGGTGTCGCTGATGATTGGCTTCGGCGCGGTCTTGCTGCAATCGATTTTGGGTGTGCTATTCGGCCTGTTGGCGGGCTATCTAGGGGGTAAAGTTGATGCGGTGCTGATGCGCATTGCTGATGTTCAGCTGTCCTTCTCGACTCTGATGGTTGCCATTATCGTGGGTGCGGTCTTCAAAGCCAGTTTCGGTAACCTGATGTTCGGTGAAATCGCCATCTACATGCTGATCTTCATCATCGGTGTGGCCGAATGGCCACAGATCGCCCGTACCGTGCGCGCCTCGGTGCTGGCGGAGAAGAAGAAAGAGTATGTCGATGCCGCCAAGGTCATGGGCTTTGGCACACCGCGCATTATGTTTCGTCATATTTTGCCGAATACGCTGTCGCCGATTTTTGTTATTGGCACGGTGCAGATCGCCAACGCCATTATTTCAGAAGCGGCGTTGTCGTTTCTCGGCCTGGGTATGCCGGAAACCCAGCCGTCGTTGGGCTCCTTGATTAAGTCCGGTTTTGACTACATTCAGAGTGGCTCCTGGTGGATCACATTGATTCCGGGGTTAGTGCTGGTGGTGCTCGTACTGGTCATCAATCTGTTGGGTGACTGGTTGCGGGATGTAATGAACCCACGGCTGTATAAGGGGTAACGCCATGGCACTGTTGGAAGTAAAAAATCTGGATGTGCGTTTTGCTGTGCGTGGTGGTGATTTAACGGCCTTGCGCGGCATCAGTTTCAGCCTGGATAAAGGCGAGCGTCTTGGATTGGTAGGGGAGTCCGGTGCCGGTAAATCGGTGGCGGCGTTCTCTATCCTGAACTTGATCGCCAAGCCTGGCTTCATTGCCGGTGGCCAGATTCTGTTCGAAGGCAAAAATTTGGCGGCCATGAGCGAGCGGGAATTGCGCAAGATTCGTGGCAACCGTATTGCGATGATCTTCCAAGACCCGATGATGACCCTGAATCCAGTGCTCACCATTGGCACGCAAATGGTCGAGGCCATTCTGGCGCATCGGAAAATCAGTAAGAAAGAAGCTCGTGCGATTGCCTTGGACCGGCTTCAGAAAGTGCAGATCCCGTCGCCGGAGAAACGGTTGGATCAGTATCCCCACGAGTTGTCTGGTGGCATGCGCCAGCGCGTGATCATTGCCATCGCCCTGTTGCTGGACCCGGAAGTCATCATCGCCGATGAGCCAACCACCGCGCTGGATGTCACCATTCAGGCCGAAATCATGGACTTGCTGCTCAATCTGTGTGAGCAGGAAAACGTCGCACTGATGCTGATCACCCACGATCTGGGGGTGGTATCTCAGGTGACGCAGCGGATGTTGGTGATGTATTCAGGCCGAATTATCGAACAGGGCCCGACCCGCGACATCATCAACAACGCTCAGCACCCCTATACCGGTGGTTTGATCAGCGCTTTGCCACAAATGGGCGAGCCCGGAGCAAGACTGTTCCAGATTCCAGGCTCGATGCCGTCCCTGAAAAAAGTACCCACCGGTTGCCCGTTCCATCCTCGTTGCGAATATGCGACCGATGAGTGCCGGCAGGTTATGCCGGACTATGTGCAGGCAGGGAAGGTGGACGTGGCATGTTTCGAAGTCAGCAAACGGATTGAACAGGAGAAACACATGCAGGAGGAGCGCCCATGACCTCCCCCTTGGTTGAAATTCGTGGCTTGGAAAAACAGTTCGATCTGTCCGGCAGTTTGCTGGAGCAAATCACCTTCAAAGGCGGGCGCTTCCAGCGTAAACAGGAAGCCGTTCATGCCATTAACGGCGTAGACCTTCAGGTGCACAAAGGCGAAGCGTTGTGTGTGGTGGGTGAATCGGGTTGCGGCAAATCAACGGTGGCACGTACCGTGATGGGGCTGCTGTCGCCGACTGCCGGCGAAATTCACTATGACGGTAAGCGCATTGATAACCTGACGGGGCGTGATGCGCTGCCGTACCATCGTAAAATGCAGATGATTTTCCAGAACCCCTATGCGTCATTGAACCCGCGTATGACCATTCAGCAAACTCTGGAAGAACCGGTACGCTTTCATCAGCCGGATTTATCTCAAAATGAAATACGCGCCAAGGTTCAGGAAGTGATGCAGTCGGTCGGGATTGATCCGGATTGGGGCGCGAGGTTTGGGCACGAATTCTCTGGCGGTCAGCGCCAGCGTATCGCGATCGCTCGCGCGCTTGCGGTAGATCCTGAGTTTATCGTAGCCGATGAGCCTATTTCCGCGTTGGATGTTTCTATTCAGGCGCAGGTGCTCAACCTGATGATGGAAGCGCAGGAAACCCGAAACCTGACTTACCTGTTCATCACCCACGACTTGGCGGTGGTTGAGCACTTTGGTACCCGGGTGGCGGTGATGTATCTGGGCCGGGTGTGTGAGCTGGCGGACACGAAAACCTTGTTCGCTAATCCTCGCCATCCTTACACGCAAGCATTGTTGTCTGCTATTCCAAAATTGGAAGATGAGCGGCCCAACTACATTCGTTTGCAAGGAGAAGTGCCAACGCCGGTGAATTTGCCTTCAGGGTGCGTTTTCCACGGCCGTTGCCCGCACGCCAACGAACGCTGTCGCATCGAGGTGCCGAAGCTGATCGCGACCGATGCCAGCGTTCAGGTTGCTTGCCACGGAGTGGAAGAAGGGCGGCTGTAACAAACCCAGGTTTTACGGAAGGCAGCAGGGAGGCTCTCTTCAACGACACTAACTGAACAGGAACCCGAGATGCCGGACACCGATTTGCTGATGCTTCAGCGAGATCACATCAAAACGCTTCAAACCCGATACCAAGCCGCGTTGGCGGAACACGGGTACGATGGGTTGATGATCAGCTCCGGAGCGTCGCCTCTGCAATACGGTGACGATCAGGGTTGGGTGTTTCAGGGCTATGGTCCGTTCTTGCACTGGACTGGCTTGGCCGGGTTTGAACACGCTTGGCTGTTGATCCGGCCGGGGCGCAAACCTTTGTTGTCGTTGTATCAACCGGTGGATTTCTGGCATGCGACCTTGGAACTGACAACGGAGCCTTGGCACGAGGAAATTGAGCTCACCTACCGCGACCATCGTGCGGCGCCGGAATTCGATGGCGTGAGTGAATTAGCCGTTATCGGCGATCCCAACCTCCTCGTCGGTTTACCCGGCACTCACAACCCAGAGACATTGTGTGTCGCACTGGATGAAGCTCGAGTGCACAAAACTCCCTACGAAATCGCTTGTCTGGCCAAGGCCAACGTAATAGCGGTGGCGGGTCACCGCGCCGCACGCGATGCCTTTTTGGCGGGTGCCAGCGAGTTTGATATCAGCTTGGCTTACCAACAGGCAACCCGGCAGCGTGAAGCTGAAGCGCCGTATAACAGCATTATTGGCATTAACGAACATGCCAGCACGCTGCATTACCAGTACTACGATATGGCAACCCCGACTAAATCTCGCAGCCTGTTAATTGATGCCGGTGTGCGTTACCGGGGCTATTGCTCTGATATTACCCGCACCACCGCTGGGGTAGAGGAAGGTCGTTTTGCCGCTTTGGTGCACGGGCTTGAGCAGCTGCAGTTTCGTTTGTGCGACATGGTCGCACCGGGCGTGGAATATGTGGATATTCATCGCCGCACTCATCAGGGCATTGCGGCCCTCTTGAATGCCGCGGGTCTGGTGACCGGGCTGAGCGACGAAGACATGGTGGCTGAGGGAATCACCCGGGCATTTTTCCCCCATGGCATTGGTCATTTCTTGGGAGCGCAAGTGCACGATGTGGCCGGTAAGCCGGTCCCACCTCCGGACGACGCTCCGTTCCTTCGTCTAACGAGAACATTGGAGCCCGGGATGGTTGTGACCATCGAGCCTGGGCTGTATTTCATACCCTCTCTGCTTGAACCGATACTGGAGGGGCGTTTGGGACAGTACTTAAACCGCGAACGGTTGGGTGAACTGAGGGGCTGCGGAGGTATCCGCATCGAAGACAACGTGGTGGTGACCGAGACGGGGAATCGCAACCTCACCCGCGAAGCCGAATCCTAATTCGGCATATCGCACAAAAATAACGCAATTTGGGTTGCAATTGGGGATGTGAATGACAATAATTATCACTAACATTGTTATCGTTAGTGAGAGCCCTCTATGTACGTATGCCTTTGCCACGGAGTTACCGACAGAGACATCCGCGAAGCCGCAGAAAACGGTGTTTCCTCTGTGCGCCAGCTTGGCAAAGAGCTGGGCGTGGGCACCCAATGCGGCCGCTGCGCCAGCATGGCCCGAAGCATTCTGAAAGAGACCCGTTCTTCAGACTATCTTGCGATGGCCAACCTGCTGGCGATGCCAGCCTGAGGGGTTTTTTACCCCTCTGATTTCGAAATAGGTTCTAACACGCTATCCTTGTCTCGTACTACGCGAAATCGAAAAGAGTTCGCTGAACCCGAAACAGCCGCCGGTCACCGTTTACAGCTTGAAACGGCCGCGGCGATCAAGGAGCGCTGCAATGAAAGGTGATAAAAAAGTCATCCAGTACCTGAACAAGGTACTCGCTAACGAACTGACGGCCATCAACCAGTATTTCCTGCATTCACGCATGTACAAAGACTGGGGCATCACCAAACTCGCCGCCAAAGAATACGAAGAATCCATCGATGAAATGAAGCACGCCGATCAGCTGATCGAGCGCATTCTCTTTCTCGAAGGCCTGCCCAACCTGCAAGACCTGAACAAGCTTCTGATTGGTGAGCATGTGCAGGAAATGATCGAATGCGACCTGAAAATCGAACACATCGCTCACGTTGATTTGAAAGAAGCGATTGCCTACTGCGAGCAGGTGAACGATTACACCAGCCGCCAACTGTTCCGCAGCATTCTGGACAGCGAAGAAGAGCACATTGACTGGCTGGAAACCCAGCTGGAAATGATCAAACAGATGGGCATTCAGAACTACATTCAGCTTCAGTCATCCGCAGCGGAGTAATTACTTACAATGGATCTGTCTTGCTTTAAGGCCTATGACCTGCGCGGCAGCGTGCCGGAGCAACTGAACCCGACCCTGGCCGAGAAAATCGGCCGAGCGTACGTCGAAGTCACCGGAGCGAAAAAGGTTATCGTTGGATACGACATCCGCTTGTCCAGCCCGGAAATCGCCGAGGCCCTGAGCTCCGGCCTGATGGCTGCCGGTGCCGATGTGCTCGACATCGGCTTGTGCGGAACTGAGTACGTGTACTTCGCAACCAGTCATTACGGTGTGGACGGCGGCATCATGGTCACCGCCAGCCACAACCCCAAGCATCACAACGGCATGAAAATGGTGGGCCCGGAATCCCGGCCCATCAGCTCAGATAACGGCCTTAACGAAATCCGTGATCGGGTAAAAGAGCCGTTTGGCGATGCTCCGGTGCAAGGCAAATACGAGACATTGGAAGTCACCAGCGCCTACATCGACCACCTGTTGGGCTACATCGACGCGGCAGCCCTGAAACCGATGAAAATCGTGGTAAACGCCGGTAACGGTGGTGCAGGTTTGGTGATCGACGAACTCGAAAAACACCTGCCGTTCGAATTCATCAAAGTGCACCACCAGCCGGATGGAAACTTCCCGAACGGCGTGCCGAATCCTATCCTCGAAGAAAACCGCGCAGCCACCGCGGATGCCGTCAAAGAGCATGGAGCCGCCATGGGCATCGCCTGGGACGGCGACTACGACCGCTGCTTCTTCTTCGACGAAAACGGCCGCTTCATCGAGGGCTACTACATCGTCGGCCTGCTGGCAGACCAATTCCTCAGAAAAACCGGCCCGGGCAGCGTCATTCACGACCCCAGACTGGTCTGGAACACCCAGGACTTGGTTGAAGCCGCCGGCGGCAAAGCCATCGAAAGCAAAACCGGACACGCCTTCATCAAACAAAGAATGCGCGACGAAGACGCCGTGTACGGTGGCGAAATGAGCGCTCACCACTACTTCCGCGACTTCGCCTACTGCGACAGCGGCATGATCCCGTGGCTACTGATCGCCGAACGCCTGTGCCAGTCCGGCCAAACCCTGTCGTCCCTCATCGACGCCAGAATCGAAGCCTACCCGGCCAGCGGCGAAATCAACCGCACCATCAACGACCCAGCGAAAGTGATCGCAGCCATCGAAGAGAAGTACTCCTTCGGCGCGAAAAGTATCAGCTTCGTAGACGGCCTGAGCATCGAATTCGACAACTGGCGCTTCAATCTGCGCATGTCGAACACCGAACCGGTAGTTCGCCTGAACGTAGAATCCAGAGCGGATATCGCTCTGATGGAAGAGAAAACCAAAGAGCTGCTAGAAGAAATGGAAAAGCTGAACGCGTAACGAAAGGCGTCCAGCACAAAGGTCGGGGCCGAGGTATCGGTTACACCGTCTAAAACATTCAGGGAAACCACGTTTTCCGTTTTAGACGGTGTAACCGATACCTCGGCCTTACTCTTTTGCTTAGCGAAGTGTTAGAGCCAGTCGTTCAACATAATCCCAATGCCAAACCGCTCAATCCGCACGTTATAGTCAATCAAGCTCTCCCCATACCCGTTGTAATACTGGAAGAACCCCTTCAACGAATCCCCCATAGGAAAGCTATACCCAAACTCAACCGACGTCCGATTATCTGACCGTAAATTATTCAACAGCTTCAAAGAAAACGTACGATCCTCCGTCAGCTTATACACCGCATGATAGCTGGCGTGCCCCAAATACCGCTCAATGTCTGCATTATCATCATCACTGCTTCGTTCAGGAAGTCGCAACCAAGGCTTCACCATAAACAGCCATCGGTTATAGCTGTAAGCCGCTGAGCCGATAAGACGATTCCAGCTTCGCGAACGCGGATCCGCCTGCCCATTGGACTGATGATTCAGCCCTAACGACACCGTGTTTAACGTACCCGGACCAATGTTCCAATTCAGTTGATGGCGAAAAAACAACTCCGGCTCATAATTGGTTTCCCGAAACGGAGCCGATTCATCCTGGTTATACACCTGCCAAAGTGACTTCTGGGTATAGCCAAACCAGAACGTGGTCTTTTCATCGAAAATCCCCGTCAACAGTGGAATCTTGAAGCTAAGTTGGTATTTCGCCTCCTCTCGGGTGAGATCATAATCGTAAAAGGTATGGCCCAATCGGGGGCTGTAAGGCGTGTAATTCGGGTCTTTCACCCAGGTCAGGGGCAAAATGTAATTGGGCTTGTGGGACACAAAACTGCCGGTGAAGTGGAACAGGCTCTTCTCTGCTTCTAGGTAACTGCTGACCAGCGAATCCATAACGCCGGCATCCGGATCATCCTCCAAAGCATTACCCACAATCTCCTCACGCTTCTCCTTGTCTATGGCCAAGACATCGGCACGTTTGTTTGCTTGCTCGACAGATTCCTCCTTCGCGTCTTCCCGAGCCGCCTTCGGATTGTGTTGGGCATCGTAACAAGCAAGCCGGCGAACGCCGTCTAGGATGAGCGCGCACTCCACGTTGTCCGAGTTTATTTTATTGTCGGCCCAGGCGGGTAGCGCCGGAGCCAGAGTGACAAAGCACAGTGAAAAGGCAAGGTGAAATCGAAACGTCATGGGAGATTCCTTTAACGGGCGTTGAGGCTAATCCATGTGTTGCCGATGCCGTACAGCCAAACACCCAGCAGCGTGATGGCGAGTAACGTAAAAATCACCTTGTGGCGGCCACGGCGCTCATCGGTGACGGCCGCGACCCAGCGTAAATACATCAAACCAATAAAACTTAAAAAGACACCGAGGCTGGCGATTGCTGGAACTAACAACCAGGCCGGACTGATAGGGTTATCGGCGTTGGATTGATTGCTGAACCAGCCCATCGAAAACAGAAGAATCGCCAAAGAACTAAACTCGAGAATCAGCAGGGGCTTGCGCCGTTTATCGGGTTGCTGGTCAGGTATTTGGGGCATATTTAGGCTCACAGATCGTGAAGGGTGGTACAGTAGTGCCTATGGTAACCGGAAACGAATAGCATTGGGTTGCAGCCTACAAAACTGTCATTAAATGGGTTGAAATCAAATTCTGATTCTGCTGTTTGGTTTTTTTGCAGGGGCTCAATCGCTATAATGCTGCGACCGAAATATTATAACGCTCAAATGCGAGGTGCATTGTGAAGATGAAGAGAGTCCTGGCTGTTGGTTTGCTTGGCTTTAGCTTGGCTGCCGGTACGGCACTGGCAAGTGTCGAAGATGAAATCCGTGAGCGCATCAAACCGGTAGGCGAGCTGTGTTTGCAGGGTGATGATTGCGGACAAGCGGTTGCCGCTTCGGCCAGCTCCGGACCGCGTTCAGGCAGTGAAGTTTATGAAGCTTCCTGCACGGCATGTCACGCTACGGGTGCTGCTGGTGCGCCGGTTGTTGGTAATGCCGATGCCTGGGCTCCTCGCATCGAGAAAGGCTTGGAAACCTTGTTTGAGCACGCGCTCAACGGTTTCAATGCCATGCCTCCGAAAGGTGGTTGCGCCAGCTGTGGGGATGAAGAGATCACCGCAGCGGTTGAGCACATGGTCGAGTCAAGCCAGTAAGATTGGCTTGCAATGCAACAAAGCCCCGCAATGCGGGGCTTTGTTGGTTTATAGGCCAAGATCTCCGATCAGTGCGCTGAGAGTGGCCTTGCCTTTTTTCTGATTGGCCTCTTTATCCTGATCGCCCAAGCCTTCCCACTTCACGTCTTCTTCCGGTAACTCGTCCAGAAAACGGCTGGGGATGGTTTCCAGCTTTTCGCCGTATTGTTTCCGTGAGGCGGCATAGGTCAGCGACAGAGTTTCTCGCGCGCGGGTGATGCCCACGTACATGAGTCGCCGCTCTTCCTCGATATTGCCTTCTTCAATACTGCTCCGGTGTGGCAGAATTTCTTCTTCAAGCCCCATAATAAACACGTGCGGAAATTCCAGCCCTTTCGAGGCGTGCAGCGTCAGCAGCTGTACCTTGTCGCTGTCATCTTCCTCCTCCCGCTGTTCCATCATGTCGCGCAGAATCAGTTTGGCGATGGCGTCTTCGATGCCCAGCTCGTCCGCAGTGCCTTTGCCGTCGTCCAGCATGCGCTGGATGGACTCCACCAAATACCAGATGTTTTCCATCCGACGCTCCGCTTGTTTCGGGCTGCCGGAGTGTTGGTGTAGCCATTCTTCGTATTCAATATCAGTGAACAGCTGCTTGACCACCGGAATCGGATCTTCCGAAAACAGCCGCTCGCAGGTTTTGTCTACCCAATGGGCGAAACGCCGAAGGCGATCCAGCCCTTTCTCGGTAACGTGGGTTTCTGCGCCCATGTCGCTAAGGGCTTTGAACAGACTCACGTTGCGAGACCGGGAGTAATGGCTCAACTGTTCCAGCGTGCGAGGGCCGATTTCCCGGCGAGGTACGTTCACCACTCGCAGAAACGCCGCATTGTCGTCCGGGTTAATCAGCAACCGCAGGTACGACATGGCGTCTTTGATTTCGCTTTTGGAAAAGAAAGACTGACCGCCGGATAACCGATACGGGATCTGGTAGGCCTGCAATTTCATTTCCAATAGACGGGCTTGATGGTTACCCCGGTAGAGCACTGCAAAATCCTGGAAATTCAGTCCATTTTTAAGTTTTTGGTCCAATATTTCGGTGGCAACGCGTTCCGTTTCCGCATCTTCGCTGCGGCACCGGATGATGCGGATTTCCTCACCGATGGTGTGGTCACTCCACAGTGCTTTCTCAAACACGTGCGGATTGTTGGCGATAACGGTGTTGGCGCTGCGCAGAATCCGGGCCGTGGAACGGTAGTTTTGCTCCAATTTAACGATTTTCAGGCTCGGGAAGTCTTCTTTCAATTGCACCAGATTCTCTGGGCGTGCGCCCCGCCAAGCGTAAATAGACTGGTCGTCGTCGCCGACCACGGTAAACGCGGCGCGTTCGGCTACCAATTGCTTGACCAGCTCATACTGGCAGACGTTGGTGTCCTGATACTCATCCACCAGCAGGTAGCGAATCTTCTTGCGCCACTTCGCCAGTACGTCCGGGAAATCCCGGAATAGCTGCACGGGCAGCAGAATCAGGTCGTCAAAATCAACGGCGTTGTAGGCCTTCAGATACTCATTGTATTGCTTGTAGATAATGGCAATGCGTTGTTCCCGTTCGTCGGCGGCTTTGCTGTAGGCCTCGGCTGGACTGCGCAGTGCGTTCTTCCAAGACGAAATGGTCATCTGCACATCGTTCACTTCGTCGCCAGCCTCGGCACTACCGCCACGCATCATCAGATCTTGCAGCAGGGCTTTAGCGTCTTCGGCATCGAAAATCGAGAAGCCGGGGTGGTAACCCATATGCGGGTGTTCATCCCGAATGATGTTCAGGCCTAGATTGTGAAAGGTCGAAACAATCAGGCCTCGAGCTTTTCCACGGTCAACAATCTTGCCGACTCGCTCCTTCATTTCTCGAGCGGCTTTGTTCGTAAACGTTAGCGCGGCGATGTGGCGTCCGGGAATGCCCAGATCTTCAATCAGGTGGGCGATCTTTCGGGTGATCACACTGGTTTTGCCACTGCCTGCACCAGCCAGTACCAATAGGGGACCGTCTGCGTAACGAACCGCTTCTCGTTGTCTGGGGTTGAGCTTGTTCACAGTATTGAGGCCAAATAAAAGAATCGTGCAGGAGGAGTCACTGTTTTTCTATTCTACACCAGCCCGGCAGTATGTACCTTCGGGATCTATACGCTATGCTAGAAACTACGGACGTTTCGCTTAACGATACATGGATCCCGTGCGATGACTTTGCCCCCCGACAGCAGGAACGACCGCCTGCGTCTTCTTGTTTTGACCCCTGAGTACACAGATTTTTTGTGGTATCAGGACATGCTGAGCGGTGATGCGGAACTGAGTCCCGATGCGACTTGGTGCCCCGATCTAATTGATTGTGACGACCTGATCTATAACGCCAGTTTTGATGTCATCGTTTGGGATTGCGTGTTTCATGCCGGATGTGAATCTTCCTTTCTTCAATATTTAACCGTCTCCGGTGGTGATAAGCCGGTTCTGGCGATCAGTGCTGAATCCAGCGAAGACAAGGGGCCGGAGATGCAAGCTGGCGGAGCGGCGGATTATTTGTGCCGGCAAGGTTTGGAAGCTTGGGGTTTTCGGCGTGCTGTAAAGTGCCTGTGGTATCGGGAGCAGCTTTCGGGGTTGTCGCACGGTCAGTTAGGTCGTGAAGTGGCCTCCGGCTTTATCAATCGGGATCTGTTTTTTGACCGTTTGCAGCAAGCTCTGTTACGCGCTGAGCGGACTAAAAGCCGGCTCGCGCTGATGCACTTGAATGTGGACAGCTTTCGCAGCATCAATGACTCCTTTGGTTACCAGAAAAGTGACCAACTCATTGTCCAGCTGGCTGATCGGCTGAGGCAGAAGTTGCGGCGCGTGGATTCTTTGGTCCGTATTGGCGGTGACGAGCTGGCGATTATTATTGAGAAAGTCGAGGATACTCTGGATCTTAGTCAGATCATTCGAAAGTTGGTCATGACTGTGCCAGAGCCAGTTGTGATTGATGGCCAGAGTATTGTGATCAGTGCCAGCTTGGGAGTGGCGACCTATCCGGAAGCCGGCGACAGTCCCGAAGAATTAATGCGCCGAGCAAATCGGGCTATGTTTGAGGCGAAACAGGATACCGGCACCAGTTACCGTTTTTATAATCGTGAATTGCACATTTCGACCGGGTATCAACTGCGGTTGGAAACCGACCTGCGCCATGCAATCCGGGCGCAGGAGCTGGAATTGTATTACCAGCCGCGGATAGACTTGGCGACGGGTGAGGTGCGCGGAATGGAGTGCCTGCTGCGCTGGAATCACCCGAAGCGAGGCATGATCGGGCCCGATGAGTTCATCCCGGTGGCAGAGCGCAGCGGGCTGATTGTGCCCATTGGCTACTGGGTGATCGATCAGGCGTGCCAGCGCTTGCAGGAGAGCGCCGAACTGGGCTTTCCCGGGTTGGTACTGGCGGTGAATTTATCGTTCCGGCAGTTCCACGATCCCAAAATGACCGAAACCATATTTCGGATTATTTTCAACGCCAATGTGGATACCAGTTTGCTGGAGCTGGAACTCACCGAAAGCGCCATGATGCACGATCCTGAATACGCCCAGCGTTGCCTGCGTGAGCTTAACCAACTGGGCGTTAGCTTTGCGCTGGATGATTTCGGTACCGGGTATTCTTCCTTGAGTAACCTGCAGCACCTGCCCATTTCATTGGTAAAAATCGATAAATCGTTTATTCAGGACTTGGGAAAGTCCGCGGATGCCGAGCACATTATTCGAGCCATTATTACGCTGGCCCACAGCCTGCACATGAGTGTCGTAGCTGAAGGTGTCGAGACTAAAGAGCAGCTGGCATTTCTGCAGCAGCAGCATTGTGACGAAATTCAGGGTTATTACTTCGCACGCCCAATGCCGTGGGATGATCTTGTTCAATTTTTGACCCAACAGAACCGGTCCGCTTGCCTGTAAGAGTAAGCCGCTGTACCTTTGCGCTTTAATTTCGCAAGCGATATCACAGAGGTTGCATGAACAGTATCTCCCAGCGCATTGCTGAAGAACTTGGAGTACGCGAGCAACAGGTTAACGCCACGGTTGCTATGCTGGACGAAGGAGCCTCGGTTCCGTTTATTGCCCGCTACCGGAAAGAAGTGACCGGCTCGCTGGACGACAATCAGTTGCGAACCCTGGAAGAGCGCTTGCGCTACCTGCGAGAACTTGAAGATCGTCGCGGGGCGATTCTTAAAAGCATCGATGAGCAAGGCAAACTGACAGATGAGCTGCGCGCCAGCATTGGCTCGGCCGATACCAAAAACCGGCTCGAAGATTTGTACCTGCCTTATAAGCCCAAGCGCCGAACCAAAGCTCAAATAGCTCGTGAGGCGGGTTTGGAGCCTTTGGCCGATGCCCTGTACGACGACCCCACACTCGATCCCGAAAGCACCGCTGGCGGTTACCTGAATAGCGAAGCCGGCATTGATGACATCAAAGCGGCTTTGGATGGGGCACGCTACATTCTGATGGAACGGTTTGCCGAAGACGCAGAGCTGTTAGGCTCACTGCGAAGCTTTGTTTGGCAAGACGGGCAACTGAAAGTAACGGTAGTCGCCGGTAAGGAAACCGAGGGGGCCAAGTTCCGTGATTATTTTGATCATGTCGAACCGCTCAAGAAGGTGCCGTCGCATCGGGCACTGGCCATTCTGCGCGGCCGTAACGAAGGCGTGCTGACGTTTTCTATTGTCATGGGCGATGCGGAAGACGATCGCCGCCAGCCGCACCCGGCTGAACAGCGCATTGCCGCACATTGGAACATTCGTGATAACGGTCGAGCCGCTGATAAGTGGCTGGGCGATGTGGTGCGTTGGACCTGGCGTGTGAAACTGTCCACCCAGATCGAAACCGACCTGATGGCTCAGGTGCGCGAAGCCGCCGAGGCCGAAGCCATCAATGTATTTGCCGCCAATCTGAAAGACCTGCTGCTGTTGGCTCCTGCCGGGCCTCGACCTACGTTGGGCTTGGATCCCGGCCTGCGTACCGGTGTTAAAGTAGCGGTTATCGACGGCACTGGCGAGGTGCTTGATCACGGTGCGATATACCCACATGCGCCGAAGAATCAGTGGGATCGTTCGATCGCCCAGCTGGCGGCTTGGTGTCAGAAATTCAAGATTGAACTGGTCGCCATTGGTAACGGCACGGCGTCCCGCGAAACCGAAAAACTGGTGGCCGACCTGACCAAACGTCACCCGGAATTGAAGCTCGCACGTATTGTCGTGAACGAATCCGGCGCCTCCATTTATTCCGCGTCGGAATTTGCCTCCCGGGAGCTGCCAGATTTGGATGTAACCATCCGTGGCGCAGTCTCCATCGCCCGCCGCTTGCAAGATCCGCTGGCGGAGCTGGTGAAGATCGAGCCGAAATCCATCGGGGTGGGTCAGTACCAGCACGACGTGTCTCAGGTGCAGTTATCCCGTAGTCTGGACGCGGTGGTTGAGGACTGTGTAAACGGCGTCGGTGTGGATTTGAACACCGCATCCGTTCCGTTGTTGGCAAGAGTGTCGGGCTTAAGTCAGACCATCGCGCAGAATATTGTGGATTTCCGCAGCCAGAACGGCGTATTCAAAACTCGTAAGCAGCTAATGAAGGTTGCCCGCTTGGGTGAGCGCACATTTGAGCAAGCCGCGGGCTTCTTGCGCATCGCCAGTGCAGAAAACCCGCTGGACGGCTCTTCCGTGCACCCGGAAGCCTACGGTGTGGCCGAAGCGATCGCCAAGCGCAACAATCGTAAGGTGGAAAACCTTATGGGTGACACCAGTTTCTTGCGTAGCTTGAACCCGCAGGACTATGTCACCGAACAGTTTGGTTTGCCCACCGTGAAAGACATTATCGCGGAGCTTGAAAAGCCGGGCCGGGATCCGCGCCCGGAATTCCGCTTCGCCAGTTTCGAAGAGGGTGTTGAAACCCTGAACGACCTGAAGCCGGGAATGGTGCTCGAGGGCTCCGTCACCAATGTGACCAATTTCGGGGCTTTTGTGGACATTGGGGTGCATCAGGACGGTTTGGTACACATCTCGGCTTTATCTAATACTTTCGTCAAAGATCCCCGCGAAGTGGTGAAGGCGGGTGATATTGTGAAGGTCAAAGTTATGGAAGTGGATATTCCCCGTAAACGGATCGCCCTGTCTATGCGCATGGACGATCAGCCGGGCGCTGATACATCCACCAAGGCTTCCAAAGGCAATGATCGGGCGGGTAAACGTTCCAGTAGTAAGCCGCAGGGTAGCCAAGGCCAGGGTGTCATGGCTGGTGCGCTGGCTCAGGCTTTGGCCTCGGCGCGAAAAGACGGTCGCTGACCCCTATACATGATTCAGGTGGCATGCCTAATGAAAGCATGCCGCCGCTACAGGAGCTTACGATGGCTGATTCCCGCCACTCCCTGTTTTACCAGTTTTCCGCTTCCGATTGGGGCGGCTTTCTGAAAGGTGTCGAAAAAGAAGGTTTGCGGGCAGATGCCAACGGCTTTATCGCCCAAACACCACACCCTTCCGCTCTGGGGGCTGCATTAACGCATCCTCAGATCACTACGGACTACTCTGAAGCTTTGCTGGAGTTGATCACGCCGGTGTTCGATAACACCGAGGACATGCTCGCGTCGCTGCGGGATACCCACCAGTTCGTGCAGCAGAATCTCAAAGATGAGGTGTTCTGGGCGGCCAGTATGCCGTGTGAGATCAACGGCAATGAGAGTATTCCGATTGCTGAATTCGGCACTTC
Source organism: Marinobacter sp. JH2 (assembly GCF_004353225.1). NCBI lineage: Bacteria > Pseudomonadati > Pseudomonadota > Gammaproteobacteria > Pseudomonadales > Marinobacteraceae > Marinobacter > Marinobacter sp. JH2. Next base: position 2,710,953 of record NZ_CP037934.1, on the reverse strand, counting down.
CAATACCGGCCAGCTAAAGCACGTCTACCGCCAAGGCCTGGCCGTGCGCTATGGCCGTATTATGCAGAGTATTGCGGGAGCTCACTACAATCTTTCGCTACCCGATAGCTTCTGGAAAAAATGGCAGGAAGTGACCGGGAATACCGGTGCGCTGAAAGACTTTAAATCCGAGCAGTATTTCTGGTTGATTCGGAATTTCCGTCGCCGGAGTTGGTTGTTGATGCTGTTGTTTGGAGCTTCGCCGGCACTGGACGCCAGTTTTGTGGCCGGTGTGAAACACGATCTTAAGCGTTTCGACGATCGCACTTGGGCCGGTACGTATGCGACCTCGCTGAGAATGGGCGATCTGGGGTACCACAACAATGCCCAGGCCTCGTTGAACATTTGTTTCAATGAGCTGACCACCTACACTCAGACGCTGGATCAGGCCATTCACACCGACTGGCCAGCCTACGAGGCAATTGGTACGCGCCGGAACGGTGAGTTCATACAATTAAATACCAGCATCCTGCAGATTGAAAACGAGTACTACAGCGCCATTCGTCCCAAGCGTACGGCGGAACGTGGCGAAAAGCCGATTCAGGCGCTGGATGCCCGCGGAGTGGAATACATTGAAGTACGGTGCCTGGACCTTGACCCGTTCTCGCCGATTGGCATCAATCGGGAGCAAGTGGATTTTCTGGATCTGTTCTTGTTGGATTGCCTGCTTTCAGAATCTCCAGTGATCGGCAAAGACGAGTGCGACCGCTTGGATGACGGCTACAAAGACGCTGTTGCACAGGGTCGCTGGCAGGATTTGACCTTGTGTCAGGACGGTACGCGGGTGTCGGTAGGCCCAGCAGCCAAAGAGCTTCTGTCGCGTTTGCAGCCATTAGCTGAACTGCTGGACAGCTGGCAGGGCGGTGAAACGTATCAGACGGCGCTGTCTGCCCAGCAAGCTAAAATTGAGGGCGACGACTGGTCAGTGCCTTCGGCGCGGGTGATGGAAGCCATGCACGCTTCGGGGCTAGGGCATCGTGATTGGGTGCTGTCTGTGTCGCAGCAACATAAGCAGACACTGACCGAAAATCCGCTGCCAGCGGAAACCTTGGCGCGCTTTGAAACCATGACCCGAGATTCCAAAGCCGAACAGGTCGCTATGGAAGCCGCTGATACCCAATCCTTCGCTGAGTTTTTGGAGGATTACCTGAAATCCTGAGCAGTACTGTGCGTCACAACTAAAAAGGGACGTGACGCACAGATTGCTGATCTGGGTTTGCGGCCTCAGTTACCTACTGTTACGTTGTGTAATACAAAGTAGGGAGACACGTTATGGCAAAGGACGGTGGGCTCGGTTGGGATGTCGAAGCGCTTAACAAAGCGTATCGCCAAGGTGCGATGGCTGGGTCTATGGGGATGGATAAGTCCCGTTGCCCTTATCGTGGGGAGGTGGTGATCGCAGCATGGGAAGCAGGCTGGGACGATGCGCAAGAGGCTGCTAAGGCTCAGAAACAACAGAAGAACGACAACCTGTTCGCACGCATCGCCTGAATCAACGCGTTAACGCTGAACCACAAACTCCGTAAACAGCACCCCGGTGATTTGCTCCCCGGTTTGTTGCTCTTCAAGTACGCTGTTAATTCTTCGTGTGGCTTCTTCCCGCAAGGCTTGTTGCCCTTCCATCGATGACAGCTCGTCTAAATCCGTCTGTTCCCCAAACAGCATCACCAGTTCATGGCGCAGCCTTGGGGTGTGGGCTTCTACCTCCGGCCTTACCGACTCTCCGGAGGCTCGCAGAGTAACCGCGGCCTTCAGGTAGTTTATTTTGTTGCCCGGTTTGCCTATGTGGGTAACAAAAGCAGGTTTCATTTCGATGTAATCAGTTACAGCCTTCTCCGCCGAAGCGTCTTCCTCTGTCTCCTCAGCCACAGCGGCGTTTTGCCACAAACTCACCGTGCAAAGTACCAATAGCAGGCGTAAGAAAAAAATCCGGTTCTTGGTCATGTGCTTAGCGTTATTCATAGGTTACGATTGGGTCCATCGAGTATTTGTACCTAACATCATGATTCCGAGGTGACGTTTTGACAAGCAGATGGGTGTTCGGCTTTGTGTTTTTGCTGTGTGCGGCGCTGTTAGGCGTAGCGTTTTATATGGAACACATCATGGGAATGAAACCGTGCCCACTTTGCTGGTTGCAACGTTTCGCTTTTATGGGGGTAGGCTTGGTCAGTTTGATCGCTTTTCTGCATGGTCCCGCAGAGATAGGCCGCCGAATATACGGGTTCCTCTTGGTCATCACGTCGGGTGCAGGTGTGGGTATCGCCGGTCGGCAGCTTTGGCTGCAGAACCTACCAGCGGATCAGGTTCCGGCGTGCGGGCCTTCGGTTGATTACCTGTTGCAGGCTTTGCCTTTGCTCGATGTTCTCAAAACCGCGCTCCGAGGCACCGGCGATTGCGCCGAAGTGGTATGGCGTTTCCTTGGTTTAAGCATTCCGGGTTGGACCGCTGTATTCTTTGCCGGGTTGGTTCTGATGGGTTTGGCTATGTTGTTTTGCCCACGCTGGTTCGGCCATAAGTTGCAGAACTGAAATAGTTGCGACTCACGGTAGCCTTGGGGTAACTTGATTAGACGAAAGCGAAGCCACTCGAATAATAAAACCAGTGAACTGGTTGCTTGGTCGAAGGGAGACAGGCGTCATGTTGGAGAATTGTCGGAATGCCAAGGAACGCTGGGGCGGCGTCAGTGAGCTGATTGACCGCTGGTTGAAAGAGCGGCAGCAGCTGCTGGTGCATTACTGCGAGTTGTCCGGCGAAAGCGAGCGCAGCCCATCAGAAGCGCTGAGTAAAAAGTTCATCCGGTTGTGCGAAGCGCTGGTGGATTATGTGTCGGCTGGCCACTTCGAAGTCTATGAACAGTTGATACAAGAAGCTCGGGACTTTAACGACGGTGGCTTGGAGTTGGCTGGCAAAGTGTATCCGGAGATTCAGAAGACCACCGAAGTGGCGTTGGCTTTCAATGATCAAGTGGATGGCCGAATCCTGACGCAAGAAGACATCGATACTTTGTTTAATGATTTGTCGCGCTTGGGTGAGGTGTTGGAAAGCCGGTTTGAGATGGAAGATTTTCTGATCGAGAACTTACACGATGCCCACGCGGAAAAGGTAGCCTCTGCCTGAGGCTGGAATTGCGTTGAGGCGTTGTTGAGTTCAATAAAAAGCCGGTCCGGGGTTGCCCCTCAGACCGGCTTTTTAGATGCTGATCGCGATTATTCGGCTTCTGGATTAATTTTTAGAAGCTCAACATCGAAGACCAGAGTTTCGTTCGGCGCAATGGCTTGGTTACCGGCGGCACCGTAAGCCAGTTCGGCCGGAATATACAGCTTGTAGCGAGCGCCCTCGCTCATCAGCTGCAAGCCTTCAATCCAACCAGGGATCACCTGACCAACGCCAAAGGTTGTCGGCTTGCCACGCTCCCGTGAGCTGTCGAATACTTCACCGTTGAGCAGCTCGCCGGTGTAGTGCACTTGAACACGGTCTGAAGCCGTTGGCTTTTCACCTTCGCCTTCTTCAATCACTTCGTATTGAAGCCCGGACTCTGTGGTTTTTACTTCGTCACGCTCGGCGTTTTCAGCCAGGAAAGCTTCACCGGCTTCTTTGTTCTTCTGGGCCAGCTCGTCGTACTGTTCTTTCTGCTGGCTTTGCAGCTCTTCCTGATAGGCCATAAGCGCGGTTTGGATTTCTTCGCGAGTCAGACGCTTGGCATCTTCTTCGCCAGATTGACCATGCTCAAAGCCTTGGATGAACTGTTCCAGTTGCAGGTCGGGCAGATCATTGCTCATGCGCTCGCCCATCACCAAGCCCATGCCGTAGCTGACTTTCTCGGGTGTGCTCTCCAGCGAAGGATCTGGCTCGGTGGTTGAACAACCGGCAACAACACCGGCCATGGCTACGGCTAAGAGTGTTTTTTTCATGAATCGTTCCTTTGCACATGTTTCAGGGCTCTGCGGCCCTGTTGGAAATTTAGGGTCAACAACTTAACGGGTTCTGTAAGAGGATGCTACTGAACAAGTGTTAAGACTGCGGCATGATGATTGTCATGATTCTCTTTTATAGGCGGGGCTGTTCAGCGAGAAGGGTGCGCTGTAGGGCGTCTGCCAATCACCACCTGCGTTGCCAGCGGGCGTCTTCTTAGAGGAAGGTTCGCTGCGCTCGATGGCCAAAGCGTTCCACTGGCCCTGGGCGGGTGGTTGATCGGCGTAGTGCCAGTGGCCGTCCGTGTCTTTCCACTTGAACACGATATCAGGCCCATTAGCCGGGACTGGAGAGGGAACGAGCCCTTCGAAGGGTGGCAGTGTTTCCTGAGTTTCTGCGTTGCGTACCGGCTCGGCCACGTTTTCAGGATCGCCCAAACCGAAAAAAATCAGTAATAGCAGTAAACCAAGAGCAGGAAACGATAACCGTATCAGCCATTTCATTAACATGGCTCGATGCTCCGGCGAGAGTGCTCAGCCAGCAGGCCGGCAAGTTTGGTGATTTGGGTCATTGATTGCAATTCCCGTGTCGTGAGTGGAGCTGCGGTAAGTAAGTTCTGCACGGTAATCGCCGTGCAATTTTGCATGCTCGCAACTTCCGGGTTGCGTTCATAAAGCGTTTGCCATGCAAGCGCCAATTCTGTTTGCTCTGCTTGTAACTCAGCTTTCGCGAGAGCGTTCCGGAGTTCATGAGTTGGGCCATGGTCCCGGGGAATCGATTTCCGTGCGGAGCGAATGCGACCGGTTACATGCTCGCGCCACTCTGTTACCTTAGCGTCCTCGATACCGGTGAAGGTACGCCCGTTCACGCCTAACCAGCCAGCGCAAAGGATACGGGTTACGCTCCAGCCTTGCGTTTGAAGACGCAAGCAGGCTTCGGCCAATTCCGGTTTTTGCCAGCAGGCCAGTGCATATCGCCAAAGGGGGTTGTCCGGTTTCATTAAGGCCGGCAGAGTCAATGGATCTGTCTGCATAATGGTCACGGTAGCCCTCTTCCTTGGCTGACATCCATGAATTAAAGTTACTCTATGTTAACGATAACCGATCTCAGTTTACAACGGGGCGGCGTCTGGTTGCTAGAAAACGTCAGCGTGACGGTTCAGCCGGGCCAGCGTGTTGCCATTGTCGGCGCCAATGGTGCCGGTAAATCCAGTTTGTTTCAGCTCTTATTGGGCCATTTGAGCCCAGAGCAGGGCGGCGTTTCGTTGCCGGGTGGGTGCCGGATTGCGCACATGGCGCAGGAGGTGGCCTCATCGTCCCGGTCAGCGCGGGATTTTGTGCTCGATGGCGACTTGGAATTGCGGCGACTGGAAGCTGAGCTGGAAGTTGCCGAAGCTCGCGGAGATGATTACGCCGTTGCGCACATCCACGGGGAGCTTGACATCCACGAGGCTTGGTCGGCTACACGCCGCGCTGAGGCGCTGATACGTGGGCTGGGTTTTGCCGACAGTGATGCCGACCGCCCGGTTTCTGCTTTTTCGGGTGGCTGGCGTATTCGTCTCAACCTGGCTCAAGCGCTCATGCGCCCGTCGGATCTGCTTTTGCTTGACGAACCAACCAACCACCTTGATCTGGATGCCTGCCTCTGGCTTGAGAACTGGCTGCGCAAGTATCAGGGCACCCTTCTGTTCATCTCCCACGACCGGGATTTCATGGACCGGGTTTCTACCCATCTGGTGCACTTCGACCAGAAGAAACTGGAGCTTTATACCGGTAATTACTCAGCGTTTGAGATTCAGCGCAGTGAGCGGTTGGCCCAGCAACAAGCAAGCTTTGAGCGGCAGCAGGCGCGCATTGCTGAAATTCAGCGCTTTATCGATCGATTCAAAGCGAAAGCCACCAAAGCCAAGCAAGCGCAAAGTCGAGTCAAATCGCTGGAACGTATGGAACGGATTGCGCCTGCACATGTGGACTCGCCGTTCAGCTTCGAATTCCCGGTTGCCGACAAGGTATCGAGCCCGTTGTTATCGATTCGTCACGGATCGGCGGGTCATGGTGATACTACGATACTAAAAGACATCAACATATCGTTGTTACCGGGTTCCCGCATTGGCCTGTTAGGTCCCAACGGCGCTGGTAAATCGACTTTTATGGATGCGCTTCGTGGTGAAGGAACTCTGATGTCGGGTGAGCGCGCAGCAGGTGAAAACCTGGCCGTCGGCTATTTTGCCCAGCATCAACTCGAGTCTCTGGATTTGGATGCCAGCCCGTTCCTTCACTTACAGCGCCTTTCCCCTCAGGCATCTGAGCAGAAGGTGAGAAACTTCCTCGGTGGCTTCGATTTCCACGGTGACGAAGCGCTGAGTCCGATCCGTTCGTTTTCCGGCGGTGAAAAAGCCCGGGTAGCGTTGGCCGTGATTGCGTGGCAGAAACCCAATCTGTTGCTGTTAGACGAGCCCACGAACCATCTGGATCTGGAAATGCGCCAAGCACTGACCATGGCGCTGCAGAATTTTGATGGCGCTATTGTGGTGGTGTCTCACGATCGTCATTTGCTACGTAATACCGTCGATGAATTTTGGCTGGTATACGATGGCACGGTGCAGGAATACGATGGTGATCTGGAAGATTACGAGCGTTGGCTGGCGGATCGGCGTAAAGACGACGAAGAGCCGCCCCAGCGGCAGGTTGTGGAAGAAAAGACGGGTAATAAAGCCAGCCCGGCTACTCTGAGCGCAGACGAACGCAAAGCCAGGAAACGGCAAGAAGCAGAGATTCGTAAGAAAATCAGCCCGTGGCGAAAAAAACAGAGCACACTTGAAGCGCGCATGGATCAGTTGCAGGAAAAGCTGACTTCGGTTGAAGCGTCGCTGTCTGACCCTTCGGTCTACGAAGACAGCAACAAAGTGCGCTTGAAGCAGTTGTTGGCGGAGCAGGCCGGATTCAAGCGCGAACTGGAAGATGCCGAAGCAGAATGGCTGGAGGTCAGTGAAACTGTTGAGAGCCTCGAAGAGGAATTGACGCTCAGCTCTGCTGAGTCCTGATGTCCAGAGTAAAATTTTGGCGGGCAAGATAATCCTGCTCGTTGTAAAGGTCGGCTAGCGTCAGCGGTCGATCGTCCAGCCATCCTTCAGGAAACTCGACGGTGAGTTTGTCTTCTTCTGCGCGGAGGATGAAGTCAGGGGCCGGCTCCAGATTTCGGGAGTGCTGGATGACCACCGCCAGCCTCAGCAGGATGCACAGGTACCGTAGACGGGGTTTGTCCTCTGGTTCCACGTACTCGAAGACGGTGGGTGCCAGTTTGCGCCGGTGCCCGCGCACTAAAGTGGCCAATGCTTTTTGGGATTGTAAAGTGAAGCCCGGCAAATCCGAGTAATGCAGCAAGTAAGCGCCGTGTTTGTGGTATTGCGAGTGGGAAATGGTCAGGCCGACTTCATGCAGTCGGCAGGCCCAGCGCAGGGCGTCTTCGTCTGCCGGGGTATGTAAATCCCAAATGTCTGCAACTTGCTCCCAGGCGGCAAGCGCGGTGTGTTCTACGGCGGTGCCATGAGCCTGATCGACATGATAGCGTTCCTGCAACGCGGTAATGGTTCGCTCACGAACGTCTTCATGCTGAATTCGTCCGACCAGATCGTACAGAAGGCCCTCCCGAAGCGCGCCGTCGGCGAATTCCATCTCTTGAATGCCCAGTGCCCGAAACGCGGCCAAAAGAATGGCAAATCCAGCCGGGAAAATGCTTTGTCGGTCTTCCCGAACGCCCAGCTCCGCAAGCTTATCGATATTGCCCATATCCACCAGACGCGTGCGAAGTTCGTCCATTGCGTCACGGGTGATTTTGCCATCTGTGAGTTTCAGCGTGGCAAGAACACTGGCTATGGCTTTGATCGAGCCGGAGGAGCCAACGGCACTTTGCCAGCCAACTGCTCGATAGCGCCGCCAAATGCTCTGCAGTTCTTGCTCGGCGTGGATGATCGCTTTATCCATCTGTTTTCGAGTGATCTTGCCATCGGGAAAGTACAGATTCCGGAAAGACACACACCCCATATGCATGCTCGACAGTTCTTGCGGCTCGAAACGCTCGCCGATGATGAATTCGGTGCTGCCGCCGCCGATATCGATTACTAGCCTACGGCCTTCGTCGTCCGAAAGCGTGTGGGATACGCCCAGATAGATCAGGCGCGCTTCCTCTCGGCCGGCAATCACCTCGACAGGATACCCAAGTACCTCTTCCGCTTTGTCGATAAACTCTTGGGAGTTACGGGCCACACGCAGTGCATTGGTGCCGACAATCTGCACGCCCTCGGGGGGCGTTCCCTTGAGCCGTTGGGCAAATCGCCGCAGGCATTCAATGCCTCTCTGTTGTGCTTCTTCGCTCAGATTGTTGTGCTCATCCAGGCCCGCGCCCAGCTGAACTTTCTCTCCCATTTTCTCTACGGTACGGATTTCACCGTGGACCAAGCGGGCCACAACCATGTGGAAACTGTTGGACCCCATATCAATGGAAGCCAGCAGGTCCGGAGTGGGGGTGTCGTACTCGGCAATAGATGCGGCCGTCACGGTGATAGGCGTCCTGTGTAGAGTGAACTTGGCTGTACTATAAGGGAAACATCAGCAAAGTGTCAGTAGCCGAATGCGGACAATACTGACACCAATCAAACTGGCCGTGGATACAACTTACTTCACATACACGCCGCCAATCGCGTAAAGTATCGCTTATCGACTTTCGGGTAGACGGCTTCCATGAACAGAAGATTAACCGTCTACTATAGCCAACAGCGACTCCATGGCTGATACGAAAACAGCTGGGGCGCCTGAATCAGGAATAGGTAATGAGCGGAAATATCGTTAATGTCACCGACGCTTCCTTCGAGCAGGACGTATTGAAATCCGACGTTCCGGTACTGGTAGATTACTGGGCTGAGTGGTGTGGTCCTTGCAAAATGATCGCGCCGGTTCTGGAAGAAATCGCCGACGAATACGAAGGCAAGCTCAAAGTCTGCAAGCTGAACATTGATGAAAACGAGCAGACGCCACCCAAGTTCAACATTCGTGGTATCCCGACTCTAATGCTGTTCAAGAACGGCAACGTGGATGCGACCAAAGTAGGCGCGCTGTCCAAGTCACAGTTGGCCGCCTTCCTGGATAGCAATCTCTGATTGCACCCGGATAGCCTGAAAACCGCCCAAGAACTAAGTTCTTGGGCGGTTTTTTTATGGGCTGCTCAAGCGTTATAGATGACCTGCCCCAGCTCACTTATGTCGTAGCCGCCCAAGGCTTCGGCCCTTTGAATGAAGCGCTCACTTCTGGCGAATGCCAATAACCGTTGCAGCGTCGGTTCAAAGTAGTGACGCCTGCGCATGGCCAAGTCGAAGTGTTCCTCCTGAAGAGGAATGAATGCCAGCCCCTGACGCCTGGCAGCGGCTTCAATTCCCACCCCTATATCCGCTTCGCCCTGGCGAATAGCCAACGCAAGATCATCTTCACTAAGCGATGGATGAGCGGCCCATACCAGTTTACTGGCATCGATGTGGTGGCGAGCCAGCAAACTCTGCAGCAAATGGCTAACACCGGCATCGGGTTGGCGATGCGCAATGCGCAGGCCGGGGCGAGTAATATCCTCCAAGCGGTTTATTTGATGAGGATTGTCTAGTGTTAAAAGCAGTCCCTGCTGACGTTTGGCCCATCGGATCAGCACCAGATCGCGCATTCCGCTTAGCCCCAAGGTGGCTGGCTCGTTGTAACGTCGGGTGCTGGCGTGCCAGATGTGCATGCCGGCCACCATGGCGCGGCCATCAACCAATCTCTGTACACCGTCGCCGCTGCCCTGGCAGAGTAGCGCCAGTTCCGCGCCGCTTTCTTTCACAGCCCATTCCAGAAGCGGGTCCTGACTTCCGGCCAGTACCGGAGGTGTGGACGAGCTGACAGATTCGTCGCTCTCGAGATGGTTCATTAGCCAGAGATCAATACGCTGGCGCGGAAACAAAAGCTTTCCTGTTACCCGCACGCAGGGAATAACGCCCTGGCTGACCAGGTCGTAGATTTTGCGCTCTTTCAGACGCAAATATTCAGCGGCTTCGGCTGTTGTGAGGTACGTGGGAAAGGGCATCGCTTCTCCTGATGTCCGGCAGTGCATAGAGCTGTTTTTTGCTGCATCTTTTCCGGAAGGCTGTGCAAAGCGTAGTTATAAACGCCACGATGCTCAAATAATAACAAGGAGACGCACCTTTGGAAGATAATGCGTTCTACGTGGCACTATCACTTCTTGCCAGCCTGGATGCCTCGTTGTTTCAGATCGTGGTGCTATCGCTGAAGGTATCCCTTATGGCGGTGCTGATTGCGGCAATCTTGGGTTTCCCGTTAGGGGCGGCGGTGGCCTTGTGGCGTTTTCCCGGTCGCGGCGGGATGATTGTGATGCTCAATGCCTTGATGGGCTTGCCTCCCGTGGTGGCGGGGCTTGTGGTGTATTTGCTGCTGTCTCGGGCAGGGCCGCTGGGAGAGCTGGGGTTCCTGTTTACACCGGGTGCCATGGTGATTGCTCAGGTGGTGTTGGTGCTTCCGATTTTGGCCGCACTATCGCGTCAGAAAATCGAAGAAATGCTAGGTGAATATCGAGAGCAGTTTGTTTCCCTCGGTATGTCACGGGCACGAATGATGCCTACTTTGCTGTGGGACGCTCGTTTTGCCTTGTTGACCGTTCTGCTTGCTGGCTTCGGCCGTGCCAGTGCCGAAGTGGGGGCGGTGATGATGGTGGGTGGCAACATCGACGGGGTGACCCGGGTCATGACCACCGCTATTGTGTTGGAAACCGGTAAAGGTAATCTGCCTCTGGCGCTCGGGTTGGGCATTGTTCTATTGACGTTAGTCATGCTGATTAACGCCGCAGCGTACCTAGTAGGTGAAGTGACCCGGAGGCGACTCGGATGACGTCGCTGAACGCTTCATGCCTCTCCTCATCGGCCCTTTTGGCGCCGCCCGCATTGTATTTTCACGATGTCTCTTATAATCATGAGAATAAACACCTGCTGGGTCCTTGTTCGTTCACCCTGGATGGTATTGGTCCTACTTTGGTGATGGGTCCGAATGGTGCAGGAAAAAGTCTGTTGCTGCGATTGGCCCATGGTTTACTGGCCCCAACTCAGGGACAAATTTCCTGGTCAGGCTCTGATGGCTGCCCACGGCAAGCGATGGTCTTTCAGCAACCGGTGCTTCTGCGCCGCTCGGCAATTGCCAACCTCATACATGCCCAAGCAGTCAATGGTGTCCGGCGCAGCGAGCGCATGAGGCGTGCGATGGAAGCGCTCGAGCGTTTTGGCTTGACGGCCTGTGCCAAAGTGCCTGCCAGAGTGCTTTCCGGCGGGCAGCAACAGCGTCTGACGTTAGCGCGTGCCTGGCTACTTTCGCCCCAAGTATTGTTTCTGGATGAACCCACTTCCGCACTTGATCCAGCTGCGATCAAAGCCGTAGAAGCGGCCGTGCTCGAATTTCACCGTCAGGGAACGCGAATTGTGATGACCACCCACGATATTCACCAGGCTCGGCGACTTGCCGGGGATGTGCTGTTTTTTTCCGGCGGAAACCTGTGCGAACACACCTCTGCCGACACCTTTTTTAACCAGCCGGTTTCTTCGAAAGCACAAGCATTTGTGGCCGGAGAACTGGTCGAGTAGATGTGACCAACGAAGCTGTTATCCGTCAAAAGGAGAAGACAAGATGAACAAGACTTTGAAACTATTGCTCACGGGTGTTCTTGCGATGGGCGTTGTGCTCAGCGCGCACGCGGAAGACTACATCACGCTGGCCTCGACAACCTCCACCGAGAACTCCGGATTGTTTGATTCCATCCTGCCGAAATTTAAAGACGCCACTGGTATTGAGGTGCGCGTGGTGGCGGTAGGCACCGGGCAGGCGTTTGAAATAGCGCGCCGGGGCGATGCCGACAGTCTTCTGGTGCACGATACAGCAGGTGAACAGCGCTTCGTGGAGAACGGCTACGCGAGCGAACGAGCCGATGTTATGTACAACGATTTCGTGGTGATTGGGCCCGCAGAGGATCCGGCGAGTATCCGTAACACGCAGAGTGCTGCTGCCGCTTTCTCCGCCATTGCCAAGGCCGAGGCTCCATTCGCGTCACGGGGCGATGACAGCGGCACCAATCGCGCCGAGTTGCGCCGATGGGAAAGTGCCGGTGTTGAACCGGACGGGGACTGGTACCGTGAACTCGGCAGCGGTATGGGGCCTACCCTCAACACCGCAGCGGCCATGGATGCCTACGTCATGTCTGATCGCGCCACCTGGGTAGCCTTCGGAAACCGTCAGAATCTAACGTTGCTTTTTGAAGGCGACAAGGTGCTGTTTAATCAATACGGTAGCCTGCTGCTTTCTGAAGAGAAACACCCGCATCTAAAGCATGACCTCGCCAAGCAGTGGCATAGATGGCTCCTCTCCGAAGAGGGACAGAAAGCGATTGCCGACTTTGAGGTTGATGGGCAGCAGTTGTTTTTCCCGAATGCCAAATAGACGAATCTCTGGCATGATCGTTACATATTCCATTCTGTGGCGATCATGAAACGGCTATAACAAAAATGACGATTGAGCCCATATATCCAGACCCGAAAGACCCTCGTCTGTCCCGTGGCGTTGAGGGCGTTGATGAAAACGGCAAAAGCAAATCCATCAGCGTGATCGAAGAACGCCCGCTGACCATCTACCTGAATAGTCAGGAGGTCGTCACTGCCATGACCATCGGCGATCATCCGGAGTACCTGGCTCTTGGTTTTTTGCTGAACCAAGGCATGCTGAAAGAGAGCGATCGGGTTACCGGAATCGACTTCGACGAAGAGCTTGAAGTTGTCGTGGTGCGCACGGCGGGCGTAACCGATGTTGAAAGCAAGCTGGAAAAGAAAACCCGCACCTCGGGCTGCGCCGTGGGTACGGTTTTTGGCGACATGATGGCGGGGCTCGAAGGGCTGTCATTACCCGATACATCGGTCCACACCAGCACTTTTTACGAGCTCTCCTACCAGATTAATCACACCCCTAGCCTGTACATGGAAACCGGCGCCATTCATGGCACGGCCCTGTGCCAGGGGCGCGACATTCTCGCTTACATGGAAGACGTCGGTCGTCATAATGCTGTTGACAAGATTGCCGGCTGGATGCACCAGAATGGCGTGCCGGCCGCCGACAAGGTGCTCTACACAACCGGCCGGTTAACGTCTGAAATGGTGATCAAAACCGCCCTGATGGGCATTCCGACACTGATCAGCCGATCAGGCTTTACCGCTTGGGGGGTTGATATTGCCCGACAGGTTGGCCTAACGCTGATTGGGCGCATGCGCGGCAAGAAGTTCACCTGTCTCAGTGGCCAGCATCGGCTTGTGTTCGATCAGAATCTATCGCAGGTGCCTGATGAAGAGAAAAAGCTGCGCCGAAAAGGAGCAGGGCATGACTGAGTGCGCGGTGATTCTGGCCGGAGGTCAAGCCAATCGCATGGGCGGTGGAGACAAAGGGCGATTGATGCTTGGGAACCGGTCATTAATTGACCGTGTTATCGAGCGCATCACCCCGCAGGTTGAAGCGGTAGTGCTGAACGCCAATGGTGACCTGAGTCGTTTTGATGATTTGAGCCTACCCATGGTGGCGGATTCTATCCAGGATTTCCCTGGGCCGTTGGCCGGCGTGCTCGCGGGCATGGATTGGGCGGCCGAGCAGGGCCACGAATGGTTGATCAGCGTGGCGGCGGATACGCCGTCTTTTCCACGGGACCTGGTGCAGCGGCTGGGCGGTTACGATACCCCGGTGGTGTTGGCCGCGACCCCGCACCCCGAGCGAGGCCGGCTGCCTCAACCAACCTTTGGCCGCTGGCAGGTTGCCCTGCGGGAAGAGCTGAGAGCTGCCTTGAATGACGGCGTGCGCAAAATCCGTCAGTGGACGCAAGCCCAGGGGGAAACCCTGGTGATTTTCAACGAAGATGATTTCTTCAACATCAACACCCCAGACGATCTGGCTTGGGCGGAGCAATATCTTAAGTGAATGTTATCGGTATTGTGGGCTGGAAAAACTCCGGGAAAACAACGCTGGCCAGCGCGTTGATCAGTGAGCTTTCCGCGCGAGGCCTGACGGTCAGTTCGATTAAGCATGCGCATCATCTAGTGGATGTCGATCAGCCTGGTACGGACAGCTACAAACACCGCAATGCTGGTGCCCGGGAGGTCATTTTGGCGGGCGGTCAGCGTTTCGCCATCATGCACGAATTACGAGGTGCCAAAGAGCCAACGCTGGATGAATTGCTGGCCCGGCTGGGCCCTTGCGACTGGGTCGTCGTGGAAGGCTACAAAAGCCACTCACACCGAAAGATCGAGGTGCTCCGGCAAGAAAATGAACGAACCCCCTTGTATGTTGAAGATTCCTGCATCGTCGCGGTGGCTTCGGACTATGGCGCCGAGTTCGCAGGCCCCGTTTTTGATCTGAACGACGTATCCGGCATTGCTGACTTTGTTCTGAGTTGCGAATAACAAACATCGGGAGAACCATGAAACCGCTCCGTAATGACTGTTTTGCCTTGCCCCCCGGGGTTAACTGGACACCGGTAGACGAAGCGCTTGAACGTTTACGCGCTCGATTGCACCCGGTGGTGGACGTGGAGTGTTCGGTTCCGCTGTCATTGGTGAGCGGTCGGATATTGGCAAACGATGTTTATGCGCCTCGGGCTCACCCCCCCAGCAATAATTCCGCGGTAGATGGCTATGCCCTTGCCGGACCGTTAACCAAGGTGCCCTGTACCCTGCCTTTAGTTGATGGCCGCAGCGCTGCCGGGGAACCCTACATGGGGCAGGTTCCGAAAGAGCATGCTATCCGGATTTTGACCGGTGCGGTGATCCCGACGGGCACCGATACGGTGGTGCTGGAAGAGGATTGCGAGGTTATTGGTGGGCAGCTGCATTTGCAAGGCACCTTAAAAGCGGGAGCCAACGTCCGTAAGGCCGGAGAGGATATTCATGCACACGACAAAATTCTCACGGAAGGTACTCGCCTGACACCAACCGAGATTTCGGTTCTTGCCAGCGTGGGTGTCGAGTCAGTTGATGTTTATCAACGGCTCCGGGTTGGTGTTCTATCCACAGGCGATGAAGTGAAGCCGGTCGGCTCGGTTGTAAGCGATTGGCAAATCTACGATGCCAACCTTCCGATGCTGAGCGCATTGATAGAGCAGCTTGGTTATGAGCTGGTAAACCTTGGCCACGTGCTTGACCGGGCTGAGGATGTTAGAGCTGCTTTGGGGCGCGGGGCACAACAGTGTGATCTGATCCTGACCAGTGGCGGCATATCCGCAGGCGACGAGGATCATGTGTCAAAAACACTAAAAGCCCACGGTGATATCAGCAACTGGCGGATTGCAATAAAGCCGGGCCGGCCCCTTGCGCTGGCCATGTACCAAGGTACGCCAGTGGTGGGTTTACCGGGCAATCCGGTGGCTGCGTGGGTCTGCGCGCTACGCTTCGGTGCTCCGGCTATGGCACTGCTTGCCGGTAGAGGGTGGTTTGAACCCCAGGCCTACGTAATGCCGGCCAACTTCAGCAAGAACAAAAAGCCAGGGCGCAGCGAAATGTTACGTGCGCGGGTGCGGGATGGCCAGGTCGAAGTTTTCGGTTCTGAAGGCTCGGGCCGAGTGACCGGTCTGGCTTGGTCCGAGGGGTTGGTCGAACTGGATGAAAGCGCTCAGCAAATTGAACCGGGAACCCCGGTTCGGTTCATGCCTTACGGCAGCTTCGGGCTGTAATTACTCAACACTGCCGTGTACCGCAAAGGCCTCTAACGATGCCTCTTGTGGGGCTCGGGAGCGATAAGTTTCCTCCACTCCCAATTCGGTCAGCCGGCGACTGACCATGAGCAGGGTATTTTCCTCGCAGTCCTCACACATTTCACACATCTGGTCGATTTCTTCGCTGGCGACAGGGTAGGCGGCATCAAGGTTTGGTGCGCCATAATGCTGGACAAAGGTGTGCGCCAGCGTTTTCTTGAGCTGTTCTAATTCGCTGTCGGTGATTTTGCACACGCCAACAAAGCTGGCTCGACCGCCAGATTCGATGCTGTACCAACCATTGCTGAACGCTTGTCGGGCTTTGCCGGTCAGGTTTGCCTCTGTCCAGTTGGAAAACTCGAATCCTCCTGAAATCGCCCATTCACCGCTAGGAGCTGGCCATTCAAAGACGTTTTCATCCGATATATCCAGGCGCAGGGTTCGGGCGAGTTTCATACGTGCTCCGCGAAAGTAATTAAGCTCAATGTCTCGGTCATGGCACCCTGGCGCAGCAACATCCGTCCTTTATCATCCAATCCGACAAAGGTGCCGGGTTTGGGATAGTCGATCACTTCCCCCAAGGTGTCGCAGCGTGGCCGCCACTCGTTGTGTACGCGCTCGAAACCGCTATCCATGAAGTAGGTTAGCCACAATAAGGTGTGTTTGGACCAGCTTTCCAGCAGTGCCATCGGAGTGATGTCAACGCAGCCTTCTTCGGTAAGACAGGTCTGGTTAGGGTTCTCGCCGGGTTCGTTCCGAGCTAGTTGGAAAGGTACATCAATGCCAATCACCAGCCAGCTGGGCTGAGCCTTGGGGTCTGCTGCATCGGTTGCAAAGCGAACCTCGCCACAGAGTGCACCGTTGACCTTAATGCGGTCAGGCCATTGGAAGTGCACAGGAACTTCCGGTGGCGCCAGCGCACCGAGGCTTTCGGCAAGGCCAATCTGGGCGACGTAAACGGCTTGGAGGGCTTCCTCGAGAGGTGTTTCAGGTGCCAGCACCAGAGCTGCCCGTAAGTTTTCGACCGCGTCGGAGTAGAAGATGGTGCCGGAATCGATGCCCGCCATGGCCCGGCTCACAGCTTTGTTAAACGGGTCGGTGTGCTGGGGGACGACTTCTCCCGTCAGGAGCGGAGGGAACAGGGGAGATTCCATCATAGAACGGCCCGGGCGTAGATGTCAGAAGCGGTGACCTCGTCGGCGATGCGCTGGAAGGCTTTTGCTTGCGGGCTTTCCGGTTTTGACACCACGATAGGTACGCCACCGTCTGAGCCGATACGGATGTCCAGATCAAGAGGAATCTCGCCCAAAAACGGAGCCCCGATTTTTTCGGCTTCGGCTCGGGCGCCTCCGGACCCGAACGGATGGTGCTCTTTGCCGCAGCCGTCACAGACAAACGAGGCCATGTTTTCAATCACGCCGAACAACGGCACATCCATGCGGTTGAACATGTCGATGCCTTTGCGAGCGTCCATCAGCGCGATGTCCTGTGGTGTTGAAACAACAATGGCACCGGCGACAAAAAACTTTTGGCTGAGCGTCATCTGAACATCGCCCGTGCCGGGCGGCAGATCCACCAGCAACACATCCAGCCTGCCCCAGTCCACTTGGTTCATCATCTGCTCCAGGGCGCCCATCAACATGGGGCCGCGCCATACAATGGCTTCTTCTTCGGAGGCCATCAGGCCCAGCGACATCAGGGTCACGCCATGATTGCGCAGGGGCAGGATGGTGTGCCCATCGGGGCTGGATGGGCGACCCGAAACACCCAGCATACGAGGCTGGCTGGGGCCGTAAACGTCGGCATCCAGGAGTCCCACTTTCAGCCCCTTCGATGCCAATGCTACCGCCAAATTGGACGCGACGGTCGATTTGCCCACACCGCCTTTACCTGACGAAATAGCGATGATGCGGCTGATTCCCCTTGGGTTTTTGTCTTGTGGCCTGGGCGCATCTGTGCCGATCAGGTTTGGTTTTCCGACTTCGGTGTATTCAACCATGCTGTACCCTGTTTAATTATTAGCTGTCTAGGTAGTCATCGCTGGTGCGAACCCGAGGGCGATCGCCCCCTGCCATCGGAGCCCGATCGCTATGGAATTGGGCTTTAACACGGCAGTTATCACACATTCTGATGAGTTGAATATTGTCAGAGTTCTTGTACATCCAGTGCTGGTTTTCCAGCTTTTCAATAATGCGGTTTATGGTGCTGGCGACACCAAACGGAGTGCCGCAATTGATGCATTCGTAAGGCTCCTCGCTATGAAGTGGTCGGGCAGTTAGGGCATTCTTGGACAGATCCAGCTGGGGAATCAGCGTGATGGCTGTCTCGGGGCAGGTGCTGTCGCAGACCCCGCATTGGACACAGGCGTTTTCGGTGAACTGAACTTCAGGCCTATCGGGGTGGTCGCCAAGAGCGCCGGTAGGGCACAGAGACACACACGCCAGGCAGAGCGTGCATTTATCGGAATCAATGTTGATTGCTCCGTAGGGTGCGCCCACGGGCAGAGGAACGGGAGCCTCTATTTTGTCGGTCATAGCGGCAGCCGTCACGCGTGTGACGTCCCGGCGGCCACCGACCAGCAGAACGGGATCGCTCACTCTGCCGGCGTTGTCGCCTGGATTGCAGAGCTCGATCGGCTCGATAACCCGAACCCGACTCGGTGCGTTGTGGGTTCCTTCAAGCAAGGCCTGAGCCAGTTCGACTTCTGCTGCCACTGCCCGGCGGTCTATTTCGTTATCGACCAGAATCAGAACTTCGGCATAGCCTGCTCCGAAAGCAGCCATGATTTCCGCATGGCCAATCCGGTCTGTATGTTCCAGCCCCATCGGGATTAAATCATCGGCCAGGCCATTATCGTATCGGGCGAGGTAGGTGATGGCCTCGGCTCCGGCGCTGAGGGTGTGGAACACCAAACGCGGGGATTGGTGGGTATGCTCGCGATACACCTTGGCCATGACCTCCAGAGCCTTGGTCAACGCCTCGAACGGGGTTTCGGTCATACTGATGGCTGAGGTCGGGCAAACTGCCGCACAAGAGCCGCAACCGGCGCAGATATCTGAATCGATCTGGACATGATCTCCGGCTGAGAAGATGGCTTCGGTTGGGCAAACATCCAGACAGCGGGTGCAGCCGGGTTTGTTGGCCCGAGAATGCGCGCACAAGGATTCTTCTAATCGAAAATATACGGTTTTTTCGAATTCACCGACACGATCCCGGGCCGTTAGCGCAATGCGCTCCAGCTCTCCCGTTTTGTTCGGGTCGGCCCAGAAATACCCGTTGCGTTTTTGGTGACTGGGGAAGGCTGGGTTGCCTCCGCGCAGGTCGATAAATACGTCGCAATCGCTTCGGGCGGTGGCTTTTACTTCGCCGTAGGCTGGTTCGCCTCGGCCAGCCGGATTCAGTGCTTGCAGCTGGGAAAATTCTAACTGGAAGTTGCCTAGTGCGCCGTAAGCCGACGCGAGCTGGCCTTTCGCGACATCGTACGCCGCGGAAGGCAGCGTCACAGGGCCTGCATCATTAACGATGCACGTGACCCCCAGTTCGTCTTTGACCAGTTCAGCCATCCTGAGGGCCTCCTCGGTCGGGCCGATAATGCAGCACACGCCGTTGGACTGAATGGTTTTCGCGGGGGCTATCGGTGGGGGCAGCTGAGCGGCGGCAACCAAAGCTGCCTGCTTGGCGGCCAAGCGCTCGGGCTTGGCATCGGGTGAGCTCCAGCCCGCCCGATCCCTGATGTCGATGGTGTTGAGTGGTGCCGCGTGTTGAGTCTCGGCGTAAACATCCTCAGCGAGGCGCTCAAACAAGACAGACTGCTGACCGCAGGCGATAAGCACTTTGTTGTTCGCTGACAAGTGTTCAGCGGCAATGCCCAGATCGTTGCCACATAATTGATTCGCTTCGACCACGTGTTCGGCGCCTGCGGCTGTCTGCAGCAGCTTCGAGTCGAAGCGCTGAGTCTTGTCACAGGAGCATAACAGTAAGGTTTTATGTGCTGTCATCAGGAATCCAGCCCGTTTCGTTGTTGTTATCTGTATGCGAATTGGCTTTACTTCATGAGCATGCCACAGCCATTTACTTTTGGACAATTGGTTAAGTGTCGGATCCCTACTAAAGTCAGTCGATAATAAAAGAGAAGGGTCATGAGCAGTCGAAAAGAGCAGTGGAGACGCGAGTTACAGGTCGGGGCCGTGGTTCGCCGCTCGCCTGGCGTAACCCGTTGGGCGCGAGAAATCTGGACACCGGTCGCGATTATTCCCGGGGCACCGCAAGCCTTTTGGAAAGAACTGGTTCACGAAAACGAGGTGATTGATTACCACGCGGGCACGGTGACCATGGAATTGTACCGTGCGGATGTCGAGGGCTATCTGGTCTCGCTCAACATGGAGGTACCCTCCGTTTGGGTCATCATGGATAAAGACGCAACCAGTCAGTCTCCATCGGGGTGGGTTGTCAGTTCTGTGACCGCCAGCGCCCACGAGGCATTGGATTCTCTGGACAGCGGCGAGAGCATTGTCGAAGCGGTGCCGGTTCCAGAGTCCTTAGCGGCCTGGATTAAAGAGTTTATCGACATGCACTACATCGAAGAGCCTTTCAAAAAACGCCGCCGTGACGAGATTCGTGTAGATGGTGTCGAAGATGCGAAAGGCGACCCGCGTATTCGCCAGGAAAGCGATGTTTATCGTGCGCCCGCCAACATGAAAAAACCGAGGTTTCAGTGATGGCAGAGTCACGTTTGCAGCGGTGGTCACGCTTAAAAACGCAAGCCGACAGAGAGTTGGAGCTGCCACCTGCCCAAGCGCCCTCGCCGAAGGCTGACCTCGCTCCGGAGGAGCAAGAGTTGGCCCGCAACGAGGCTTTGTCTGAGCAGGACATCCTTGAGAAATACGGTTTGCCCGACCCGGACAACATTGAGCTGGGCACCGATGTGACCGGGTTTATGCGCAAAGAGATCCCGGATTTTCTTCGCCGAAAAGCGTTGCGATCGCTCTGGAGATCAAATCCCGTGCTGGCGGTACTGGATGGGCTCAACGACTATGACGAGGATTTCACGGCCGCAGGCACCACCGTCAAAGGCGCGCAGACGCTATACAAGGTAGGGCAAGGGCTGATTGATAGAGCAAAGAAACCGGATGAACGGCTCGATGAGCAAAGCGAGGCACCGGTGCAGATTCCGGATGTGGTTCTACCTGATACAAAGACAGAACCGTTAGCGCTCAAGGCTGAAGAGGAAGCTGAGCCCGCGCCCGAAAGACTGCGTACGGAACCCGAAGTGGGGGAGCCTGAGCCTGAAGTCGCGCAGCAGTATCGCCCCAGGATGCGTTTCGAGTAAGCGCCCAGCGGCGGAGTTGCGTTGGCGTTGGATCAGGGCTATAACGATGAGTAGTACATAATTCAAACAACAAAGGCTAAGGACAGACTCTTGGTTAATACAGCTGAGGTTCAATGCCCTCGCTCAATCAGTGATGAAGACCGAGCGAGGGCGCAAATATATCAGTTGCTGGGTACCTTGCTCGGCAACCCGCCTTCAAACAAGCTGCTTGAAGGATTAGCCTCGTTGCAGGGCGATGACACCCCTCTGGGCTCCGCATCCAGACATCTGGCCGCTCTTGCTGAACGCACCTCTCCTTTTGATGCCGAGCGCGAGTACAACAATCTGTTCGTTGGGCTTGGCCGCGGTGAACTGTTGCCCTACGCCAGCTATTACCTGACCGGTTTTTTGAACGAGAAACCCCTCGCCGAATTGCGAACCGACCTGATGGCCCGTGGCATCAGGGCTCGTAACGACATCAAAGAACCGGAAGATCACATCGGCACGCTTTGCGAAACCATGGCGGGCATTATTGCCGGCGATTTCCCATGCGACAGCGATCTTGCTTCGCAGAAATCCTTTTTCGATGCGCACCTGGCAAAGTGGGCCGGGTTATTTTTTGCCGATTTGGAAGAAGCGCAAGGCGCTATTTTCTACGCGCCTGTAGGTTCGCTTGGGCGAGCTTTTATGGCCGTTGAAACGGATGCTTTTGCCATTCAGTAACCGGAGCCAGTATGGCTCCTTAGCCCCTGGGGAGGGTCCTATGGATAGCCCGAAACGTGAAAATAGTCGCCGCCGTTTCTTGCAATTGGCGGCTACTGCAGCCCCGGCGGCTGTTGCAATGGCGGTTGCACCAAACGCCGCAGCTGAGGTCGTCAAAAACGACGCGCCCAAAAGCCGGGGACTGCGCGACACGGAGCACACACGAAAGTATTTCGAATCGGCTCGCTTTTGAGGATGTGTGAATCACCCAAGGTTGCGTGATGCTCTTGGGTGATAACGCCTCCTAATAAAGAGAATAAAAAGAGAGGTAAGAGATATGTTAAGGAAGAAGACCAACGGGGTTGCGAAAGGCCCCCGTGCAGGATCTTTGCTTTCATCTCTCGCTGCCAAAACATTGGACCGCCGTCAGTTTCTAACGGCTTCTGGTGTTGCAGTGGGTGGCATGGCCGCTTTATCGCTGACGTCAGGGCGGGTTGAGGCGGCAGCGCCTTCAGCCGAAGGCGGAAAAATTGTTCGGAAAAAGTCTGTGTGTACCCACTGCTCAGTGGGATGTACTGTCGAGGCGGAAGTCCAGAATGGTACCTGGATCGGGCAGGAGCCAGGCTGGGACAGCCCCTTCAATTTGGGCTCGCACTGTGCCAAAGGTGCGTCAGTGCGCGAGCACGCTCACGGCGAGCGTCGTCTCAAATTCCCGATGAAAATGGTCAATGGCCAATGGCAGAAGATTCCCTGGGATCAGGCGATCAATGAAATTGGCGACAAGATGCTGCAAATTCGCGACGAAAGCGGCCCGGATTCGGTCTATTGGCTGGGCAGCGCAAAGTTCAACAACGAACAGTCTTATTTGTTCCGAAAGTTTGCTGCCTACTGGGGCACCAACAACGTTGATCACCAGGCGCGGATCTGCCACTCCACTACGGTAGCCGGCGTAGCCAACACTTGGGGCTACGGGGCCATGACCAACTCTTACAACGACATCCACAATTCCAAGGCGATTTTCATCATTGGGGGAAACCCCGCAGAGGCGCACCCGGTTTCGCTACTGCATGTGCTGAAAGCCAAAGAAGAAAATAACGCGCCGCTGATTGTGTGTGATCCCCGCTTCACGCGCACCGCAGCCCACGCGGATGAGTACGTCCGTTTTCGGCCCGGCTCAGATGTTGCGCTGGTGTGGGGCATTCTCTGGCACATCTTTGAGAACAAATGGGAAGACACGGAGTTCATCCGCACCCGAGTTTGGGGAATGGATGAGATTCGTGAAGAGGTAAAACAGTGGAACCCGGAAGAGGTTGAACGTGTAACCGGTGCGCCGGGGGCCCAGCTTGAGCGCGTTGCTCGAACTCTGGCCAATAACCGCCCGGGCACCGTGATCTGGTGTATGGGAGGGACTCAGCACTCGAACGGCAACAACAACACGCGGGCCTACTGCATCTTGCAGCTCGCACTGGGCAACATGGGGGTACCAGGCGGCGGCACCAACATCTTCCGTGGCCACGATAACGTGCAAGGCGCGACCGATCTAGGTGTTCTGGCAGACACTTTGCCGGGATACTACGGCCTGAGCGCGGGTGCTTGGGCCCACTGGACGCGGGTCTGGGAAGAAGAGCCCGACTGGCTTAAGGGCCGGTTTGCCGTGTGGGACAAAAACGGCAAGTCCAAAGCAATGATGAACGAAAAGGGCATTCCGGTGTCCCGTTGGATTGACGGGGTTCTGGAGGCAAAGGAAAACCTCGAGCAGCCCGACAACACCCGGGCTATGGTTCTGTGGGGCCACGCACCCAACTCCCAGACCCGTATGCTTGAAATGAAAGAGGCCATGGAAAAGCTGGATCTGCTGGTGGTGGTCGACCCTTTCCCGACGGTTTCTGCAGTGTTGCACGATCGCAAGGATGGCGCTTATCTGCTGCCAACGACCACTCAATTCGAAACCAGTGGTTCTGTCACCGCCTCGAACCGTTCGCTGCAGTGGCGTGAAAAAGTGGTTGAGCCATTGTTCGACTCAAAGGTTGACCACGAAATCATTAAGCTGTTTTCGGACAAGTTCGGTTTTACCGATCGCATGTTCCGGAATATCGCCATTGAAGGCGACGAACCGGTGATTGAGGACATCACCCGGGAGTTCAACCGTGGCATGTGGACCATTGGTTATACCGGGCAATCGCCTGAGCGCTTGAAGAAACATATGAAGCATCAGCACCATTTCGACCGGACCACCTTGCGTGCCAATGGCGGGCCTTGCGATGGCGATATCTATGGTTTGCCGTGGCCTTGTTGGGGCACCGCAGAGATTAATCATCCGGGCACACCGAATCTCTACGATATGTCGCTGCCTGTGTCTAAGGGCGGCCTCACCTTCCGCGCCCGGTTCGGTGTTGAGCGTAACGGCGAGAACCTGCTGGCCGAAGGCGTTTACTCGAAAAACTCGGACATCAAGGACGGCTACCCCGAGTTCACTATGCAAATGTTGATGGATCTGGGCTGGGACAGGGATCTTACCTCTGAAGAACGTTCTTCTATAGATGCGGTGGCTGGCCCCGAGACGAACTGGAAGACGGACCTGTCGGGTGGCATACAGCGTGTTGCGATCAAGCACGAATGTGCACCTTTTGGTAACGCCAAAGCGCGAACGGTGGTTTGGAACTTTCCTGACCCCGTGCCGCGTCACCGCGAGCCACTTTATACGACGCGTCGTGACTTGGTTAAAGACTACCCGACCTACGAAGACAAAACGTTCTGGCGCGTTCCGACTTTGTATGAATCTATACAGAAGAAGGATTTCAGTAAGGACTTCCCCATCATTCTGACCTCTGGTCGTCTGGTCGAATACGAAGGTGGCGGTGACGAGACACGCTCGAACCCATGGTTGGCTGAGTTGCAGCAAGACATGTTCATTGAGGTGAATACGCGGGATGCGAACAACCTGAATATTCGTGATGGCAAGGATGTCTGGGTGACCGGGCCGGAAGGAGGGCGAATTAAAGTCAAAGCGTTGGTGACAGAGCGAGTTGGTGAGGGCGTAGCCTTTATGCCGTTCCACTTCGGTGGGCATCTGGAGGGCAAGTCTCTGAGGGATAAATACCCCAAAGGCTCTGACCCCTATGTTCTGGGTGAATCTACAAACGTTGTTCAAACATACGGGTACGACTCGGTCACGCAGATGCAAGAGACCAAAGCCACCCTGTGTTCGATCATGCCGGCATAACAGGAGGTGTAGACCATGGCACTTGAAGGACAAGCGCGCGCAAAATTCCTTTGCGACGCCGAACGCTGCATCGAATGTAATGCCTGCGTGACGGCCTGTAAGAATGAGCACGAAGTCCCTTGGGGCATCAATCGTCGGCGAGTGGTCACCATCGACGACGGGAAGCCGGGCGAGCGTTCGATCTCGGTTGCTTGCATGCACTGTTCAGACGCGCCTTGCATGGCTGTTTGCCCGGTGGATTGCTTCTACCAGACCGAAGACGGCATCGTGTTGCATTCCAAGGATCTATGCATCGGTTGTGGGTACTGTTTCTACGCTTGCCCCTTCGGCGCACCTCAGTTCCCCCAAGCGGGTAATTTCGGTAGTCGGGGCAAAATGGACAAGTGCACATTCTGTGCAGGTGGTCCGGAAGAGGATCATTCCGCGGCCGAGTTCTCCAAATACGGGCGTAACCGTATCGCAGAGGGAAAATTGCCTCTGTGTGCGGAAATGTGTTCGACCAAAGCTTTGTTGGCCGGTGATGGCAACGAAGTGGCGGACATCTATCGCCAGCGCGTGGTGAGCCGTGGATTCGGTTCGGGCG
The DNA here is from genome assembly GCF_004353225.1 of Marinobacter sp. JH2. NCBI lineage: Bacteria > Pseudomonadati > Pseudomonadota > Gammaproteobacteria > Pseudomonadales > Marinobacteraceae > Marinobacter > Marinobacter sp. JH2. The sequence continues at coordinate 2,685,387 of NZ_CP037934.1, read as the reverse complement.
CTTGGGGATGGGGCACAGCCTACGAGAGGAAGGGTGCATAAGTTTGCCTGAGTTTTCCGGGGCCCCGGGGTCCCGGAACTCATTGAGGCAACGAATGCTTCTTGTTTATTCCGCTGGAGCGCTCTCATGAATGCAAAACTATTGGCTGCCGCTCTGTTTATGCTGGCAGTCCTGTCGTTCAACTCTGCGTGGGCAGAAACTGCGGTGGACCGGACAGCAACCGGGGGTGCGCAAACCCTGGAAGACATCATGGCCCGTCAACAGCAGTTAAAACTTGACGAGTCTTTTCGGTCTGAAAATCTGGGCGACCCTGCCAACGCTGCGCCTGCCAGCGAGCAATTGGGCACTCGGGGCGGGGTTTCACTTTCAGACACCTACCGATCCATTCGCTATAACGAATTTGATGCCAACACACAGGTGCGAGGGCCCGCGGCTGACGTCCTGATCCAAGACGGAGGCATGCCGTGGCTTAAACTGCGAGAGGGGCCCATCATTAACTATGGCGGTGGCGCGCTTCTCGTATTTATCGCCGTGCTGGTGGTGTTTTACCTCATCCGTGGAAAAATCAGGATTGAGGGTGGGCCGTCTGGTGTGACGATCCAGCGCTTTAAAGCCGTTGAACGGTTTGGTCATTGGTTGTTGGCAGGGTCGTTCATTGTATTGGGTCTAACCGGGCTCATTACGCTGATGGGCAGGAGCTTTCTGATTCCCGTTTTCGGGGCCGATGCCTTTGCGACTCTAGCGGCCGGCTCCAAGTGGATACACAACAACATCTCCTGGGCCTTTATGCTCGGTTTGATCATGACCTTCGTGATGTGGGTGGCGCATAACATTCCCAACAAATTAGATTGGCAGTGGCTCAAGGCCGGGGGCGGAATTTTCAGTGATTCACACCCGTCGGCAAAGAAATTCAACGCCGGTCAAAAAATCGTTTTCTGGACGGTTATGGTGCTGGGCGTTTCGGTGTCGTTATCCGGTATGTCGCTGCTGTTCCCGTTCCAGATGCCGATGTTTTCCGATACATTCAGTGTCGTTAACAGTGTATTTGGAACTGACCTCGATACGGCTCTGACCCCGCATGAAGAGATGCAGTATGCCAATATCTGGCACTCGATTGTGGCCTTCGTCATGATGCTGGCGATTATCGCCCATATCTATATCGGCACCGTCGGTATGGAAGGTGCCTATGATGCGATGGGGAGCGGTCAGGTAGATACGAAGTGGGCGCGTCAGCATCACGATCTTTGGGTGGCAGAAGTCGAAGCGAAACAGGACAAAGGAGACGTTCCGTGAAAGTAATGATTGCTGCATTTGCAGCGGCTTTATTGATCGCTTTCACAGCTCAGCTGGTGCTGGGCCAATTCGGGTGGTCATCAGCCGAACAAGGAAGCAGCACAACGAGCGTTCGTCTTGACTGAGCAAACGACAGCACACCAAATCGATGCGATCGGTTTGGTGTGCCCGCTCCCGATTTTGCGCTTCAAAAAGCGTATACGGGGGTTGCCCGGTGGCACGCAGGTTGAATTCCTGGCGGATGATCCAACCAGTCGCCGGGATTTGCAGGCCCTTTGCGACATGGTTGGTCACAGGTTGGAGTGGGTTCAGGAAGAGGACGGAGGCGTTCTGCGTTACGGTATTTGCTTGGCGGAATGAAGGCTAGCGAGCTATTTGCTCCAGGCTTCGCCCCGGGCAACATCCGAAGCTTTTTGCCCAACCCAGTGCTCGCCTGTTTTGGAGAGTTCTTTCTTCCAAAACGGCGCGGAGGTTTTTAAGGCGTCCATAATAAACGCGCACGCAGCAAACGCATCTGCCCGGTGGGCACTGCACACGCCGACAAACACAATTTGATCTTGTAGTTGCAGCTGACCGATTCGATGAATAACCCGGGCTTTGCGCACGTCCCAACGTTGCGACGCGTCTTCGATTAAGGATGCAATCACGTGTTCGGTCATGCCCGGGTAATGCTCCAGAAACAACCCGGAGACATCCTGGGTGTCGCCAGAATCGCGAACCAGCCCGGTAAAAGTCGCAATCGCTCCTGTACCCGCACCACTGTCGCGAAGGGCTGTGTACTCAGCGCCCGCATCGAAATCTTCGGTCTGAATGCTGATCATGTTAACCCCCGGTTACCGGTGGAAAAAACGCAACTTCGTCTCCGGCCTGGACCGGCGCAGTGGATTTCACCATTGCCTGATTGATGGCAATCATCACGGGTTGGTCGCCTTGAAGCTGCGCCCAAGGACCGCCACGGCTGGCCAGTTCTGCCAGCAGATCCCCGGCGGTCTGATGCTCGGTGGCTGTCAGTGTGAGTTGCTCTGTCCCTATTTCTTCGCGGAGGCGGGCAAAAAAACGGACGGTAAAGGTCTTGTCTGTCATATCAGCTCTGCAGCTCCGTAAACGGGTAATAGGTGATCAGGCTGCCTTTGGCAATGGTGCTGTGCTCTGGAATAACGGCCAAACCGTCAGCCCAGCAAGCCGAGCTCAACATGCCTGAACTCTGATTCGGGTACGCGCTGATTTGAGTCTGGCCGTTCACCGATTCTGTGCGTGCACGGACAAATTCCCTGCGCACGGACGGTTCGTCAACGTCAAAGCCGGCCGGCAGTTGCTGGCCGATCGGATGAACCCGCTGTCGCCCTTGTCGGGTGCGAATATAGGGCATTACGATCATCAGAAAGGTAACCAGTACCGACGCCGGGTTGCCGGGCAAACCGAAGACCGGCGTTGCATTAACGGAGCCAAACGCCAGAGGCTTGCCGGGTTTGATCGCAAGACGCCACAGCGACAGCTCGCCGAACTCTTCCAGCGTCGCCCTAACGTGGTCCTCTTCGCCAACCGAAACGCCGCCGCTGGTGATGACTAAATCCGCTTGTGCGGCAGCTCTCTCCAGCGTTTCCCTGGTTGCTTCCCGAGTGTCGCGCAGGGTTTCACACAACACAACATCACATCCGGCTTCGGTCAGTAGAGCGAACAGGGTGTAACGGTTCGTATTGTAGATCTGGCCCGGGCCCAGAGGTTTTCCCGGATCGACCAGTTCATCGCCAGTGGACAGAATGGCGACCCGGAGCTTTTTCATCAGCGCAACCTTTGCCAACCCCAGGGACGCTAAAAGGCCCATTTCCTGAGCGCGAATTTTTGTGCCTTTACTCAGTGCCAAACTGCCTTTTTTAAGGTCCTGGCCCCGCCGGCGGATATTTTGGTCCGCTTTTACATGGGCATCAATCAAAATGCCGCGTTCGGTCACCTCAACGCGTTCCTGCATGATAACCGTATCGGCCCCCTCGGGAATTTCCGAACCGGTAAAAATGCGGGCAGCGGTCCCGGGTTCCAGGGGGGGCGGAGCAGAGCCTGCGGGAATCCTGTCAGAGACAAACAGTGCCTGGCCTGGAATGTAATCCTCGGCACGCAAGGCATAGCCATCCACCGAACTGTTGTCGGCCGGGGGCACATCTGCCGGAGCCTGATAATCTTGTGCCAGTATCCGGCCATGGCTTTCTATGAGCGGTAGAACTTCTGTCGCCTTGATGACAGGCGCTTGATCGAGCAGGTGAACCAGGGCGTCTTCGAGCGACGTGAGCGGGGCTGTCATAATGCGTGTCTCCGTGTGCTGAACTAACGTGTCGCGCGATTTCCAATAATGTCCTGAAGCCGTTCGACCGCGCGCTGCGGCTTGCGGCTAACCAGAGTCGAGAAGTTGCAGGGGGTGTGGCGGCTGTCTAACTGTGTATTCAGAATGCCGTTCCAGCCGGTGCGACATGCGCCAGTGGAGCCGGGTAGACAGAAAATGACCGTATAATTGGCGAGACCGGCAAAGGCCCGGGACTGAATGGTGGAGCTGCCAATTTCCGAAGCCGATAGACGTCGGAACTCTTCGCCAAACCCTTCAATCGATTTGTCTAAAAGCGGAATAACCGCTTCTGGTGTGCTGTCCCGTTCGCTGAATCCGGTACCACCTGTGATGATGATGGCGTGGATATCCGGATCTGCAATCCAGGAGGACATCGCGGCACGTATCAGATAAACATCGTCAGGCAGGATGCGCCGTGAAATCAATTGATGACCGGCCGCCACCGCACTGTCTTCAAGAAATTGACCAGAAGCATCTTCATCAAAGCCGCGAGTATCGGAAACGGTAAGAATCGCTATATTGAGGGGGGTGAGTTCGTTCGTGGGCTCAGTACTCATGGAAAAGCGCTCCGAAAATCACAGAGGAAATATAGACTCTCAGTATCTCTTCCAATCGCGGGTAATGGAAGGGAGCAACCCGACAGAGAGGGCATTCTGATCTTGAACGCTGGCATTTTGGGCAAAAGTTGACGTTAATTTGTTCAGTGCACTTGACAGATCCGGTCAAGGTGGTCGATTATGCTGACTGCCCGGCGAACAGTTGTTCCCACTCTACTGGCACAAGCAATTATATCCGGCTTCCCTCTGCACCGGATGCTCCATCGGCCAGCACCTTGTTTCAATATATATTTTTATGATCAACGCGTTCAGGGGCATCCCTGCAATTTCAACCGTCGTTTACTTCCATTCCTGAAAAATCCTACAAATTATGAATCTTACTGAACTCAAGCAGAAATCTGTGCCCGAATTGCTCGAAATCGCGCAAGAGATGGGCCTCGACAACCTCGCCCGTTCGCGCAAACAAGACGTCATCTTCAGCATCCTGAAGAAGCACGCGAAGAGCGGCGAAGACATATACGGTGATGGTGTACTGGAGATTCTGCAGGATGGCTTCGGCTTTCTACGTTCTGCCGACGCGTCCTACCTAGCTGGTCCTGACGACATTTACGTGTCGCCCAGCCAGATCCGCCGTTTTAACTTGCGGACAGGCGACACCGTTGCCGGCAAGATCCGCCCACCAAAAGATGGCGAGCGTTACTTTGCTCTGCTGAAAGTGAGCGAGATCAACTTCGATAAGCCCGACAACGCTCGCAACAAGATTCTGTTTGAAAACCTGACGCCGTTGTTCCCGGATGAACGTTTGGTGCTGGAAGTGGGTAATGGCAGTACCGAAGACCTTTCTTCACGAGTGCTCGACCTGGTATCGCCGATCGGTAAAGGCCAGCGTGGTCTAATCGTATCACCACCCAAAGCGGGTAAAACGCTGTTGATGCAGGGTATCGCCCAATCCATCGTCCGGAACAACCCAGAGTGCCACCTGATGGTGCTACTGATTGACGAGCGTCCGGAAGAAGTCACCGAAATGCAGCGGACTGTGCGCGGTGAAGTGATTGCCTCTACCTTTGACGAGCCGCCAGCCCGTCACGTTCAGGTAGCTGAAATGGTGATCGAAAAAGCCAAGCGTCTGGTTGAGCACAAGAAAGACGTTATCATTCTGCTGGACTCCATGACCCGTCTGGCTCGCGCTTACAACACCGTGATTCCGTCTTCCGGTAAAGTATTGACCGGTGGTGTGGATGCCCACGCTCTGGAAAAGCCGAAGCGCTTCTTCGGTGCTGCCCGTAACGTTGAAGAGGGTGGCAGCTTGACCATTTTGGCGACCGCGCTGGTAGACACCGGCTCTAAAATGGATGAGGTCATCTACGAGGAGTTTAAAGGTACCGGTAATATGGAAGTCCACCTGGACCGTAAGATTGCCGAGAAACGCGTTTATCCGGCCATCAACGTGCGTCGCTCCGGTACTCGCCGTGAAGATCTGTTGATGTCTGAATCGGAAATCCAGCGCGTTTGGATTCTGCGCAAGTTGCTGCACTCTATGGATGACGACACCGCATCCCTGGAATTCCTGCTGGACAAGCTGCGGGATACCAAGACCAACGACGAATTCTTCCAATCTATGAAGCGTCGTTGAGTTTGAACTTCGGAGTAGGGCGAATTCCGCCAAAGTGCGGAACCCAAGCCTAATACTGGAAGAGCTAAGCCGGGCGAGGGTGCCAAAATATTCAGGAAAACCACGTTTTCCGTTTTGGCACCCTCGCCCGGCTTGGTTCTAACTCCCCAGTCCAAACACTGACTTTAGCCCTCCGAACGCTCAAAGCATGGAAGGCTAAATGCGGAGCATAAGATGAAATACAACGACCTGAGAGACTTCATTGCCCAGCTGGAAAAGATGGGAGAACTAAAGCGCATCAGCGTAGAAGTTGACCCTCATCTGGAAATGACCGAAATCTGCGACCGCACCCTGCGGGCAGGTGGTCCGGCGTTGTTGTTTGAAAACCCTAAAGGCTATGACATGCCCGTGTTGGCCAACTTGTTCGGTACGCCGAAACGGGTTGCGCTGGGAATGGGGCAGGACGATGTCAGTGCTTTGCGAGAAGTCGGCAAACTGCTGGCGTTTCTGAAAGAGCCGGATCCCCCTAAAGGCTTTAAAGACGCGCTGGAAAAATTGCCCATCTTCAAGCAGGTGATGCGAATGAGTCCGAAAGTGCTCCGCTCTGCACCTTGCCAAGAGGTGGTGATCGAAAAAGACCAAGTCGATTTGTACCAGATTCCGGTTCAACATTGTTGGCCCGGGGATGCCGGTCCGTTGGTGACCTGGCCGCTTGTCATTACCCGCGGGCCCAATAAAGAACGCCAAAATCTAGGCATCTACCGGCAGCAGGTGATTGGCCGTAATCGGTTGATTATGCGCTGGCTCAGTCACCGTGGCGGCGCTTTGGACTATCAGGAATTTCGCAAAGCGAATCCCGATAAACCTTACCCGGTCGCGGTGGCGCTCGGTGCCGACCCCGCCACCATTCTCGGAGCCGTAACGCCGGTGCCGGATAGCTTGTCTGAATACGCGTTTGCGGGCTTGCTGCGCGGCTCACGTACCGAGCTGGTGAATGCAGGGCTCAGCGATTTGCAAGTACCGGCCAGCGCCGAAATCGTGCTGGAGGGCTTCATCTATCCGGATGACACGGCGCCAGAAGGGCCGTTTGGTGATCACACCGGTTATTACAACGAAGTGGATGAATTTCCGGTGTTTACCGTTGAACGCATCACGCATCGTAAAAATCCGATCTACCACAGTACCTACACCGGCCGTCCGCCTGATGAACCTGCTGTGCTGGGCGTGGCTCTGAACGAAGTGTTTATTCCGATTCTGCAAAAGCAGTTCCCGGAAATTGTGGACTTCTATCTGCCGCCGGAAGGCTGTTCGTATCGGCTGGCGATTGTCACCATGAAAAAACAGTACCCGGGCCATGCCAAGCGCGTGATGATGGGCGTATGGTCGTTCTTGCGTCAGTTCATGTACACCAAGTTTGTGATCGTGACTGACGATGATGTGAATGCCCGCAGCTGGGAAGACGTTATCTGGGCAATGACCACCCGTATGGACCCAACACGAGACACGACCTTGGTGGAGAACACGCCCATTGATTACCTCGATTTTGCCTCGCCAGTGTCAGGGCTCGGCTCCAAAATGGGGCTGGATGCGACCAACAAATGGCCGGGTGAAACTGATCGTGAATGGGGTGAAGCCATCACCATGACCGATGAGGTGAAGCAGCGGGTGGACGATATCTGGGAAAGTCTCGGGATTGAAAATCCGGAAAACTCCCCAAAATGAAGAGGTAGTCACCTTGCATTGCGTGCGTTTGCGCCCTGCAGATCTGAGCTACCCGGTCAGCAGCACCAACGATATGCTATCAGCCGCAGTAGAAGCGGGCATTCAAGCGCCGGCGGCATGTCGTAATGGCGTTTGTGAGATTTGCGAAGCTCGCTTGATTAGCGGGCAAGCGCTGAACACCCGCAATCAGCAACTCATTTTAACTGGAGGACGCCTGATGATGTGTCGAGCACAGGCTCTCTCCGATATCGAATTGGAGATACCCGCCGTTATGGCAACAGGAAATCATCAGCCCCGTCTATATCAAGCCAAGGTGGTGGACGTCAGCTCCATCAACCACGACGTATATCGGGTAGAGTTGAAGTTGCCTCGGCGCCGGGATGTGAGCTTTCATGCCGGTCAATACCTCTCCGTTAATCTGCCAGACGCAGATCCCTGTTACTTCTCGATCGCCAGCAGCCCTGCTGAGGAGAACATCGTTCTGCACATACAAGCCACGCCGGAATGGGTTTCGGCGCAGAAGGTGATTGATGCACTGACCTCAGGTGAAGATGTCTCGGTGCAGTTGCCGCATGGCAAGGCTTGTCTGGGGGCAGCCCCGGATAAACCGCTAGTGCTTGTGGCAGCAGGTACGGGCTTTGCCCAGATGAAAAGTTTGGTAGAGTACCTGAAGGGTACAAATTTCAGCCATAGCATCAAGCTGTTCTGGGGAGTCCGTAAACACGAAGATATGTATCTGCGTTCGTTGGCCCAGCGCTGGCATGACGAGTGGGATGCCTTCAGTTTTATGCCGGTGGTCGGTGATGATGAAGACAACGACTGGGGTGGCCACCACGACCAGTTGGTGCGAGCGGTACTGGCAACAGGCATCGACTGGAGCACGGTAGAAGTTCACGCCAGTGGTTCACCTACCATGGTGTACTCATTGATGGACGCGCTGGTTGATGCGGGGCTTTCTGAGCAGGACTTCCTGTCGGATGTGTTGGAATATGCCCCAAGGGCCTGAGAAATCAGGCCTTGGGCATAGGTAGCTCGGGCAGGGCGTTGTCTGATTCAAGCTCTTGCATGATCAGTTTAACGCTACTTTCTTCCTCGCCCATATGGGCATTCAGTCGGCTTAATTCGGCCATGGTTTCACGATCCCGCTTCAGCTTCAGGCTGGCGGTAAAGTATTCTTTGGCTTTGCCCCAAAGTTGATTCCGCAGGCTTAAACGCCCCAGTGCCAATAACAGTTGCGGGTTGTTGGGGCGATCTTTGTACCATTGTTCTGCGGTGAGCAGTTGTACTTCGGGATCGTTGCCTTCCAGCCGCCCGTAGAGGTTTATCAACTCATCGTTCCAGTGGTTTCTAAGCACCTTGCGCAGCAGGGTTTCCGCTTGTTCTTCGTCGCCCAAACGAGCGAGTAAGCGTGCGTAGTCATGAATGGTGTGTTCGTCTCGGCGCACGAAGCGGGGCAGTTCGTCCCACAAGCGGGTGAGGAGCTCTAAAGAAGCTTCCGGATCGCTCTCACGTTTGCGCTCGCAATCTTCGGCGGCCCGTTCCAGTAAATTCTTCCACACTTCGCGTTCTAGGTCGTCCAGTTCACGTTCGGTGAGCACGCTGCGCTTACGCAGTTCTGGCACAAGCTTGGACAACTCTTTCCAGTCTTCCAGCCGCAAGTAGGTGGTTTTCAGCAGCTTTAACACGAAAGGATGGTGAGGCGCTTCTTTGCGCAGGCGAAGCAGTGTTGCCAGTGCCTGCTCCAAACGGTTGGCGGACAGCTGCAGCTGGGCTTGGGTGATACCAACGGCAAGGCTGGAGCCCGGGGTGCTTTCAAAGGCAAGTCGCAACAACTCATCGGCACCTTCATGATCACCGGTTTCCGAGGCTGCTTGGGCGGCCGCCAAATAGTTGATCAGGGGAGTATCGGCGTGATTCGCTGCACTGGATAGTAGTTTGCGAGCTCTTGGCCAGTTGCCTTCGGCCAAGGATAAAAGCCCCTTGGTGGTGCGACGCCTGGCTCGGCGTTCATGACCCCGGCTAACCCAAGTTGCCATCAGGCTGGTGCCGTTGCGGAATCGCTTGATGGTATTGATCACCAGCAGGCTCACAACCACTAGCAAAACAATCAGTGTCAGCCCGACCCAGAAATTGGTTTCGATCAGGTAGTTGCCCAAGCTGATGCGGATGTAGCCCAAATCGTAGGCCAAACCAAGGGATAGACCGGTTCCGATCAGCAGCGCGGCCAGAATGATCAGCAGCAAGACAATCATGAATCGTTACCTTCGCTGTTCGTTGCCAGTCGGCCGGCCAGGCGTTCTTTAAGCAATCCGAGCGATTGGCTGACATCCGGCAATTTGGGGTCTACATGTTTATCGGCCAGCTCAGTAAGTATGTCAGACAAGCCTTGGACGGCCGGATTGCTTGAGTCGTACCATTCGTTGACGGTGCGTCGGGCTTTTTCGAGGGCGCGCTCGTAAAGCGTCTGGTTGCCCCGAAGTACGGCCATTTCAGCTTCTTCCAACATGAGTTGCAGATTTAAGCGAGCCCAGGCGCTTTGGTCCGGGGACATCAAGGGTTTGACCGTTTCATCCATACGGCGCACGACGACGACGTCTTTGAGGGTGCTCACGAAGCGGTTCCAGCCCCGGGTAAATAGGTTGCTGCCATCTTCAGGGGCGTTGGTGTCTTCGGTCCGATTAAAACCCGGCGCCTGATCGTGAATCAGTGCTTGAGTCGTCAATTCGCCCACGCTGGCAATAGCTGCTTCGAGCTTCAGGTATAAACCGGTGCGATCCACGCCCTGGATACTCTTGAGGGCCAGAATTTCTTTGGCCAGTTGTTCGCGAACCGGGTATACACCGATGTCATCGGATTCTGCCAACACTTCATCGGCGGACTCCAGCGCGGACAGCGCACCGCGAATGTCTTTTTCAATCATCAGGCGCTGGTTGCCCACACGCAGCAGGTATTCAGCTTCCGCCAACAGCCAGTCGGTGCGAGTGCGGTTGCCCGCTTCCAACAGTTCCCGAGCGTTGTGGTCGATTTGCCGTTGTTGGGTGGCAATCAACTCGCGTTGTTCTGCTAGTTTGCTTTCAAGGGTTTGAATGCGCTGGCTTTGCTCGCTGCCACGACTGCCATAGAGGTTCTCGAGTTGTTCGGTGTCTTGTTTGAGATTCTGCAGCGCCTGCAGGCTGCTGTTTTGCCTGTTCCATTGTTGCCAGTTCCAAAGGGCAAGCAAAATCACAAGAATCAAGGCAACGATGGCAATGATCCAGACAGGCCAAAGGCGCGGTTTTTGGGTGTCGGTTTCTTCAACCGGGGCGGGCAATTGGTTCGTTGTCTCAGTCACGGGCATCCTTACTCGGTTATCCGTTGTTGTTAGCTTCTCGCTGCAAGCGTTGACGCGACACTGGTTACCAGGTTTTGATCGTCTAAACCGTTAGGGACGACCAGGTTTCGGAATCCAGCTTCCTCGGCCTGCTGAGCTACTCGTTCGGCCGGAACCACCACCAGAGTACGGTGCAAGCTGGCGTGGTAATCAGGCGCAAGTGCATTGAGATTGTTCAGGGTTTCTCCGGAAAGCGCAACAATCACTTCAGGCCGGAAATCGCCAAAAATCTCGTCTACCTGCTCTGGAGGATAGTACGGCTGAGCCCGTCGGTACAGTGGCATAACGGAGACTTTCGCACCTCGCTGCTCCAAGGTCTGGCGAATGAGCTCCCGGCCTTGCTCGCCCCGAGCCAACAAAACCTTGTCTCCTGCCAGACTTTGCAGAGAGGGAAGCTCAAGTAAAGCTTCGCTGGTCCAGCCTTGCTTGGGCTGGCGTGCTTTCAGACCGTGGCGGGCAAAGACCGAAGACGTGCCAGAACCCACGCCGTACCATTGCAGGCCCAGTGGAACTTGAGGCCACCAGTTGTCAATGTGGTTGAGTAACAGGTTGGCCGCAAAAGGACTGACGGCAATGACGTGGCTGAAGTTATCCAGTTCCTGCAGCAGCGTGCGCTGTTCGGGCGTCTCAGGCAACGGCTCCCTGACCAGCAACGGCAGGGTTCGGCATTCAGCGCCGGCGGCACGGAATGCCTCGGCCAGTCGCGAGGCTTCTGGTTCCGGCCGGCAAATCAAAACACGGCGACTCGCCAAGTCGGGGCGACCCTGCTGACGATCAGGTTGGGGTGTGGCCATACACTTCAGCCAACACTTTATCTGCACCCATGCCCAAAAGTTGCTCAGCCAACTCACGGCCCAAGCGCTCGCCTTCCGCTCTCGGCGCGCGTCCTTCAACCCGAAGAATTTGCGTGCCATCTACTGAACCGACCAAGCCGCGAAGCCATAATGTGTCGTCGTCTTCCAGCAGCGCGTACGCCGCGATGGGTACCTGGCAGCCGCCTTCCAAACGGCGGTTCATAGCGCGCTCTGCTTTAACGCGGTCGGCAGAATCAGCGTGATTCAGAGGGTCCAGCAGTTCCCGTAGTTCGTTGTCGCTCAAGCGACATTCAATACCGAGCGCGCCCTGACCGACGGCCGGTAGGCAAAAGGTATCGGGCAGGCAGTACCGGATGCGGTCGCTGAAACCAAGACGCTTCAAGCCGGAGCTTGCCAGGATGATGGCGTCATAGTCACCGGCATCAAGCTTGGCCAAACGGGTGTTGACGTTGCCCCGAAGCACTTTAATTTCGAGGTCCGGGCGGTTGGCGCGAATCTGCGCTTCCCGTCGCAGGCTCGCGGTTCCGACCACCGCGCCAGCAGGCAGTGCGTCAATATTGGCGTAGTGGTTGCTGATGAAAGCATCGGTGGGATCTTCACGCTCGCAAATGGCGACCAGGCCAAGACCTTCAGGGAATTCCATCGGTACGTCTTTCATGGAGTGCACGGCCAAGTCGGCGCGGCCGTCCAGCATGGCTTCTTCCAGCTCTTTGACGAACAGGCCTTTGCCGCCAATTTTCGCCAAAGGCACATCAAGGATTTTGTCGCCTTGAGTCTTGATTTTGATCAGTTCGACGGCGATATGACTGTGAAGTCTTTCCAGCTCGGACTTGATGAATTCTGCCTGCCACAATGCCAGGGCACTGCTGCGGGTTGCGATGCGAAGAATACGTTTGGACATTGCACTCACTGTCGTTGAGAAAAATGTATCTACAAGGTTACCTTGAGAGATTAGAAAAGTCCCGTAAGGTGCCTGGATGTACCTCTTTTGGGTATTTCGAGCACCCCGTCAGGGGGAGGGCTGGTGCTCCTGCAACCACTGGCGTACCGAACTGGCGTGCCTGCGGCTGACTGCGAGCGGGTTGGCTACGCCTCGCAGTTCCAACTCGTTCTGGCCATCGGCGGTGCGCCGCAGTGCTTGAATAAAACGCGCGCCCACCAGCGTGTGCCGGTGGATGCGCAACAGCTGTTCGGGGTAGGCCTGTTCCAGTTCTTTCAGGGTGTAGTCACACACGGTTTCACCGCGGCTATGGTGGAGGGTGACGTACTTCTGGTCAGCCTCGCAGTAGTGAATATCCGCCAACTCTATTAATTCGGTGCCACGATGGGTACGAACAGCAATCTGTTCACCGGTTGTTTCCGGTTCGCGGTTTAACGCCTGAAGCTGTACCCGGTTGATCTTCCCCGCTCGGGCCAGAGCGTCTGCCAGGGCCTCGCGCCGTACAGGCTTTAGCAAGTAAGCGACGGCGTGCACCTCAAAGGCCTGAATGGCGTAATGATCATAGGCGGTGCAGAAAATGATGGCCGGCGGGTTGTTCAATTGGCTTAGTTTTTCGGCCGTCTGCATGCCGTCCAGCCCCGGCATGCGAATGTCCAGCAATACGATGTCAGGCTCAAGTTCTGCGACCTTATGGAGCGTGTCGTTGCCATCGGCGGCTTCACCACATACCTGATAGTCACTTTGGGCCTCTAATAGGCGCTGTATGCGTTGGCGCGCAAGCGGTTCGTCGTCAGCGATGAGGATGCGCTGTAGTGCTGTACTCATGATGACCCTGTATCTTTAACGTTGGCTCTGTTGATTGGCCGTCCGGCGCGGCAGGCGCAGTGTGACGGTGTAGGTGTCGCTCTGCTGGCTCTGCTTAAGTATGGCAGGTTCGCCAAACAGGGCGCGCAGGCGGGCCCGGGTATTGGTCAGGGCGACCCGGTTGCCCTGATGCTGTTGTTGTTCGGTATCTGGTTTGGGGTTTTGCACCATCAAATACACGAAATTACCCTTTGCGTAGGCTTGAATGCGAACGGTGCCTCCGGTCGCCCGGGGTTGAATGCCGTGGTAGATAGCGTTCTCCACCAGCGGTTGCAGAGTCAACGGGGGGATGGCCTGGTGCTCTAGGCCGGTTTGTATCTGCCATTCAAGGGTTAGTCGGTCCCCCAATCGTAACGTTTCGATGGCTAAATAGCGTTTGCACAGCTCCAGCTCTCGTTTCAGCGGCACCAATTGGTCGTCCGTGCGAAGGCTGGCGCGAAACAGCTCTGACAAATCCAGAACCGCCTCTTCCGCCCGGTCTGGGTTGCTGGCGATCAGGCTGGCGATGGTATTCATGCTATTGAACAGAAAGTGGGGTTGGATCCTGGCCTGCAGTGACGTGAGTCTTGCCTGCATCTCTGCCTCGGTTTGCTGTTGCCACTGGAATTGCAGGTAGAAATACCGGAGTACCATAAGTGAAATCAGTAGCGCCAGCAGGAGTTTCTTGGCAATGCTTTGCCACGGCGTGAGGGTATGGTCCGGGTGCAGAACACTGTCGGCGAATAAACTGAAAATCAGCACGTCAAGCAGCACAATGCTGACAATCACGACAGTCGCGTGAGCAACACTCCGGCGGGCCAGCCAGGGCCGGAGTAAACAGATTAGTGCGGTACTGGTGAGCGTGGTCCATTGCACGAATAGCGACAGCAGGCCGAAATAGTTCCAATCGATCCAGCTCCGTTCGGCTTGCACGATGGCAAGCACCAATACCAACAGCTCGCTGGTAACCAACAGCATGAACACCGCTCGTACCCGGCATAAGTCGGGTACGAAAAAGCTGGCCGTGCTTGAAGCTGGTGAGGCATTGCTCGGTTTCAGGGAAGTCTCCTTAACCCGGGTCGGAATGTTATACTGCCCAAAATTTCATGTACCCACGGCCGGCGTGATGATAGCCGGGCTATCAGCAGGAAAGATAGACCATGACGGATCAGAAAAAACCTGACCAGACCACATCCTCCGAAAAACCTTGGGGCGGCCGCTTCAGTGAGCCGACCGATGCCTTCGTTGAACGCTTCACGGCATCGGTGGGTTTTGATCAGCGTCTTTACCACCATGATATTACCGGCTCCATCGCCCACGCCACCATGTTGGCCAAAGTAGGTGTGCTGACCGACGCCGAGCGCGACCAAATCATCGAAGGCTTGAAGGGCGTTAAGGAAGACATCGAAGCCGGTCGTTTTGAGTGGTCTGTGAGTCTCGAAGATGTGCATATGAACATCGAAGCCAAACTCACCGAACGCATTGGTATTACCGGTAAGAAACTGCACACCGGCCGTAGCCGGAATGATCAGGTGGCTACCGATATTCGCCTGTACCTGCGCGATGAAATTGATGCTATTGCTGAAGAGTTAACGCGACTGAGAGCTGGGTTGCTGGATCTGGCGGAGCGCGAAGCCGCTACCATCATGCCGGGCTTTACCCACCTGCAAACTGCCCAGCCAGTCACCTTTGGCCATCATCTTCTGGCTTGGTACGAAATGCTGGTTCGGGATGCCGAGCGCCTGCAGGACTGCCGCAAGCGAGTGAACGTTATGCCGTTGGGCGCGGCGGCGCTGGCGGGCACCACCTACCCGATCGATCGCAACATGACGGCGGAACTGTTGGGCTTTGACCGTGCCTCCGAAAACTCGCTGGACTCAGTCAGTGACCGGGATTTCGCTATCGAATTCTGCAGCTTTGCGTCCTTGTTGATGACGCACCTGTCGCGTTTCAGTGAAGAATTGGTGTTGTGGACATCGGCCCAGTTTGATTTCATCGATCTTCCTGACCGTTTTTGCACCGGTTCGTCCATCATGCCGCAGAAAAAGAATCCGGACGTTCCGGAATTGGTGCGTGGCAAGACCGGCCGGGTGAACGGCCATCTGATCAGCCTGTTGACCCTGATGAAGAGCCAGCCGTTGGCTTACAACAAGGATAATCAGGAAGATAAAGAACCTCTGTTTGATACCGTGGATACGATTAAAGGCTGCCTGAAGGCTTATGCCGATATGATTCCGGCGATCAAGGCGAAAGCGGACAACATGCGAGTGGCAGCCAAACGTGGCTTCTCAACGGCGACGGATTTGGCGGATTACCTGGTCAAAAAAGGCGTGCCGTTCCGCGATGCTCATGAAATTGTCGGTAAGTCTGTGGCGTTTGGCGTTGCTGAAAACCGCGACCTGTCGGAAATGACGCTGGAAGAACTTCAGCAGTTCTCTGATGTTATCGGCGAAGATGTATTTGAAGTGCTGACACTGGATGGCTCAGTACAAGCTCGTGACCACTTGGGTGGTACGGCGCCGAATCAGGTGCTGGCAGCGGTTGCCCGTGCCAGATCTGCGCTTTAACGCACAAGTGTCTGATGGAATGCCGGCGCCCATTGGGGGCCGGTATTCCATTACCCTCCAATTCGCCCGGTGCTTAACTCCACCACTGCGGGCGTGAGATCTTCCAGAGGTTGAGGTCGTGCCAGCCGGTAGCCCTGCCCGAAATGAATGCCCAGTGAGCGTACTTTTCGAAGGGTTTCGTCGCTCTCGATAAAAGTGGCAACGGTTTCTTTACCCGTAGTTTCGGCAATTCGGTGTAGAGCATCTACCATGATCTGTTGAACTGGGTCACTCTCCAGCTGATGCATCACCCGCTTGTCGAGTTTGATGATATCAACGGGGAGATTTGCTGCCAGACTGTAGCTTTCCACCGAGGCTCCCGCACCTTCCAGTGCCACTCGGCATCCGATCTGATGCAGGGCGTCACAAAGAACTGCAACTTCGTCGGGATACCGCGTCGCGTGGGATTCCCGAATCTCCAGATAAAAGCAACTGGCGGCAAAGGGCGTCATAGCGACAGCGTGTTCCATAAAATCGGTAAAAGTGTCATCCAGAACCGAAGCCAGAGACAGGTTGAAGCCGCAATATTTCAGGCGAGGCACCAGCAAACGATGTTGGCTGAGCCAGGCTAGAGTTTGCCGGATAACCTGCCGATCCAACATTTTGGCCAAGTCGTAGCGTTCGGCCACCGGCAGAAAGTGCTCGGGTTTGAGTGGATCGTTGTTCGGGCCAGCTGGTATGCGACATAAAATTTCGATGTGATCGCCCCAGGTCACACTGGCCACGGGTTTCAGAGCCTGGAACTCCAACACCAAAGCTTCATCGTCCAGCGCCTGACGTAGCTGTTGTAATCGCCGCTCGCTCCCGCTGTCGTTGTCCTTTTCTGTCGGTAAAGCATGCGCGGTGTGAATCCGGTCCCGGCCGGAAGTCTTCGCGGTGTGGCATAAATCGGCAGCTTGGCTCAGGAGTATGTCGGGTTGTTCCGGGGCATCTTTGTCAATGACGAGCAAGCCGCCGCTGACGGTTGTTTGAAGTACGGTTCCCTGCCATTCGAATTGAAACTGAGCGATTTGCTCTCGGACTTCATCGGCAATTCTCCGCGCGCGGGATTCCGGGCAGTTTTCGATAAATAAGGCAAAGGTATCTCCGCCCAAACGCGCGAGTGCGTCACGCTTTCGTACTCGTAGATTCAGTGTGCTGGCCAATTCACGCAGGTAGCGGTCACAGGTTCCCGTGTCAGCGATCTCGCTGAAACTGTCAAAATCGTCAATGTCGAGAAACAACAGACTATCGACCTGCTGGCGTTTATGACGATGACTAATGGCGCGCTCAAGATGGACACTGAAAGCGCGGCGGTTCATTAGACCCGTGATCGGATCATGACGCATGCGATGATCACCACCACTGTTTTCCAGAGCGCCACAGCTAATGTCTCTAGCAATACGCACGGCACCAACAACTTCGCCGTTATCGTTGCGGATTTGCTGAAAATGAAGCTCGAATAAAGTGGACGACGCTCCGTCACTGAATAGTGGCATCTCGGCGATGAAGTGTTCACGTTCGAACGCTTTCTGCCACAAACTTTCCATCAGGCGACGTTCATTGGGGAAGCCCTTGAGGAGCGCTTTTAGGTTGTCTCCGGGCTGAGGATCCAGGTCGAAGGCGGTTCTGAATTGCTGCTCCCAAACGGCATTGAAATGCAGTAAGTCAAAATTCGTGTCGATCGCTACCACCAGGTCAGGAGTGGCGGTTGTCATGGCTTCGAGCAGGCGTTGAGCTTGTTGTTTTTGCTCGTCGTGGTACATGGCAGAGCTATGATTGACAAGCACACCGCCTATTCGGTGCGCTCGCTCGCCACTTTTTAGTGCGCGGCCGGTTAGTGTGGCTCTTACCAGTCGCTGCTGGCTGGTGATGATTGGTAACTCAATGCTGAAGGATTGGCCTGAGCGGATACATCGGCGAATCAACGCTCGCACGCGGTTCTGATGGGACTGGCAGTAAAATAACGCTTGTTCGGGGGAAAGGTCCGTCCCCACGCGCAGCTCTAGCAACTGATACATGGCTTCAGACCAGAACACGTCATTGGAGGCTACGTCGAGTTCCCAAAAACCAAAGCTGGCACTGCGTTCAGCGAGCGCGAGCAAGCGACCGTCTATTTGTTGGCTGTCTTTTTGAGTAATGGAAGCGCTGGTTTCAGGATTGCTTAGCAGTGTTTCGAGTTTTAGACCAAGCGATGCTGTGAAGAAGAAGCCCTCTTTGTGCTTGAACGTGACCAGTACGGTTTGACCGTTGGCCAGGCGGTGGCGGTGGGCCGGCGCGAAGGGGTCATCCTGACGAGAGGCGAGAATGTGTTGTACGGACAGCCGCGGGAGTTCACTGGCATCGTACCCGAACATAGTTTCTGCGTGCCTGTCCGCGTGAACGATGCGGCCGTCAACGTCCACTCGGAGCAGCGTTGGGTGAATGACAGGCCCGGAAGGGTCGGGGCGATAGCGTTGGATCAGGAACTCTTTCAAAGCACGGGTGCCTCATGATGATCTAGCGGTGCCGGAATTCGCCCGGAACCGAGTGTTCTTATGGTTGTTCGCCTGAGTTACGACCAAAGCCTCATCATACTGGCTATCCAGATGAAAAAAACCTCTTGGCCAAGGCGTTGTTTTGATATGGCGGTGACCTCGCGGTACGGGAGGGGACTCGGGTATACTTCGCCTATTATTCACGCAAGGGTAAACGTATGCAGACGATGAAAGCGCTTCGGTTCGGCTATGCGACATTGTGTCTGCTAGTCATATTCGCCGTGAGTGGCTGCGGACAGAAAGGCCCACTGTACCGGGAAGCGCCGGTGGCAGTAGACGCTTCCGAAATCGCCTCGAAAGAGCCGGCAACAGATTCGGATGCCCGTGATGATCAGCAAAAGACGCGTTGACGTTTACCTCACTTAACGAGTTCAGGAAAAGAATGGATTATTTTAATTATCGCGATGGCGAGCTTTACGCCGAGGATCTTCCGGTTGCCCGGATTGTCGAGCAGTTTGGTACTCCGGCTTACGTGTATTCACGGGGGACTTTGGAGCGACACTACCGGGCCTACGACGACGCCCTGAGCAATCGCCCTCACTTGGTGTGCTACGCCGTAAAAGCGAATAGCAATCTGGCCGTGCTGAACGTTTTGGCCAGGCTCGGTGCCGGTTTTGATATTGTCTCGGCCGGTGAGCTGGAGCGAGTGATTCGGGCAGGCGGCGATACCAGCAAGGTGGTGTTCTCTGGTGTGGGCAAACAAGAGTGGGAAATGAAGCGGGCGCTGGAAGCCGGTGTACGCTGCTTTAACGTGGAGTCCGATACCGAACTTGACCGGTTGAATGCGGTGGCCGGTGAACTGGGCGTGAAGGCGCCGGTTTCCTTGCGGGTGAACCCGGATGTGGATGCCGGCACGCATCCCTACATTTCCACCGGGCTTAAAGAAAATAAGTTCGGTATTGATATCGCGGAGGCACCGCAGGTATATGCTCGTGCAGCGACTTTGCCGAACCTGGATATTAAAGGTGTGGATTGCCACATCGGCTCGCAGCTGACCACTGTTGAACCGTTTCTGGACGCACTGGACCGGGTGTTGGCATTGGTAGATGGCCTGGCAGAGCAAGGCATTAACATTCGTCACCTCGACATGGGCGGTGGACTGGGTGTGACCTACGATCAGGAATCACCACCTGAGCCGTCTGAGTACGTGACGGCTTTGTCTGAGCGTATGGGGGACCGTGAACTGGAGCTTATTCTGGAGCCCGGTCGCTCCATCGCCGCGAACGCCGGTATTCTGGTGACCAAAGTGGAATTCCTCAAGTGCACCGAACATCGCAACTTTGCCATTATTGATGCGGCCATGAACGATCTGATTCGCCCGGCACTTTACAGCGCCTGGCAGGCCATCGTGCCGGTTCAGCCCCATAACGATGGTGAGCAGAAAGTCTGGGATCTGGTAGGTCCGGTTTGCGAAACTGGCGATTTTCTTGGGAAAGATCGCCCGTTGACCTTGAAGGCGAACGACTTGCTGGCAGTTCGCTCAGCCGGTGCTTACGGATTTGTGATGGCTTCTAACTACAACACACGCAACCGTCCGCCCGAGTTGATGGTAGACGGTGACCAGGTGCACGTTGTACGCCGCCGGGAGACGCTGGACGAACAGCTGGCGCCGGAAAGTTGCTTGCCGGAATGAGCGGGGAGCCGGATATGACGCAGCAAAGGCGAGGGCAAGGCCCGTTGCTTCGGTTTACCAAAATGCACGGGCTGGGCAACGATTTTATGGTGGTGGATGCCATCAGCCAGCAGTTTCGACTGAACTCGGAGATGATCCGTGAACTGGCTAACCGGAATTTCGGCATCGGCTTTGACCAGTTGTTGGTCGTTGAGCCGCCAGGGCTGCCGGACGTTGATTTCCGTTACCGTATTTTTAACGCAGATGGCTCGGAAGTGGAACAATGTGGCAACGGAGCGCGGTGTTTCGCCCGCTTTGTCCGGGATCAACGCTTGACGAACAAGCGGGTGATTCGAGTGCAGACCGCGAAAGGCATCATTGAGCTGCGTGTTAGCAAAGACGGCCAGGTGTTGGTGAATATGGGCGTGCCGGAGTTGAATCCGCCGGCGATTCCCTTTGCCGCCAATTGCCAGAAAACCGTGTATACCGTTGATGTTGACGAGCAGACGGTGGAGCTTTCAGCGGTGTCCATGGGCAACCCCCATGGAGTTCTGGTTGTTGAAAATGTCGATACTGCGCCGGTGTCTACCTTGGGGCCATTGCTCGAAAAACACCCGCGTTTCCCGGCTCGGGCCAACATTGGTTTTCTGCAAATTATTGATCGTGGTCACGCCCGCTTGAGGGTGTTTGAACGGGGTTCTGGTGAAACTCTGGCGTGCGGTAGCGGTGCTTGTGCTGCAGTGGTCGCCGGCCGATTGCGTGGTTTACTCGATGAGCGGGTGAAAGTGGAGCTGAGAGGTGGCCCTTTGGTGATTGAATGGCAGGGTGAAGGGACCCCTGTTATGATGGAGGGCCCCGCCTCAACAGTCTTTGACGGCCAGTTGCGGCTGCCGGGCGATACCCCGCCCCGCCGACGGAAAAGCTCAAGAGCGTATAAAAACAGGGCCTGACGGTTCAGGAGAACGTGATGACAGAACAAACGGCCCGCCAGAAGGCCGGCGAACTTACCCCGGAGCAGGTTGCGGATTACCTTCGCGCTAACCCTGATTTCTTTCTCGACCAAGATGAGCTGCTACGGAGTTTAACCTTGCCCCACGACAGTGGCCGCGCGATTTCGTTGGTTGAACGCCAGGTTCACTTGTTCCGGGAACAGCGGGATACTTTGCGCAGCGAAATGATGGAATTGGTCTCCATCGCTCGCCATAACGATCGGTTGTTTGAAAAGAGCAAGCGGTTGTTGATGCAAGTGATAGAGGCCAAGAATTTGCAGGACATGGCTTCGGCCATCGACGACAGCATTCGTGGTGACTTCGGTTTGGATGCGGCGTCAATTTTATTGTTCGGTGACGTGAATAAGCTGGGTCAGTCTCATGGTGCTCTGCACATTGTGGGTAAAAGCCAGGCTGAGCAGCGGCTGGGAGCATTACTGGACGGTGATCGGGCAGTGTGCGGTCAGTTCCGGGAGACGGAGCGGGCCTTCCTGTTTCCGGACCGTGATGAGCCCATCGCCTCGGTGGCTTTGGTGCCACTCCGGTACGAAGGCTTGGTGGGTGTTTTTGCGGTCGGCAGCTGTGAACCCGGTTACTTCGATCAGAACATGGGTTCGCTGTTTCTAAGCTACATCAGCGATACGCTCAGCCGCTTGCTGCCACCGGTGTTGAAACGGCATGGTTCCGATGCCGCAAAAGTTGCCGAGCTAACCGTGGAGAGTGGTCAAGGGTGACCAACGCCGCTTCCGAAGAGCAAATGCCAGAGGCGCTTTCCGTTCCTCTGGCAGATTTTGCAACGCATTTGTCTTCTGAAAAACGTCACTCCCCCCGCACCTGCGAACACTACCTCCGAGATTTACAGCGTTTAGGTGCCTGGCTCACCATAATGGGTATCGATCAGTGGTCCAAGGTGACCAATCACGATATGCGTCGGTATGTTGCCAGCCTGAGTAAAAATGGGCTATCTGGCCAAAGCATTGCGCGGCATTTGTCTTCAACGCGACGTTTTTACCAGTTTTTGCTCAGAGAAGGGCGCTCCAAAGATAATCCGGCTCTGGATATCCGTGCCCCGAAAAGTGGCCGTCGTTTGCCAAAAGTTGCCGATGTAGATCAACTCAACCAGTTACTTGAAGTAAACCCCGATGACCCGTTGGAAGTGCGTGACTTGGCGATGTTTGAACTGATGTATTCGTCCGGTCTTCGGCTGTCAGAATTGGCCGGTCTCAATCTGGATGCTGTGGATTTGGTCGGCGGAGAGGTCCGGGTTTGGGGCAAAGGCAGTAAAGAGCGGCTGTTGCCGGTTGGGGCGAAAGCGGCAGCAGCGATTCGTCGGTGGCTTAAATGCCGTGCCCAGTTTGTGGTGGGCAGTGAGCTCGCTATGTTTGTTAGTCAGCGGGGTAGTCGTATAAGTCGGCGCAGCATTCAAGCGCGTTTGGCGCGATGGGGTTCACAACAAGGAGCCGACCAACGGCTGCATCCTCATATGCTCCGGCATTCGTTTGCCAGCCATATGCTGGAATCGAGCGGAGATTTGCGAGCGGTGCAAGAGCTGCTGGGGCATGCGGACATTGCCACGACTCAGGTCTATACTCATTTGGACTTTCAGCATCTTGCCCGGGTTTATGACCAAAGCCATCCTCGGGCACGTCGGCGTTCGGGAGCGAATACATCCGGCGCGGTTGGCAGCGATTCGGCTGGCCAATAATGGAGCACGGCATGGCATCGGAGCAATCCTGGAAGAACAAATATCAACAGGTTCTAAAAGAAGCAGAACAACAAGAGCAGCAATGCAAGGAACAGCGCGACCTGCTAGAGCGAATGTTGGTGCGAACCAGTGTGGCCTCCGAAGGCCAACGGCCTGAATTAGATCGCTTGTTAAATCAACTTAGGGCCGATCTTCGCCGAAAAACACTGAACGCGAAAAAGTGGCTCCATTTGCAGGAACAGATTGACCGTCAGATCGCACTATTGGATGAAAAACCTGCACCGCCCCATGATGAAACGGCTGCTCCAACGCCGTCTTTTACGGCGCCACCCAACGACGGTATAGACATTTCAGATCAGGATCATCGCCTTCTTATTGCTCGGCACGTAGGGCAGTTGCTCAGCAAGGTGTTGGAACAGGTCACGCTTGAACCTGAGGCGGAAGCAAAAGCCAAAGAGCTCCAGCAGACCCTGCTTTCCAGTATTGATTGGAGCACATTGCGTACGAGTTTAGAGTCGGTATCCGAACTGTTGATCCGGGCGATTACCCGTAATCAGCGTGAACTCGAGGCTTTTTTAACACGCCTTAACGCCCGACTCGAAACTCTGCGGGAGCATTTTTCCCAACAGTCTGATTGTAATTCGTCACGTAAAGATGACACGGCTATTCTCGATCGGGAAATTCGCGGAGAAATCGATTTGGTCAGCGAGGACCTCCGGGTTGGTGCAGATTTAGACACTCTGAAGTACTCGGTGGGGCAGCGACTTGATCAGATTGCTAGTGCATTAGGCCGTTTCAAAGATAAGGAAACTGAGCGAGAAAGCTGGATGGCGGAGCAACTCGAATCCATGCAGCAGAAAATGGCTGCAATGGAAGCAAGCTCCGAGCAAATGCAGGAACAAATTCGCCGGGAGCGTGCTCGCGCTATGACGGATCTGCTGACTCAACTGCCCAACCGTGAAGCGTGGCAAGAGCGGCTGCATTTTGAGTATAACCGATGGCAGCGATATGGCCATCCGTTAACCGTATCGGTGGTCGATATCGATTTGTTTAAACGGGTTAATGATACCTACGGACACAAAGCCGGCGACCGAGTGCTGCAATTGGTTGCCCGTGAGCTTCAGGGGCGCTTGAGGGCTACTGATTTTATTGCCCGTATTGGTGGCGAAGAGTTTGCCCTACTGCTACCGGAAACCAGCATGAACGAGGCGGTTTCAGTATTGAATAAGCTCAGAGGTTATGTCGAGAAATTACCATTCCATTTCGGCGGCAATCCGGTCAGCATTACGTTTTCTTCCGGGTTAGCGCAGTTTGTTTGTGGTGACAGTGAAGACAACGCCTTTGATCGTGCTGATCGGGCACTATATCGAGCCAAAGCGACGGGGCGGAATCGAGTCGTAGCGAATTAATGAGCCGCAATGGTGGCTCCATGAGGGTGTGCAGTGACGTTTTTTCTCCAGCTCGTGTTGTTCCTGTTGGTAAGCTTCTCAACCGCAGCGGCGCAAGCTGACCCCCCACAAGAAACCCCTGCCCCAGTTTTGAGTCTTGAAGACTTGCTGTGGCTTGGAGAGCTCGACCGTATTCGAGTCGGTGTTCGGCAAACACAGATGCCGTTGATTTTCGAAAGCGGGAACGACCAGTTAGTGGGCTTGCTGGCGGATTATCTGGATCTTCTTTCCCGAAAACTGGACCTTCCAGTTGAACCCTTCATGCTGGATGAGCAGGAGGAGCCTGCCGATCTCACGTTGACCACCCGTGTTCCGGGTGCGCCCGTGATACCGGGATTGCGGCACACCACACCGATCATGAGCCTCACTTACGGCGTGTTTGTGAACGCGGGTGATGCCGGTTTTCGCACCTTAAAAGATCTGGAAGCCGCCAATGTTGCGATCATCGGGGACGACCCAAATCAATTTCCTTTACTTGATCCCGTTAATAATTTTACCCCTGTACCGGTGGAAGATCTGGGCGAAGCCATCAGTCAAGTGCTGGCGGGTAACGCCGATGCTTTTTTGGCACCGGTGCCGGTAGTATCGGATTACCTTGAATCAACAATGGTCAATGGCATTGGATTGGCTGTTTTGCTGGATAATCGGCCTGTGGAAGTGGTGCTTCAAGTGCCAACCGATAAGCATCAATTATTTCGAGTCGCCGATAGAGCTGTGTTATCGATTACTCATAAAGAGCACCGCGAAATCCGACAGGCTTGGTTACAAGGCGATATACCGATGATGGAAGGTCGGGGCGTTGCCTTGACCGCGGCGGAAAAAAGTTGGCTCGACAAAAATCAGGGGCTTGAAGTGGGGTTGCGCAGGGATTGGCCGCCGTTTGAGTTTCAACAAGATGGTCGGCCGGCAGGCTTGGTTGCCGACTTGATTGGCCGGCTGGAAGAAAATCTCGGGGTACGCTTCAACAAGAGGATTATGGACACCCGGGCTTCCGCTGAAGAAGAGTTGAAGGCGGGAACAGTGGATATTCTGCCTGGGTTGTCCCGCACTCCTCGCACCGAGCAGGAGTATCTGTTTACCCGCGCTTATGTAACCGTACCCATTGCCTTGGCAATCCGTGACAGCGGCCGGTTTATCGGCGATCTACGTGAGTTGCGCGACGAAAAAGTTGGCGTTGTTAACCGACAAGCCAGCCATGATTACTTGCTGATTAACCACCCGGATCTTGATCTCTACCCTCAGGCCACGGTTGCCGATGGTTTGCTGGCGTTATCTAACGGTGACCTCGATGTGATGGTGACGCATATTCCTGCCGTCAGTTATACGGTTGCACGGCTGGGGTTGTCGAACCTCAGGATTACCAGTATCACCCCCTACCAGTACGATTTGCGCTTAGCGGTGCGCAAGGACAGCCCGGAGCTGCATCGTATTTTGAACAAAGCGTTGGGCGGTTTGCCCGAGTCTGAGGGCGAAGCCGTCTACAATCGCTGGATTCATTTGGATATTGAACAAGAAACCGATTACACGGTTGTCCGGCGAATCATTCTGATTGCCATCGTGGTTGTGCTGATCTTCCTGTACTGGAACCGAAAATTATCGCTGGAAGTTGATGAGCGTATCCGCTCGGAAAACGCGCTGCGTCGCAGTGAGGATGAACTGCGCGCAGCCAAACTGGAAGCCGAACGACTGGCTCGGGAAGCCGAACTGGCCAACCGTGCGAAAAGTGAATTCCTGGCCAATATGTCCCATGAAATCCGAACGCCGATGAATGCGGTGATCGGTTACAGCGACTTGCTTTATAACTCCGTAACCGATCCCCAGCAGCGAAATTACCTGAACGCCATTCGTGCCGGCAGTCGCAGCCTGCTGATGTTGATCAATGACATTCTGGATTTGTCGAGGATTGAGGCAGGTAAAATGCGATTGGATTTTGCGCCCGTTTCTGTACGGCGCTTGCTAAGCGACGTTCGCCATATTTTCGATCTTCGGGCAACGGAGCAGGGTATTGCTTTGGAAGTCAGTGTAGGCGCCGGTTTGCCATCAGCGATGATGCTCGATGAAACCCGGCTGCGCCAGGTGCTGTTTAATTTGGTGGGAAATGCCATTAAATTCACCCATCAAGGCGAAGTCACCGTTCGTGTGGTCGCCGAACTTCTGGACGACCAAGAGGACAGCGACGGCGATGCCCGATACTACCGAATGGCCGTGACGGTAACGGATACTGGGATCGGCATAGCTCCGGATCAGCAAAGCAGAATTTTTGATGCCTTCGAGCAACACGAAGGACAAAGCTCAAGGCGATACGGTGGTACCGGCTTGGGGCTAGCCATCAGCCGCAAACTGGTGGAAATGATGGGGGGGGAGTTAACGCTCGAGAGTGAGGCCGACGCTGGGTCGACCTTTACCATTGTATTGCCCCGGGTTGCAGCGACCGGAGAAGAGGCGGAAGAAGAAGGCGCACCAGAAGAATCCGAGCGTTTGCTGGCCCAGACCATGAGCATGCAGGAGCGAGGTTGGCTACGAGAAAGCCTTGCGAGGGACTTTGGCAATGAATGGCAAAACGTTCGGGAGAGCGGTGACCCGGAGCAAATGAAAGAGTTTGCCTTGAGAATTATTGATTGGGGACAGCGTCATCGTTCACTGTCGGTTACTCGTTACGGCGAAAAACTGTTGGCGGATGTGGAAGCTTTTAATCTGGATGCAGTGAACACTGCGCTGGAGGCATTTCCCCGTATACTGGGGCAAAGCTAGCGTTGTTATAGACAATCGAACTGAGATTGCCGATCAAAAGCCACGGAGACCATGTCGTATCCGGACTCTGACAGCGATTGCATCAGTTGCTGATCCCTAAACAGGGTCATGCATACTTTGTGAACCTTGGCTTGCAGCGTCTGTGTCGATGGCAGGTTTCCTTTAAAGCGAAAATCCACGATCAGGTATTTACGGTCGACATCCGCACTTACGGGGATGTCTTCGCGCTCTATGCTTTCATAGCCGATGTAGGTGGCTTCTGCAGTTGGGAAGACCTGCTGCATAAGAACGTCCAGATTTCCGGCTTGCGCATAGGAGCTTGTCGCTCCGAACAACAGTGCCCAATACAAGATGAAGGTTCGAATTCGCATAAGCGTATCTCATTGGACGTTTAAAGCGACACCGTAACCAAGTGTAAACTTTGGTTACAATTAATTATCGCAGAGAGCGCCGGTTTTTTCTGCTTAAAACGGTGGTATTTTTCAATTGTTTGCAATGCTGACACAATCGAAGCTTGAAGGTCGAGCGCATTGCCTTGAGCGCGTCTCCTGCCATCGTGTTTTCAGCTATGATAAAACCGGGCTTCCTGAAAAGAACAAATGAGGTAACGTCATGTTCCAGCTCGTATTCAAGGGCGAGTGTACGTCAGGCACAGATTTGCTGACTGCCCGTGCCAATGCCAAAGCGTTGTTTAAGGCCAGTGTCGAGCAGCTGGACCGCATGTTCAGTGGTCAGGCGGTGGTGATCCGTAACAAGCTGGATCAGGAACAAGCCGAGAAATACCAAACGGTACTCAAGAAACACGGCATGTTGGTCTATGTTCAGGCAATGGCCGTTGCTGGCGGGCAACCATCAGCTCCCTCTCGCACGAGCGCGCCCAAAACGCAGCCGCAGGGTGCGTCGTCGGATCATAAAAGCACGCTGAATCCCAACGCAGCGCCTGGCAAAGTGCCGGAGGTAGAGCCTGGTGACCGTTTGTCTGTCGCTGGTGAGAAAGTGGATGAGATTCTCGCTGGCTCGGGTCTGAGTCTGGACCCGGTAGGTGTCACTCTTGCGGAGCACCAGGAGATTGAAACCCCTATGTTCGAACACCTGGACGATTGGAGTATAGCGCCTCCGGGCACTGATCTGGGCGTGGAGCGGGAGATTCCCCCGCCCATTGTGCCTGATACCTCTCATATATCGTTGGTCGACGATGATAAACCCAACTAATCTGCACTGAGATATTTTGCAAATTCTATTCAGACTTTCCGTCTTCTTTGCTGTCGTGGTGGTGTTTGTTGCGTGGCCAACTCTGAGTGCTGCCCAAGAACGTCGCCCGAAAGTGGGGTTGGTGCTGAGTGGGGGCGGCGCCAAAGGCATGGCCCATGCTGGCGTGCTCCGGGTTCTGGAAGAAATGAAGGTGCCGGTGGATATGGTTGTCGGTACCAGCGCAGGCTCTGCGGTTGCAGCTTTGTATGCATCCGGCATGTCGGTGAACGAAATTGAACAACGTTTCATCGATCTGGACTGGCTGTCCAGCTTCAGCGATGACCCGGGCCGCGCTTACAAGCCGGTGCGCCGTAAACAGTCCGACTGGCGCTTGCCAATCACACCGGGCATTGGAGTCGATACCGATGGTATCCATGTCGGTGGCGGATTGGTGACAGGCCAAAATCTTGGCCTGATTCTGAACGAGCTCACTCGCAATGCTGCACTGGTTGATGACTTTGATCAGCTCCCCATCCCTTTTCGAGCTATCGCGACGGATCTGGAGACCGGCGTTGAAGTCATCATTGATAGCGGCAATTTGGCGGAATCGATTCGCGCCAGTATGAGTATTCCAGGTGTTTACGCGCCGGTGGAACGCGGCGGTCGTTTGTTGGTAGATGGCGGGATCGCCAATAATTTGCCCGTCAGTGTGGCCCGGGATATGGGGGCCGACATAATCATCGCGGTGGACATTACGGATCCGTTGCTGAAAACCGACGAGATCAAGGAAGCGTTTTCGGTTGTAGGTCAGTTAACGACGCTCCTGACCCGGCGAAACACGGAAGATCAGCTCGCCTTGATCACCGATAACGACGTACTTATTCGGCCCCAGTTGGAAGGGTACGGCTCTGCTGATTTTTATGATGGGCCGGTATTGTTCGAGTTGGGTGCTACCGCTGCCAGAGAGCACGCGGTGGAACTCAACCGTCTGACGGTGTCAGCGGAGGAGTGGCGGTCTTTCCGCGAGGGGTTGGAGCAACGTGCAGTGTCGGTTGCGCAGGTGGCCCGTATTGAGTTCGCGACTGGGCGCCGATTATCGACGGCGTTTTTGAAAGAGCGAATACGCCAGAAGGCGGGCGAACCTCTGAATGTCGAACAACTCGAATCGGATCTGAAGCGTATCTATGGGTTGGGGTATTACGAAACCGTGTCTTGGTCTTTGAGGCCCTCAGAGCAAGGTCCGGTGTTGAATATTCAGGCACGTGAGAAACGATGGGGGCCGAATTATCTTTCATCGGGGTTGAGCTACGAAGATAATTTCAGTGGCGGCACCCGTTTTAATCTTGCGGCCGGGCTTCGAATGACAGAACTGAACAGTTTGGGGGCCGAGTGGCATGTTGGGGCTCAGTTAGGCACTCAGCCCTGGTTTCGTACCCAATGGTACCAGCCGCTGGATTTTGGTTACGAACGATTTGCAGTGATTGGTATAGAGCACGAGCGTGATGACTACCGTGTGTATGAGGACGGTGCCCGTATTGCAGAGATTGATGTCTCACTGACGCAGGTCGATGCGGCAATTGGCATGGAGCTGGGCGGCGACGGTGAAGTGCGTATCGGTTATGTGCGAGGCTCTGCGAGATTGGAGGATTCGATCGGTGAACAAGTGGCGCCATCGGACAGAGTTCATCAAGGCTACGCGAAAGTTCAGTTGGTGCACGACTCGCTCAGTGATTCGTTCTACCCGAAATCCGGCGGTTTTGCGGGAATACGGGCGCGTTTTGAACGTCCCGGACTGGGTTCAGACCGCGACTTTGATTCCATCACGGGCATGTTGTTGGGAACGGCCAGTTGGCAACGATTCAACGTCACCGGTTTGCTGTTTACGGAACAGGTTGTTAGCGGCCAGTCTGGCATAGAGAATGCCGCGCGTCTGGGCGGATTCAGGCGGCTGTCGGCCTATGCGGCCGGAGAACTAAGTGGTAACGACGCAGCTTTGGCGGCTGCCTATGCTCGACGCGAGTTTGGCGGCCCTTTCATGCCTTGGTTCGCTGGGGTCGGCTTTGAAACGGGTAATACTTGGGATCGCATCGACGACGCGCGCTGGGGCAACTTGGTTCGATCGTGGAGTGTGTTTGCGGGTGTCGATACGTTCGTTGGGCCGGTCCAGTTCTCAGTCGCCTACAACAACGAAGATGATTGGACGGCCTACATGAATATCGGTTTCTCTTTTACCCAGTTGTTCTACTGAGCTAAAGCCGTCAGTACCTGCTGACATTGTTGCAGGGCGTAGCGGTGCAGAATCGCGGTTAGAGCTTGTTCATCCCGAGCTTCGATCGCTTTTATGGATTGCTCCATATGGGCCAAATTGTCTTCAATTACTTGCTTGCCGCCGTGGCGGAAGGCCACAAATGCGCATCGCTTTGCCGAAGGCCATAAATCGTCAATGGCCGAAACGATGAAGTAGTTGTCTGCATAAACCAGCGATGCCTGGGTGTACTCTATGCCTAGCTCCAAAAACGCCAACAGATCGTTTTGCTCGTAACAACGCTGCATTTTATCGCGCAGGGAAACCAATCGTTCCATATCCTCTGGCTGCCACTGTCTGACTAATTTCCGGCCCGTGTGGGTGAGGTACAGTTCCAGGGTTTCATACAAGCTGTGTACAAAATGCTCATCGAGGGTGGTCACAAATGCGCCTTTGCGAGCAACGTTTTTTACCAAGTGCCGTTTCTCGAGCAACAACAAGCCTTCCCGCACGGAGCCCAAACTGACATTCAGTTCCTTGGCCATGGCACTTTCGTAAATTCGTTCGCCTGAGCGCAGCTGCCCGAAGGCTATTAGGTTCTCAACGTGGCGGGCGACTTGTTCGGTCAGGGTTTCTTTCGGCTTGAATGCGTTCATGTTCGTTCTGTGGCTACTTCGGAGTTGTCAGAAGCGCCATAGTCGCACAAGCCCATACTGAGGACCAGTTCAAAGCAACGGTGCGAGCAGGCGAACGGTACGGCACCACAAGCGGAACAGTAAAGAGCGATCTTCGTAATCGCTTTCGGTCATTAGCCTGCTGTGCTTCAAGTCGTCTTCCAGCATGGCCTCAACTTCTTGAATGAAGCTAGGGCTCGTATTGATCGCCATAATTTCAAAGTTCAGTCGCATGGAACGGTTATCGAGATTCGCGGTGCCAATCGATGCGTAGCGATCGTCTACCAAAACGACTTTTTGATGCATAAAGCCGGGTTGGTAACGGTAGATGCCGATTCCGGCTTGACGGGCCTGAATGAGATACGAATAGGCTGCCACTCGGATGAGTAAGCTGTCGGACTTTTCAGGGATCAGAATACGAACATCCACCCCGCGCAGCGCCGCCAATTGAAGTGCGTTGATGATCTGAACGTCGGGCACGAAATAGGGCGAGGCAATCCAAACGCGGGTTCGGGCGTTGTTAATACTGTTGAGGAAAAATAACGCACAGGTTTCCCAAGTGTCCGCCGGGCCAGTAGGCAGCACCAGCACCTTGTCGTCGCCGGGGGAGTTAAAGCTCGGGCACCAATTTAACTTCGGTTTGGTGTCGCTGGCCCAGTGCCAGTCTTCCAGCCAGGCCAGTTGCAGGCCGGTGACGGCGGGACCGTCGATTCGACAATGAGTATCACGCCAAGGTTCCTGGTCCATGGCGGTGCCCAGGTACTCATCGCCGAGATTAATACCACCCACGAAGCCTGTAACGCCATCACAAACCAACAGCTTCCGATGATTTCGGAAGTTGATCTGAAAGCGGCGACGGCGAATGTTGCCTTTGCCAAACGAAGCAACTTTGGCTCCGGCCTCCGCCAATTCCTTCAGCCAACGGCGAGACAGCGACAGGCTGCCGATGTCGTCGTAAAGCAGCCATACCTCCACGCCTTCGGCCAACTTGCGTTCCAGAATCGTTTTGATGCGCTGGCCAACGCGGTCAGAGCGGACGATGTAGAATTCCAGAAGGATGTAGCGCTCAGCGTCTTCCATAGCTTGAAAAAGCGCATCGAAGGTGGCTTCACCATCTTTCAGCAACGTGACCTTGTTATCGCTGGTGAAGGGCTGGCGGCTCAATTTACACAGAACCTGTAGCTCATCGCCGAACTCTTTCTGATTCGGATCCGGTATTGAGGTTGTCCGGCATTCGAACTCTTCGAGAAGGCCGCTGAGGGCTTTGTTGCCGGAGCGTCTTGCCTTCATATAGCCGCCAAAACGATATCGGCCGAATAGAATGAACAGGGGGACGGTTACATACGGCAATGCGATCAACGTGGTGATCCAGGCGATGGCGCCTTGAGTGGTACGGTAAGTCAGCAGGATGCGATAGATGCAGGCCAGCGCGGCCAGATAGAGCAGCCCAAGCGGGATCGCCAGTAAGGTGAAAGTGTCCTCGATCATGATGAGCTGCCCTTATGTTCGGCTCGAAATTGGGCCGGCGCAACGCCGGTCCAGCGCTTGAATGCACGGCTGAAGGCGCTAAGTTCGGAAAAACCAAGTAGAAAAGCAATCTCACCCAGCGCGTATTGATCGTTTGCCACGTACCGGAGCGCTTTGTCACGGCGGACTTTTTCCACCAAATCCTGAAAGCTTAACCCCTCTTTTTTTAAACGGCGATAAAGGGTCTGCCGGCTCATATGACATTGACGGGCCAGAGTGTCTGCGTCAATTTTGTCGGTTGCCATCTGCCGGGAGATGAGCCTTCGCACCTTGCGGCTGAATGAACGCCGAGTTTGGAGTTTCGCCAGCACAGCGTTGACCTGCTGCAATACAGCGGAATACACGTAAGGATTACGGTGTGGAATGGGGTGCTCCAGGTGCTCGCTAGAGAATGCGATCCGGGTAATGCCGCAGCCGAAGAAAACGGGGCCACCGAACAGTTTTTGGTATTCCTTCGAATAAGGTGGCTCAGGGTGCGCGATTTCGAGCCAATCTGCGGTAATGCCTTTGTGGATAAAGTGGCGTGTTCTGCAGATCGCCGCTGCAAGGGTGCGATCCATATCAAGGCGAGAGTAATACGCAGGGTTGTCAGGCTGCCAACTCAAGATCGCCTGAGTGGCTGTTTGCTCAAAATGGAGCGTGACCGATTCGTTAATCAGCCGGTACAACCGGACATATTGGATAACCGCTTCGCCGAGGGTGTCACAATTGAAGAATACATGCCCAACCAGTCCCATTCGCTCGGGGTCGATAACCTGGCCCGCGTGCAAACCCACCCCGGGATCTCGGGTGAGCTGCTCTGCGAGCTCCCAAAGTCGGTAGTGGGCGGTGGCGGGAATGCGCAGGTCCGGATCTTCCAGAGCGTTGAGCTGAAGGCCTGTCTCACGCTCTATCACTGGGGAATCAAGAAGTCCTCTCGTATCCAGATAATGCACCAGCGCGAGCGTACTTGAAGCCGCAACGTGGGGGATTTCTGTGTTTTCTGAAGGGACATCGGTCATGCCAAGGCCTGAGATCAGTGGTTTTGTGAAAAGTGTTACAAAATGTCAAGCAAATGGCACCGCGCGTCAACGGCCTATCACCGTTTAAACGATAGCATGTGTGGCAACAGGTTGAAGTAACCTTAAGGTCATGGTGGAGGAATTGTATGCAACAGGAAATCTTTGTACCCCATAGCCAAAGCGAACGTGAGAACGTTATGGCTCTTGCAGAGTACCTTGGTGGTATTTACTACTGCTAAGCGATCAGGCGTACGGACGACATGATTATAGCCGGGCTACATGCCCGGCTTTTTTATGGGCGAACATCTGCCGAAATTTGCTCTTGCCTCGATATCTGGCGATGGTAGTGTAGTTGGCTATGTTTTGTAAGCCGGAGACTGCCGCACTATGAGTGTTGAACTGAATCACCGGATATCCGGGCAAGGTGAACCGTTAATCCTGCTGCACGGATTGTTTGGTTCGCTCGAGAACTTGGGGGGTGTTGCCCGCCGACTTGAAGACAGCTGGCAAATACATGGTCTGGATCAGCGCAATCACGGCAGCTCTCCCCACACGGACGAAATGACGTATCCGGCGATGGCTGCCGATGTGGTGGCGTACATGGATGCCCAAGGCATCGATCAAGCTCACCTGCTTGGCCATTCTATGGGTGGTAAAGTCGCGATGCAGGTGGCGTTAAGCTATCCGAAGAGGGTGCGAGCAACCATCGTTGCGGACATTTCCCCCGTCAGTTACCAACCCCGACACGATGCCATTCTTGAAGGCATGAACAGTTTGGATCTTCGGGGCGTAAAATCACGAACCGAAGCGGATGCCCGGCTGGCCGAGTATGTTGAAACGCCCGGTGTGCGTCAGTTCTTGCTGAAAAATCTTGAGCGCATCCCCAAAGACGAGGTCGAACAGGGCGATCTTCTGTTCCGGTGGCGCCTGAACCTACCTGTGATAGAGGCAGCCTATACGAACCTTTTAGCCGCACCGGAAGGCAACGGGCCCCACGAAGGCGAGGTTTTGTTTCTCAAAGGGGCAGATTCCGCCTACATTCAGACTAAGCATCAAGACACTATTCAGACTCTGTTTCCGAATGCCGAGCTCAAAATCATCGAGGGCACCGGGCATTGGTTGCATGCAGAAAAAGCGGACACCTTTGCGACCTTGTGTCGGAAATTTCTGGAGCATTAACTGCGGACCATTCCTGGATTTGTTGAAGATTTTGATGGGTAAGGAGCCCTAATAAGTCGCTGCAAGGCGTAAGGAAGAACAATGATAAAAATAAAGGGTTGTGCATTATGAAGTGGTTGTTAATTGGCGTGCTAGCGTTGTTTCTGTTGTTTGGCGGTTTTTTATTAACGCCGTCCCCTGTTGATAGCGAAGCCTGGCTGGCGCCAAAACCACCACCGATGACGGGTGCTTATGTACCCAATGGGCATTTGCACCAAGCCGAGTTATTGGCGAAGGGGCAGGTGTATGGCCCCGAGGATACCACTGTCGGAGCTGACGGAGTTCTGTACGCCGGCACTCAGGATGGCAAGATCATTCGAGTGTTCCCGGACGGTAGGGTGGATACCTGGCTTGAAACCGGGGGCCGGCCACTGGGTATGGTCATGGATGAACAGGGCAATCTGCTGGTGGCAGATTCCGGGAAGGGATTGTTATCGATTACGCCGGAAGGCGAAATCAATGTGCTTAGCCGGGAGGCTGCCGGTACGCCGTTCCGGTTTACCGATGATGTGATCATCGCACCCGATGGACGAATCTACTTCACCGATGCCAGTTCTCGTTTTGGTCAGCAGGACTATCTGTTGGACTTGTTGGAAATGCGCCCTCATGGTCGCTTGCTTCAGTACAACCCGAAAACCCGAAAAACCGAAGTGCTGCTGGCTGATTTGCACTTTCCCAACGGCGTCGCCGTTTCCCCCGAAGGCGATTACCTGCTGGTTAACGAAACCTGGAAGTATCGCATTCTGAAATATTGGATTACCGGCCCGAACGCAGGAAAAACCGAAGTGTTCGCCGATAACCTGCCGGGGTTCCCGGATAATCTGGCCATCGACCATGAGGGCCGATACTGGGTTGCCTTCCCAACGCTACGAAACGCCCAGATTGATGCTATGCACGCCAAGCCCTGGCTGAAGAATCTGGTGGCAAAACTGCCTGACGGCTTAAAACCCAAGCCTCAAGAATACGGTCTGGTGGTTGCCTTTGATGCAACCGGCAAGGCACTGCTTAGCCTGCACGACACCAAAGGCACGCATTTGCAGGAAATTACCTCGGTGAATCCTCATAGTGGCTATTTGTATTTTGGCTCGCTGCACAACGACCGCATCGGAAAACTGTCGCTAGAGGCCATTCCCGATGTCGGGGGAAGCCATGAGTGAGCGGAAAACGCGCCGGGTAGAAATTCTGCTAGGCTGAACTTGAAAACGATCGCCTTTGTAGGCATCTGATGCAAACCCGTCTGGAGAACCCCATGGCCCCCACTGAATCAACGGAAGTCGAAACGATGCGCCAAGTGGTTTACGACCGATTTGGCGGCAGCGATGTGCTGCAGATAGTTGATGCGCCGATTCCGGAGCCCGGTGAGGGCGAAGTGCTGATTCGTGTTCATGGTGCGGGGCTCAATCCGATCGATTGGAAAACTCGCCTGGGTATGGGCTTTGTCGCAACTCAAATTGAAGACGATCTGCCTTGGGGGCCGGGTTACGATGCCGCCGGAGAAGTTGTGGCGGTGGCCGATGATGTCACCACCCTTGCCAAGGGCGACCGGGTGATGGGCATGATTGGTTTCCCCGTAGCGGGCGGTGCCTATGCGCAGTTTGCCGTTGCACGCGCCGATGAATTAGCCATTGTGCCAGAAGAGCTGGATTTGGTGACTGCAGCCGGCGTGCCTTTGGCCGCGCTCACCGCTTGGCAGGGTTTGTTTGAAATTGCTCGCTTGGAGCCCAATCAAAAGGTGCTCATACATGCGGGTGCCGGCGGGGTTGGCCACTTTGCGGTGCAGTTTGCGTTGGCTCGGGATGCCCACGTGATTGCCACCGCGTCTGCCAGCAATCGGGACTTCTTGGCGGAATTTGGCGTTCACGAAGTGATTGATTACAAAACCATGGATGTTGCCGATGAGTGCTTTGGGCTGGATGTAGTGTTGGATCTGGTCGGGGGTGAGGCTGGCAAACGCTCCTTGCACACGTTAGGCGCGTCCGGTGTTTTAGTCACCATCCCGACGGTGACCGCCGATGACGTTATCAGTACGGCTGAAGAGATGGGAGTTCGGGCTCACGGAATGCGTGTGCGCCCTGATGTCTTTCACCTGGAAGAAATCGCCGAGTTGATTGAAGACGGAGACGTGCGAGTACACATCGACAAAGTGTTCACCATGGATCAGGTGCGTGAAGCCCATGACCTTCTGGCAGAAGGTCATGTTCGCGGCAAACTGGTGCTCGATTGTCGCTAATCCGCGCCAGGGTGGCGCTTTAATCGTCAGCTTTCTCGCCTGAGTTCTGGCTGGCATTGCTGTCCCGCTCTTTCTGGGGCTGCGGGGGCACAAGACTGATTAAGACCCAGTCGTCTTCAGGTTCTAATGAATCCATGTCTTTCACCGGGTGAATGTGCTCTTTGCTGTCGATGATAAACAGCACCAGAGCCTGTTGCTGGTATTGCTCCAGAAACTGCTGGTAGCTGAATTCTTCGCTCAGCTGGGTAGTTTTCACGTTGTACCCTTGGCTGACCAAACTGGCGAGCTTGGCGTAGCTCACCCCGTCAAAAATCCCTCTGGTTCGTTGCACCTTACCGGCCGTTTGAAGCCGGGCTTTCTGGTCCTGATCGCCCTCGGTTAAACCAAACACCGAGGTGTCGCCAAACCAATCTATGAAGTGGTAAGTGGCCAGGCTGTTCATTTGCTTGTACGGCGAAAGAATCAGCAGATTACCGATGCCCGTCAGGTCCATATGGGTTGCGGCGTGCTCGGAAGCCGGGTTGCCAAAATAAACCGGTAAGTTTTCCATTCTGGATTGGCGCACGTTCTCCCAGTTGGTGTCCGACAGCATCACCGGAATCTCGTGTTTCCTCAGTGACTGTGCAATCAATCGGGCAATGGGGTTCGCGCCCAGAATCAGGAAACCGTGTGCCGGCGGTTCTTTTACGCCCAGAAGCTTAGCAATCGGACGGGCTGTCAGACTTTGCAGGGTGACGGTGGTGATGATTAACATGAACACCAGTGGCACCAGAGTTTCCGCACCGTCATAACCGAGTCGTTCAAGCTGAAAAGCGAACAGGGCAGAAACTGCAGCGGCCACAATGCCCCGCGGCGCAATCCAGCTTAGGTAGAGCTTTTCACGAAAGTTCAGCGACGTGCCGATGGAGGAAAGGAAAATACTGATCGGGCGAGCGATGAACATCAAGCAGGCGAGAACCGCCACCAGCCCCCAGCCCAGATCGAGAATGGCTGAAAACTCCACGCGAGCCGCCAGAATGATGAACAGCGCCGAGATCAGCAGCACACTCAGAGACTCTTTGAATTCCAGAATGCTGTCGATTGGAACCCGCTTCATGTTCGCCATCCAGATGCCCATCACGGTCACCGTCAGCAGGCCGGATTCGTGAGCTAGTTCATTGGAAATGGCGTAAACACCCAGCATGAAGGTGAGTGTGCCAGCATTGTGCAGGTACTGTGGCAGCCAGTGCTTTCGCAAGGCCTGACCGTTCAGATAGCCGGCAACGGCACCAATGATGAAACCGACAACCAGAGTTTTGCCGAAGATATAAAGGGAGTGGCCGAACACATTGCCCTGGCCCCAGGACACAATGCCCTCGAATACCAGAACCGCCAGCAGCGCGCCCACCGGGTCAATAATAATGCCTTCCCACCGCAGGATATTGGAGAGCTTGGCCGTGGGACGAACGGCGCGAAGTAACGGTGCAATCACAGTGGGACCCGTGACCACCGAAATGGCGCCGAATAAAAGCGCAACTTCCCACGACACCTCCAGAATCCAGCGGGCGGCGAGTGTGCCGATTGCGCAGGTGACGATCGAGCCCACGGGCACCAGATTGCGCACCATTTTGCCGTGACCTTTTATCTCGTCGTAGCGAAGCGTCAGGCTGCCTTCGAACAGAATGATGGCAACCGCAAGAGAGATCACAGGGAACAGAAGATCGCCAAAGACTGCCTCGGGCTGAAGAAATCCCAATACGGGTCCGGCAATAATGCCGCCTGCGAGGAGAAAGAGAATGGCGGGCATGCGCACGCGCCACGCGAACCATTGGCAGAGCAGAGAGCTGATACCGATACCGGCAAGAATTAGAGCAGTACTAGCGGCCATAAGGGCTTCCGGTTGAAAAGTTTATAGGTTGGCTCGGCGAGCAATTCGGTTCAAAAGTCTGGAGGCTGCAAAAAAACCGAAGCTTGCGGTGACCGGACTAGCAGCGCCAAAACCCGTGGCACAATCGAGCCGGACCGGGCCTTCCGTTGCAGGCTTCTGGTGACAGACTTCGCCATCCGCAGCCGGATACGTCAGCTGCTCTAACGAGTATACGGCCTCAACGCCAAATCGGCGTTTAGGATTGCGAGAAAAATTATATTCGCGGCGCAGTAGATTGCGCACTTTCGCCAGTAAAGGGTCCTGGGTGGTTTTACTGAGGTCGGCCACTTGAATCTGTGTGGGGTCCATTTGCCCTCCGGCTCCACCGGCAACGACCACGGGTATCTTCCGGCGATGGCAGTGAGCAATCAGGCTAGCCTTGGGTTTTACGCTGTCGATAGCATCTACCACGCCGGTGATGTCGTCGGTAATCAGCTCTTGCACGTTTTTTGCGGTTAGAAATCCGAAATGCACCCGAATATCCGCCATAGGGTTAATCGCCCGCAGGCGTTCTGCCATGGCCTCGGTTTTGGTCTGGCCGTACTGACCTTGCAGCGCATGCAACTGGCGATTGGTGTTGGACACGCAAATGTCGTCCATATCAATCAGCGTAAGTATGCCAATCCCGCTTCTAGCCAACGACTCGGCGGCCCAGGAGCCCACACCACCTAAGCCCACCACAACAATGTGTGCGTGCCTGAATGCGGTCAGCGCTTTGCGGCCGTAGAGCCTTTCGATGCCGCCAAAGCGAAAGTTGTAATCGTCGGGCTGCCGAGAGTCAGAATTCATTAAGGGCTCGTGGTGTCGGGTTGAACGTTTGGAGTTTCAAAGAGGGGCAGATTGTAACGCAGGGGCTGCGGTAGGGGCTATTCGTGATGAGAATCGAAACGGCGAAACCTGAAAAGGGTCGCCGTTTCGATTAGTGGTGAGTGTGGTGTTTAATTTGGAGTTACGTCGACTAGCACTGCCAAGCCGAGCTCATCGTAGTCTACGGAATTTGTTTCCAGGTAGCCTGTTGTGAAAATGCCCAAACTGGCGTCAGCATTGAAGAAACCTTCAAGTATTGTTTCCCCGTCGGAGTCGGGAATGGTTATGGTTGTGCCTCCATTGGTAACAACTTTGATGTTGAATGCTAGGTCGGATTCTTGGTGAACCTCGGCCTGGATGTTATCGCCAAGACCTTGCGCTTTGCTGATCTCGGAGAAGTTACCGTTAATTTTACCGGCGCTATCGCTTTCCATTGTTAGGAAGGTGTTGAACTGGCTGGCGAACATGGCAATGGATGAAGATGCGCCGCCCTCAAGATGTGAACTGACCATCATGAGCCGGTATTTCTTTCCACTGACACTTGGAGCCGAGTCGCCGAGCTTTACGAGCATGGTTTTATCAAAGTCTGCGAAGCCGTCCATGTTGCTGCCGGCGTTTTCGGAGAAATCGACATACCCCGCGTCTTCGCTGACAAACCCTATCGCGCCTCCATCAGGTCCATCAGTGATCGTACCGTCAGAGCTCACCGTTAATGTGAACGTTTCTGAGGTCGTAGGCTGGTCGCCATAGGAGGCGGCGCCACTGCTGTTGACGATGATTTCACGCTCTATGCCTGCGCTAAGGGTGCCGCTGAAGCCAGATTCAAAGGTTACCGTATTGTTCGCGCTGAGTAG
Source organism: Marinobacter sp. JH2 (assembly GCF_004353225.1). Classification (NCBI taxonomy): domain Bacteria; kingdom Pseudomonadati; phylum Pseudomonadota; class Gammaproteobacteria; order Pseudomonadales; family Marinobacteraceae; genus Marinobacter; species Marinobacter sp. JH2. The sequence goes on along the minus strand of NZ_CP037934.1, from coordinate 2,644,620 downwards.
CTCGATACGCCCGGAACTGAGGCTAGAACCAAAATACACCCGCCCATAGTCGCCTACCATCGCCGTATCCGCTAAGTTGGCGGGCTTTCGTGCGAAGACTTCAAGTGTACGAAATACCTCATCGCCTTGTTTGTCATCAGGGTCGATGGCGTCGTAAGTACCATCGTTGTCGGAATCGATGGTGCCATAGCGAACGCCAGCTTCGTGGTTGAGGCCGAAGAACAGGCCGGTATCGGCAACCTGTTGGAAAACGTAGGTCATGGCAGGAAAACGCCAGCCGTATGGCTCATCTCCGTCGATTTCTTCTTCAAATTCACCCTGTACGGCTAGAATCCCCCGAGTATTGAGTGATCCGTCAAAAGTTTCTTGGTTGTCGCCGTCGTCGAGCTCGACGTTATAGTTAACCGAGCTGTTTTCTATAGCGGTTCCCGAAAGGTTCGCCCAGGCACTGTCCTCAGCTAAATAGGTGATATTAACCGTACCTGTGCCTCCATTAGCGAACGTAAAATCACTTAGCCACATCTCATGGGCAAACGTGCCGTTGCTCCCATCGTCGTTGTCGTGCAGCTGGAAACCGAACGCTGCGTTGTTATAGTCACCGGCTATGCTGCTGACATCGGCACCGTTCGCGGAAACCGAGGCCACTTCCGTCTCAACGAACGCACCAACTTCCTGTTCAAGCACATCAAACATTTGTTCCAGATTTGCGCCAGCCGTGAGGTCGAAAGCCTCCACTTTACCGTTCAGCTTGACCACGTCAGTCACAACGAGCTGATCTAAATCTGCCCCGGACTCGATGAATTTACGCAGAACGAATTCGGAAACCGGCGATATATCGACATTTTTCTCAACAACCTGGGCCCTAAGTTGATGATTCGCGCCGGTTATGCGGACAATCAGGTTGCCAGCCAAACTGACACCGGTAGGCAGCGTCAGCGTGTAGTCACCGCTTATAGATGTGCTGGTTTTGGCCAGCACGTCGCCTACTTGGTTGCCGTCATCATCAACCCGAATGAGCTCTACGTCAGCGCCCTTAATGGGTTCAAGCCCGGTAATCGCTGCCGCCAGTTCCGGGACAACAAAAGAAAAGGCGATCTCCAGTGCGCTGGGTTGGTTAAGCTTTGCGACGGTCCCGCTAGGTGCAGATGCTTTGCCTGATACAGTTTCTCCATTAGCGTCGCCGCCACCAGAGCTACCGCTATTACTGCAGCCAGTGACCGCGATCACGCTGGCGATAGCTGAGGCGAGTGCCACTCTTTTAACGTTGTGCATAAAGATCTCTCCAAGAAATAGACGTCCGTACGAGTGAAATAGGCCGGAGCGGCATCAACATCCGGCCTATAATTTATAGGCAACGCTCTTGGTGTCGACGCACCCCATATGGGTAGGAAAATGCGACAAATTGTATGCCAAGTGTAATGATGAGATTTTTGTATATGTGCCAAGTGTGGACTAACTTATGTCGCAAGGGGTGACGTAAGTTGAGGGCTGGATGGGCAGGGAACAGCGCGATAACGATGTAGATTTAGTCAAACTGATCGGTCTGATTTACGACGCCATTTCAAGCGATGGTGGTTTTTACCCGTTTCTGGCGGCATTGGGTCAGTCTATGGGGCTCGGTGGTGGTTTTATTGTGTTAAAAAGTCGAGTGCAAACGATGCCAACACGGTCTTGGGTTTTCAATCTTTCGGCATCAGTCCCAGATTATTACAGCGATGAACTGACTCCAGATAACAGCGGGAGCGTAAGCTGGCAAACCCGTCCGGGGATAAGTGAAATCGTTGTCGCGGTTTCAGCGGTAGAGCTTGATACGGTCTGTTTGTTCGGTGTGCAGTGTCAGAAAGGACAGGAGCATTTGTTTGAGCATGAACTTCATATGTTGGAAACCATGCTCCCCCATATTGAACGTGCAATCGCGATATATTGTAGATTGATCGGATACCGCGCACCGGCTGAGCTCAGCACGGATCGACTCATAGAAACGTTCGGGCTTACGCGTTGCGAATCACAGATTGCCGCACAGCTTGTAGCGGGGAAATGTCTTACGGAAATTGCGCAAAGCTCCGGTCGATCGCGTGAGACAGTGAAATATCATCTTCGTAACCTGTTCCGAAAAACCAATACCAAGCGGCAGTTAGAGCTAGTGTCTTTGCTCATTCGTTATGGTTCGATCAGGTCGCCCGACCACGAATAACAGGCCAAAAAAAACCACGCAAAAGCGTGGTTAAACGAAGATGCCCAACGACCGGTTATCTGTCGTTTTATCCCATCCAGTGTTCGTCCTCGAAAGCCATTAAGCTGTCTTTACCTGACACGATATCCGCTAGAAGCCAGTCGATCTCAGACATCAGTTTTTCGAAGTAGTAGCGGGCCGAGATTTGTTTGCTTTCCAGTAACGACCGGTTGCCTTCACCGGCTTCGAGTTGACGATTCGCGACGCCCGCCATGCGTGACCAAAGATAGCCAATCACGGTCAGCGCCATTACCCGTAGATACGGTGCTGCCGCGGCACCCGCCTGCTCCGGATCTTTCGGCGCGTTTTGGGCCAGCCACAGGGTAGCCTCTTCCAGCTTTTTGATCCCGTGTGTGAGTTCGTTTCGGTAGGGCGCGTCCGGGTTGTCTTTCAGGTAGCCCGAGAGCTCCGAGAATAAGGTGCGAACCAGTTGGCCCCCCTTAAGTGACAATTTCCGCCCCACCAGGTCCATTGCCTGAATGCCGTTGGTGCCTTCGTAAATTCGGGCGATACGGCCATCACGCACCAGTTGCTCGAGTGGCCAGTCTTGAGTGAATCCGGAACCGCCCAATACTTGTTGGCCCCAGTTGGCGTTGTTGTAGCCTTCATCGGTCAGGAAGGCTTTCACCACAGGCGTCAGCAGCTGTACGAGATCATCGGCATTTTCTCGAGTTTGGGCATCGCCGTGGGCAACCGACAAGTCCAGTTGAAGGCCGGTAAACAAGGCCAAAGCGCGCATTCCCTCATTCAAGACCTTTTGGCGCATCAGCATGCGGCGCACATCTGGGTGCACGATAATCGGGTCTGCAGCGCCTGCGGGATTCTTTGCGCCGCTCAGAGACCGGCTTTGCAGACGTTCTTTTGCGAAGGCGAGGCTTTCCTGATACGCCATTTCAGCCAGACCTAACCCTTGCATACCAACCATCAGGCGCGCCTCGTTCATCATCGTGAACATGGCGCTCATACCTTTGTTCGGCTCGCCCACCAACCAGCCTTTCGCACCCTCAAAATTCATTACGCAGGTGGCAGAACCCTTGATGCCCATTTTGTGTTCCAGACCGCCGCAGAAGGCCGGGTTGCGCTCGCCAGATTCCGGCAGCATTTTCGGTACCACGAACAAAGAAATGCCTTTGGTACTGTCAGGCGCACCGGGGAGTTTCGCCAACACCAGGTGCACAATGTTATCGACCAGATCGTGCTCACCGCCGGTGATCCAGATTTTCGTGCCGTCTATGGCGTAGCTTCCGTCTTCGTTAGGAGTAGCTTTTGTGCGAATCAAGCCCAAGTCGGTGCCGCACTGGGGCTCGGTCAGGCACATGGTGCCGGTCCATTCGCCGGAGATCAGCTTTTCCAGATAGGACTGTTTCAACGCCTCGGAACCGTGGGCGTAGAGTGCGCTGATTGCGCCATGAGTGAGTCCGGGATACATCCCGAGTGATAAATTTGTGGAACACACCATTTCATCTACAACGAATTTCAAGGTGTGCGGCAACCCCTGACCGCCATATTCGATGGGTGCATCAAGCGCTGTCCAGCCACCTTGCACGAACGCCGTGTAGGCTTGCTGGAAACCATTCGGTGTTTTGACGGTTTTTGTGTTCGGGTCGTAGGTGCAGCCTTGCCGGTCGCCTGTCTGATTGGTGGGCTGGATGACTTCACTCGCCAGCTTGCCCGCCTCTTCGATCACCGCTGAGATCAGGTCGGGGGTAGCATCCGCGTACTTGTCGAGTTCGTGCAGTTTGTCTGCTCCCAAAACATCAAACAGTAAAAAGCGAAGATCATTCGCAGGCGCCTGATATTGCATGGACATTCTCCTGTCGTTACGAAATCGGCACAGTTTGCCGTGGGTACTGCGCTTTTAATGACTGCAAGCGCGAATAAGCTGTCTGTGGGTTCATACGTGCGTTTGAATAAACTGGCTCACCGAGAATCAACCTGATGAGAGCCCGAGTGCGTATTACCTTTAGATACGACCACAATTTATTCGGGAGACAGAACGATGACCGTCGTTATTGCCGGAGTTTCGGGTGCCATTGGCAGCGCGCTTGCAGAACGGTTTCTTGCCGAGCAGCCAAGCGAGCCGCTCATTGGACTGGCCAGAAAGATTGATGCCGTGGATGCCCGTCTTAGGGAGCATCCGGGCGTGCACTTGATTGAATGGCAGGCAGAGCTCCCTCTGGACATGGTTCGATACCCCGACGCCCTAAAACTACTGGAATCTGCCAACGGCGGAATATCGGTGATCTACGCCGCTGGGCTCCTGCACGATGACGCTGTTGCTCCTGAAAAGCGCGTAGAGGATATGAGCCAGGCCAGCATGATTCAGGCGTTTCAGGTGAATTGCCTTGGCTTTGGCTCGTTGGTCCAGGCCCTTGCACCATGGTTGCGGGGGAAAAGGTTAGCCCGTGTTGCAGCCATTTCGGCGAAGGTGGGCTCGATCGAGGATAACCGGCTCGGCGGGTGGTATGCCTACCGATGTTCGAAGGCTGCTTTAAATATGATGGTAAAGAATCTATCCGTGGAGTTGCCCCGGAGGTATTCGCCGATTACCTGTGTGGCCTTGCACCCCGGCACCACTCGTTCCAATCTGAGCGCTCCGTTTAGCCAATCGCTGGCAAAGTTGACGGTTCATGAGCCTGATGCGACGGCAACGAATTTGTATAGGGTTTTAGCGAGATTGTCGGAGGAAGATAACGGTCGCTTTATTAGCTGGAACGGGCAGGATTTGCCATGGTGAAAGCCCGGCAGGCGTCGCCGCCTGCCGGGCCGTCGTATCAGCCAATAAATGGGTTCAGAAGTCGGCCAAAAGGACCGGTCAGTTTCAAGGGTGCGCTCAGGATCGAAAGTGTTATGCAGTCTTCGTGACCGATGGCGACCGGTTTGTGAACATCTTTATCGGTCAGTACAACAAAGTCCCATTGATTAAACACACCTTTCGCGTCGGAAAACGCACCTTGAAGCACAAGGGTTGTTTCCGTGCCCCGATGGGTGTGTGCCGGGGCTTTACCGCCGGCTACCAGCTTCTGGAGAATGACCCGTTCTGATTGACCGGGAAATTTGTCGGTGATATCAACCACACTGACATCCCGCAACTGCCGTTTCCAGGGCAAGTTGCTTATGTCATCACCGAGCAACTTTTGAAGCGGACTTCGCTGAGGTTGAGCCTGTGCCGGTCGCGCATTTGGTACCTCTTCTATGCGTGACAATAACTGCTCGAAACTGGTATCTGATACAGAAACATCCGGTTGCTGTTCCATCATGACAGCCCCGAGGCTATTCAAGGTATCAACCCGACTACGGCAATGACCGCACTGATCCAGATGCAAACGGATGCAAAGCGCATGAGGTTCGCTCAGGTTGCCGGCGCTGTATTCCATCAGGCTTAGACTGTCTGGATGATGTCGGGTCATACGTGCTGGTCCTGCAAAATCACTTTCAATTTGTTCAATGCCAAGCGAACCCGGCTTTTAACGGTGCCCAAGGGCAAGTTCAGTTCATCAGCTACCGTCTGATGTGATTTATGCTCCATATAAACTTTAGCAATGACCGTCACTTGTTCTATCGGCAGCTGGCTCAGTGATTCGCGAATCCGGCGTTCTGAGGTCAGTCTGTGCAACGATGTAACCGGGTCATCGTCGTTTTCTCCCGGAATCTGCCAGAGATCTTCCGTTTCTATCGTCATCTCTGCACTTCGGCGCTGCATCTTGCGCAGCATGTCGATGCGCTGGTTACGGGCAATGGTGAAAATCCAGGTGGACGCAGCGGCCTTGCGCCAATCGTATAGGCTGGAGCGTCTCCAGATCGCAACGAAAACCTCTTGAACGAGCTCTTCGGCATGACTCGCGATGCCATTCGAGATGGCGTAATACTTAATTTGTGGTGCAAAGTGTTCGAACAGCGCGTGATAGGCGGCTTTGTCCTGATGCCGCCCCACTTTCTCCAATAAAGCGCCCCAAGGGTCTTTTCGGCCCTCGCCTTTTGCTGGTTGCTGCCCCAGTGTCGTCACTGGACGCTCCTTGACTGTCGCTTGATTTAATTTTGCTACGGTCATGATTCTATGCACTCACCACGTTTTTGTCAGTGATTGATTTACGCTTAAAGTGGTGAACTGGATCGTTGGGTTCGCAAAGATTTTCAGGATTGGCGGGCCGAAGAGAAAGTAAACCAGCTGCGATTTTACAAAAATTGTCTGGATTCACCCATTTTGCTGGCGAATCCGGTTGCCTGAGGCGCGAATGCGAGCAACAATTGCGAAACCTGCATGCAGCTCTTTCCGGATAAGCCTACTCCTCCAGATAGGTGTAGCCGTCAAGCCCGGCCTCCAACTCTGCCAACAGTTTTTTCTGCAGTTCCGGCTCGAGGTTGCTTTCCTCGAATTTGCGTCGGTACGTGTTCAGTATGCTGACCGGCTCGAAATTAACGTACCTCAAAACCTTAGCCACGCTGTCGCCAGTAATAGGCTCGTTGATAACGTAGTTGCCGTGTTCATCCAGCCGCACATCTACCGAATGTGTGTCGCCGAACAGGTTGTGCATGTCCCCGAGAATTTCCTGATAGGCACCGGTCATGAAAAAGCCGATAAGCAAAGGCTCGTCAGGGTTGTGCTCGGGCAAAGGCAGAGTGGTTTCTATGCCTTGGCCGTCTACGTAGTGATCGATACGTCCGTCTGAATCACAGGTAATATCCTGTACTACGGCACGGCGGTTTAACGGCCGATTTAATCCGTTGATCGGCATGACCGGAAAGATTTGATCAATACCCCAAACATCCGGCAGTGATTGGAACAACGAGAAGTTCACAAACAGCTTTTCAGCCAGTTTTTCGTTCAATTCGTCGATGATTTCACGGTGCGCCCGGTTGGCGCTGTCTAGCTGCGCTCTTATCAATCGGCAGCAGCGGGTGTACAAGGTTTCTGCCTGAGCGCGCTCGGTTAAAGACAGCAGTCCGTGAGCGAATTGAGCGTGCGCGTCGGCCATGGCGTACAGCACGTCGTGGTAGATTTCTGCTAGCGAGCGTGGGCAGTGATCGTCCTGAAGGCTGTGAAGGTCCCGCCACAAATCCTGCAGTGGTGAGGGTGCGGTGATGGCTGGCTCAGAGACATCGTGCTGAACGGGGATTTCCCGGTCAATCACGTTGGTGATCAGCACCGAATGATGAGCGGTCAAAGCCCGACCGGATTCGCTGATCAGATCCGGGTGCGGTAAGCCCAAACGATCACATTCGGCCTGCAATACGTGCACCACGTTGTAAGCGTATTCGAAGACCGTGTAATTCATGGAGCAACTGCTGCGCGAACGCGTGCCTTCGTAGTCCACACCCAGACCGCCACCAATATCAACCGTTCCGATGGGCGCACCAAGGTGGCGCAGCTCACTGTAAAATCGGGCGCACTCTTTCAAGCCCGTTTGAATGTCCCGAATATTGGCAATTTGTGAGCCCAAATGGAAATGCAGAAGCTGCAAGGTGTCCAGCGCGCCGGCTTTCTTTAAGGTCTTGATGACTTCCAGTATCTGGCTGGCGGATAACCCGAATTTTGATTTTTCACCGCCGGTATTTTGCCAGTTGCCTTTGCCAATGGTGGCTAAACGAGCACGTACACCAATCAGCGGCGAGACGCCGAGATTTTTTGCTTCGTCCAGAATCAGCGGTAGCTCAGACTGTTTCTCAACAACAATAAAGACCTGATGGCCTAATTTCTGGCCGATCAGCGCCAGCCGTATGTACTCACGGTCTTTGTAACCGTTGCACACGATCACCGAGCCACTTTTACGAGCGAGAGACAATACCGCCAGCAGCTCTGGTTTGCTGCCAGCTTCCAAGCCAATTTGGTTGTTTGTTGCTGCAGGTTCGGCGGCCACCAGTTCTTCGACGACCCGTCGCTGCTGGTTCACCTTGATCGGATACACCGCCGTGTATCGGCCTTGGTAGCCTTGCTCGCCGGTCACTTTATTGAACGCACCGCAGAGTTTGTTCACCCGGTCGTGAAGAATGTCGGTGAATCGGACCAGCACTGGCAGAGCCAAGCCGGCTTCGGTCAGGGACCGCGCTAACTTGGGCAAGTTGATGTGCGCCGCGCTCCGGCCCCGGTCTGGGCAGATCTCTACCTCACCTTCCGTATTGACGGATATATAGCCGTCACTCCAATGGGCGATGTTGTAAACCTTGTGAGCCGGTGATGCGGTAGAATCTGCCATTGTTGCTATCCTGTCAGGAAACCCGGGTCGGCGGGAAAACCGTTGAAGGCTGCATTGTAGGAGCTGACTGCTGCGCCTACAATACGCCTCTTTCGAGATGCCTGGGCGCGGTGCAGCGGCATACAGTTGGAGAGTGATATGACAGCATTGAATGAAGGCTGGTTTACCGAGATATTTCAGGATCAGGGTACGGCCTTTTCCTTGCAGGTAAAGAACAAACTGCATGAAGAGCAGACACCGTTCCAAAAGCTGGAGATCTACGAAACCGCGACCTTCGGCAATCTGATGGTGCTGGATGGCTGTGTCATGCTGACCACGCGGGATAATTTTCTGTACCACGAGATGATGACGCACCCGGCGCTGTTCACCCATAAAGACCCGAAGAAGGTGGTGATTGTCGGGGGTGGTGACTGTGGCACTCTAAAAGAAGTCTTAAAGCACCCGGGCGTAAAAGAAGCCTGGCAGGTCGAAATCGACGAGCGGGTAACCCGCATGTCTGAAAAATATTTCCCGGAATTATGCGAAGCCAACGGCGACCCACGGGCGAATTTCTTCTTTGGCGACGGCGTAAAGTGGATGCGGGAAGTGGAGCCAAACAGCATCGACCTGCTGATTATCGATAGCACCGACCCTGTCGGCCCGGCAGAGGGCTTGTTTGCACTGGACTTCTATCGCGACGCGATGGTGGCGCTGAAGGATGGTGGTATTGTGGTTCAGCAAAGCGAGTCACCGCTGCTGCACACCGAATCGATCATCAAGGATATCCATACCGACATGCGCAAAGCTGGCTTTAGCCATGTGCAAACGCTGCCATTCCCTCAGCCGGTATACCCCACAGGCTGGTGGAGCTGCACCATGGGCAGTAAGGACAACCCTTTGAAATATTTTCGTGAAGAAGACGTGAACGATCGCCCGTTCGTCACCCGTTATTACAACTCAGGTATTCACCACGGTGCGCTGGCCATGCCGCAATTCATGATTGATGCGCTGGAAGATCAGGTGCGACCAGAAGAAGGTTAATTGGGGTAGGGTTGTAGTTTAGATAACTTAAAAAGGGCGCCCGAGGGCGCCCTTTTTTGGTCTAGCAGGCAGGATTACTGCTTGTTGCTGCCAAACTCAGGGTAGGCTTCGAGGCCGCACTCGGCAATATCGACACCTTCGTACTCTTCTTCAGCGCTGACTCGAATACCCATTACGGCTTTCAGCGTGCCCCAGACGATCAAGCTGGCGATGAACACCCACACGAATATGGTCAGGGCGCCAATCAGCTGTCCGCTGAAGCTCGAGTCACCATTGGTAACTGGTACCAGCATCAGGCCGAGGAAACCACACACGCCGTGAGCAGAGATGGCACCAACGGGATCATCAATGCGCAGCTTATCGAGCGCGACAATGCTCAGCACTACCAGGCCACCGCCCAGAGCTCCCCAGAGGGTAGCGGTCAATGCACTTGGTGTTGACGGTTCTGCGGTGATGACTACCAGACCGGCGATGGCACCGTTCAACAGCATAGTTAGATCGGCCTTACCGAACATCAAGCGGGCAACCGCCAAAGCTGTGATGGCGCCACCGGCTGCCGCAGCGTTGGTGTTCAGAAACACCATGGCGACCGAGTTGGCACTGGCAATGTCGCCAAGCTTCAGTACAGAGCCACCGTTAAAGCCGAACCAGCCCATCCACAGAATCAAGGTTCCCAGCGCCGCTAGCGGCATGTTGGCACCTGGAATCGCGCGGATCTCGCCGTTGGGGCCATATTTGCCTTTACGAGCGCCCAGCAACAACACGCCAGCCAGAGCAGCGGCAGCGCCGGCCATGTGTACGATGCCTGAGCCGGCAAAGTCACTGAAACCAAGGTCGCCCAGGTTATACAGTCCAAATACGTCTTTGCCACCCCATGTCCACGCACCTTCCATCGGGTAGATGACGCCGGTCATGACTACTGCAAAGGCCAGGAAGGCCCAAAGCTTCATGCGCTCAGCAACGGCGCCGGAGACGATCGACATCGCCGTGGCAACAAAGACCACCTGGAAGAAAAAGTCGGAGGCACCAGAGTAGATCGAGCCGCCTTCAAAGCCGTCTTCACGGCTGGCGAAATCACCCAGCACGGCATCGACATCGACATCGCCAATACCAGCAAGGAACAGGTTTCCGCCATACATGATGGCGTAGCCGCAGACCATGTACATGGTGCTGGCAATCGCAAACAAGGCAACGTTTTTGGTAAGAATTTCAGTGGTGTTTTTAGAGCGCACCAAACCGGCTTCGAGCATGGCGAAACCGGCGGCCATCCACATGACTAATGCGCCGCATATAACAAAATAAAAAGTATCTATAGCATACTGCAGGTGAAAGACATTGCTTTCCATAGGAAGCCCTCCGCACAAGGCCTGTCAGATATTTAGTTTTTTTGCGTTGGCTGGATCCGGGGATCAGGCCGGTATCAAACCGCCTCTTCGCCCGTTTCGCCGGTTCGGATTCGGATCGCTTGCTGCAATTCGGTCACGAAAATCTTGCCGTCGCCGATTTTGCCGGTATTGGCTGCCTTGGTGATGGACTCGATCACCTGATCCAGCAGGTTATCCCCAATGGCGATTTCAACTTTTACTTTTGGCAGGAAATCCACCACGTATTCGGCGCCGCGGTAGAGCTCGGTGTGGCCCTTCTGGCGACCGAAACCTTTCACTTCCGTTACGGTTACACCTTGCACGCCTATTTCGGATAGTGCCTCTCGGACATCATCCAGTTTGAAAGGCTTAATGATCGCTGTCACAAGTTTCATTGCTTTCTCCTTGGTAAAGCCATCTCAACTGTCTTTGTGGTTGAGTTCGGGATGCTGCCACCTCGCACATCAATTGTGCGGATCGTGTACAAGGTTTAGCATTAGGTATGCCAACGCAAAAAATAATAATAAAAACAACATATTGCTTGTTTTCTGTTCCGAAGTGATGCAGATGTATGCACCAAAACGGGGCGCCGTGCCCTACTCTGATTCAGGGTTGAACCACCAGTGGGCAAGGCTTAACTCCATTATACTGCCCAGCGGGTACAGTATGGCAGGGGCAACGGTGTGATACACTCCCGACTACATTAGTATTCGACGGGTTATTGGCCTGATCGAGCACAAAGATTGAATTCACGAGGTATCACATGAAAGGCCCCCAAGACTTCTTTGCCCAGCTTCAAGGTCAGTTTGGCCAGTTTGTTCCGGATATGGCGCGGGCCGCCCGGGAAGATTTTGAAACCCAAGCCAGAGCAACGGTGATGTCTGTTCTGTCCAAGCTGGAACTGGTTACTCGCGAAGAATTTGAAGGCCAGCAAGCCGTTTTGATGAAAACCCGCGAGAAAGTCGAGGCTTTGGAAAAGCGAGTTGCCGAACTGGAGCAGAAAGCTCAGTCGTGATTTTCTGTTGATGCCGGCGCAGGACGCGCTTGGTAAATACCAGCCCACCATGGAAGGTGACCATGTTAGCCATTGTCCATTCACGCGCCAGTATTGGCGTGTCTGCCCCTGAAGTAACGGTCGAAGTACACCTGTCTGGCGGTTTGCCGGCTCTCTCGATTGTGGGCTTGCCTGAAACTGGTGTACGCGAAAGCAAGGACCGTGTGCGTAGCGCTTTGCTTAATGCCGGTTTTGAATTCCCCGCTCGTCGAATAACGATCAATCTTGCGCCTGCGGATTTGCCGAAAGAAGGTGGCCGATTCGATTTGCCCATTGCGCTTGGAATTTTGGCAGCGTCGGGGCAGATTCCGCCCGAAAGCCTCAAAACCTTAGAGTTCATGGGTGAGCTATCGCTCGATGGTGCTTTGCGGCCACTAAAAGGCGTGTTGCCCGCGGTGCTGGCTGCCCGAGAAGCCGGGCGATCACTTCTGATTCCACAAGCCAATGCAGACGAAGCCGCACTCGCAAGCCAGGGCGATGTGTTGGCAGCAAGCCACATTCTGACTGTGTGTGAACACCTGACCGGGCGTGCGAAATTGGTGCCCGTGCCAAAGCCTGAAGTAGATGCTATCCATGCCGCGGAAGCTGAAAATGCGGCCGATCTAGCCGACGTTCGGGGTCAACAGGTACCTCGCCGGGCTTTGGAGGTGGCCGCAGCGGGTGGCCATAATTTATTGTTTTTTGGTCCTCCGGGGACCGGCAAAAGCATGCTGGCCAGCCGGCTTCCGGGTATCCTGCCAGCGTTAGACGATGCTTCGGCCATGGAGGTGGCCAGTGTTCACTCCGTGGCGGGCCGACCACTTCAACCGGGTGGGTGGCGCCAGCCACCCTTTCGATCGCCTCATCACACGGCTTCCGCAGTGGCCTTGGTTGGTGGTGGTAGTAGCCCTAGGCCGGGTGAAATCTCTTTGGCGCACCGCGGTGTGTTGTTCCTGGATGAGTTGCCCGAATTTGAACGGCGTGTGTTGGAAGTTCTACGTGAGCCTATGGAAACGGGGGAGATTTCGATCAGCCGCGCGGCTCGGCAAGTCACTTTTCCCGCGAAGTTCCAGGTGGTCGCAGCAATGAATCCATGCCCATGCGGTTACAGCGGTCATCCGAGTATTGAATGCCAGTGTACGCCCAGTCAGGTCATGCGCTATCGCTCCAAGATATCCGGGCCCTTATTGGACCGGTTCGATCTACACGTTGAAGTGCCGGTTCAGGCAGGGGACGTGTTGCTGCGTCAGGGCGAAGCTGGCGAGAGCAGTGCCAGTGTAAAACAACGAGTGTTGCAAGCCAGAAATCGCCAATGCGGCCGTGGCAGCTTGAACGCTTCACTTGCGGGCAGGGCTTTGGATCGGGCGTGCCGGATAGAGGCCAGCAGCGAACAATTATTGGCTCAGGCTATGGAGCGGTTGGGGTTATCCGCTCGAGCTCTACATCGAATTCTGCGAGTGGCGCGCACCTTGGCAGATCTGGATGGACAGGAAAACCTGTCGAAGCAGCACCTGATAGAAGCGCTGGGGTACCGGCAATTAGACCGTCAACAAGGGCAAAGTGCTTTGGTTTCCGCTTGAAGCCTCGGACTCTGTTAAACTGTTCGGTAAATTTCAGCAATCAGATCCGCAGTGGCGGTTGAGGACAGCAAATGGCCGACCAGAACGACTCGCAAGACTCCAAAGGTGAAAATCCGATTACCACTCGCCGTGGTGTTCGCAGCTTTGTACTACGCCAAGGTCGGATGACCGAAGGTCAGAAGAAAGCCTTCGAGCGGAATTGGCCGAAGTACGGGCTGACGCGGGAAGATGGCGTGATTGATCCCCGAGAAGTGTTTGGCCGCGACAGCATGCTGAATCTGGAAATCGGTTTCGGTATGGGCCGGTCACTGGCTGATATGGCAGAAGCGGCGCCAGAGCAGGATTTTATCGGTGTGGAAGTGCACCTGCCCGGTGTGGGCGCGTTGCTCAAAGAAGTGGATGACCGCGGTCTGGAAAACTTGCGGGTGTATAACATTGACGCCAATGACGTGATCGACTTGTGCCTACCGGAGGCCTCATTGGACCGTGTGATGGTGTTCTTCCCTGATCCTTGGCACAAAAAGAAGCACCACAAGCGCCGGTTGGTCCAGCAGGAGTTCGTGCAGCGAATTCGCCATAAATTGCGTGTGGGCGGTGTTTTGCACCTAGCCACGGACTGGGAGAACTACGCCGAGCACATGCTGGAAGTCATGGACGCTTCGCAAGGGTTTGCCAACGCGCAGGAGCAAGGCGGTTTTTCACCGCGCCCGGACGATCGTCCGATTACCAAGTTTGAGCAACGTGGCGAGAAGCTTGGGCATGGGGTTTGGGACCTGCTTTACCACCGCACCAATTAAACCTCTGAATGAACCCCGGCGTTACGAGGCCGGGGTTAACGGTTGCCGGCGGGCTGCGCGAAGAATAATAAGCCCGGCCAAGCCGAGTAATAACCCCGTGAATTTAAGCAGTGAGAAGATGCTGGCAGCTATGCTCAGGCTGTTATCGGGGGGATTGAAGTTATTGAGCAGGGCAATGTTCTCGATAACATCACTGGTTCCGGCCACGATAAATAGCATGCGCACCCACTTGGCGACGATTCGTTCCCGCACGCCCGGACGGTCCAGCGAGAACCTGAGGGTAAGCTGCAGCAACATGGTCAAATACGCGGCGATGAAGGCAAAATCCACCCACAGTGACGCTCGGGCCATCGGCACGCTATCTGGCTGCCAGCTGGCTAAAATAGCTTGGGCCTGCTGTGCTGTGCCTGCCAGCTGAAAGCTGACCATGCCTTGCGGTGCGCTGGCGGTTTTAAGCGGCTGGTTCATCACCAGAAGCGCTATAAATAACGCTGCACTGATGACCAGCGAAGCCACCAAGGCTAATCCAAGGGGCTGCCTTGGGAGGTGCCGGGTTTGGTCCATCAGAGAAACTGCTCCAACAAGCTGTTGAGATACCGCTGGCCCTGTTCGGTGGTTTGGATCCGATGACCGACCAGCAGATTTTGCTTTCGCAATCGCTCAAGTTGTACCTCAACCGGGCCCAAGGGTAAACCTGTACGTTTGGTGAACAGTTCCTCTTCTGCCCCTTGTTTAAGCCGCAACACGTTCATCATGAACTCCAGCGGTCGCTCCTTGGGTTCAATCTCTTCGCTGCCAGCCGTGCGAGAACCAATGCGGTTCAAATAAGCCTCCGGTTGGCGGGTTTTCCAGTATCGGATGATCCGGCCATCGGCCAGGCTGACCTTGCCATGCCCGCCGGCTCCGATAGCCAGATAATCTCCAAACTCCCAATAGTTCAGGTTATGGCGGCTTTCGCGATTGGGCAGACTCCAGGCTGATACCTCATAATCATCGAAGTTATGAGCGCGGAGATACTCGGCGCCTTGCCGATAAATCTCCCAAAGGCGGTCGTCGTCTGGCAAATCCGGTGGACGGGAGAAAAACTCGGTATTGGGCTCGATGGTCAGTTGATACCAGGAGAGGTGCGACGGCCGGTGGTCCAGTGCTTGCTTTAAATCCTCCAAGGCTTGTTCCGGTGTTTGCTCTGGCAAGCCGTGCATCAAATCAACGTTGAAGTTGCTAAACCCGGCCGCTTTGGCTGTCTCTATGGCCCGGTGAGCTGCGTCGGCATTGTGGATGCGGCCAAGCGTTTTGAGATGTTCTTGATGAAAGCTCTGAACGCCGATGGATAGGCGATTAATGCCCGCTTGACGGAAGCCTTGATAACGGCCTTCTTCCAAGGTGCCGGGGTTGGCTTCTAGCGTGACTTCAGCTCCGGGCGCAAAGCTCAGACGTTGACGAAGACCCTCAAACAAACGCTGGTAGAAATCACTGGTCATGAGCGACGGTGTTCCGCCGCCGATGAACACGCTTTCAATCGGGCGATCGCGCACGAAACTTAAGTCGTGCTCAAGATCTTCCAGCAAGGCTGCGAGGTAGGCGGCTTCAGGAATGTCACCCCGGATAGCGTGAGAGTTGAAGTCGCAGTATGGACATTTCCGCACACACCATGGCACGTGGATGTAAAGCGACAGGGGTGGGCAGACGGCTTCAGGCGCGGAAGAGGGCACGTTTAATCGGTGCCCTTGAGTTGTTCCAGCAAGCTGGTTAAAGCGCGCCCGCGATGGCTAATGCGGCCTTTCTGCTCGCGTGTCAGTTCGGCGGCGCTGCAATCGTGTTCGGGGGCGTAGAACACCGGATCGTAGCCAAAGCCACCGTCGCCCTGGGGCTCGGAAAGAATTTGGCCCGGCCAGCGGCCGTGGCAAATAACCGGTGTAGGATCATCCGCATGGCGCAGATAAACCAGAACGCAGTGAAACTGAGCACTGCGCTCCTGTTCGGGCACATCTTTTAGCGCTTCTAGCAGTGCTTCAATATTGTCTGCATCTGTTGCTGAGGCACCAGCATAGCGGGCAGAGCGCACGCCAGGCTGGCCGCCGAGAGCATCGACTGCCAGCCCACTGTCGTCGGCCAGAGCGGGTAGGCCGGTTTCACGGGCAGCGTGGCGGGCTTTCAAAATGGCGTTTTCAACAAAGGTAACGGCCGGCTCTTCGGCTTCGCCAACACCGAGCTCGCCCTGAGCGACGGGGCTGAACCCCAGCGGGCTGAGTAGGTCCGTCAGTTCGGCAATTTTGCCTTTGTTGTTGCTGGCAATAACGAGTTTCTGAGGCATGGTCTAGTCGTTAAACAAGGAGTGGGCGAAGCGCACTTTCAGGCCTTGGGGATAGCCTGTGGGTCGTGCCGTAATGTTGAAGGTCATCAATTCCGCCGCGCGATATTGATACTGGGCGATGAAGTAAACCGCATCGCCCTCCTGAATTCGGCGGAAGGCCAAAAACTTAACCTGTTGGATGTCGTTAGCTACTTGTCCTTCTACCTGCCCGCCTAGTGGTTGTGGTTGACCGTGTTCGTTGTCGGTCATGATGGAAATGTTCACCACGCCGATGCTTTTACTGCGTTGTAGGTTGTTGGCTTTGGCAACTTCCGGGGTCAGCATGGTGCTGGGGAAAACACTCCAGTGCAGCTGATAGTCGCCAAAATCTTTTTCACCGGCCTGACCGTGGCTGGTCAATAGAAGCAGGCCAAAGGTGAGGGCTATAAAGCGGGTGACAGAACGAATGATCATCAGGTGTTCTCCCGTGTGATTCGGTAAATCGCAATCTCGCCCAGCAGGTTTGGCCACGCACGGGCCAGCCAGCTGTTTTGATGTTGGCCGTCGACGACTCGGCGGCTTTTAATTTTTACCCCTTTCTGCCGGCACAAGGCTTCAAAGTCTTTGAAGGTGCACAGGCGGATGTTAGGGGTGTTGTACCATTTATACGGCAAAGCGTCTGATTCCGGCATGCGGCCGCTAAGAGCCAAGCCCCAGCGCAAGCGCCAGTGAGCAAAGTTAGGGAAGGTGACAATGCCTTCGCGGCCAAGCCGCAACATCTCGTCGATCACTTTGTCGGGCCTGCGCACGGCTTGCAGGGCCTGGGTCATCAGCACGATATCGAACATGCCGTCATCGAAGTTGTCCAGGCCTTGAGTGTCCAGGTTCTGCTCGATCACCGACACGCCTTTGCCCATGCACGTGGTGATGTGGTCTGGGTTGATCTCTAGACCGAAGCCGGTGGCATTGCGTTCGTGCTGCAAATATTGGAGCAGAGTGCCGTCGCCGCAACCCAGGTCGAGTACGTGGTGGCCGGGTTCTACCCATTGCTGAATGATTTCTAAGTCGGCTCTCATGCGCCCACCTCCCGTGCTACCCGGTCCATGTACGCTGTGAACGCGTTGGTGTATCGCGGGGTTGGGATCAGGAACGCATCGTGGCCCCAAGGCGCATCGATTTCGGCGTAACTGACTTTCTTGCGAGCGGAAATCATGGCATTCACCATTTCCTCAGAGCGGGCCGGCGAGAAGCGCCAGTCCGTGCTGAACGACAGCACCAGATATTCGCATTTAGCCGGCGCAAGCGCTTTGGACAGATCACCGCCGAATTCGTAAGCGGGGTCAAAATAGTCCAGAGCGCGGGTCATTAGGAGGTAAGTGTTCGCGTCGAAGGTTTCGGAGAAGCGTTCGCCTTGATAGCGCAGGTAGCTTTCAACCTGAAATTCGGCGTCGTATCCAAATTTGAACGCCTCTTCACGCAGTTCACGACCGAACTTCTCGCCCATAGCCGCATCCGACAGATAAGTGATGTGCCCGACCATGCGAGCCAGCATCAAACCGCGCCGGGGTAGAGTGCTGGCCTCATCATAACGGCCTTCATGAAAATCGGTGTCAGATGTGATGGCCTGGCGGGCAACTTCGTTAAACGCGATGTTCTGAGCGGTCAGTCGCGGTGTAGAGGCGACGATCACCGAGTGTCGAAGGCGATCAGGATAGTCCAGGCTCCATTGGAGCGCTTGCATGCCCCCAAGCGAGCCGCCAACAACCGCAGCCCACTGTTGAATGCCGAGGCGGTCAGCCAGTCTGGCCTGACTTTTTACCCAATCGGCAACGGTGATGACGGGGAAGTCCGGCCCGTAAAGCTTGCCTGTACCGGGGTTGATTGAGCTGGGGCCGCTGCTTCCGTGACAACCGCCGAGGTTGTTCAGGCAAACCACAAAAAAACGGTTGGTATCGATCGGTTTACCCGGGCCTATACAGCTGTCCCACCACCCGGGCTTTTTATCATCATAGGAATGATAACCGGCGGCGTGGTGATGACCACTAAGTGCGTGGCAAATGAGAACCGCGTTGCTGGCTTCGGCATTTAGGGTGCCGTAGGTTTCCACGACCAAATCATAGCTTTCCAAAGATTGACCACAGGCCAGTTCGATGGGGGAGTCGAAATGAATGGTTTGCGGGCTAACTAGGCCCACGGAATCCGTAGGCAGGGAGTCGGGCATGAGCGTGTTGATATCCTGATCCAGTCCACATGAGTCAGGCAATAGGCCTGAGGTGGCGCAGAAACTGGCGCCGATAGAGCAGTTTAAAGGCGGGGGGTGGTTGCTGCAACCGGCGCGTACCGGCTGCAGCAACTTGGGGATCAGGCTGAGCCGTAAATGTTGACGACTTTCTGCTGGATCATGGTCGGTGCAGGCTTGCGAATGTGGCGGACCATGTTGTCGGCCAATTCGAGTTGTTTGCGCAGGTCAGCGATGGCGTGCTGCAAACGCACCCGTTCGGCACGGCTGTCGCGGTCGTTTCGCACAAGATCTCTTAGCCGGCTGATTTGATGCTCTAGCAGCTGCTTTTGCTCCATCGAGTACTGAATAATTGGCAGTAAGGCTTCGTGTGGCCAGCGCGCAACGTCGGATCTGGCTCGGCAGTGCAGTGTGCGGGCTTCGCTAACCATCACATTGAAGAACCGGCGAATGAGCATCGATTGCTCGGACATTAAATTCTTGGGGCTGATGCGGAAGCGACGTGCTTTTTTGCGTAACTCGCGGATGGCGATAACATGGCGCCCGGCCCTTAGTGGGATAGGTTCCAAGTGCCTGGCGCGAGAATCTTCGTTATAGCGTCGGTAAATCGAGCCGACCATTTTCTCGGCCAATTGGCCCTCGGAAAGCAGGTTGCTCAGATCAATTTCCAGCAATTCGAAGAAGTGATCCATCGCGCGAACCATGCCGGCGGTGGACCAGCTTTTCATCATGATCTCACGCACTTTCTCAGCATGGGCTTCGAAGCGCTTTTCGCTGACCAAGTTGTTTAATATCTCGCCTTGGGAATCCATCAAACGACGTGACGAGCGCAAAGTGATCAGTTTTTTATAATAAAAGTCGTAGTCTTTCTGTGCCCGTTCTGCCAGCCGGGCGAGTGCGGGCTTATCCAGTGCAGAGCCGGAGCAGGCCGCGTGTTCTTCTTCCAGCGATTTAAGCCGGTACTGCATCACAGCCTGGCTGTTTTGCAGCATGCCCAAAAGATCGCTGATAAGGTGCTGAGTAATCAGTTGCTCTTTGTGGGTCAGGATGCGCTGAACAATCAACTTTTCCAGCAACCCGAGATTCGAGCGTTTGAATAGGTCTGAATCGTTTCGTACCCTCGCCAGCAAGCCTTGCTTGGCGGACAGCGGAAGCACATCGTGCTGATTCATGCCGAGGTGCTCGGCGGTGTAAGTGCGCACGCGTTCGATGGAATCGTTGGTGTGGGTTTCACCCTGAATATCGTCCCATAACACATCAACTTTATTCAGCACGGCAAAGCGGCCGGCGCGATGGTCAGCATGGTCCGTGTTGATGTGTTCTTTCCAGATGGTCATGTCGCTGGCGGTAACGCCGGTGTCTGCACCCAGAATAAAAATCACAGCATGAGCACGTGGCAGCATGCTCATGGTCAGCTCGGGTTCTGAACCTAAAGCGTTCAACCCCGGCGTGTCGAGGATGCGCAGACCACGTTCGAACAGGGGATGACGAATACTGATTTGGGCGTTTCGCCAGGCCGGTACCAGTACATTGCCCGGAAGCCGCGGGTCTGATTCCAGCATGTCTTCATCAAACCCTAGCTTTCGAGCTTCACCGATAGAGACGCTTTTCACTCGGGCTACTTCGGAGAGTACTTCACGCATCACCGTTGGATTGTCTTCGGCCAATTCGTGTCGAACCCAGTTTTCAGGCCGTTTGCGCTGTTGCTGAAGAGAAAGCTCTCCGGTGCGTGTTTCGATCGGAAGCAGCATGAGATAGCTCTCGTTGCTGGTACGGTCGAAGAACAATTCCGTGGGGCACATGGTGGTGCGGCCAGCCTCGGAGGGCAGCATCCGCTGTCCGTAGCTGGCAAAAAACAGTGCGTTAATCAGTTCGGTTTTGCCGCGGGAATACTCACCAACGAAAGCGATGGTCAGTTCATCCTCAATCAGAAGCTCCAACCCGTGACGGATGCGGGTGCTGACGTCTTCTGAAAAAAGATTGTTGTCCTGAAGCCACAACCGGTATCGGCCAATCTGGCGTATCAGATCTTTCTTCCAGTCGTGGTAGGCTTCCACCTGCTGCGACAGTGTTCCCTGCTGGCTCATGAGGTCATCCTTTGGCGCGACGTTTGGGAGGCTGTTCGTCCCAAATTAAATGTCGGCAATAATAGCCCTATTATCCAGCTGTGGTATGGCTGCTTTTAACCGTTGTAACGGGTTGGTGCAAAATAAAAGAAAAAAAGGCTGACTTATCAAAGAGTTGATAGGTCGGCCTTTTGAAGTTTAAAGTCTTGGTATTATGTAACGATATGTATATTTGTGATGCAGGTTACATGCCCGCGCCAAGAAATCCCATGCCAGCAGCAATCTTCATATGGTTTAACACCACATCCAACACATTCAGAATCAGGAACACGATAATCGGCGATAAATCGAGCCCGCCCATGGAAGGCATGATGTTGCGGACAGGGCGCATGACCGGTTCGGTGATCTGTGCAACCAGTTGAATTGCCGGGTGTCCGCTTTGAGGCGCGATCCAGCTAACCACTACGACGGCGATGACCGACCAAAAGTAAATCTTTACGATCAGGCTGAGAACATTCAAGGCGCCCCATACCAGCAAAGTGAGGGGGTTGAAGGCGGGCATCCCCGAGTTGTAAATCAGCAACATGAAAAAGAAGGTGATGGCTTGAATCAAGACGGCCAGCACCAGTGCTGCTCCATCGATGCCACCCCAACCCGGGATGATTTTGCGCAGCGGCCGTAATGGCGGATTGGTGACTTTCACTACGAACTGGGAAATCGGATTGTAGAAATCGGCCCGTGCCAGTTGTAGAAGGAATCGAAGCAGCACCACCGACATGTAAAAGGTGGATGCAATCATCAGGATCGTGATTAGTATGTCTGCCAGCATGTAGCTGTGTCTCCGTAACGGTTACTGTTTGTCTGCCAGCTCTTTTGCCATCTCTTCAGAGCGAGTGAAAGCGGCATCATAAGCTTTTTTCACCAATTTACGCATGCCGCCGTCTTCAAACGTGTTAATCGCCCGCTCGGTGGTGCCCCCCGGGGACATAACATTGCGCTTAAGTTGGGCTGGGTCATGTTCGCTGCGTGCAGCCATTTCAGCCGCGCCCGCCATGGTTTGGATCGCCAGTTTACGAGCGGTGGCGGGTTCCACGCCAGCATCCGTAGCAGCACTTTCCAGTGCTTCCAGTATCAAAAAGAAATAAGCCGGGCCACTGCCGGAAAGGGCGGTTACGCCGTGAAGCAGGTTTTCGTCCTCAACCCAAAGCGCGGTACCGATGCTTTCGAACACGGTTTGTACCATGGTTTTTTGTTCGTCCGACACCTGGTCGTTGGCAAACAAGCCAGCCGCCCCTTTACCGACCAACGATGGTGTATTCGGCATCACGCGAACCATCGGCAGCCCGCCGCCGAGCCATTGTTCGATAGTGTCTGCGGTCAACCCTGCCGCAATGGAAACAATCAGCGGGCGGGTGTTTTGCACAACCGGTGCAATGTCCCGGCACACGTCGGCCATTACTTGGGGCTTTACCGCAAGAACAACGATGTCGGCCTGTTCCACGCAGTAGCGGTTGTTTGTGCTAACGCTTACGCCAAATTGGTTGCGAACAGCTTGTAGGTGGCTGTCGTCGGGCGCGCTGACCCAAACATTGTTGGCTTCGAAGCGGTTGTCCAGCATGCCTCCAATAATGGCGCTGGCCATATTGCCTGCGCCGATAAACGAGATGACGGGTGATTTGCTCAAGGTTCGCTCCAAGTGCTTGCTCAGTAAATGGTATGTTCCTGATGATAACAGGAACGCATGGATTCAGCTTAGGCACTATTTGGCCGGGCGAGCTCCAAACAGGGCAGAGCCAACTCGAACCCAGGTTGCGCCTTCTTCGATAGCCGGTTCCAGGTCGCTCGACATACCCATCGATAGCGTGTCGAGCTGCTGTGCGCCGGGAAGAGTTTGGTGGAGTTGGGTTAGTGCGTTGGCCAGTTTCTGAAAGCTCTGCTTTAAATCGGCTTCGCTCTGGTTCGGATCCGGAATCGCCATTAACCCTCGTAGAGTCAGGTGGGGCAGTTCGCTGACGGTAGCGGCAAGTTCCGGTAGCTCAGTTAACAAACAACCGGATTTACTTTCTTCAGCGTTGACGTTTACCTGCAAGCAGATGTTCAGCGGGCTGAGGCCATCCGGACGCTGTTCGCTGAGCCGACGAGCAATTTTCAGGCGATCAACGCTGTGTACCCAAGAGAAGGCTTCGGCGATTTGCCGGGTTTTGTTGGACTGAATCGGGCCGATGAAATGCCATTCAATATCAGCCAGATCCCTAAGTACTTCGATCTTGTCCAACGCTTCCTGCAGATAGTTTTCGCCGAATGCGGTTTGGCCAGCCTGTGCCGCTGCACGAATATCTTCCGGTGGCCGAGTCTTGCTAACTGCCAACAACCGCACACTGTCGGGCTTGCGACCCGCCTGGTGTGTTGCTTTTTGTATGCGTCGGGTTACGCTTCTGATGTTGTCTGCTATGCTGCTCATAGTGTGAGTTTGCCGCGTCTGTATTAAAAGAAAAAGCCTTCCGAGGATCCCTATGGATATTACTGAACTGCTTGCCTTTTCGGCCAAACAAGGTGCGTCGGATTTGCATCTTTCAGCAGGCCTGCCCCCCATGATTCGTGTCGACGGCGATGTACGCCGGATCAACCTGCCTCCGATGGAGCACAAAGAAGTGCACGGGTTGATTTACGACATCATGAACGACAAGCAGCGCAAGGACTACGAAGAATTTCTGGAAACCGACTTCTCGTTCGAAGTTCCAGGGGTCGCTCGTTTCCGGGTCAACGCCTTCAACCAGAACCGTGGTGCTGGTGCCGTGTTCCGGACCATCCCATCGAAAGTACTGACCATGGAAGATTTGGGCATGGGTCAGGTTTTCAAGGATATCGCTTCTGTGCCGCGGGGCCTTGTGTTGGTGACGGGACCAACCGGTTCGGGTAAATCGACCACGCTGGCGGCGATGATGGACTACATCAACGATACCCGCTACGAGCATGTTCTGACCATTGAAGACCCCATCGAATTCGTGCACGAATCCAAAAAATGTCTCGTGAATCAGCGGGAAGTCCATCGGGATACCCTTGGGTTTAACGAAGCCCTGCGCTCCGCCTTGCGGGAAGATCCGGACATCATCTTGGTGGGTGAGCTTCGAGATCTCGAAACCATTCGTTTGGCACTGACCGCGGCTGAAACCGGTCACTTGGTATTTGGCACGTTGCACACTACCTCAGCCGCAAAGACCATCGACCGGGTGGTAGACGTCTTCCCGGCGGAGGAAAAATCAATGGTTCGGTCGATGCTGTCCGAATCGCTGCAAGCGGTTGTTTCTCAGACTCTGATGAAGAAGATGGGCGGTGGCCGAATTGCGGCACACGAAATCATGATTGGTACCCCGGCTATTCGGAACCTTATCCGTGAAGATAAGATCGCGCAGATGTACTCGTCTATCCAGACCGGTGGCTCCCTGGGTATGCAAACACTGGATCAGTGTCTGGAAGGCTTGCTCAGAAAAGGGCTGATTTCCAGAGAAGATGCCCGTATGAAGGCGAAAATTCCGGATAATTTTTGAGTGTTAGCAACGATATCGAAACCAATAGGTATGAAAAATGGAATTTGAAAAGCTGTTGCGGCTAATGGTGGAAAAAGGCGGTTCGGACCTTTTTATCACCGCAGGTGTTCCGCCTAGCATGAAAGTGAATGGCAAGGTGTTGCCCGTCACTAAAAATGCGTTGACGCCGGAACAGACTCGAGAATTCGTCTATGGCGCGATGAATGACAAACAACGCGCTGAGTTCGACGAAAGCCATGAGTGTAACTTTGCCATCAGCGCCCGAGGCATCGGGCGTTTCCGGGTGAGTGCGTTTTTCCAGCGCAACCTATGCGGCATGGTGTTGCGACGCATTGAAGTGAAAATCCCGCAAATTGATGAGCTTTCATTGCCGGAAGTGATTAAAGACCTGGCCATGACCAAGCGTGGGCTGATCATGTTTGTAGGCGCTACCGGTACAGGTAAGTCCACCTCTTTGGCTGCCATGCTAGGGCATCGTAACCGGAATAGCCGCGGGCATATTATTTCCATTGAAGACCCGATTGAATTTATACATCAACACCAAGGCTGTATCGTCACTCAACGTGAAGTGGGCATAGATACTGAAAGTTTTGACGTGGCGCTGAAGAATACCCTGCGGCAGGCTCCGGATGTCATATTAATTGGTGAGGTGCGAACCCGTCAGACGATGGAGTATTCGGTACAGTTCGCTGAAACTGGCCACCTCTGTCTGGCAACTTTGCACGCGAATAATGCAAACCAAGCGCTGGACCGGATTATTCAGTTCTTCCCGCCGGAACAGCACAACCAGATTTGGATGGACTTGTCGCTGAATCTGAAAGCCATCGTAGCCCAACAGTTGGTGCCAACACCGGACGGTAAAGGCCGAAAAGCGGTTATTGAGGTGTTGATCAATACGCCTCTGGTGGCCGACATGATTCGCAAAGGCGAAGTACACAAACTTAAAGAGCTGATGTCGAAATCGAACGAAAGTGGCATGCAGACGTTCGATCAGGCGTTGTACAAGCTTTATTCTGAAGGCTCAATCACCTACGAAGACGCCCTAGCCCATGCGGATTCGGCCAACGATTTGCGCTTGATGATCAAGCTTGGCAGCGATGCAAAGGGAGCCGACAGTTTATCGTCGTCGGTTGATAAGCTGACCATTCAAGACGACTGAATCTCTCTGGCAAAAAGCCCCCTACTGGGGGCTTTTTGCGTTTTAAACGTGGCAGAAACGATTAGCTTTGCAAATAAGTAGTTTTGGCATTTGAGGCCATGACCCACTGCTGCGTATACTCCGCGCAAACTAATAAGGAGACACCATGCATAAGAATGCCAACGTACTCGTGAAGGCCATTCGTTTGGCCTCTTTGGCCGCTGTTGCTGCCCCCGCAACCGTTATGGCCGGTGGTTTTTCATTGAACGAACAAAGCGCCAGCCAGATGGGCGTAGCCAACGCCGGCGCCGCTGCCAACCCCGAAAACGCAACAACGGTTTTCTTCAACCCGGCGGGTATGAGCCAGTTGTCTGGCACCAACATTTCTTTTGGTGCGGCGGTTTTGGATATTGATGCTGAGGCGAAGCATGCCGAAGCGCGCCGGAATGTTCCAGGTGTTAACGTACCGGTAAATGGTAATCGTGGCGGCGATATTGCTGACTTAGCGGTACTGCCTAACTTCTATTTGACCCACGAAGTTAACGAGTCTATCGACGTTGGTTTTGGTATTCATGCACCTTATGGTTTGGCTGCCGATTACGACGATAATTTTGAAGGTCGTTATTTTGCGGACAAGACCGAACTGAAAGCTATTGCGTTCACTCCGTCATTGTCTGTGAATAATGGTAAAGGTCTGTCCATGGGCGTTGGGCTGAACATTATGTATGCCGAGGGGCGCCTTACTAAGTTCCAAGATGTGTCTGCCGCTGCTTTTCAGCAAGGAGCACAAGCGGGCGCGCAGCAAGCCGTCACGCAGCTTCTGACTGCGAACCCAAGTGCTACACCTCAGCAGATTGCCGCAGCTCAACAGGCAGGTGCGCAAGCAGGCTCACAGCAAGCGCTGAACAATCTGCCGGCAGACCCGTACGCAGATATTGAAGGTGATGATATTGGTGTTACCTTTCGGGTTGGTTTTCTTTATGAGCTGAATGAGCGTACGCAATTTGGCTTGAGTGCCCAAACGGGTACAGAATTGAAGCTAAAGGGTGATGCTGAAATCA
The DNA here is from genome assembly GCF_004353225.1 of Marinobacter sp. JH2. Classification (NCBI taxonomy): domain Bacteria; kingdom Pseudomonadati; phylum Pseudomonadota; class Gammaproteobacteria; order Pseudomonadales; family Marinobacteraceae; genus Marinobacter; species Marinobacter sp. JH2. The sequence continues at coordinate 2,618,054 of NZ_CP037934.1, read as the reverse complement.
GCAATTTCCCTGTTCCCGGCAACCCGGGGGCGACGACAACCCTTACTGAGAAAGTTGAAGTTCCTCTGGCGATTCCCGAGGCGATAACCTTCGGGGTTCGTCACCATCTAACTGATGATGTAACCCTGCTAGCGGGCGCTACATATGCGCGTTGGGGACGGTTTGAAGAGCTTGACATTAATAGTCGTGAAGGAGATTCCGGTCAGATCAGCCAGGTTACTGGTAGGACCGGCGATGAGCCAGTTACCCATATTACGGAAAAGTGGAAGAATACTTGGCAAGTGAATGTAGGTGGTATTTGGCAAGCAACGCCAGAGTGGGCCTTCAAAGCCGGCTATGCTTGGGATGAATCTCCTGTGGATCAGTACCTGACTGCCCGTATCCCGTCTAGCGATCGTCATTGGCTGACACTAGGTACGCAATGGAAAGATGCTCAAAGTGGCTGGGCGGTTGACGTAGCGGTAGGAACTCTACTGTTTAAAGATGATCCTAAATTCACTGAGCGCAACTACCAGCACAGCAATCCCGAACAGGTCGCCGAGCTTGCGCCAGGGGTTGAAGATCCAAGCTATTACACAGCTGAATACGAACTCAGTGCCTGGAGTGCTGCGATCGAGGTCAGCAAAGCGTTCTAAGAAAGCGTTTAGCTAACCGCAATAGAAAACGCCCGGTAGAGGAAGCTCACCGGGCGTTTTTTGTTAGTGGGCTTGGTCCCAGTTATCACCAATACCCGCTTCCACAAGCAGCGGTACGTCGAGTTTGGCGGCCGCGGACATGCGCTGGACCAAACCGTCCCGAACTTTATCCACTGCTTCTTCGCGAACTTCGATGATCAGTTCATCGTGTACCTGCATGGTCATCACAGCATCGTCAGCGTGGTTTTCATACAGCCATTGGTCCACATCAATCATCGCGCGCTTGATGATGTCGGCGGCCGTGCCTTGCATGGGGGCGTTGATGGCAGTGCGCTCGGCAGCCTGTTGCAGCTGTTTGTTCCGTGCATTGATCTCCGGCAGGTACAGACGGCGTCCATACAGCGTTTCAACATAGCCGTCTTCGTGGGCCTGTTTGCGGATATTGTCCATGTAGCGCAGCACGCCCGGGTAACGCTCGAAGTAGCGGTCGATGTATTCCTGTGCGACTTTCCGCTCAACCCCCAGCTGTCGGGCTAACCCAAAAGCGGACATGCCGTAGATCAATCCGAAATTAATGGCTTTAGCGCTGCGGCGCTGGTCGGAGGAGACTTCGATCAGGCTTACCCCGAATACTTCTGCGGCTGTCGCCTTATGGATATCTTCGCCGTGCTCGAAGGCTTTCAGTAGGCCTTTGTCACCAGACAAGTGCGCCATGATGCGCAGTTCAATCTGGGAATAGTCCGCTGCCAGCAGTTTGTAGCCTTCTGGCGCGATGAATGCCTGACGAATCCGGCGGCCTTCCTGGGTTCGAATAGGAATGTTCTGCAAGTTCGGCTCAGAAGATGAAAGTCGCCCTGTAGCCGTCACGGCCTGATGGTACGAGGTATGCACTCGGCCAGTTCGGTGATGGATAAGCTCTGGCAAGGTATCGGTATAAGTAGACTTAAGCTTGCTAAGGCTACGATGTTCCACGATCAGCCGGGGTAGTTCGTGGTCGTGAGCGAGCTCTTGTAGCACGGGCTCTGCGGTCGAGGGTGCACCTTTCGGGGTTTTCTTGATCACCCGCAGTCCCAGTTTATCGTATAGAATAGCCTGCAGCTGTTTAGGGGAACCCAGATTGAACGCCTCACCGGCAACTTCGTGGGCTTCTTTCTCAAGCTCTGCCATGCGTTCGGCTAGCTCTTGGCTATGCTGTCGCAGCGTACTGGCGCTGATCAGCGTGCCTCGTTGTTCCATGCGGGACAGTACCGGCACCAAAGGCAGGTCGATATCCCGATACACGGATGCGAGCTTGCCTGTTTCTTTGAGCTTGGGGCTTAGGGCGTGGTGCAGGCGTAGAGTGATGTCTGCGTCTTCGGCAGCGTAAGGGCCGGCTTTCTCCAAATCGATCTGATTGAAGGTCAGCTGCTTGGCACCTTTGCCCGCGATGGATTCAAAGCTAACTGTATCTTCGTCCAAATAGGCTTTGGCGAGACTGTCCATGTCGTGGCGAGAGGCGACGGAGTTAAGCACGTACGACTCCACCATAGTGTCGTCGCTGATGCCGTCGAGATGAATGCCGTGGTTAGCCAGTACATTTTTGTCGTACTTCAGGTTCTGGCCGATTTTCGCTTGCTTTGGGTTCTCCAAAAGCGGTTTAAGCTGGGCCAGTACTTCGTCCCTGTCCAGTTGGTCGGGCGCGCCCATGTAGTCGTGGCCAACGGGCACGTAAGCCGCTTCGCCGGGTTCAATGGCGAACGAGACGCCGACTATTTCGGCGTCCATATACCGCAAACTGGTGGTTTCGGTATCGAAGGCAAACTGATCCGCGGTTTCCAAGCGTTTGAGCCATGCATCGAACTCGCTTTGCTCGGTGATAACCGTGTAAACCCTTTCAATGGCCTGCCTGGTCTCGTCAGGGGCGGCGACTGTGTCTGGTTGTTCGGAGTCACGGCTCTCCAGTTGGGAAATCCACCCCCTGAATTCGTATTCCTTGAACAGTTCCAGCAGTGCATCGTGGTTCTGTTCGCGGTCTTTTAAATCTTCCAGACCAAATTCCAGTTCCACGTCCAGTCGGATGGTGGCCAAATCACGGCTCAAGGGCAGGGTGTCGATGGCTTCCCGCAGATATTCGCCGATCTTGCCTTTGATCTCGCTGGCGTGGTCGATCAGGTTTGCCAGATCGTTATAAGACTGCAGCCATTTGACCGCGGTTTTCGGGCCGCATTTGTTAACGCCCGGAATGTTGTCTACTTTATCGCCAACCAGTGCCAGGTAATCGATGATTTGCTCCGGCGTTACGCCAAATTTCTCGATCACGCCGTCGCGGTCCATGGCCGTTTCGGTCATGGTGTTGATCAGGGTAACGTGGTCGCTCACCAGTTGGGCCATGTCTTTATCGCCGGTGGACACCACCACATCAATGCCTTTGTGAGTGGCCTCATGGGCCAATGTGCCGATGACGTCGTCGGCCTCGACACCGGGCACGATCAAAAGTGGAAGCCCCATGGCCTTAACGATTTCGTGAATGGGTTCAATCTGGATGGCCAGGTCTTCGGGCATGGGTGGACGATTGGCTTTGTACTCTTCGTACATCTCGTGACGGAAGGTTTTGCCTTTGGCATCAAATACCACCACAACCTTGGATTCCGGAAAGTCCTGATCCAGTCGGCGTAGCATGCTGACCACGCCTTTGATGGCACCGGTGGGGTGGTTCTTGCTGGTGGTTAGTGGCGGGAGCGCATGGTAGGCACGGAACAAATAGGACGAACCGTCTACCAGAACCACGGGCGGAGTCTTTTTCTCAGTCATGTCGATGCAAATCCGGATTCTGATTGAAGCGTGGGTTGGCTTGTGCAACTCTTAGAGAGAGTGTTGTTCAAAGCCTGAATGATGAGTCAGAGGGTACCATGAAAATGAAGCGAATCGCCTGTTCCGCCCTGTTGTTGGGCTGTTTCTCTGCGCCGTTGATGGCTCAGGATGACGGGGCTTTGGATACTACGCCGGTGGAAACACCAAAAGAGCCGCTGGTGATCACAGACTACCAGCCTCCTGGCGGCGGCACCGAGATTGTGATTCGCCCGGGTGATGGCGAAGTATTCTATGAATACCGGGTAAATGGGCAGCTTATGGAGATCAAAGTGGTGCCCGAGGTCGGGCCAGAGTATTACTTGGTGCCTGCCGATGGCGGTGGCTGGGTGCAGGACACGGATTCGGACCTCCTTGTCCCCAGCTGGGTGCTATTCCGCTGGTAGCGATTCGTTTCCTTTTCGCGCCGCTTAAATCAGGTTAATTTCCACCGACTCTGAGCGGCGGCTTTCCAAACCCTCAGCGTCTACTGTGGTTATGGCGAACTCGTAAGCGCCGGGGGGAAGCCCTTTGAGTGGGTATCTGGTGTTGCTGGTGTCGGTAATCGGGATCACGTTGAATCGGTCTTTGTACTTCAAACGATAGTAAATTCTGTACTCTGCAATTTGACCTACAGCTAGGGATGAACCGTCTTCTCGCGTGAGCGGAGCGCTCCATACAAGTGTTTTGGGCATGCTGAAAGACTGATTTGCCGGTGGGCGCTTGGAAAGCGAGTCAGAAAAGTTCGTTGATGAGCCGCTGGTGTTGTCTTGGAGCTGCTTTGTTTGGCTATCGGCAGTGGTTTCGTTGTTTTGAGCCTCTGCTGTGTTAGATGCGCTTGAGCCGTCCTGGCAGCCTGCCACCAGTAGCGTTGACACTATTAACACAGCAGTAAACGGCACGCGCCGTCGAATACCCGATCGGTGGGATGGAAGATTGTTCATGGTTTACTCGCATACGGGGTCTATTGAATATGCCCCTTTTTAGGTTCGTATGGAGCCTGAATACGACAGGGAGACGGGCCAGAAAAAACTGTGGGCAATTATGCCTGCGGTGAAAAAGTGATCAAGTGACAATTTGGTAAAGACGGGGTAATCACTTTTAGTATGAACATTCTAATTTTTATCCGTAACTTGTGAGGTGAAATCTACTAAAGGCCACCGGGGTTTCCGGTTCCAGGCCGAAAGAGACCAACTCAAGGAGAGTTATTATGGGTAAACTTAAATCTTATCAAGAGCAGCTCCAGGACATCGTTGAAAAGGGCATCAGCACTGCAGAAGAGCAGCAGAAGAAGCTGGCAGCCAAGCCTTTCGATTATGCTGAGAAGCTGGAAGCTGAAGTTCGTGAATACACCGTTCAGACTCTGCGCGAGCGCTACAACGGTTACTCCGACACTTTGTTCAATCAGCTGCGTAGCCTGAACACCCGTTTTGGCGATTTCGCTGCCGAGCTGGTTGCCAAGCTTGAGAAAGAAGCCGCTGAAGGCGCTGACGCTGTAGCAGAAGCTGCGGAAGACGTTGCTGAAACTGCTGAAGATGCTAAGAAGTCTGTAGCCAGCAAGAAGCCGGCGAAGAAGACTGCCGCTAAGAAGAAAACCGCTGCTTCTGCCTAATCATTTAGGTTATTGCAGTAGTGAAAAAGGCGCTCCACGTGAGCGCCTTTTTTGTGCTTTCTGACCTGCCGGAATGCAAGCGAGTATTACTCGGAGCCGGCGGCTTCTGCTTCTGCATCGTTCAGTGGCAAGGTGCGCTCTGAGCCGGTGATTGCTTCAAGTCGTTCGATATCGGATAGAAAGCGTTTGGCAACCGCATCAATTTCCAGCCGCTGAGCCGCAATTTCTCGCTCGATATCGCGAACCTGGCCTTCCAGCCGGTAGATTTTTTTCAGTGTCGCGTCAGGCACGTTTCTTCCGGCCCTTTCCATCTCGGCGGCTCGCCGTTGTTCGTTGTCGAGTTGGCTGGTCAGCACGGAAATGTTGCCCCGTTTCAAGGAAATGAGGCCTTCCAGCTCCTGTACTTTCCGATGCATGGCCCGTACAGCCTGATCCGGATGGCTAAAGCGTTTAAGAAGCAGGCGGTCTTGTTCTAGCTGGGCTTCTTGCTGCTGCTTGCGCTCTTTTGCAGCCTCTCGGGCGGCGAGTTCTTCGGCGGTGGGGGCGGGAGCTATGGTTTCAATGACCCGCCCGCGGTCACTGATGATCTCGTAGCCGCGTTTGGTGGCTTCCTGCGGGATGGTGTTGCTGATCACCAGTTGGCCGTTGTTGTCGGTATAGCGATACATGCCCGCCTGCAGGGAAGCAGAGGTTAGCAGTCCCAAGGTGATGAGACCGGCAAGAACCGGGGCTTTGGTGAAGCGGTGTTGCATGTATCAGACTCCGTAACGGTCCCGATAGATGGCTACATTTTCGGCGTGGCCGGAAAAATCGGGGTTAGACTTAATGTAGTCTAGTACTTGTTCCAGTCGAATGATGCTGACTACAGGGATGCCGAACTCTTGCTCAACTTCCTGAATGGCGGATAGCTCGCCGTTGCCCCTTTCCTGACGGTCCAGAGCAATTAATACACCGGCAGGTTCCGCCCCGGCAGCACGAATTATGTCGATGGATTCCCGAATGGCGGTGCCTGCGGTGATCACGTCATCAACAATCAATACTTTACCTTGTAGGGGGGCGCCTACAATGTTGCCACCTTCGCCGTGATCTTTCTTTTCTTTACGATTAAAGGCAAAAGGTTTGCTGTTACCGTCTGTCGCAAGGGCCATGGCAGTTACCGTTGCCAACGGAATGCCCTTATAGGCGGGTCCGAAAATGATGTCATAATCCAAACCACTTCGCTCGATAGCAGCGGCGTAAGCCTTGCTCAATTGCAGCAGATCGTCTCCGGTGTTGAACAGTCCGGCATTAAAAAAGTAGGGACTGGTGCGCCCGGATTTGAGGGTGAATTCTCCAAAACGAAGAACATTTCGTTGAATGGCAAACTCGATAAAATTTTTCTGATAGTCGTGCATGACAAGGCTTCTGGCGGAGTTTGACTTTAAATAAGGTGTAAAACCGGTATCATACACAGAAACCGAATCAGGGAACACGTATGCGCGTAGTATCCATTAGCGTCAATGGTCTGGAGCAGGCTGTTGAGAAGGGCTTTTTTGACTGGCTGGCAGAGCAGGACGCCGATGTGGTGTGTGTTCAAGACCACCGCATGCGTGCCTATGAAGTCGAAGACAAGCATCTGATTCCAGAAGGTTATGAGGCTTATTTCATTGATGGTGAGCTGAATGAGCATGGTGGGGTCGGCATTTATACCCGCCACTTCCCCAAGGCGATCATGTACGGGTTTGCTAGTGAGCAGGCCGATCGTGAAGGTCGGTTCATTCAAGCCGATTTCGATAAGGTCTCTGTGGCTTGTGTGCTGGCGCCATGTGCGTTAGGGCGCGAGGAAGAACTGACCGGCGATGACGATCTGACGGTTCTGGACCACAAAGACGAATTCCTCGATGCGTTTGGTCTGCATATGCAGAAGACTTTGCGTAAGCGTCGTCAGTTTATTTTCTGTGCCAATCTGCAGTCTGCCCATCATGTAACAGACGCCAGTCCGCTTTATCATAAGACCGATTTTTCCGGCTTTTTACCGCATGAGCGTGCTTGGTTAGATCGTTTGTTTGATGAAATGGGCTGTATTGATGCGTTCCGTGAGATCAATAAGCAGAGTAATCAGTTTACTTGGTGGCCAGAGCAAACCGAAGGTTCTCGCAAAAAGGCGGGGATTCGGGTGGATTATCAGTTGCTGACACCGGGGATTCGCAAGACCATCAGCGATGGTTGGATTGATGGCAGTAGCCGTTTCTCTGATCACGCTCCGGTGGTGATGGATTACGATATTGAGATTGGTTTCTGAGCTGATAGATTTTGCTTCGGGGGAGGGCAGCGTTTCGGTAAGCCTTCCCCAGAAACGCTACTAGCACATCCATGTGCGCTTCTCTTCGGCCATCCATGGCCTACGAAATTCTGGGGAAGGCTTACCGAAACGCTGCCCCAGAATTTTTGCTTAGCCTTCTAAAGCTTCTTTCTGGATTTCAAACAACTGGTTGATAGCCGTGCGTGCCAAGCCAAGCATGCTGTCCAGTTCTGTCTGTTCGAAAGGTGCGCCTTCCGCAGTGCCCTGAATCTCGATGAAGCCGCCTTTGTCGGTCATGATGACGTTCATGTCGGTTTCGGCTTCTGAATCTTCCGGGTAGTCCAGGTCCGCAACCGGTGTGCCTTTGTAAACGCCCACAGAGATTGCAGCAATCATCTGCTTCAACGGGGATTTTTTCAGGCGTTTGGTTTCTACCAGGTGGTTCAGGGCGTCTACCATTGCTACGCAACCGCCAGTGATAGCTGCGGTGCGGGTGCCGCCGTCAGCTTGGATGACGTCGCAGTCGATGGTGATGGTGTGCTCACCCAGAGCTTGCATGTCGACTGCGGCGCGCAGGCTGCGGCCGATCAGGCGCTGTATTTCTACGGTTCGGCCACCTTGTTTTCCTCGGGCAGCTTCACGGCCCATGCGGCTGCCGGTGGAGCGGGGCAGCATGCCGTATTCGGCGGTAATCCAGCCTTTGCCTTCGCCGCGCAGGAAGGGCGGCACTTTGTTTTCCACCGAGGCGGTGCAGATCACTTTTGTGTCTCCGAACTCCACCAGCACAGAGCCTTCGGCGTGGCGGGTGTAGTTGCGGGTGATCCGGACGTCTCTGGGTTGCTCGGGCGTTCTGCCACTTGGTCGCATAGTGTGTCCTGTTTTCTGAAGATGAATGTCCGGCGAGCGGACGGTCGGTGTTTTGAAAGGGCGGCGAGTATAGCACGGAGGGTCGTGGGATCGGGTGAGTGGTGTCCGCTATTGGTATGGGTCGCCGCTTGCGGCAGTTGCCTGTTAAACTCGAGTGATCATCGATTGGTATTGGAGTCTTTATGATTCGCAGCATGACTGCTTTTGCCCGTAAGGATGCCCGCGGTGACTGGGGCACCCTCACTTGTGAGATTCGCACAGTGAATCATCGCTATCTGGAGCCTTCCTTCCGTTTGCCTGAAGCGTTTCGTGAGATGGAGAATCGGTTTCGGGAGGAATTGCGCAAGGGGTTAAAGCGGGGGAAAGTTGATGTCTCCATGCGCCTGCAATCGGCCGAGAATGAGGTTCAGAGTTTTGAGATTAACGATGAAGTCGCCAATGCAGTGAACGAGGCAGCGAATCATATTAATCGGATGTTGGACAACCCCGCACACATCAGCGCGCTGGATATTCTACGGTGGCCCGGAGTGATGTCGTTGCCGGAACACGATTACAGTGCCGCTCAAACTGCGGCGGCCGGGTTGTTTGCGGAGACGGTGGCTGAATTGGTAAGTGTTCGCGAACGAGAAGGTGAGCGATTGCGGCCGTTGTTTGAGGATCGTTTGGCCACCATTAGCAGTCTGGTGGCTGATGTGCGTAAGCGTATGCCGGAATTGCTGGCAACTCAGGAACAAACGCTGCGGGTTCGCTTTGAGAAGGCGAAGGTTGAGCTGGAGCCGGAGCGGATTGCTCAGGAGATGGTGATGCTGGCGCAGAAGAGCGATGTGGCTGAAGAGCTGGATCGGCTGGATGCCCACGTCGGTGAAGTTCAGGAGACCTTGCAGGGCGATCAAGCGATCGGTCGTCGTTTGGATTTCTTGATGCAAGAGTTAAACCGTGAGGCCAATACGCTCAGCAGCAAGAGTATTGATGCTGCGATAACCCGGGCCGCTGTTGACTTAAAGGTGCTGATCGAGCAAATGCGAGAGCAGGTTCAGAACCTGGAGTAAGTTTGATGCCGGGGCAGGCGGTGCTGACCCGGCGTTCCCTTCCGTTGGCTATTCTGTCGGCTTCATCGCCAGCAAATCCGTACGCAGATGTGTGAGAACCTTTTCTGCTGTGTTGCCGATCACTCGCGCTGCGAGCCCGGTTTTGCCTGTTGTGCCCATAACCACCATGTCTGCTTTGATTTTGTTCGCTACGCTGGGGATTACTTTCTGTGCGGGGCCAGACACGATGTGCACTTGCTCCGGTTTCATATGCCAGGTGTTGCGTAAGTGCTCGATTCTCGGTTTGAGTATTTCTTGTCGTTTGCGTTCGTGGGCGGCCGTGTCGATGATTTCCAAGTCAGCCAGTACCACGGAGGTATGCAGGGCATGAACCAAGTGCAGTTCGCTGCCCATGGCTTTGGCCAGGTGCCAGGCCTGGTCAATGATGCGGTTGTTCAGAGCCTTCTTGGCGGGTTTCTCTGTGCTGAGATCCACCGCTGCAAGAATGGGGTGGGCCTTGTTCCACTTGAGCTCGGCCAGCAGCATCACCGGAGCCCGGCACTCGCGGATCAGGTGCCAGTCGGTCGGGGTGTACAATAGGGTTTCGGAGCGGCTCTCTGTTTTGATCACTGCACTTACAAATTCTTGCTGGCAGTAATCAATAATCCATTGATGAATTTGTTTCTCCCAAACCACGCGGACGGTGACGTTCAGGTCTGTGCAATCGGTGATGGTCAGCATTTGCTTCAGCCATTTTTCCCGCATTTCAATCAGCGCTTTCTTGGCTTTCTCCTGAACCACTGGATCGTTGGGCAAGGCGTCAAGGTATTCATGTACAAACGCCACGATGTTCACGCTGGCGCCCGTTGCTCGCGCGAGTTCCACGCCGCGCGAGAGTGCAATCTGGTGTTTGTGCTGAGGGTCCATGACGATCAAGAGTTTATCCATGCGCTTTATCCATCCTTTTCAGAGAATTAAGCCCATAATATCAGCTGCCAATGGGGTGGGGTGCGGAGGTAAGTCAAACCTCGTATAATTGCGCGCTTTCTGGCCGATTCAAAGGCCGCCCATTGATGTGCAGGAGAGGTTGAACCATGAGTCAGGCCGGTGGACAGGGAACCCTGTTTGTGATTTCGGCGCCCTCGGGTGCAGGTAAAACCAGTCTGGTGGCGGAAATACTCCGTGCAGATTCACTGTTGGGTGTCTCTGTGTCGCACACCACTCGCCCGATGCGGGAAGGCGAGCAAGATGGCGTGAACTACCACTTTGTCAGTCGCGAGCAGTTCGAGGAAATGATCAATCGTGGCGATTTTCTCGAGCATGCTGATGTGTTCGGAAATTATTACGGCACGTCTCAAGTGTGGGTTCGGGAAACTCTCGCGAAAGGTCGGGATGTCATTCTGGAAATTGATCAGCAGGGTGCCGAGCAAATTCGACGGTTGGTGCCAGAATGCGTGAGCATTTTTATCGTGCCACCTTCCGCGGAAATTTTGCGCCAGCGCTTGGTTGGCCGGGGTACCGATGCGCCGGAAGTGATCGAGCGCCGGTTGGTCGAAGCCGAAGCCGAGTGCAGCCATGCAGTCGAATTTGATTATTTGGTGGTGAACGACGATTTTGATGTGGCTCTGGCAGATTTGTTGGCGATCACCCGCAGTTGCCGGTTGAAAATGTCGGTGCAGCAAGTGCGCTTTGCGGATTTGCTGAAGGGGCTCACCGGGGTAAGCGAATAGCTATCGGAAAGATACATAGATAACGGTTTGCCGCTGTATACAAATTGAACCGGCAGCAGTAAACTACGCGGTCTAGTTAAAGTACTTGTTATTTTCGGGGAACATAATGGCACGAGTTACCGTTGAAGATTGTCTGGAACATGTAGATAACCGCTTCCAGCTGGTTATGCTGGCGAGCAAGCGCGCCCGCCAGATCGCCACCAAGGGTTTTGAGCCAATGGTGCCGGAAGAAAACGACAAGCCAACGGTTATCGCATTGCGCGAAATCGCCGAAGGAAAAGTTTCTCGCAGTCTGCTTACTGAAACAGAAGAAGACTAAGCTCTAAATCACCGGGTATAAGAAGAATTACCTGTTGGAGAGCGAGAAGCATTGAAATCTGTCTCTGCGGTTTTATAGTGTAACTATAGAAGCCAGCGGGAAAGGCAAGGAAGAGCCCGGATGTTCGCATTCGGGCTTTTTTGTTCCTGGCATAAAGAACTTAGTGGAGGCGCGGTGTCGGTAGAGGCAACGGTTGAAGAACTGGCTACAGAGCTCGGTTCATATTTAGATACCAGTCGCATTAATCAGGTGCGAAGGGCCTACTATTACGCCGAACAAGCCCACGAAGGGCAGATGCGTAAAAGTGGCGACCGCTACATTACTCACCCACTGGCGGTCGCCCACATTCTTGCCGAGCTGCGGCTGGACCATCAAAGCCTCATGGCCGCGATGCTACACGATGTTATCGAGGACACCGGGATTCCCAAAGACGCGCTGTCCGACCAGTTTGGTGATGATGTTGCCGAGCTGGTTGATGGCGTGTCGAAGCTCACCCAGATCGAGTTTCGTTCCCGGGCTGAGGCGCAAGCCGAAAACTTCCAAAAAATGACGCTGGCGATGGCCAAAGACATACGCGTTATTCTGGTTAAGTTGGCTGATCGCCTGCACAACATGCGCACCCTTGGCCCCATGCCCTTCGAAAAACGCCAGCGCATTGCTACCGAAACACTCGATATTTACGCGCCGATTGCCAATCGCCTGGGTATGCACTCGATCTCTACCGAGTTGGAAGATCTGGGTTTTTCCTCGCTGTATCCCATGCGGTCCAAATACATCTCCAAGGCCATTCAAAAGCTGCGCGGCAATCACCGGGAAATCATTGAGGATATCCGCGGTAAATTGCAGGAAAAGTTGGAGGAGCGCGGCCTGCCGGGCCGCATCATGGGTCGGGAGAAGCATTTGAACTCCATCTACAGCAAGATGAAGCTCAAACAGAAATCCTTCCACGAAATTATGGACGTGTATGCGTTCCGTATCATCACCGACAACGAAGACGACTGCTATCGCATACTCGGTGCCGTACACAGCCTTTACAAGCCGCTTCCCGGCCGGTTCAAAGATTACATTGCCATGCCCAAAGCCAACGGCTATCAGTCGTTGCACACCACGCTGTTTGGCATGCACGTGAATATCGAGATTCAGATCCGTACCGAAGAGATGGAGCACATAGCCAACAACGGTATTGCGGCCCATTGGATGTATAAAACCGAAGAGCCGGGCGTAAGTAAGGTGAACCAGACCCGCGTTGATCGTTGGGTGAAAGGCTTGATGGAGATGCGGGAGCGGGCCGATGACTCCATGGAGTTCATCGAGAACGTGAAGGTGGACCTGTTCCCTGATGAAATCTACGTGTTTACGCCGAAAGGGCGGATCATGGAGTTGCCGCAAGGGGCTACGCCAGTAGACTTCGCATACGCCATCCATACCGATATTGGCAACGCCACCGTTGCTTGTCGGGTAAACCGCAATTTGGCATCACTCAGCCAGCCCCTTCAAAGTGGCCAGACGCTGGAAATAATCACTGCGCCCGGTGCTCGGCCTAACCCTGCGTGGCTTAGCTTTGTCACCACCGGTAAAGCGCGCAGCAGCATTCGCCACGCTTTGAAAACCCGCAAGCGGGCAGAATCTATGGCGCTGGGTAAAACGCTTCTTAAGAAATCTCTGAATGGATTTGATGCCAAATTGGCAGACATCACTGATGCGCAGAAGCAAGCGGTGGTGAGTCACAATCAGGTGAATAGCTTTGACGACCTGGTCAGCGATATTGGCTTGGGCAACCGCATGGCTTATTTGGTCGCTCGACAATTGGTTGCGGGCTATGAAGAGCCGGAAAAAGAGCAGAGCTCCGAAATACCGCAAATCGAGGCTTCTGGCCCGGTGATGATTCGCGGTGCAGAAGGCATTTTGTTGAAGTTTGCGTCTTGCTGTAAGCCAATTCCGGGCGATCCCGTGGTGGGCATTATGGATTCCGGTAATGGCATGATCATTCATACCGACACCTGTTCAAAGTTGCCGGAAGACGACGAAGGTCGCGCTCGACTCACCCATCTGAAATGGGCGAAAGACATTACCGACGAGTTCTCGGTTGAGCTGCGGGTTGAGCTGGAGCGTCAGCGCGGCGTGATTGCCGAGATCGCCAATGCCGTAGCCATGGCTGACGGGAACATCGAGCGTATCAACGTGGAAGATCAAAACGCCCGATTCGGCATTGTTAGTTTGGTTGTCCATGTAAACGGCCGTCGCCATCTGGCGCGGGTGATGCGCCGAGTGCGCAATATTCGTGCGGTTACCCATATCAGCCGGGTGCGCTACTGATCAAGACCTTTGGCGTAGTTGACAGGCGCTACGCAGAAGGGTGACGATGGCCGTTTTTCTTCAGAGGAAATAGAAGGTCATGACGAATAAATCTGTCATCCAGACCGAGAACGCTCCACAGGCGATCGGTACTTATTCTCAGGCAGTGAAGGCGGGCGATACCGTGTATCTGTCGGGTCAAATTCCACTCGACCCGAAAACCATGGAAGTGGTGGCCGGTGATTTCGCGACCCAAACCCGTCAGGTGTTTGAAAACCTCAAAGCCGTTTGCGAAGCCGCCGGTGGCGAGTTAAAAGACATCGTCAAACTGAATATTTACATGACGGACCTGGCCAATTTCGCAACCGTCAACGAAGTGATGGCAACCTACTTTCAGCAGCCTTATCCGGCGCGCGCCGCCGTTGGTGTAGCAGCGCTGCCAAAGGGTGTGCCTGTAGAAATGGAAGCCGTGATGGTACTCAGCTAAGGCTGTTGATCATCTCCCGGTACCCTGTCCGAAAATCGGGGTACCGGAATCCAAACCCGCTGGCCAGCAACCGCTGGTTACTGCAACGCTTACTTCCTGCCCGGCCGTCTTTGCGCGCGCTTTCCACCGGTGCCTTACACGGTGTCTGCTGCTGAACCCACGCTACGACTTCATCCAGTCTGACCGGCTCGCAATCGGTCACGATGTAAACATCTTCCAAATCTGTGCCTGCTAACGCCAACTTGCTCATGTAAGTGACTGCCCGCACGGCGTCTTGTTCGTGAATTCGGTTGCTATAGGGGGCTGGTGGTTGGGGGTTCATTCGGCCCTCAAGCACTTCTTCTAAAAAGCGCTGGCGAGTTGGGCCGTAAATACCGCTGAAACGGACAACGGTAGCGGGGTGAATACTGTCCAAGGCCGTTTGTTCACCTTGCAGAATATGCTTGCCCGTGAACCGACTGGGTTCTGTCGGGCTGGATTCGTCTACCCAGCCATCGTCGTTTTGTGCATAAACGCTGGTGCTGCTGACAAAAAATAATCGAGTGAGGGGCCGATCGCCAATGGCATTTAGTAGGTTCGACAAACCGGTAACGTAAGCGTCTTGGTAGCCCTGTTCGTCATACGATGACGGTGTCAGGCAATAAATAATGATGTCCAGGTCTTCGGGAAGCTTGCCTTCCAGAGTCTCGGGTTTGGTCAGATCGGCGCCAATGCCGGTAATGCCGGCTGGAACTTTCTCAGGACTTCGGCGCAGACCGAACACCTGCGCGTTGTGGTCAGCCAGTGCCAGGGCCATGTCCCCGCCGAGCTTTCCACAGCCAGCCACCAGAATTCGCGACAATTGCTTATGATTCGTCATTGCCATAGACAATTTCAATCCTTATCCTTTGGTTGATAAAGTAAGTGCAACTTCGACCTGAACAATCCGACCGGAGCCGACGATGACCCTCACCGAGTTACGATACGTTGTTACGCTTGCCCGGGAAAGGCATTTTGGCCGCGCCGCAGAGCGTTGTCACGTGAGTCAGCCTACCTTGAGCGTGGCAGTAAAAAAGCTGGAAGAAGAGCTTGGTATCTCGTTATTCGAACGCAGCAAAAGTAGCATTCGGGTGACCGAGGTCGGGCAGCGGATTATTGAGCAGGCGCAAACGGTTCTGGACCAGGTGGGCGTGATTAAAGATCTGGCTCAAGACGGTAAGAATCAGCTGAACTCGCCTCTGAAGGTAGGCGCAATCTACACCATCGGCCCCTATCTGTTCCCGCACCTGTTACCGGAGCTGCGCCGGGCGGCACCTGAGATGCCGCTGTTTATCGAAGAAAACTACACCGCAAATCTGCGCCAGAAGCTCAGGCACTCCGAACTGGATGCGATTATCATCGCGTTGCCGTTTGATGAACCAGAGGTGGTGACCCTACCGTTGTATGACGAGCCCTTCGTAGTATTGCTGCCCGCTGATCATCCGTTGACCGAGAAGGACGAGATCACCGCCGAAGAAATGGCCGAAGAACAGTTGCTGTTACTTGGCCCTGGTCACTGTTTTCGCGATCAGGTACTGGAATCCTGTCCGCCGCTGGTGGATGCCATTACCCGCCGGGCGGGCGAGAGTCAGCCGGGTTTGGTGACTGAAGGCAGTTCGCTGGAAACCATTCGCCACATGGTCGCCTCTGGCTTGGGTATTACAGTGTTGCCGTTGTCGGCCGCCACTGCGATTAAATATCAGGAAGATATTCTGGCGGTGCGCCCGTTCGCAGCGCCGGTACCCTTCCGAACCGTGGCATTGGCATGGCGGGTAACCTTTCCGCGCCCTAAAGCCATCGATATGCTCTCACTGGCGGCCAGCCAGTGTCGCGTGATTGAACGGGCCAAGGCGGAAACCCCTGCAGCCGTGCCTAAAAATTGAGGTAAGTCATGGCGTCACTGGATGACATCTCCGTTACCGAGATCAAAGGCGTAGGGAATGCCTTGGCGGACAAGCTGGCCAAGCTTGGCATCCAGTCCGTGCAAGACCTGCTGTTCCATTTGCCGCATCGTTACGAAGACCGCACACGGGTGGTGCCGATGGGCAGCCTTCGGGTGGGCGATGTGGCCGTGGTGGAAGGTGAGGTAATGAAGACCGACCTAGTGATGGGCCGGCGCCGTAGCCTGCAGGTGACCTTGAAAGATGACAGCGGCTTTCTTGTTCTGCGCTTTTTTCACTTCAATGCCGCCCAGAAAAACCAGCTCAGCGAAGGCACCCGAGTGCGCTGTTTTGGTGAAGTTCGCCCTGGCCGGGCGGGTTACGAGTTCTATCACCCCGAATACCAAACCAGCCCGCCTCCTATGCCAGCGGTCAACGAAGCCACGCTCACCCCCGTCTACCCGTTGACAGAAGGCATTCAGCAACCCCGGGTTCGAAGCCTGTGTCAGCAAGCGCTGAAATACCTTGAGCGTCATCCGATCAAAGATTGGCTCCCCCCGGAGTTGCTGGCAGACTATCAACTACCCTGTATAACAGAGGCAGTGAAGTTGGTGCATTCGCCTCCTGCGGGCGCGCCAGTGCCCCTTTTGATGGAGGGTCGTCATCCGGCGCAGCAGCGTTTGGTGATGGAAGAATTATTGGCGCACCAACTCAGTTTGTTGCAAGTGCGGGAGCAAATTCAGGCACGAAAGGCTTTACCTTTGTTGCCAACCGGTGACCTGACTGAACGCTTTCTGGAAGAGTTGCCGTTCAACCTCACTGGTGCTCAGCGCCAGGTCACGAGCGAGATCCGTCAGGATCTAAGCCAGCCGATACCTATGCTGCGGTTGGTGCAAGGAGATGTCGGCTCCGGTAAAACGGTTGTAGCCGCGTTGGCGGCCTTGCAGACCCTCGCCGCAGGAGCACAAGTTGCTTTGATGGCGCCTACCGAAATACTCGCTGAACAGCACTACAATAACTTCAGAGCGTGGCTGGAACCCTTGGGCATTCCCATTGCGTGGTTGTCCGGTAAAGTCAAAGGCAAGGCCCGCCAACAGGCTCTGGAAGCCGTTGCCAATGGAGAAGCCCAGGTTGCGATCGGCACGCATGCCTTGTTTCAGGATGAAGTGGCGTTCAAACGCTTGGCGCTCGTCATTGTGGATGAGCAGCATCGCTTCGGTGTTCATCAGCGTTTGGCTTTAAGGGAGAAGGGCGTGGGTGGCGAATTGGCCCCGCACCAGTTGATTATGACCGCAACTCCCATTCCGAGGACGCTGGCCATGAGCGCCTATGCTGACTTAGACACCTCCATCATTGACGAGTTACCGCCTGGCCGAAAACCGATTGAAACCGTGGTGGTGCCAGATAGCCGGCGTGAAGACATCATCGAGCGGGTGCGCAGTGCGTGTCGCGAGGGTCGGCAGGCCTATTGGGTGTGCACCTTAATTGAAGAATCGGAAGCCTTGCAGTGCCAAGCGGCCGAAGTGACTGCTCAGGAACTGACCGAGCGGTTGACTGAACTGAAAGTGGGTTTGGTACACGGCCGCCTAAAAGCTCAAGAGAAAGCGGAGATGATGGCTCGCTTCAAAGACGGTGAACTGGATCTTCTGGTGGCGACTACGGTCATTGAGGTAGGCGTGGATGTGCCCAATGCCTCTTTGATTATCATTGAAAACCCGGAGCGCTTGGGGTTGGCCCAACTACACCAGCTTCGTGGCCGGGTGGGGCGAGGAGAGCAGGCCAGCTTTTGTGTGTTGATGTACCACCCGCCGCTGTCGATGAATGGAAAGGCACGGCTGCAAGCATTGCGAGATAGCCAAGACGGTTTCGTGATCGCCGAGAAAGATCTCGAAATACGGGGCCCCGGCGAGGTGCTGGGTACCCGTCAAACAGGCTTGATGCAGTTCCGTTTGGCTAATTTTGAACGCGATAAAGGCTGGATTGAGCCGATCAAGGAAATGGCGCCTTCGCTTATGGGGCAGCCAAAGATCGTAAAAGCTCTGATTCGTCGGTGGCTGGGCGAAAAAATTCGTTATGGCGACGTTTGATCAATACGCTTGATGATAAGCGGTTCATTCTGTTCACAAGAAAGGCCTATTAATAGAAACGCGTTAATTGCAGAATGAATGTATACGGATTTCAAGGCTTCATAAGGAGGCATGTATGGAACTCCCGGGAGTTGTTCAGCAGGCGCTAGGAGAAAGTGCGGTCGATGTATCGCTTCGCAGCGTGGGGCAAAATAAGCCCAAAGACATGCTGCGGATGGTTCTTCTGACGGACCGTGAAGGGAATCTGCAAGCTATTCTCCGCCGCGACGACCTGCTTGACCTGGAAACCCTGAATAAAATTCTAGGTCGGGACTTAAAACTGGTGCAACGTACTGAACAAGTGCGCGTTCGCCAACGCGCAGGCTTACAAGAGCTACCCGCACTGCCGTCGCTGACGGGCTGGCCGACCATTATCGATCGAAGGGTTGATGAGCTTGAATCCATAGCCCTCTATCTGGTGGAGCAAAATCTAGCCATTACCATGCCTTTGGAAGACTTCCGGAATCTCACGGCCAAAGCAGACCGCAACAGTTTCGCCATCGATGCACAATCGGTGTCGGTTAACCTCAGTAATGGACAAAGCGATCGGGATGAGCTGCACAACGCTCTGAAAAAATTCACAGGCCGCCGTATTCAGCAGCGGCTTGAAGATACCCTGGAGCTCCCGCCCCTCCCGGAAACCGCTCAACGTATTATTCATTTGCGGGTGAACCCCAACGCCGTGATGGGCGATTTGGTGGACATAGTGGAAAGCGACCCCAGCCTTGCCGCGCAAGTAGTGAGTTGGGCTTCATCGTCATTCTATGCGGCGGCGGGGCAGGTGCGCTCGGTTCACGATGCCGTGTCACGCGTGCTGGGCTTCGATCTAGTGATGAACCTTGCCATGGGCTTGTCGCTTGGGCGCGCACTCAACGAACCAAAAGACCATCCGGATGGCTACGTAGATTACTGGCAGCAAGCTATATGGCAGGCTCAATCGGCAGGCATCTTGGCGGGCATGATGCCTCGGGGCCGGCGGCCCCTGTTCGGGCTGGCTTATCTGTCTGGTTTGCTGCACAACTTTGGCCACTTGGTGTTAGCACAGGTATTCCCACCACATTTCAAACTGGTTTGCCGGTCGCTCGAAGTGAACCCGAATATCGATTCCAGTGTAATCGAGCACCATTTGCTGGGTCTTACCCGCGAACAGATTGCCGCGACCTTAATGGAAAACTGGGGGATGCCGGATGAAGTGGTGATGGGCATTCGCTACCAGAAAAACCCGAGGTACGAAGGCGAACACCAGGTGTACGCTCGTTTGCTTTGGTTGGGGCGCCAGCTTTTAACCGCGCGGGGCGTTGCCCTTGGGGCTGGCGAGCCTCTAGGCGATGAAGTGTTTGAAGAGCTGGGCTTGGACCGTGAAAAGGTTGAAAGCCGCTTTGATGAGCTGGTCGAGAATAAAGACAGCGTGATGGCAATGGCTGGAATGATGTCGCCTAGTTGAATAAAAAAACCGGCCCGGAGGGGCCGGCAATGATGTCCGAAAATTGCAGAGTCCGTCTTACCAATCAGGAGAAAACACGAACAGGGCTTCGAGCGAAGTGACAAATTCCGTAACCCTGCTTTAAATTTAGCTAATGCTTCTCAAAAGGAAAGTCGTGGCCGCGGAAAACAGAATGTGACGCGGCTCTCATTTTTTTCGCTTGGCTAAAGGTGTTGAATTATAAGGCTAAAGCCGAGGCGACTTCTGATCTCTTGTTACAAATCATTACAAATAATGTGTGGGTCACTCGAAACGAACGTGACGGATGGCGCTCGCCGCTTGGCGAATACGCTCCGCATATTCCTGTTCTATGGCGAAACGTTCAACATCCATCTGCTGCACCATTTCCGTGTCTGCAGCCTTTCGCGCCCGATGCGTGGGCATGTGCGCCAGTTTCTCATGCACGACTTGAAATACGTTATACGGTTCCTTTGACAGCAGTTCCGGTGCGACGTAATCGAGTAACCCCTTCAAGCGCAAACAAGCCTCGGAGTACTCAACCTGTTCCTCTTCCACGGCAATGGCGATAATCCGGATGCTCTCTAGCATTTCTTCCTTACGCTTGGCTTGAAACTCCTCGGCTTTTTTCTGACGCAACCGCTCTTCATTGAGCAAACGTGACTGCCGCCAGATATAAAATAACAACAGCCCGATAACCAACAAACCGATAACGATGAACGTTAACTGAAGCCCTCTGGGCATTTCAAATCTCCCCGATACATAGGATGTCGCCTGAGCTTTGCAGGCCTGAATTGAATAACGCTTAGTTTGCCAGAGATTGGGGAAGGGTGCTTGCGAGGTTTTTAGAGGGGGAAATAAAAAGGCCAGCCCGGGAGGGCTGGCCTGAGAGGTAAAAGAACCTGTTAGCTTGCTTACTGAGAAGCGGCTTGCTGCTGCTCGTATTGGGCTGGGAGGTCTTTTACTGGGTTGGTGATGAAGTTCAGGTAAGTGCCGCCAACCGGAATTTCTAGTGGTAAGCGTATTGTTGCAAGGCCTGCACTTGCAATTCCGAGAGCATCTGCGGTGACCAGCAATTCATCCTCAAGGCCGACACGGTTTGTGTTGATTTGTACAATCTGCATTCGACCATCGTCAAAGAATGTAATGTCACCCTTTAATTCGAGGGTAAAGGCTCGACCGTACAAGTCATGAGTGCCGCCTAAGGGAATCTCCATATCGGGAGCATCGATCAACAGTTCTGCTTGTGTAATAAATACAGGCTGCCCTCTGTCACCTTTTGCGATTACGCCAGGGATGAGAGACTTACGGCTACAGTCGGTTTCGCAGGAAGGATCGTCTTTCGCATACCGCATGCGCAAAACCTGAGTATTAGTGATCGACTCCTCTTGTAACAGCAAGCCCAAAACTTCAAGTTGTGTGAACACGCTAATGGAACTGGTGGTAAGTAGCGTGGGGTACAGATCAACCCTGATTCCTTCGATTTCATCGCCACTATTTGGCTGTTCGGGGGTTGGGTCGTAAGTACCGGGCCCAAGGACCTCGGTGTTCAGCGCGTACGTCTGGTAGATGAATTTATTGCGAGGGCAGTCGGGGTGAGCATCGCCTCGAAATAAGATTGAGCTACCTGTCGTCCCGGCTTCACACCCTACCCGCGCATCGGGATCGACGAGCGGAATTCCGGTGGATCCGGTATCAAACAGCTTGGCTGTAGCCTTACCACCAATGACGGCGAGCTTCGTGGAGTTTGCGGATGGACCCCAGCCTTCAGCATCATTGCCAAGGCCCGCATGAGCCGCTTCGAAAGGCTCTACGCAGTTCGCATCATAGTTGTCGGCACAGTCAATCAGGAAGTTTGAGTTAGTGTCACGAACTGGGAAGTTGCGGAGAGCTGTAAATGCAGTTTCTGATTTTTCAGTACCTTTGAAGTAAATGACTAAGTCGTCAGCGCCATTTGCGCCATCGCCATCATCTATTCCTTCAAGGATGTCAGTTTTGAGTGCAAGTTTATTCACGCCACATACGGAGGTAGGGGTTTCATGTTCACAAGTGGCGGAATCTTCATCTTGTACCGATTTCATGGTGTAGCGATAAAATTGACCTGTTTCCCACGGGGTTTCTGGGAAGAACCGGAGTTGCTGGTTATTCAGCTCAAGACGACCATCGACGATTTCACCATTACCGACAGGTTTGCCTGTGATTTCGTCAACGGAAACTTTCTCAACAATGAAGGTTCCGTCTTTTCCTAATTGGAAGGACTGAGGATTCATTGATTGAGAAAATACGACCGTAATGGGGCGATCTGCCGGCATGGCATCAATCGGCAGGAGGTCAACTTCGATACGTGCGTTCCCTTTACTATGCCCTGCTTCTCTTATTGAGAAGCACTCTCCCAAATCGCCTTCAAGGAGGTTCATGTTTGTGAAATCGGTTTCACAAGGGTAACCAGGGTAAGTAGTAAGCGCCAGTGGCGGCCTTTGAGTGACGGGGTTGGTGGAGGAGTCGATAGGATCTAGTTTGAACTCCAGAGAAGCCTGGGGCGCAATATTGCCTGCCAAGTCTGTCAGGCCATTGATCTCAACAGTATATTCGACGCCGTGTTCAAGCCCGCCTTCAGGGTTTAATGTCAGAGTCGTTCCGTCGAGTTTGGAACGTAGGTTGGAAACAGGAGAATTGTCGGCGTATAAGGTTACTCCGTTTGCGGTGGAAGCCGAATCAAGCGGCTCATCAAAAAACAGAATCACCGGATCTCCCGGACGCTGCATCGACTGGCGAGTGGCGGGGTTGGCATTCTCAGCGCCTGGCATCCAGCTCAGTAATTGAGGTGGGGTGTTGTCAAACTTACGCAGCACGTCGGCATCAAGTACCGAGTCGACATCGGTCGCAGCTTGCAGGTGGAAGGCGATGGTGGAGTCGGTAAATTCTTGGCCGAGCAAATTCGGCTCAACCATGCCAATGGCATCGATTGTCAGAACGCCGTCCTGAACGATTGCGATACCGCGAAGCTCTACGCCCATCAGATCTTGAGATAAGCCAGCGTTTGGCATGGCTTCGGCGGTGTTCATGGATACATCCATAAACAACGTGATGTGACGAGGTGCGTTGATGTCGTCGGTATAAGCATTCGGGCTCATGTAACCGGAAGCATCAGATAGCATGGTCACCTTAATGGTGCCGGTTTCCTGGTTGCTGCCGTCGTCAATGTTCAGTACTTGGACCTTCCCGCCAACCTTGATGTTGAGGCTGGTGCTTTCCAAAATGCTGCCTTTCGGAATTCTCAAAGGTAGCGCCTCATCGGCTTCGAACGACGGTGCGAAAGCCAATTCAGCAAACAGTGAACCGGTCTGCTGGGAGGAGTCGGTAACGCCCTGCAACACGGAGTTTAGTACAACACCATTAATGGATTGACCGTTCAATATCGAGGTAATGTTGCCGCCGTTAGAGGTGACAGCTTTTTGCTCTAGCAGCACCGTCGGGCCAGTGGCACGGGGTGTGAACGTGTACGATTTGCTCAAACGCGCACCGTCCGGGCCGTTGGTCAGGCTGGCAAGGTTGTTCAGATTGAGCGTATATTCTTGGCCGGCATCCAGGATGTCGTCTTTGCTGCCGCACGCCTTCGGATCTTCAGTGACGCATGGGTCAACGGTGACGCGGTTACCCTTCACCAATACGGTGGCGGGAACCGCAGTGCCGTTTTTATCCAGAAGCTCAATTGAGCCTCCGTGCTTTTGCCATTCCGGGTGAACCGGGTGCGTCAAAGCGAGACGAAAGGTAGAGAAGTTCACTGCTTCAAAGGGAGTGTCGCTTGCCGGCACTTGCCAAGCTACGGCGAAGTCGTCTGAGGTTTGCGCTAACTCTGCAACGCCACTGAATTCGCCTCGAGTATCGAATTGGATGCCCGGCTCGCCTACCGCATTGGGCGTGGTGATTTCGCGACCGCTTTCGGTCAGTAGAGGCTCGTTGAACGTGATGGAGTAAGTTTCGCGACTGGCTAGAGCTTGTCCTTCAGCGATCTCCAGCTTGAGACTTTTTCCACCATCAATTTTCGTAACCGTAAATGCCGGGCTGCCGTTACTGGACTCAACCTTGATTTTATCAGTGAGCGTCGCCTCATCGTCCCCAATGACATGGGTGAAACGAAGTACGATATCGGCTTTCGGGCTAACATCCGCCTGGCCGTCCATTGGGTAGGAATACACCAGCGACACAGACTGATTGCCATCCTTGACGCTCTGCTTGATGTCTTGCTCATCACTGCCGCCACATGCGGCAAGCAGCATGGCGGGAATCAGCGCTAACGTTTTAAATTGTTTCATGACCTGCTTCTCCTCAGAACTTCAGGGTGATGGAGCCGCTGATTACATGGATATCACCGTCGGCAGTAACGTTGGTTTCGTTACCGTCAAAGTCGACTAAGGTGAAGTCCCGCTCTTGTAGTTGTTGGTATTGGTAGCCAAGGTCCAAACGAACAGGGAAGGCCAGCAGTCGTGTGCGGTTATAAGTGGCGCTTACACCCAAACCGACGATGATCTTATCGGTGTCCAGGTAGTTGAGTTCCGGGTTTCGAGTGGTCTTAAGGGGAGACTCTTCGTACGCGATACCACCGCGAAGGGCAAAGTTTTCGTTCAATTGGTACTCGGCGCCCAAGCGAGGCACGAGGATGTCGTCGAAACCGATGCGGTTGCCAGCTGAGACAGACTCTTGGTCTTTGATGCTGTCTCGATCAAACTCATCCTCCAGTTCCGACCAGTTCTGTTGTTCGATGCTGCCGCCAATGCGCCAACCGTCACCGGCATACTGGGTGCCCAAAACGATAGTTTCGGGTTGGAACGAGTCGATGGTTGCAACCGTCAGGCTCAGCCCGGGGTCAGGAATGGTCTGGGTTACAACGATATTGGAGCTCACGGAGGTTTTAGCAGACGATTTGGTGCGGTAGGTCAGTGCCGCTTCCCAGCCGTCAAGGAAACAAGCTTCGTCTCCACAGAAGGTGCTGCCGAAGTCGATGTTCGTGCCCAAGATAGTTTTCAGAGATGGCTCAGCAGTGACCGATAATCTCTCGCGGCTGGTCTCACCTCCTAGAGTGGACACCGCATCCAGTTGTGCGGCCGCTTCCAGAGTAATTCGTACAGACGCACCGGCAGAAATGCCGCGCCAGATCGGAGTTGCACCACCAAGGTTAAGGAACAGTGGTTCCTTGCCGTTTTGCAAATACTGACCGGTTTCTGAGGTTTCAGATTTAAAGGCCAGCATTTCCTTTCCGTACTTTTCAACACCGGCAATGAATCCCAGATAAATAGGGTGATTAAACCGAGTTAGGGAGCCCAAGTTAGTCTTCATGCCGACCAGCACGTGCTGACTTGGTGAGCTGGAAACTACATCGCCGTTGGCATTGGGATTGTCTGAACGAAGCTCCTGTTCCGCGTGCAGGATGCCGGACGTCAGTTCGCCACGGGTATCGCGAGTCAGGGATGCCGGGTTGTAGTAAGTCGCCGAAACTTGGTCGTTAAACATGGAAAGCGATTGGGCGGTAGCAACGTCGATCGGCATTACGCCGTAGGTGGTGCCAAGGTTGCCCATGCTCGCAGTCACTGGCATGGAAAGGGTGGCGGATACAGCTGCAGCAGCAAGGGTCGTTGCCCGTACAGAAAATCGGGAAGGAAGAACCATTTATACACTCCGTTCGCTCTTTGTTGTTGTATACAGCCCCGGCGAGTGCGCAAGGAGACTGGTACGATTGTTCAGCTTGCAGTTTATGGTACTTGTCACTTTAGGACGTTGGCATTTTTGACAGTATGTTATGTCTGTAATACCACGTGCTCACAGTATGCGTGTTAACCACAGGGTCTGTGTAGATGATAAAGGCGACAGAGTGTGTCGTTTTTGTTGCGGAATGTATCGGGGAAGAGTGCGATGTGGCGGGGGCTAGCGATTGCCAGCCCCCGGTTTTCTAAAGACCTACGGTGGTATCAAATTCTGTTAATTTGGCGGCACTGATGACGTACTTCGAAGCCACTTCAACTGAGCCATCATCCAAAGCTGTTAGCGGCGCTAGTGAAACTGAACTGCTGGTAAGCTCAGCTGGGAATCCGCCCGGGCCTTCGACATCGACAGACCATAGCACTTCAAATGTTTCAGGGTCACGCCGCTGCAGTGCGCTCGCGGTCACGACCAGCAACCGGCCTTGCGCATCTAGTGCTATGTCGAAAATATCAGAGCGTACGTCCTGGCCATAACGCCAGCGTTGATCAATAAGCGCGGTTACATTTCCGCTGTTGGTGTCTACGCGATAAACGCTGTAACGGGTGATTGCGTCAGATCCGTTGACGATATTATCGTGGATGCTGAAGTAAAGCTGGTCGCCAAGCTTACGGAAAAGGCTCGACGCAACTATTTCATTGGTGTCACGCAGAACGTTGATGGGTGTAGTCCAGCTAACCGCACAAGACGAGCTTATTTTACTCACCAGCCCCGCATTGCCACTGAATGTAAAGGAGTAGATAAAACCATCATCCCCAACAATCACCGTTCCCTCTTCCTTAGCTGAAGCGATACGCGCCCACCAGCTTGAACCTGCTCCGCTGTAGTTAAGCGCCATATACCGGTTTGATCCAGCCGGCGCCATGTTTGCTGAGCAAAGATCAAAACCGTTCCCATCTTGCAGTGTCAGAGCCCCTGAGGTGGTCTTGAATATCATGTCTGCTGCGAGAAAACTGGATGTCTTTCGCTCGAGGGTTCGGGAGGCTGCTTGTTGAATTCCGGATGAGTCTGCCGTGTACATAGCGACCGTTCCGTTGCTTCGAAAGCCAAGTCCGCCGCCGCTCAGCGTATATTCACCACTCGTTTGGTTATAGCGGATTCGTTGCATTCCTTCTACGGCGCTGTACGGTTTTTGCGCCGAGCTGCCCCAGAGGCTTTTGGCCTCAGTGTTATCCAGCCCGGCCGACGCAAGGTCCGCATCGTCGATCTTCACTTGGTCGATAGCTACACCCGCAGAATTGATCCGGCCTAAATAGAGGCCATCTTCGCCACTTGCCCCGCCTGTCGCGCTGTACATGTAGAATTTTGGATTTCCGGGTTGGGTATCATAAATCCAGTCAATGTTGGTATTGCTTGCGAACTGATTATTAAGAATTTGGTTTTTATCCAGTTTCCCCGGGAATGCTGCAACTTTGGGATCAGATCCCGGCGTAATCATTGGGCCGTCACTCAGCGGCATGCCGATTATTTTGTAAGTGCCAGCGTTTCCTTCGCCGGAGCTCGTCGTGGCCGCATAGGTACCTGAGTCGGCTGTGCGAGGAGTCAGTAGGAACGTGTCTGTAACGCCAGTGGCGTAATTAAGTGTGATCTCATATTGAGAGCTGCCCTTGGGCTTCCAGCTGTAGCTGTTAAAGTCGTTGCCGCTGAACCTTCGACGGTCACGGGTATTAAATCCGGCGGGTCCGTAGCCTGAGGCCTCTGTGGATGACGGCGCCATAAACAAAACCATTTTGCCTACATTCGTTCCGCTGCCGGATGAAGACTTAACCGTCATCTCAATTTGAAGGTTTTTAGGATCATCAGGCCAATTATACCCGTTGGCTCCTGTGTCTGAGCTGCCTCCGGAAGAATCACCACCACCACCACCACCACCGCAAGCGGTTAGGGTTATAGCTAGAAACAGCAAGGCCACGAGAGAGTGCGCCTTGTACAAGCGAGTAAGTGTCGTCATTGATTGCAGCTCCAAATGGAAATCCGTTAAACCGAAGAGGCGAGCAATCAATAGCTTACGCAAGGTGTCCTGAAGCAAACCACCCTCATATGAGGGTAATTAAAAGTGACTCTAATGGGCTTTATAGTTTTGATAAGAAACGAAAGTGTGTTCTGCGCATCAACGCAAAATTGATAAAAGTATTGCGCTAATCAACTGGCCTTGCCGGTTGTATCCGGTTTTTTGAAAGACCTGTTTCAAATAGCTTCGAACGGTTGCTTCACTTTTATGGTGATGTTCGGCGATATCTTTCAGGCTTAACCCGGCCACTAGGCCTTCACAAAGTTTTCCTTCTGCTGCAGAAAGCGGGAAGTACTTCACTATTTCTTCGGCACTTGGGAGTGCCCGTGCTTTAAGGTCAACGATGGTTACCAGTACGCCACCGGAGAGTATTTCGTTGTGTTCTAGAGGGCGTATGGTCATGACCAATGGCGACAGAGCCTCGTGTCGTTTGATAATCAGAGTTTCTGGTAAGTATGCATCAGCAGTGCATACAGCTGCGGCTGCCCGTGCCATCGCTTTGAAAAAAGCATTTTGCAGAGTGCTAGTGTCAAAGCTAAAGCGTGAATGGCGAATCTTAATGTATTGCTTCTGCTTCAGAAGTTGTTCGGCGCGTGGGTTAGAGGTTACGAGTGTCCCCCGGTTATTCAGAATGAATGCGGGCTCGGTAATGAGGTCGGCAATGCCGCTTAGGGTCTGAGCGGCCCCGGGGTGTTGGTGAATCTTTTTTGCTAAACCGACCGTTTGTCTAATGAACGGCACCAGGCGGTTCATGGCGGCAATTTCGCGTGGCTGGTACCCACCTTGGGCGTACGTCCGCTGAACGGTCAATAAAGTGATATGAGAGTCGCTGGCTTCGACAACCAGCCACGCTGAATCAAGCATGTTTTGGTCAGATTCCCATCGGCTGTATTCATCCCCGGGCGGTCCATCGAGTAGCAGTGGTAATGCCGAGCTGAAATTGCCGGCTTCCTGAGTAATAGCGTGATTGGTAACGGCATCGTGCTCGATCATGTTGTTATCGAGATACCAGGTTAAGAATTCGTCTGATAACCCAGCATGCCAAATATGTTCAATAGCTCGGGGAGTCCGGCGGATAAACGAGAGTTGTGCTGCACAACCACCGACAGAATCGACGAGCAGTGAAAGGAACCCGTGAAAACCAGCTTGGTGTTCAAGTGAATCATAAAGGCATTGAATTAACTCAGTCTCGTTTTGGAGAAACGAATCAGAGCTATCGCTAAGGTGAACTGCCTTTGATGTCATCAAGTTGTCCTTTGGGGGCCTGTACAACGTTGTCGAGGCACCCGCCAAACTATAGAAGAACATGAACTAATATATAAGAGGTGGCGGCCAATATGGCCTGTTTTTACGCGGTCACGTTATGCTGAGAGAGGTCCGATGCTAATCGTTGGGGCGATGTCTCAAGAGTATCCCTTGTCATGGCCCAGAAACAACAAAACCCGCAGCGAGGCGGGTTAAGTCATTGAATCTTATGGTGGGCCCACCTGGACTCGAACCAGGGACCAAAGGATTATGAGTCCTCTGCTCTAACCAACTGAGCTATAGGCCCGATAACAAAAGGGGGCGCCATTATACCCATGAGGGTTGGCGCCCGCTACTGTGTTTTCGGTTTTATGCGTTGCCTTGGTCGTCAATAAAGCCACGCAGGTGATCGGAACGGGAAGGATGACGCAGTTTGCGCAGAGCCTTGGCTTCGATCTGACGAATACGCTCACGGGTTACATCGAACTGTTTACCTACTTCCTCAAGGGTGTGGTCGGTGTTCATTTCGATACCGAAACGCATGCGCAGTACTTTAGATTCTCGAGCCGTCAGGCCGGATAGCACAGAGCGAGTGGCTTCACGCAGGCCTTCAGCGGTGGCGGAGTCCACCGGCGACAGGGCCTGAATGTCTTCGATGAAATCGCCCAGATGGCTGTCTTCATCATCCCCGATCGGTGTTTCCATGGAGATCGGCTCTTTGGCAATCTTCAATACCTTGCGGATCTTCTCTTCCGGCATTTCCATGCGCTCGCCCAATTCTTCAGGTGTAGGCTCGCGGCCCATTTCCTGCAGCATCTGACGGGAAATGCGGTTGAGTTTGTTGATGGTCTCAATCATGTGCACCGGAATACGGATGGTGCGCGCCTGATCCGCAATAGAGCGGGTGATGGCCTGACGAATCCACCAAGTCGCATAGGTCGAGAACTTGTAGCCACGACGGTATTCGAACTTGTCGACCGCTTTCATCAAGCCGATGTTGCCTTCCTGGATCAGGTCGAGGAACTGCAAGCCACGGTTGGTGTACTTCTTGGCGATAGAGATAACCAGACGCAAGTTCGCTTCTACCATTTCTTTCTTGGCCCGGCGGGCTTTCGCTTCACCGATAGAGACGCGACGGTTGATCTCTTTGATATCGACAACGTCCAGGTCCACTTCCACTTGTACGTTGTGGATGCGTTTCTGCAAACGGACGATCTCATCCAAACGCTCAGCGATAGCCGCAGCGTAAGGTTTTTTGCTCTTGGCAATCTTCGGAGCCCAATCCAGGTTTACTTCGTTGCCCGGGAACTCTTTGATGAAGTCTTTGCGGGGCATTTTGCTTTCGCGAATGCAGATTTGCATGATGGTGCGTTCGTTCTCGCGTACCAGATCGTTGGTGGAGCGAACTACGTTGACCAGCTCTTCGAAGGCTTTGTTGCCCAGTTTGAACGGTGCAAATACGGCACCCAGCTCGTTCAGAGCTTCCTGGGTTTTCTTGTGGCCGCGACCATGCTTCGCCAGTGCTGCGTTCGCCGCTTCCAACTTTTCTTTCAGCAGCTCAAAGCGAAGGCGAGTCTCTTCGGGATCCGGACCGCTTTCCTTCTCTTCTTCTTCGTCGTCGTCCTCCGCATCCTCAGCATCGTTGCTTTCGGTTTTGGTTTCTTCAACGACTTCTTCGCCCATGAACGGCTCGGCATCGTCGGGATCCAGGAACCCGGTAACGATGTCGCTGATACGGCCTTCGTTTTCAATGATGCGGTCGTAGGCCTGAATCACTGTGCCAGCCGTGCCCGGGAAGTGGGCAACAGCAGCCATGACATCACGAATGCCTTCTTCGATCCGCTTGGCGATAACGATTTCGCCTTCACGGGTCAGCAGCTCAACGGTACCCATTTCGCGCATGTACATACGAACGGGGTCCGTGGTGCGGCCAGCGTCGGTTTCTACGGCAGCCAGAGCGGCGGCAGCTTCGGCGGCAGCGGCTTCGTCGGCTGTGGAGTCACCTTCGGTCATCAACAGGGTATCGGCATCGGGTGTTTCTTCACACACCTGGATACCCATGTCGTTGATCATCCGGATAATATCTTCAACCTGATCCGGATCTGCAATATCTTCCGGCAGGTGGTCGTTTACCTCGGCGTAAGTCAGGTAACCTTGTTCTTTGCCTCGAGCGATGAGGTCTTTTAAACGTGATTTCTGCGAATTGCCTGACATAGACACCCTGTGAACTCGCTTTTAAAGAGGAAAAAAGTTAAACAGCCATTATAGCTGTCGCTTATCTGGTCTGCCAATGAACGGTTAGATGGTGATCAATGGCATAAGTTTCAAGTGCTCAATGCTCTGCTTTCGGGTTTAACGTACCCGCGCTGAGCGTTCGTAGCTCTTCCCGTTGTTCCGGGTTGAGCTTGGCCAAGTTCCGGAGCAATGTTGCCAGTCTTTGCTGGCGCGCGGCTTCTTCGTTCGGGCTAAGTAGCTCTCTGGCTGCTGCCAGTGTGCTCTCCCGTGCCGGGATGTGCTCCAGTCCGTCGAACAGGTTGTAAAACCTGTCGCGGGCCTGTTTTTCTGTCGCTAACTCCGCAATCAGTTCTTTGCGGGTTTGAATGTTTTTATCCAGAATCCAGCGGGCAAATCGTCCCGCTTGCTCCAGTTGCCGTGTGCCGTCGGCTTGTGCCTTGATTTCAGTGGCCAGCTCAGGCGCTTCCAGCAAGGCTAAACACAATGTACTGTCTTTACTGAGCTTTACGTCCACCCGCTCTTCGGTTGGGCGGTGCTGGCGTTCTCCGCGCCAGCCTTTTGCTTTGTAGTTTTTACTGTTTTGCTGGCGGCTCTGCCACTGATTGCGGCCGCCGCATAACCGCAGCATTTCGTGCCACATAGCGTCCCGCAGTGTGCAGCGGGGCATTTTGTTCAACAGTTGTTCGGCTCTGGCTCTGAGCTCACCCCGGTGTTCTGGGAGTTCGAGATCCAACCCTTCGCTCTGGCGATCAAACAAAAAACGCGAGAGCGGTGTCGCACCTTCAATTCGTTTTTGGAATGCGTCTGCGCCTTCCTTTCGGACGAGTGTGTCCGGGTCTTCGCCTTCGGGCAGCATCAAAAACTGAAGGTGCAGGCCGTCGGCGATCAATTCCAGTGCGTTTTCCATGGCCCGATCAGCGGCTCGGAAGCCTGCCTGGTCGCCGTCAAAACAAAAGACAATGTGCCGTACTTGCCGAAGTAAGGCGGTCAAACTGTCTTGGTTGGTCGCGGTGCCCAGTGTTGCAACGGCGTAATCGATGCCGTACTGGGCCAGTGCGATGACATCCATGTAGCCTTCTACTACCAGCAGTTTATCCAGCTGGCGTGTGGCTTGCCGGGCTTCGTGTAGGCCGTAAATCTCGCGACTTTTATGGAATACGTCTGATTCCGGCGAGTTGATGTACTTGGCTTTATCGTCGCCCAGTGTGCGGCCGCCAAACGCGATGGTTTTGCCGCGAGTGTTCCGAATCGGGAACATCACCCGGTTGCGGAACAGGTCTCTTGGTTTGCCGTACTTGTCGGAAACGGTTTTGGTTTCCAGCAAGGGCTTTTTCAGATCTCTCGGTGCTGCGTCATACAAAGCGGTGCCAGTACCTGGTGCAAAGCCGATCTGATAACGTGCGATGATGTCATCGTTCAGACCGCGTTGATTCAGGTAATCCTGTGCGTAAGTGCCTTGTTGGCTGGTGAGCGCCGAGTGATAAAATTTGCTAGCGAAATCCAGCGCGTCGGTCAAAGTCCGGGCTTGCTGCATTTCCTGTTTGGCGACTTTGTCGTAAGGCACTTCCATGCCAGCACGTTTCGCCAGTTCTTCTACGGCTTCTGTAAAGCCAAGGCCTTCGAATTCGCGGATAAAACTGATGGCATCGCCATGAGCGCCGCAGCCAAAGCAGTGGTAGAAGCCTTTGTCGGGCCGAACGTTGAACGAGGGTGTCTTCTCGTCATGAAATGGGCAGCAGGCTTTGTAGTTACCGCCGGCTTTCTTGAGAGTGATGCGTGATCCAATCAATTCTCCTAGATCAATTCGATCCAGAAGGTCTTCAACAAAGCGTTGAGGGATCAGTCCGCTCATGGTGGCTCCACTTCATCCGGGACGCCGGATACAAACGTTATTCACCATAGCCAAAAATGCCGCCGAAGCCAGGCCTCGGCGGCATTTTCAGTTTGCCAGATAAGGCGAAAAGCCGTTCCGGCAATCAGTCTTGCTGTCGAAGCGGTCTGAACTCAGTACAGACGCTCGAACTTACGCTGTTCACGCTGAAGCTTCTTGAGATGACGCTTAACGGCAGCAGCAGCTTTGCGCTTACGAACAGCCGTCGGCTTTTCGTAGTGCTCACGACGACGTACTTCAGAAAGTACACCGGCTTTTTCGCATGAACGCTTGAAGCGACGCAGTGCTACGTCAAACGGTTCGTTCTCTTTCAGTTTAACAGCTGGCATTCGACAATCACCTACCTGATAGATTCGGTTTCAAATTGTTCCGCTGGAATAGATTCTCGCGGCTCGATCCCTGGTCAGATTGGTTATAACTCGACCAGTGCATAATTAAGGGCGGCAATGATAACGGCTGGGACACTTCAGGTCAATCATTGTTCAACGAAAGTGACGGGAGCCACCGGCTTTCTGATAAAATCACGGCCGATCATTCCAACCCCGCAGACACGGCCCTGATTTATGCTGATTCTTGGTATTGAAACTTCTTGTGATGAGACTGGCGTTGCCTTGCTGGACGATGAGCGCGGCCTGCTGGCCCATGCCTTGTTTAGCCAAGTAGAGGTGCACGCTGACTATGGCGGCGTGGTGCCGGAGTTGGCATCTCGCGACCATGTGCGCAAGCTGCTGCCATTGTGTGATCAGGTTTTGGCGGATGCGGGCATGTCCCGAACTGATATAGAGGGAATTGCGTACACGGCGGGCCCCGGTCTTGTGGGGGCGTTGATGGTGGGTGGCTCGGTGGCCCACGCCTTGGGTTATGCACTGGATATTCCGGTACTCGGAGTGCACCACATGGAAGGGCATTTGTTAGCCCCGATGCTCGAAGACAATCCCCCGGCTTTTCCTTTCGTAGCTTTACTGGTGTCGGGTGGCCACACCCAATTGGTGCGAGTAGATGCGATTGGTGAGTACGAGATGTTGGGCGAGTCGGTGGATGACGCGGCGGGCGAAGCCTTCGACAAGGCCGCGAAAATGCTGGGTTTGGATTACCCTGGTGGCCCAAGAGTGGCCGCGTTGGCCGAACACGGTCGAGACGGGCGTTATCGCTTCCCCCGTCCGATGACGGATCGCCCCGGTTTGGATTTTAGTTTTAGTGGCCTGAAGACTTTTACCTTAAACACCGTGAATGCAGCGAAAGACGCGGGTGAGTTGGATGAGCAGGTAAGGGCAGACATTGCCTTGGCCTTTGAAGCTGCGGTAGTCGATACCCTGACCATTAAGTGTCGCCGGGCATTGGAGCAAACCGGCTGCAAGCGCTTGGTCATCGCCGGTGGTGTGAGTGCAAACAAGCGTTTGCGCGCCGGGCTTGAGAAAATGACAGCAAAACTGGGCGGTTCGGTGTTCTACGCACGCCCGGAATTCTGTACCGATAACGGCGCTATGATCGCTTATGCTGGTGCGCAGCGTTTGAGGCAGGGACAGAAAGACGGCGAGAGGATTGTCTCGGTGCCTCGTTGGCCTATGGACACCCTGCCTTCCGTAAACGAACCTCGCGCTAACGGTTTGGTGGACTGAAAATCTTAAAGCCCCGTTTCCCTGCCTTGGGCCAGCCGAATCAGGTTATTGCGGTGGCGTACGACGATAAGCAGCGTTAATAAGCCAAAGAGCGGCAGGGTTTTCGGTTCCAGAATCGCGCTGATTATGGGGCCGGAACCAATGGCAATGATCGACGCCAGCGCACTGATCCGCGAGCGCCAAATGACCAAAAGCCAGATGGCGGCCATCAACAATGTGGTCAGAGGTGCGAGGGCTAACCCTGCTCCAAGTGCGGTGGCAACACCTTTCCCGCCTTTGAATCGGAAAAAAACCGGAATCATGTGGCCGGTCACGGCGCTCAAAGCGACGATGGCCTGCACCATGATGGACATACCGGCCTGATTGGCCAGCCAAACCGGTAGCCAGCCTTTCAGGGCATCGAGGGCGAGGGTGGTGAGCGCCGGTTGCCATCCTCCAGCGCGAAACACATTCGTGGCCCCCGGATTGCTGGAGCCCTGGGCGCGTGGGTCTGGAAGCCGCCATGCGCGGCAAACCGGGATGGCAAACAGCACCGATCCGGCGAGATAGGCTCCAAAGCAGAGCAAAACGATGAAGATCGGTTGGCTAGCAGTTTCCATAGGTGTTTCACATGGCGCGCAGACGGCATCAGGTATTCTGTGAGAAAATAGCTGCCCCAAATTCAGGCGAGCAGGCGAAGGGCCACAGTATCGCTTGTCTGTTTAATATTCAATCAGCCAAGAGTGTAAGCCTAGGGAGTCTGGTTTGGCAGATGTGGTGTTAGTGGAAGGTTTGGCCGTCGAAACGGTTATCGGTGTATACGACTGGGAGAGGGAAATTACTCAGCGGCTGCTTGTGGATCTGGAAATGGCCTGGGACAACCGGGTGCCGGCCGCAAGCGATGATGTGGCCGATGCCCTCGATTACGCAGCCGTGAGTGAAAAGGTCGGCCAATGCATTCAGACGCTGCAGCCGCAATTGCTCGAGACGGCCGCGGAAGCGGTTGCCGCCATGCTGCAGCGGGATTTTGGCGTGAGCTGGCTGCGGCTGACCATCAATAAGCCCGGCGCGGTTCCGGCGGCCACCTCTGTGGGTGTTCGAATCGAGCGAGGTCAGCGCTGATGGCGAGGGTGTTTCTGGGTATCGGCAGTAATGTTGAGCGCTACCGGCATGTGGGGCTCGCTCTGGGTGCCTTGCAGGAAATGTTTGGGGAGTTGTCGGTGTCGCCGGTATACGAGAGCGAGCCGGTAGGTTTTGCCGGTTCCAACTTCCTGAATCTGGCCGTCGGTTTTCATACGGAGCTGCCCGTGACCGAGCTATCCCAGCGGTTGAAGCAGATGGAGTTGGATTTTGGTCGTAGCTCGGATGCTCCCCGGTTCAGCCCGCGGACCTTGGATTTGGATATTCTCACCTACGGTGATGAAGTGGGGATGGTGGCGGGTGTAGAGTTGCCCCGAGGTGAAATCCTGAAGAATGCATTCGTGCTGAAGCCGTTGGCGGATATTGCACCGAGGGAGACGCATCCGGTGAGCGGCCGGTGTTACCGTGACCTCTGGCAAGACTACCGCACCGGCCAAAAGCTTTGGCCGGTGGATTTTAACTGGCAGGGGCGTCAGATATCAGCAGCGATTAGCTGAGCGGAACAAAGCGATCAGGTTATCGGTTGCGCTGTCGCCGGCGCTACTGACGTCTTCAATATCAACCAAGCGGGGAAGAATTTCATTGCCCATTTGTTTGCCAAGCTCTACGCCCCATTGATCAAAGCAGTCCACATCCCAAATCACGCTTTGTACAAAGGTGCGGTGTTCATAAAGTGCCACCAGTGCTCCCAAGGTTTCGGGTGTCACCTTCTCCATCATCAGAATATTACTGGGCTTGTTGCCGGGGATGGCTTTGTGAGGAGCCAGTTCTGAAGCGGCGGTTTGGTCTAGGCCACCGTTGACGAGTTCTTGTCGGGCCTCAGTCTCGGTTTTGCCCGCCATCATGGCGCGTGCCTGGCTCAGACAATTCGCAAACAGTGTGGCGTGGTGATGGGCCAAGGAATTGTGCGAGGTAAGCGGAATCACAAAGTCGGCAGGAACCAGCCGTGTGCCCTGGTGAATCAACTGGTGATAAGCATGCTGGCCGTTTGCGCCAACGCCACCCCAAAGAATCGGCCCGGTTTCGTAATCCACTGCCGTACCTTGTTGAGTCACCTGCTTGCCGTTACTTTCCATATCCAGCTGCTGCAAGTGCTCGGGCAGGTGTTTCAGGTACTCGTCGTAAGGCAATACGGCGTGGCTTTGGGCGCCCCAGAAGTTGTTGTACCAAACGCTCAGCAGTGCCATTACCACTGGTAGATTTTGCTCGGCTGGTGCTTCTCTGAAGTGGCAGTCCATCGCGTGCGCACCGGCTAGCAGGGCGCGGAAGTTATCCATGCCAACCATCAATGCAATGGGCAAACCAATGGCCGACCAGAGTGAGTAACGGCCGCCCACCCAACCCCACATCGGGAAGATGTTATCTGGATGAATGCCGAACCGTACCGCTTTGTCGGAATTCGCCGTAACCGCCATGAAATGGCTGGCGACAGCATTCTCGTTGCCACCGTTCGTGAGAAACCACTCTTTGGCAACCAGGCTGTTATCAAGGGTTTCCTGTGTGCGGAACGATTTGGATTGCACCAGAAATAAGGACGTTTCGGGGTCGAGTGACTTCAGGGTTTCAGCGATGTCAGTACCATCGATGTTGGCAACGAAGTGACACCTTAAATTGCCTTGCCAAAAGGGAGTGAGGGCTTCTACCGCGAGCTTGGGGCCAAGGAAGGAGCCGCCGATACCAATGCTGACGATGTCCGTGAAGGCGCGGCCCGTATGTCCGGTTTTTGTGCTGTTTTTAATGGCTTGATCGAGCTGTTCCATGCGAGCCTGAGTGGCGTGGATCTCAGGAGTGATGTCGTTGCCATCGACCCATACAGGCTCACCCAAAGGTTGGCGCAATGCCGTGTGCAGCGCAGGCCGATTTTCAGTGCGATTAACCTTGGCACCCGTGAATAAGTCTGCAATGCGTTGTTGCAAACCGCACGCTGATGCCAGATTGGAGAGAGCAAACAGGGTTTTATCTGTCAGACGGTTGCGCGAAAAATCGAGAGTTAGCCCCGCACCTTTGATTAGATACCGGTCAGCGCGTTGCGGGTCTGTTTGAAACAGATCGCGCATAAACACGTTCTCCAGCTGCTGTTTTTGCTGGAGAAGCGCGTGCCATTCGGGTTTTTCAGTCAGCGGTGCCGAAGCGGGTGGCATCAGAGTGTCCTTTCTGTTCGCTGCCGCGCAAACACGAGGCAGCGAGTCCGGTGTTTAGCGAGTAACAGAGATATTGTCGATCAGCCGGGTAGTTCCTAAAAAGGCGGCCACCAGCAGGGTCAGTTCTTTGTCGGCTTCGGAGGCCGGCTTGAGCGTCAGGCTGTTCACAATATTGAAGTAATCAGGGCGTAAGCCCGCGTTTGCCAGAGTATCGCGAGCCTCTTGTTCCACCCCAGCGAAATCACGGCTGCCCGCTTCCAGTTGCTGGGCGGCATGAGTCAGTGTTTTGTAAACGACGGGCGCAATGGCTCTCTCTTCTTCTGACAGGTAGCCGTTACGAGAGCTTTTCGCCAAACCGTCTTCTTCACGGACGGTGGGTGCGCCAATAATCTCGATGGGCATCATCAGGTCACTAGTCAGCTTGCGAATCACTGCAAGCTGCTGAAAGTCTTTTTCGCCAAAAAAGGCCATGTCCGGCTGGATCATATTGAGCAGCATGGTGACGACCGTGGCCACGCCTTCAAAATGACCGGGGCGGCTTGCCCCACAATGGCCTTCACTGACTTCGGGCACCACCACCTTGGTTTGGTTGGCAAGTCCCTCCGGATAAACTTCGGAAACCGACGGAGCAAAAATCAGAGTGTTACCAGCCGGGGCCAGCTTGTCCTGATCGTCTGCGAGCGTGCGCGGGTAAACGTCCAGATCTTCGTTAGCACCGAACTGCATGGGGTTGACGAAGATGCTGGTAACAACGATGTCAGCTGCTTCTGAGGCCTTGCGCACAAGAGAAATGTGGCCTTCGTGAAGGTTGCCCATGGTGGGCACCAGCGCGATGGTTTTTTCCTGTTGGCGATAGGATCTCAGGATGCGGCGAAGTTCTTTGAGTGAATGTACAGTTCTCATGCCTTGAACGTATGCTCCTCGGCGGGGAAAGTGCGTGCTTTAACAGCCTTGGCGTAGGCCTCGATGGCTTCCGGGATAGACGACGTCTCAGCCAGAAAGTTTTTCACGAACCGGGGTTTACGGCCCGGTGTAACACCCAGCATATCGTGTAATACAAGCACCTGGCCGTCTGTGTCAGAGCCGGCGCCAATGCCGATAACCGGTGCTTTCACGGCCTGAGTGATGCGGGCGGCGAGGGGTGCGGGAACACATTCCAGCAAGATGATGTCCGCGCCGGCTGCTTCCAGTTCGCACGCGTGCTCGATCATGGCTTCTGCGGCTTTGTCGTCTCTACCCTGGACTTTGTAACCGCCGAATTTGTTCACGAACTGGGGAGTCAGGCCCAGGTGAGCGCATACCGGTACGCCTCGTTCGCTCAAGGCTTCGATGGTGTCTCGCATCCAGTCGGTGCCTTCCAGTTTCACCATATGTGCACCAGCGCGCATTAACTCAGCGGCGTTATCCAATGCATCGGCAACCGTGCCGTAAGACATAAAGGGCATGTCGGCCATGATCAACGAGCCTGTGTTTCCTTTAGCCACACAGCTGGTGTGGTAGACCATATGATCCATGGTTACGGGCAGTGTGCTGTCGTTGCCTTGAAGCACCATGCCGAGAGAGTCACCAATCAGGATTACATCCACGCCTGCTTCGCTGACCACTTGTGCAAAGGTGGAATCGTAGGAGGTTAGCGCCGAGAAGGCTTCGCCTTTCTGTTTGAGTTCCCGCAGGGTATTAATGGTAACTGCCATAAGATCCTTGCCTTTTGGGTGGATGGGCCAGTAGTGATCCGGAGTCTTCCGGTGTTCAAAGAAGTATAAGATTAACGACGAGGTGTGTCAGCCACAAGGATAGCATGGAGTTTGTGCCCTTGGGCTAGTCTGATCCGACCATTGGCGCTAGCTTGCGCAGCTGGTTATCCGGACACTGCGTGCGCAGCTCAACGATACGGCGCCCATCTGGCAATTGAAGTTCCGGGTTCAGGTCCAGCAGCGGTTGCAGCGCGAAATCACGGTTTTCTAGCTCGGCATGGGGAACGGTGAGTCGTTCGTCGCTGATGACTTCGGTGCCAAAAAGAAGCACGTCGAGATCCAAGGTGCGTGGGCCCCAGTGCCTGAGTCGTTCACGTCCTTGGGCCAGCTCGATGGCCTGCAAATGGTCCAGCAGTTGGTGCGGTGACAAGCTGGTGCTCAGTTTCACCGCGCCATTAACAAAGTCGGGCTGGTCTTGTGGCCCGACCGGCCTGCTGGCATAGAAAGGCGACTGGGCCT
The DNA here is from genome assembly GCF_004353225.1 of Marinobacter sp. JH2. NCBI lineage: Bacteria > Pseudomonadati > Pseudomonadota > Gammaproteobacteria > Pseudomonadales > Marinobacteraceae > Marinobacter > Marinobacter sp. JH2. Next base: position 2,578,278 of record NZ_CP037934.1, on the reverse strand, counting down.
GCAGGCTAGTCTGAGGCAGGCGTGACAGTGCCATGACAGCTTGGCCCAGTTGGCGAGCAGGGGCTTTTAGATTACTGCCCAGCCCTACGTAAGCTATTGTGCTCACGACTGAGAGGGCTTTTTGTTGGGGCTGCGTTTACGACCACGCTTGCGGGGCCCGGCTGCGGCGCCCACCTGAGACAGCATTTTTTCCTGCCCGCGTTCGTCCGTTCTTTGGAAGTCCGTCCACCAAGCACCAAGGCCGGGCTCCAGCTCGCCGGCAGATTCGCGCACAAGCAAGAAGTCATACGCGGCGCGGAAGCGGGGGTGGCTAAGTGTGGCAAATGCTCGTTTGCCCTGGCGGCGGGGAAGTCGAGTCTGCAGTTCCCAGATTTCTTTCATTGGTCCGGAGAAGCGCTTGGGAATCGACGTAGCTTGTACCTGGCGGCCAATTACTTTACCGATTGCGCCGTGCAAAGCCGGCTGCACCGGATCGCCGTTATCCTGTCTAATGCGCCATTCTGCTTGCAGCGCGGGCCACAGCATGGCGGCAAACAAGAAGTAAGGTGTGACCGATTTGCCTTGGGCGATGCGAGCATCGGTGTTGCGTAAGGCTTGGTGGATGAGTTCGTCCGATTCACCGTTATTGAGGGCGCGCACGGTTTCCGGGAACAGCATCTCCAGTAGGCCATAGTCCTTCAGCAGTTCGTAGGTGGCTTCACCGTAGCCCGCCGAAAACAGTTTAAGCACTTCGTCGAACAGACGGGCCGGTGGTATGTGGCCTAAAAGAGGGGCCAGCTCACGAATAGGCGCTTCGGTTTCGGGTTCGATCTCGAAGCCAAGCTTCGCCGCGAAACGAATAGCGCGCAGCATGCGCACCGGATCTTCACGGTATCGGGTTGCCGGGTCACCAATCAGGCGTATTTGCTGGTTCTCGAGATCCTGCATGCCGTTTGCGAAGTCGATAATGCTGAAGTCGCGAATGCAATAATAAAGAGCATTGATGGTGAAATCGCGGCGCAGAGCATCGTCCTCCAGATTGCCGTAAACGTTGTCGCGCAGCAGGAGACCGTGTTCGCTGGTTTTGTGTTCGTGATCAGAGTGGTCTTCGTTCGAGGCTTCTGCGTTGCCGCGAAAGGTGGTTACCTCGATGATTTCGCGACCAAAGACCACGTGCACGATGCGGAACCGGCGACCGATCAGCCGAGAATTACGGAACAGATCGTGTACTTCTTCCGGTGTTGCATTAGTGGCAATGTCGAAATCTTTGGGTCGGCCACCCAGAACGATGTCCCGCACACCCCCACCCACCAAGTAGGCTTCGAAGCCAGACTTGTTCAGGCGGTTTAGCACTTTCTTAGCGGGTTCGCTGATCACCGAGCGAGACACATTGTGTTGGTCTCTCGGGATTTCTTTACGCTGGTAATGTTTGGCTTTCTTTTTCCCGGTGCCGGGCATGAAAGAACGCAACTTATCTACAAGTCTTTTAGGCATGGAAGTCCGTGTTTGCGCAGAGCAAAAACGTGGATTTTAACGGTTTGCGCAGGAATTGCACATGTTTGACTGATATTAGGTAGGAAATGATGAGTTTTTGTCTGATGTGGGGGCAGGATTTGGTGAAGACCAATAATCAAAAGGCGGATCCGTTCTCACGAATCCGCCCTGAAAGCTTCGACGATCTGCAATTATTTTTGTTTTATGTCGGGATTCTTTTTAATGTTTTGCCCCACTGCGTGCCCAAGGTTCGGGCTTCAATATTATGCAAGCGGAAAGCTTTGAATACATGGTGTCGTCAATAGCATGGAGCGGGTTATTGGGCAGGTGTAGTGTCGTCTGAAAGACGGTTCTTATCCACATCTACAACTCGCGCATGCTGAGGGACCACAAAAAAACCTAGCACCCAAAACACTCAGTTCGCTTACGTCCTATTTTTGTTTTTGTTGATGGACGTTTTCTTGCAGCTTTTTGTTTTTGTTGTTGGCGCTGCGTTGTCACTCTTGTTTTTGTTGTTGTGCGCTAATAATAGTGCAGAGGCCGTGCCAGATTTTGAAAGATGTTTTTTATCAGTAAGTTACGTGAATCACGGAAATAAGTGTTACCCCGTACTTCGGAGAAGTGTTACCTGTATCGCGAAAGCTGAGGCGGAAGTGTTACCGAGGGGAACGCCCGGTAACAAGTGAGTCTGGGTTCATTTGTTACCGAGTGTGTTTTAGTTACCGCTGGTTTTTTTGCGAGGAATGCCTAAGCGTTGCCTGCGCTCCCAAAGAGATTTCCGGCTGATGCCCAGTTTTTGAGCCAACTCGGTTTCGCTCATACGATCCTGGTTCTCGATGACGAAGTGCTGAAAGTAGTCTTCCAGAGACAAGTCGTTGGCGGAATCAGCTTCTCGGGTGGGGGTGCTCTCGTTATTGCCTTCCACCAGGGTTTCAGGAATGTATTCATCACCCGAGTCGCTGTCGAGATCCAGAACGGACGGAGTAATGGTGTCGCCATCGACAAGAATTGAGGCGCGTTCAATGGCATTTTCCAGTTCCCGAACGTTGCCGGGCCAACGATACCGCTGCAGAGCTTGCATGGCTTCAGGGCTCAGGTGCAGATCGGGTCGGTCGAGCCTCTGGGCTTGCTGTTTCAAGAAACGCCCTGCCAGGCCCAGAATGTCTGCACGACGTTCTCGTAGGGGCGGGAGGCGGATTTGCATCACGTTGAGCCGGTAATAAAGGTCTTCCCGGAACTCGCCGGTACGAGTCATGGCCTTGAGGTTTCGGTGTGTGGCGGCAATCATCCGCACATCCACTTTCCGGCTCTGGGTAGCACCTACCTTGCGAATCTCGCTTTCCTGCAATACCCGGAGTAACCGGGCCTGAGCTTCTGCGGGCAGTTCACCGATTTCGTCGAGAAACAAGCTGCCGCCGTCGGCGGCTTCGATCAAACCCGTGCGAGCAGATACTGCGCCGGTAAACGAGCCTTTCTCATGACCGAACAGTTCGGACTCTATCAAGCTCTCGGGGATCGCCGCGCAGTTGACGGAAATCAGAGGCTTGGAGGCGCGGGGGCTCAAAAGGTGCAACGCCCGGGCTGCCAGTTCTTTACCGGTACCTGATTCACCGTTGACCAGAACCGTGGTTTGGGTGGGTGCTACTTTGCGAATAAGTGTGAACACCTTTTCCATCGGCTCGCACTGGCCAAACATGATATTGGATGGATCTGGCGCTTCGCCTCCGGAATCGGCAGCGTGTTCGTTGCTGGCAGGTAAGGCGTTTTTTCGCGCCAAAATACCTTCGACGGCCGCGAGCATTTCATCATGATCAAACGGTTTGGCGATGTAATCCACCGCGCCCATTTTCATGGAGTCTACGGCCGAGCGCAGGCTGGCGTAGCTTGTCATGATCAGTACCGGCGTATTGGGTGCCCGGTTGATCATTTCAGTGCCAGCGGCACCGGGCAAGCGGAGGTCGGTAATAACCAGATCAAAGGTGTCGGGTTCCAGTTCTTCCGCAGCTTCCACTGAAATGGCATCGGCCACCTCGTAGCCAACATGCTGGAGCAGTTTGCGGACTGCAGACCGTATGATGTCTTCGTCTTCAACAATCAGAATGCGGGGCATAGTACGTTCACGACCTTTCGTTCGGGCGACTCTCAGCATCGGTGTCGGGTTCGTAAGCTGGCAGGCGAAGCCTCATGCATGTTCCTTTGCCGCTCATGCTCTGGGCGGGGCTCTCTACCTGGATGTTGCCATAGTGTTCTTCAACAATGCTGTAAACAAGGGAGAGGCCAAGTCCTGTGCCTTTGTTGGATGCTTTTGTGGTAAAAAAGGGTTCAAAAACATGGTCCTGTTGATCCGAAGGGATACCAGTACCTTCGTCAATTACCTCGATGATAGCGGAGTAGCTATCGCGCTTGCCAGTCACCTGTATTGTGCCGTCCTCTGGAGAGGCATCTCGGGCATTGGCCAGCAGATTGACGAATACCTGTACCAAACGCTGCTCGTCGCCGAGTATTTGCAGATCCGCCGGGCAGTCGTTTTCATAGTGTATGCCTTTGCGGTTTTCGCCCAGTGATAGCAAATTGATCGATTCCTCCACGCACCGGTGAAGGCTGACCGGTTCGTAGCGTGTGGCATGGGCGTGATTGCCCGTACGCGAGAAGTTCATCAACGATTGCAAAATGGCCGAGATACGCCGTGTTTGTTGCTGGATCTGGTTGGCCGTGTCCAGAATCTCGGGGTTATCTGTCTCCAGTTTGAGATTTTGGGCCAGCGACGAAATGCCGGTGACCGGGTTGCCAATTTCATGAGCGACACCGGCCGCTAGTCGACCGACCGATGCTAAACGCTCACTGTGCATTAATTCGTCTTCAAGTAGCCTGGTTTCGGTCTGGTCTTCTACCAGAATGATCGATCCGCCTTCCGGATGATCGGGGCCATTCAGCGCCGCTTTATGCAAGTTCAGCCAGTGCGGTTTGCCGCGCAAATCCAGACGATGTTTGTATCGGTGAGGATCGTTGCCGCTATTAAAGTCGTCCAGTAGCGCGTGCCAGTGCTCTGGTAGCGCCATGAGCTTGGCCCCGACCACTTCATCGGCGGAGATGCTCGTCAGCGCTTCCATGGCGTGGTTCCACATCAGTATTTCGCCATCGTCTCCGATGGAGCTGGCTGGAATCGGGAGGTTCTGCAGAGTTTGCCGATAATGACGACGCAGGTTGTCCAGCTCACCAGCCAGGCCTGTGAGCTGGCTTTGGTAATCGCCGAGCGCTCGTTCGACATAGCGGATATCTTGTCCGGTGCCGCCGTGAGCCATGGGTTTGAACCCCAGATGCCGTTTAACCATGTCTCTGGCGATGGACGGCCCAAGCAGTCCAGACAAATTGGCTTCAATCCGGTCCCGTAGTCGCCTCAGCTGATAAGGGCGGAACTCCGAAGGTGGCAGTTTGAGTTGAGAAAGCGCTTGTTGCACCTCACGGCGTGCAACGTTCACACCCAAGGGCTCGGCCAGATGATGAATAAAGTCGGCCGATGAAGAGGCAAACAGTTCGCGACGCTGGGGGCGTGAGAGGGCTCCCATGGAGCAAGCTTGAGCCGCACTGGCTTCTTCGGGGGTCGCAGGGCTGATAATAGAAACCACAGCAAACATCGCAACGTTGGCTGTCAGGCTGGCGAAAGTTACTACGTGCCAGTTGTCATAGCCGGCAGTGACAGGCATGCCTAGCAGCGACAGTAGGTCGAACGTATAAGAAAAAGGAAGCACGAGAGTGAGGCTCCAGATCGATAGCCCGGTCACTAACCCTGCGATCAAACCACGACGATTGCCTTCGGGCCAGTAAATGACTCCAAGCACTCCGGGCAGCAGCTGCAGTGTGCCTGTTAGCGAAATCGCGCCGAGAATGGAGAGGTCGAGGCGTTGGCCGACGAGTTCGTGAAACAGCAGGGCCATGAACAAGATGGCCGCGATCAGCAGTCGTTTAACCCATTGTAGCCAGCGGTATATGTCGCCCTGATCTTTTGGGGTTTTTAATGGGAGCACAACATGGTTGAGAACCATGCCCGCCAGCGCCAGCGTGCTGACGATCATGAGCCCGCTGGAGGCGGAAAGGCCAGCGATATACATCATAAGAGTCAGTAGTGGGCTTTCCAGTGCCTGAGCAATGCCAATGCTGAAGAATGCCGGCGGCCCGGTCACTCCGAGCGCCTGGCCACCCCATACAATCAGCGGCACAGGCAAACCTAGCAGCAACAGATACAGCGGCAGGCCCCAGCTGGCTTTCCCTAGTGCTCGTGGAGACGGGTTTTCGCTGAAGGTCATGTGATACATGTGGGGTAAAACCAGAGCCGCTGCAAATGACATCAACAACAACGCCCGCCAAGTGCTGTCGTTCACGTTCATGGCCATTGGAGCTTCCAAACGTGACGTATCGGCCAGCCAATGTTCCAACCCGGCGCTCCCGTTAAATACGCCGAATAGAATCACGCCACCCAGCACCAGTAAGGCGCCCAGTTTTACTATCGAATCGAATGCGATTGCCAGAACCAATCCCTGATGGTGGCCAGATGACTGATGTCGGCGAGCACCGAATAGGACCGCGAACAGCACGACAATCAGGCAGAAGAGTGTGCTGATAAACTTGGGGGATGTGTTGGGTGCAAGTAAGCTGGCAGAGACGGAAACTGCTTGAATCTGCATGCTGAGCAGGGCCATGATCGCTGCCGCCGAGCAGAGTGTGACGAGGGTGCCCGCCCATTGGCTACGGTAGCGGTAGGCGAACAGGTCGGCCAGCGAGGTAAGCTGATACGCCCTGCTGATCCGCAGAATCGGATTTAATAGTACGGGCGCCAGCAAAAAGGCGCCGCTGATTCCTAAATAGTATGCCAGATACCCGAACCCCGATTCCGCTGCGAATCCGATAGCGCCGTAAATCGCCCATATACCGGCGTATACGCCGAGGCTGAGGGTATAGGTAAGGGGGTGATGGACCCACTGGCGAAGTAGCGTTCCGCGTTCGGTTGCCCAAGCAATGCCGAATAGTAGGCTTAGATAAAGCAGGCTAGCCAGTAACAGCCCGGGTGCGCTAAAACTCATTGGGATCTCGACGCCATTCCAGCCAGAAACCGATCGCAACCAGGCCGCCCCAAAAAATGAACGGGCTGTACCAAGCGTTACCGGGGCCGGTCCACCAACTAAGGATGTTTGGTGAAAAAATATAGATAGCCAGCACCAGTAGAAAAACCAGGCGGTAGATATACATCAGGTTAGTGGTCCAAGTGCGATTGTGTACTTGGGTTTATACCACGGGCTTGCTGGGATGTCAGGGGAATGGCCGTACGTTTCCAGTGTGTTCGGGCCCATGCCAGTACCTCATCGACAGTGGCGCTGAAGAGTGATTCAGGCGGTTGTTGGCCGAGTGCTGTGAGCGCGTGAACCAGATTCGTCGTCGGTTTTGAGTCATCAATGGCCGGCGCGCGATTCTGTTTGCTCAGTTTCTGGCCTTGCTCGTTGAGAATAACCGGTATGTGTAGCCATTGAGGGGGCGAAACGCCCAATGCCTCGAATATCTGTTGTTGCTGGGCGGTCATGTCCAAAAGGTCGTCACCCCGAACGACATGGCTGATACCTTGGTCAATGTCGTCCACGGCGACCGCAAGCTGATAAGCGTAAAAACCTTCTTTTCTCTGCAAAACCGGGTCGTCCAGTTCGGCTCGAACGATTTGGTGTTGCGGTCCCAGAAACAGATCCTGCCATTGGCAATGTGCATCGGTGAGCGCAAAGCGAATCGCATGGGCTGAGCCTTCGGAGCCGGCTTTGCGGGTTCGACACTGGCTTGGATGGCGCCCTCCATGAGCTAGTAATTGTTTGCGGGAACAGCCGCATCGATAGGCCTTTTCATTCTTCAGCAGGTAAGCGATGGCTTTCTGGTAGGCCGGGTGGCGCCGGGATTGGAAACGTATTGGCTCGTCTGAGTGCAAGCCGTGGGCATCAAGAGAGTGAAGAATCTGGTCAGTAGCTTCCGGCGGTTCCCTGAGAGGATCAAGGTCTTCTATGCGAACTAACCAGTCACCATTAGCCGCTCGGGCTTCCAGCCATGTGGCAACAGCGGTAACTAAGGAGCCAAAGTGAAGTGGGCCTGTGGGGGAAGGCGCAAAGCGTCCGCGGTATCGGGTGTGCTCCATAACACCTCTGTAAGCTGGCGGTTAGACCGCCAGCTTGCTGGTAAGGGGCAGGTCAGATGCCGGTCTGGCGTTCGCGAATTTCTGCCAACGTTTTGCAATCGATGCAAAGTGTCGCAGTCGGGCGAGCTTCCAGTCGACGGATGCCGATTTCTACGCCGCATTGATCACAGAAGCCATAATCGTCTTTGTCGATACGATCGATGGTTTTGTCGATTTTCTTGATCAGCTTGCGCTCGCGATCCCGGGTGCGCAGTTCCAGGCTGAACTCTTCTTCCTGGGTTGCGCGGTCGCTGGGATCCGCGTAGTTTGCAGCGTCTTCCTGCATGTGGTGCATGGTGCGGTCGACTTCTTCCATCAGTTCCTGCTTCCAATCCAATAGCAGGTCCTTGAAGTGCTGCAGCATCTCTGCACTCATGTAGTCTTCACCCTTTTTGATTTCGTAAGGGGTGAAGCCGGTAAAGGTTTCGCTTGGTGCTTGCGCAGTCTTCTTTGCCATTGAGCCCTGGCCTCTTGTTTGTACTTCTACTCGGGCGCTTTGTTATCCGTGCCAGCACCTGTGCCGCACGGTTTTACCCAGACGCCCTGTAATGGGAATTTGCGGAAAATAGCAGATAAGTCTCAGGGGTGCCAGCTCTGTGACCTCGGCTTATAGTGGAGAGCATATGAAGTTTTCAGAACCATTGATAGAGGGGCGCCTGATTCGGCGCTATAAACGCTTCCTTGCGGACGTGCGCTTGTCCGATGGAGAAGAGGTGGTTGCGCACTGTCCGAATACCGGTTCCATGCGTAACTGTCAGCCGGAAAATGCACGGGTGTGGTTGAGCGAAAGCAATAACCCCAAGCGTAAGCTGCGGTACACCTGGGAGCTGGTTGAAACCAGCCCGGGAGCGCTGGCATGTGTGAACACTGCACGCCCAAATGCCCAGGCCAAGCATGCGATCGAAAAACGTGTTATCTCAGAACTTAAAGGCTACAGCGAGTGTCGCAGTGAAGTTCGGTATGGCCAGGAAAAAAGTCGTATTGATTTGTTGCTCACGGGTCATGCCAGCCAGTCTGATGCGTGGGTCGAGGTGAAAAACGTCACTCTCGCGGAGGGGGGGCAGGGATATTTTCCCGATGCCGTGACCGAGCGGGGGCAAAAACATCTGCGCGAGTTGATGGCACAAGTCGCTAATGGCGATCGGGCAGTGTTGTTGTTTGTGGTAAACCACACAGCCATCGAACAGGTGCTGCCAGCGGATCACATCGACCCGCGATACGGCCAACTATTGCGTCAGGCTGTTGAAGCCGGGGTCGAGGTGCTGGCTTATCGGGCTGCTTTGATGGGCGTTGACGGAAATCCGAGTGCCCGGCTCGATTTAATTGACCCGGTCCCGGTTAATTGTGAACCCTGACTTCGATAAGACCGGCGCGCTCGCGCACATCCAGCTCCGTTAAGGCATCGCCCTGACAAGGCCCGGCAATGCACTCACCGGTGCCGGGTTTGAACAGCGCGCCGTGGGTCGAGCATTGAATGAACAGATTGTCGGTATCCATAAAACGGCCGGGCATCCAGTTCAGCTCAATGCCCAGATGCGGGCACACGTTCAGGTAAGCCCGAGGTGTTCCGTTGTCGATAAACACAAAGCCGGTTAGCGGCATGCCTTCGGGCTCAACCGCTTTTTCCTTTAGCCGGAATTCCACGAACTTGCCCGGCAGAAGGTCGTGTGCCGGGCAAGCGGTTTGCCATTGGGGTTGAACGGTTTGCATCAGGAGCTTGAACGAGGGCCGAGGCCAAGGTGCTGACGGATTCTATCCGCTACTGCCTCGGCCACATGCTCCTGATCGGTATGCAGGTGAATGGTGTGGGTCTTTTCATCGGCCGTAAGGGGTTCGAACCACGTTTGCTGAGCATCCAGCATTTCTTCGGTGGCCTCTGAGGCATCGCCTTTGCGTTTGCGCACCCAGTCCCGACGCAGGTCTTCTGGCGCTTCGGTGTGCAGCAGGGCGAAGGGCACACCTTGGTTCTCGGCGACTTGTGCAAACAATGAACGCTCGCTTTCCTTCAAGCTGGCGGCATCGACAATCACCGGCAGCCCCGAAGACAGCAGCTGGCCCGCTAATGTAGCGAGATGTTTGTAGGTTTCCTCAGTGGCTTCAGGGCTGTACAGATCTGTCCCCAAGCCGGATTTGCTGTCATCCAATGGCGCTAGCCCGTGCAATCGTTTGCGTTCAACGTCGGAGCGTAATCGAACCAGCTCCAATTCTGCCGACATGGCGGCACTGACGCAGGTTTTTCCAGAGGCCGAGAGGCCGGTGGTCGCCAGCAGGTAGTGGTTCGGGATGGCGCCGTAATCTTCGGCAAGCTGTGCGTAACTGCGGTAGCTCTGCATCAAACCTTCACGTTCGCTGTCGTTAAGGCTCGGGTTGCCCAACGTGAACAGCGCGATCTTGGCCCGCACCATAGCCCGATATGCTTTGTACAGCGGCAGTAACGCCAGTGCTTCAAAGTCACCTCGGTATTCCAGGTAAGTATTCAGAACCAGATTGGCGAGTGCGGATTCCTGTCGTGATTCCAGGTCCATCAGCAGGAAGGCGAGATCGTTGATGACATCAATCCAGCGGAAGGGTTCGTTGAATTCAATGCAGTCGAACACGGTGACCTGCTCGTTAAACACAGTGATGTTGGCGAGATGAAGATCGCCGTGGCACTCGCGTACTAAACCGTTCGCGCGACGCTGGGCAATCAAGTCACGGTTACGTTCGAACGTGGTTCGGGTCCACTCTTCCAGCGCGTCCAACTGCGTGAGCAAAGCTTTGTCATCCAGCAGAGGCCGAATCTGGTCAAAGTTTTCCTGCATCGCAGCGTGAACGGCTTCCGGGGTGCCCAGTGGTTTTTTATCCGGGACTGGTGGCAGGCTGTCGTGGAACAGGGCCGTTTGGCGAGCAACACTGGTAAGCAGCTCCGGCGCGAGGTCGCCACGTTCCTGGCGCTTGTCGAACAGTTGGCTTTGTTCAAACTGGCGCATACGAATGGCGTATTCAAACGGCTCGCCTTCACCTTCGAGGACAGGCTGCTCAGGGCTGCCGGTAATGGGTATAACGTCAAGATAGAGATCAGAGGCCAAACGACGATTCAGGCGAAGTTCTTCTTCGCAGAAGTGCTTGCGGCGCTCCAGAGTCGAGAAATTAAGAAAGCCAAAATCCATGGGCTTCTTGATCTTGTAGGCGTAGTCGCCGGTTAGAAGAACCTGAGAGATATGAGTTTCGATCACCTGAAAATCGCTAACCGGGTGGTCGTATAACTCTGGGTTCTGCAGTGCTTTAACCAGTGTGTCGGGGGCGCGTTCGCTCACATTTTGCTCCTGGATTCCCTGAACTCGTTGATTTCGTTTGTTCTATGATAGACGGCAGATTACAGAAATAACACATAACAGGCCTGCCAGTCGCCTCCTTGGCTTCGTTATAATCGCGGGATGAGTAAAACAACGAAATCCCGTAAGAAATCGTCTAAAAGTCAGCCAAAGAACCGCCGGTCGGGGCTTTGGCGTTTGTGCATCCGATTAGCGCTTCTGGGCCTGGTGGTGCTCGCCGGCTGGATGGTGTATCTCGACGCAGTGGTAACCTCCCGGTTTGAAGGTCGGCGCTTTGAGGTGCCTTCCCGGGTGTATGCCCGTCCCCTGGAGCTGTATGACGGTGCCAGTGTCAGTGCGTCCGGGTTGGCTCGAGAGCTTGAATTGGCGGGTTATCGGTCGGGTGATGGTGTGAAACTGGGAACTTATCGTCGCAACGGCGGCCGATTTGTCATCAGCGCCCGGGGCTTTGTATTTCCGGATGGAGAGGAACCCCGCCGTCGTATTTCTCTGGTGGTGAGTGGCGACAAGGTCCGGTCGTTCTCGGTGGTCGCTGGGCCTAAATCGCCCATCGTTCGGCTTGAGCCTGCGCAGATTGGCGGTATTTATCCGGCCCACCGCGAAGATCGGGTTTTGGTGCAGCTTGAAGAGGTACCCGAGTTATTGCCCAGCACCTTAATGGCGGTGGAAGATCGGGAATTTTATAGCCACTTTGGTTTGGCTCCGCTATCGATTGCCCGGGCTATGTTGGTGAATATCAAAGCGGGCAGAGTGGTGCAGGGCGGCAGTACGTTGACCCAACAGCTGGTGAAGAACTTCTTCCTGACCCGCGAGCAAACCCTTTTGCGTAAAGGCAACGAGGCCTTGATGTCGATCCTGCTCGAGCTGCATTACGAGAAAGATGACATTCTTGAAACGTACCTGAATGAGGTTTATCTCGGCCAAGCCGGTATGCGTAGCATTCATGGCTTTGGTCTGGCCAGCCAGTTTTATTTTGGCGAGCGTCTGAAAGACCTAGCTGCGGATCAAATGGCTCTGTTGGTGGGTATGGTGAAAGGCCCCAGTTACTACAATCCGAGGCGTCACCCGAAACGGGCGACCGCGCGTCGTAATCTGGTATTGGATGAAATGGCGGAAGCCGGGCTGCTGACTGAGCAAGAGGCGAAAACGGTGAAGGCCAAGCCTTTGGGCGTCAGCGGCAAGCCTTCGTTTACAGACAACCGTTACCCGGCCTACATCGATCTGGTTCGCCGACACCTGGCACGGGATTACCAGGAAGAAGATCTGCAAAGTGAGGGTTTGCGGATTTTCACAACGTTGGACCCGGCGGTTCAGCATGCCTCTGAGGCCTCTGTTAGTAAGACGTTACCCAAGTTGCCTGGCTCGGATGAGCTGGAGGCTGCCTTGGTGGTCACGGCAAAAGACACTGGCGAAGTGCTGGCTTTGGTCGGCGGTAAAGATCCGAGTTTCGCCGGTTTCAACCGGGCAGTGGATGCCAGGCGCCCGATGGGGTCCCTGATCAAGCCGTTTGTGTATCTGGCCGCGCTTGAGCAGGCTGAACGGTATACGTTGATCACTCCGGTTAAAGACCAGGCATTTACGCTGGAATTCGATGACGGCAAATTGTGGCAGCCGAGAAACTTCGACAAGCAGGAACGGGGCGAAGTGCCTTTGCACCGCGCGCTGTCCAAATCCTATAACCTGCCGGTGGTTCGAGTGGGTCTGGATGTCGGAATTCCTAAAGTGCAGGAAAAACTGAGAGCGTTTGGCATCACCAGCCCGATATCGGATTACCCCTCAATGCTGTTGGGTTCTGTGAATTTGGCACCGGTGGATGTGGCTCAGCTGTATCAAGGTCTGGCAACTTCGGGCTTTAACACGCCCTTGCGCACCATTCGTGAGGTAACGGATGCCGACAACGAGCCGCTGTCACGCTATAACCTGAAAGTGGATCAAGTGGCAGACCCGGCTGCGGTACATTTGGTGCAGTACGCTATGCAGGAAACCATGCAAGAAGGTACCGGCCGCTCGGCATATTACACCTTGCCGGATCAGCTAACGCTGGCAGGCAAAACCGGCACCACCGACGACGGGCGGGACGCTTGGTTTGCCGGCTTTAGCGGTGATTTGCTGGCGGTCGCCTGGGTCGGCCGGGACGACAACGGCTCAACCTCGCTCACCGGGGCTTCGGGGGCTTTGCCCATTTGGTCCACAATGATGGCGCAGATTCCCCAGCACGGGTTTTCACCTGTCATGCCAGACGGGGTGCAGTATCATTGGGTGGATACTGAAGCCAACGCCCTGACGGGGGAAGGGTGCCAGAATGCGCGCCTGATACCCTTTGTGGCCGGCAGTGAGCCCGACACTCACACCGGTTGCAACGGCGATTTTGGTGGGCAAATACGCAGTTGGTTTGAAGGATTGTTTCGATGAGAAAAGTAACGATAACGCACGCGGCCAGCTTCGCGTTCATGCTCGGTTTGGCAGGTTGCACGGCGCCAGGCGGTGGCTCTATTTATGTGCCCATGGGGGGAGACGGGCAGTCGAAAGCACCGGAGCCGCCCAGAGCGTCTGAGCTGGAAACGTCCGAACCTCAAGTCTGGCGCAAGAGCGAGCAGTCCGACGTCAGTGAGCCCGCCCCCGCGCCAGAACAGCCTACCCGTTCGCCCAGCTATCGCGAATCCGGTGATGAATTGCCTGCCGCGGCAGTCGCTCTGATTCGCGATGCCGACCAACGGTTGCGGCAGGGTGATTCTGCTGGTGCTATTTCGCGGCTAGAGCGGGCCCAGCGCGTAGCGCCGCGGTCGGCGGAGGTTTATTTCAAACTGGCGGAAGCTTACGTGGCTGGAAATAATCTGGGCGCTGCTGAGCAGTTTACGTTGAAGGGCCTGTCGCTGGCGGGTAACGATTCCCGAATGCAGCGGTCTGGCTGGTTGCTGCTGGCGGACATTCGCAGAGCGCGAGGTAATGTGGCAGGGGCTTCCCAAGCTGAAGATCGGGCGAGAGCGCTTTAATGGGTAGAGGCCATCCTTGGCCTCTTACAGTTTCACGGCTGTTTACAGCGTGGCCATTACCTTACGGGCGGCCGCCAAGGTGAACTCGATGTCTTCGTCGGACAACGCCGCACACACGAAGCTTGCTTCGAAGGCGGAGGGTGCGAGGTACACACCTTCTGCCAACATGCCCTGGAAGAACTTCTTGAAGCGTTCGGCATCGCATTCCATCACTTGAGCAAAGCTGGTGACCGACGATTCGTTGGTGAAGAAGAAACCAAACATGGCACCGGCAGATTGCACTGCGAGCGGGATACCCGCTTCGTCGGCCGCGGCTTTGATGCCGTCGCGTACCTTGTTGGTTTTCTCGATTAGTCGGTCGTGGAAGTCGGATTCAGAGATAGCGTTCAGAGTGGTCAGGCCTGCGGCCATTGCCAGCGGGTTGCCGCTCAAAGTGCCGGCCTGATATACGGGTCCCAGCGGTGAAATGTGTTCCATGATTTCACGCTTGCCACCAAACGCACCCACCGGCAGACCGCCACCGATAACTTTGCCCAGAGCAGTCAGATCCGGAGTCACGCCGAATAAGCCCTGAGCGCCGCCCAGAGAAACCCGGAAGCCGGTCATCACTTCATCAAAAATCAGTACCGTTCCGTGCTCGTCACATACCTCGCGCAGACCTTCGAGGAATCCCGGAACCGGCGGAATGCAGTTCATGTTTCCGGCTACGGGTTCCACGATAATCGCCGCTATTTGATCGCCCATTTCCTCGAAGGTTTTACGCACGCCCTCGATGTCGTTGAAATCGAGTGTGAGTGTGAGTGCGGCCAAGCTGGCGGGAATGCCCGGGGAGTTAGGCTCGCCCAGTGTCAGTGCGCCGGAGCCCGCTTTTACCAGCAGGGAATCCACGTGGCCGTGGTAGCAGCCTTCAAACTTTACGATCTTGTCGCGACCGGTGTAACCGCGCGCCAGACGAATGGCGCTCATAGTGGCTTCGGTTCCGGAGTTAACCATCCGCACCATATCGATCGAAGGCACTAATTCGCATACTTTCTTTGCCATCTCGGTTTCAATAGCGGTTGGGGCGCCGTAGCCTACACCAAGGTCAACCTGAGCGTGCAGGGCGTCTTTGATGCGAGGGTCTGAGTGGCCCAGAATCATCGGGCCCCAGGAGCCGATGAAATCGATGTAGCGCTTGTCGTCTTCAGCGTAGAGATAAGCGCCCTCGGCATGCTTGAAAAACACCGGGGTACCGCCCACGCCGCGAAATGCCCGAACCGGAGAGTTGACACCACCGGGGATGTATTTTTGCGCCTGTTCGAACAGTTCTTCAGAATGACTCATGGTTTACTCCTGTCGATTGGAATGTGTCGATAGTGGGTGATGTGAAGTAACCAGTTGGCTGAACAGCCTGGCTTTCGCTTCTATGTCTGCGGGGCTACCCCCGAACAGTCCGCCCACTACTGCAATAAGGTCAGCACCGGCACGAATCAGTGGTTCCGCGTTATCGGTTGTAATGCCACCAATGGCCGTCACTGGAAGCGCTAAACGCCGTGCGTCGCTCAACACGTTAACGTCCGCACGGGGTGCGCCGGGTTTTGTGCCAGAGTGGTAAAAACGACCAAAGGCCAAATAGTCGGCCCCTTCGGCTTTGGCTATGTCGGCCAGCTCCATCTGGTGGTGGCAGGTAATGCCAATAATGGCATCTTGCCCCAGCAGCTTTCGGGCATCGGCCAAGCTCCAGTCGTCTTGTCCTAAATGTACGCCTTGGGCACCCACCCGGTGCGCCAATTCCGGATCATCATTGATGAGTAACGGCACGCCTGCATTCTGGCAAAGGCTGACCAGGTCCGTCGCTTGGCGCAGCCGTTCAGTTGTCGATGAAAGCTTGTCCCGATATTGGACCAACACTGCGCCGCCCGCTAGCGCGGCTTCTACGGACTGCAGCAGATGATCCGGGGGAGTAAGGCGGTTGTCGGTGATGGCGTACAGGCCGCGCTGAAGAGATGGTTTCAGCGTTCCCACGGAATGCCCCTGTTGGGTACTCTTTGACCATGGCCGATATTCAACGCACTCAAAAGGGTGCGGCTGACGTAATTCTGGGCTTGGGATATAGCCGCTCGAGCAGACAGCCCGCTGGCAATGCCGGCTGCAATGGCTGCGGCCAGCGTACAACCGGTGCCGTGGTATTCGTTGACACCAATGCGCTCAACCTGCCAGTCCTTTGCCTCATGCCCGGCGCTGTACAAGGTGTTGATGATGTGATGACCGGTTCCGTGACCACCGGTAGCCAGTACCGATTTGCAGCCCGCTGATAGCAGTTTGTCGGCGGCTTGGCTTTCGCTGTCACAGTTGCCCAGCTGCAGAAGCTCAACCCCGTTCGGTGTGATCATTTCGGCTCGGGCAAACAATGAGGCTTTCATCGCTTTGACCAGTTCGTCATCGGCTAGGTCTCCGCCGCCGGCTGCCTTGATCACTGGGTCCACGATAAGCGGTAACTCCGGGTGGCTATCGAGAAACTCCATTAGAACGTTGACCACTGCGGCGTTGCCCATGGCGCCCGTTTTTACCGCGTGTATGGGGATGTCTTTGTCCAGACACTCGAGTTGCTGCCGGATGATTGCCGGGTCAATGGCTTCGGCGCCGTACACATTTTTTGTGTCTTGTACGGTCAGGCAGGTCAGCACGGGCAAGGGGTGCCCGCCCAAAGATGTAATGGCCTGGATGTCTGCCTGAATGCCTGCGCCGCCGGACGGATCCAGCCCGGATAGCACCAGAACATGGGGGCGTGAGTAGCTGTTGATGATGAATCTCCTTAGAAAGGCTTAACAACGGCAAGAGTGACAACCGCGATCAGAATGAATACGGGCAGTTCATTAAACCAGCGGTAAAACACGTGGCTACGGGTGTTGTTGTCGTTTTGGAATACTTTCACCAGATGGCCGCAGTAGAAGTGATACACAATCAGCAAGGCTACCAAGGTTAACTTCGCGTGCAACCAGCCCTGACTGAAATAGCCCGATACATTGTAGCTGAGCAGCCACACGCCAAAGATGACCGTGGCGATCATGGAAGGCGTGGTAATCCCCCGGTAGAGTTTACGCTCCATGACTTTGAAGCGCTCTTGCCCCGGCTTGTCTTCGCACGCTGCGTGGTAAACGAACAGGCGAGGCAAGTAGAAAATGCCGGCAAACCAGCACACCAGTGAAATAATATGAAACGCTTTAACCAATAACATGTGTTAACTCCGGCGGTATTGGTAGTAACTTTCAATATCGGATTGCAGCACAACACCATAAACTCGCTGGATCATGGGTGCGACATGGCGCTGCACGTAAAGTGCCTCTGCCTTGGTTTGCTCAAATTCGTTGAGGGCTTGCTCTAGCGTGGCTTGATATTGCACAGGCGCAACGTCTCGCCGGTTGGCCGGGATTTGCATCAAGTCCAGGCTCTCGGGCTGTTCAGGTGCATCTTCGGAGTTTACCTCGCTAAGCTCCTCAAGGTATCGAGCCAGATCAACAGCAGGTAGCAATGAGGTGGGGCCGCTGTTGCCATCCACCAAGAGCCACTTGGGTTGTGAAGATAGCGCTTTGCGCGCTTCCTCTAGGGTGAGTTGGCGTTCAATGCGTAGAATGTTTCGGTCCATGATAGCGCCAACGGATACCCGCCTCAGCGCTTGCGTGACCGGTGAGTTCTGGTAGCTGAGTCCTTGGCTTTTCAGAACGGTGATGAATAACGACTTCTTGCCGAACGCTTCGCTCGTGACCAGCGTGGCGGTGGTAATAATCAGCATGCCTGGCAGAATGATGTTGGGGTTATGAGTGAGTTCCAAGAGAGCCATCAACGCCGCTAAAGGCGCCTGCAATACCGCGCCCATCATGGCACCCATGCCGAGCATGGCGTAAAAGCCAACAGACGATGCCACCTCGGGGGCAAAGGCTGCTCCTATCAGACCCATGGCCCCGCCCAGGGTTGCACCAATAAATAACGTCGGGCCGATTACCCCGCTTGGCATGCCAAGGCCGATAGAGGTTCCTGTGATCAGCAGCTTGGCGCAGCCAACCCCTAACAATAACCAGAAACCGAGTACTCCATTAATGGTGTGACCCACGGTGTCGTAGCCAATGCCCATTGTTTCGGGCACGAAGATAGCAAACGGAACCATCAAAAGGCCGGCTACGAATATGCGCAAAAACACCGGGCGATGGTGATAACGCCCCAGGCTGTCTACCAATTGGATGAAACCGGCGGCGGCAATGCCGATGATCACCGCTATCGCGAGTATCCAGGGGATTTCCAGCAAGGAATTCATGGTCAGCGCCGGAACGCTAAAGGCCGGTTCGGTGCCGTAGACCACTTGGGTGACGATGGCGGCGCTCACTGCCGACAAGATAATGGGCGTAAAGCCGGCGATGGTGTACTCCATCATCACCACTTCCATGGCGAAGATGACACCGGAGATCGGGGTGTTGAAGGATGCGGAGATAGCCGCGGCGCAGCCGCAGGCGACGAGGGTCCGAATGCTGTTGTTGGGTAAGCGCATCCATTGACCAAGTATGCTCGAGAAAGCCGCACCGAGATGCACTGCTGGCCCCTCCCGGCCGGCGGACTGGCCGCTGACCACCGTGGTAACGCCGGCGATGAATTGAACGATGGCGCTTTTGAGTGAGATATAACCCTGGTGGTAATTGAGGCGCTCCATGACATGGGCAATCCCCACCTTGCGGTCATGGATGCCCAGTTTGTGCAAAAAAAGCCCCAATGCGACCGCGCCGGCAAGGGGTAAAATTCCTCGGGTAAGGATGTCCAGATCTTCGAAGTTTTCTGAGCCGTTGCCCGGAAAGAAGTAATCCAGGGGCCATTCAATAGCAAAACGAAACAACAGGATCACCGCACCGGTGACAATGCCGGAAAGCAAACCAAGGACGGCAAGCTGGGGAAGGGCATCCACGCCGGCGAGCCTTCCTCGGAAAACGTGTATCAGGTTTTCCGTAACCTGTTGCCTGATATTGCGCATGTGGGCTGAATTCCGGTTGTTCGAACACGTTGTTCAAAAAGAATGGGACTCCATTGTAGCTTTGGGCGGGCTGGCTGCAATAAGTCCTTGGTTTATCATGTTAGACTAACGCCAAATTCTGACCAGATTACGTTGGAGAAGAGAGTGATTAAAATAGGCATCGTTGGTGGTACCGGGTACACAGGCGTGGAGCTGTTAAGGATTCTCGCCGTTCATCCTGAGGTCGAAGTGAAATGCATCACTTCGCGCTCCGAGGCAGGTATGCCCGTGGCGGATATGTACCCCAATTTGCGAGGCCACTTTGACCTGGCGTTCTCCGAGCCTGACCCTGAGCAGCTGGCGGAATGCGATCTGGTGTTTTTTGCAACGCCTCATGGTGTGGCGGCTCGCATGGTACCGGAGCTGATGAAAGCGGGCACTCGTGTGGTGGACCTTTCCGCAGACTTTCGCCTTAAAGACCTCGATGTATGGGCGAAGTGGTATGGAATGCCTCATGCAAGTCCGGAGTGGGCCGAGAAAGCCGTTTACGGGTTGCCGGAAGTGGCCCGTGCAGAAATCCGCAAGGCCCAGTTAGTGGCGAACCCCGGGTGTTACCCAACAGCCGTTCAGCTGGGCTTGCTTCCACTTCTTGAACAGGGTTTGGTGGACCCCTCACGGTTGATCGCAGATGCCAAATCGGGTGCCAGTGGTGCCGGCCGTCAGGCGAACGCCGGGATGCTGCATGGTGAAATCGGTGAAAGTTTTAAAACCTACGGCGCATCCGGTCACCGTCACTTGCCCGAGATTCGTCAGGGCTTGGGTTGGGCTGCTGGTCAGGATGTGGGTGTAACCTTCGTTCCTCACCTGTTGCCGATGATTCGAGGTATAGAAGCAACGCTCTACGCAGAATTAACCGACGTTGCTGATTTTGACCGTTTGCAAGCTCTGTTCGAAGAGCGTTACCAAAATGAGCCTTTCGTGGATGTCATGCCGTTTGGTAGCCACCCTGAAACCCGCAGCGTGCGTGGTGCCAACCATTGTCGTATGGCGTTGCACCGTCAGGAACAGAGCAATGTGGTGATTGTCACCTCCGTCATTGATAACTTAGTCAAAGGGGCCGCCGGCCAGGCAGTCCAAAATATGAATATCATGTTCGGGCTGGATGAGCGGCTGGGGCTGAATGCCCCTGCCATGCTGCCCTGAGGTTGATTTGTGAGCGACGCGCCTAAGCCTTCAGAGGAATACGTTGTTATCCGGCATCGGCGGGGGTATCGCCTGCGTCGGACGTTAATTCTGCTCGGATTTACGATTGTTGCGGCCATTTCCGGTTACATGGCCGGAATGGCGCAGGGTGGGTTCCGGTTTTCATCGGCGGAAGAAAGCAAAGAGTTGCTGGTCCACGAAGTGGATAACCTGCGAGAACAGTATCATTCGGCGCGTCAGCAGGTGATTAATCTGGAGCGGGGCCGTGCAATTGATGAGCAGGCCATGCGCGATGCAAGAAATGCAATTGTTGATCTGGAAACGAAGATTTCCGAACTGAACGCAGACCTGACGTTTTACCGCAACATCATGGCGCCGACAGAAGTCAGCAAAGGCCTGCAGGTGGATAACTTCACGCTTTCGCCGGCTCGTGGTGATGGGCGCTATAGTTTTAAAATGGTGCTGACCCAGGTCGGTAACAATAATCGCTATGTGTCAGGGCTCGTGGCGGTGAACGTCATCGGCACGGTTGACGGTGAAAAGCAGGTAATTGCGCTGCGGGATTTGTCAGAAGATATCGATGATCTCGGGGTGAAGTTCAAGTTTCGTTATTTTCAAGATATTGAAGGTAGCTTAAGCTTGCCAGAAGAGTTTGAACCATTGGAAATACAGGTTGTTGCCCAGGCAGGAGGCCAGAAAACGGCGCAGGCAGAAAGTACATTCGACTGGGAACAGGTAACAGGAAACTGAAATGTTTAATAAGAAAAAGCAGGCACGACACCGCTCGTCTAACCGTTTTGACACTTTGATTTCGGCACGCACGACCATTGAAGGCGATATTCGCTTTTCAGGCGGGTTACACGTGGATGGTAAAATCAAGGGTCGGGTGATCGCTGAAGACGGTAGTGATGCGGTTATCCGCTTGTCCGAGGTGGGGCAGATTACCGGAGACGTGATTGCGCCGCACATCATTATTAATGGTACCGTGCACGGAGATGTGCGTTCGTCCAGCCATTTGGAATTGGCTGAGAAATCGAGTGTCAATGGAAGTGTTTATTACCAGTTGATCGAAATGGCTATGGGGGCCGCAGTAAATGGCAACCTGATTCGCCAGACAGAGACAACCGGGCTCCTTTCCCACGAACAGTCCGAAACCGTTGATCCCGAGCTGGAGAGTGAGGGAGCGTGCGAATAGTTGACTGTTTTAGTCAGGAATACCATAATCGTGCAAATATCTTTTAGTGCCGGAGGCAACCCTTGAGTGTAGTCCAGCAGCAAATGGCCTCGCCGCTGTTTTTTAGTGACAGCGCGGTTGCCAAGGTGCGCGAGTTGATCGAAGAAGAGGAAAATCCGGAGCTGAAACTACGGGTTTTCGTGACGGGTGGTGGCTGTTCAGGCTTCCAGTACGGTTTTTCTTTTGATGAAAGTCAGGAAGAAGATGACACGGTCATCGAACGTGATGGCATAAAGTTACTGGTCGATTCTATGAGTTATCAGTACCTGGTTGGTGCCACCGTGGTTTATCAAGAAGGGCTTCAGGGTTCTCAATTTGTAGTTCAAAACCCCAACGCCAGCTCAACCTGTGGCTGCGGTAGCTCCTTCTCTATCTGATTTTTAAGCGGGGTAGATTGCCCCGAGTACCCTTTCCCCTGAAGCGCCGGTCACTTCCGGTACATTGCCCGGCAGGCCTTTCAAGGCCTGCCGCGCAAGCCAGGCGAACGCTACCGGCTCTACCCATTGTGAATCCAATCCGAGCTCTGCGGTTGTTGCAAGTCCAACCGAGCCCAGACCTATCCGCAATTCGTTCATCAGCAACGCGTTAAACGTTCCGCCTCCACAGGCATATACCGCCATGTTTGCCGTTTCTTGAGGTAACTGTTGCAGGATGGTGGTGACGGTCAACTGCAGGAGTGTGCGCTGAACGTCTTCCGGAGCCAAATCCGGGAAGCGTTGGAGGTGGGTGCGAATCCAATCGAGATTAAAGCGTTCTTTGCCGGTACTCTTAGGCGCGGGCTTACTGAAATAAGCATCCGACAACATGCTGGACAGCAGCTCTTGCTGCGTGGTGCCTTCGCTGGCCAAGTGCCCATCTTCGTCGTAATGGCGGCCGGTTTGATCCAAGCACCAGGCATCGAGTAGTGCGTTGGCAGGGCCGGTATCAAATCCAATGATGGGTTTCCGGTTGCCGGCAGGCAGCCAAGTGATGTTGGCGATACCGCCGAGATTCAGAATGCAGCGATCCTGTTCCTTGGATTCGAAAAGCCATTTGTGAAACGCCGGCACTAAGGGCGCGCCTTGCCCGCCGGCTGCGATGTCTCTGCTACGAAAATCCGATACCGTGGTCACGCCGGTTGCTTCCGCGATGAACGCGGAGCAACCAATTTGCATAGAGAAAGGGGCGGAGCCGGAGGGTTGGTGCCGGATAGTTTGTCCGTGGCTGCCTATACCGGAAATGTCGCTGGCGGCTATGCCGGTTTGTGCGATCAGCTCCGAGGCGGTTCGCGCGAAACACTGCCCAACCAGAGTGTCCAGCTCGCCGAGTTCGTCGGGAGTGCCGTGATCTCGAGTTGCTGAGATCAGTCTTTGTCGAAGGCTATCTGGATAGGTGAGAGAGTGCGTGGCGTGAATAGTCAGGCTCTGGGACTCGAAAGACACCAGCACGGCATCGACTGCATCCATGCTGGTGCCTGACATAAGGCCAAGCCAGTAGCCCACTGTTAGTTGTCCGTAGCAAGAGCCAGCTGGTTTTGGCTCTCTAGGAATACGTTGAGTTGAGCAAGGCTTTGACTGGTCACCTGCTTGAAGCGAGCCAGTTCAGACTTCGGAATAGGCTGTGCATCCGGCAGTTTGATGGTACGTGAGTTCTTCGCGACACCGTTAACCCGGAATTCATAATGCAAGTGAGGGCCGGTTACCATGCCTGATGAGCCCACATGACCTATAGTCTGCCCTTGTTTGACGCGTGTGCCATTTTTGATGCCTTTGCCTAGGCGGCTCATGTGCGCGTAAAGGGTCGTTATGTTGTCGCCATGCTTGAGGACTACGGTGCGGCCGTAACCACCTTTCCAGCCAGCAAACTTTACCCGGCCATTGCCGGCGGCTTTGATCGGCGTGCCTGGAGGGGCGGCGTAATCAGTGCCTTCGTGTGGGCGCACAATGTCCAATACCGGATGACGGCGCTGCAGGTTAAACGGTGACGAAAGACGGGCGTTAATGGGGACGCGCAAGAACGCCTTGCGCATGCTTTGCCCGCCGGGCGTGTAGTAGTCGCTTTCACCGTTCGAGTCGGTATATAGGAGAGCGATGTTCTCGTCGCCACGGTTGGTGAACTTGGCGGAGAGGATGCGGCCTGTGCTGAATTCTTCGCCGTCGATGTACAGTTGTTCGTAAACCACTTCGAAGCGATCGCCTTTGCGAACGTCATAAACAAAGTCGATGTCCCAACCGAAAATGCCGGCTAACTCCATGGTGAGTCGATCATCCATGCCTGCATCGCGCGCGGCGAGGTAAAGGGAGCCATCGATCTCGCCCGCAGCAAAGGCCGGACGAATTTCAGGTTCACGAACTTCGGTTTCGCCGGCATAGCCGTTTTCGGTCTTTTCGATTTTAAGGGACTCAAGGCGGCTACGCTGAAGTTCAACGGTTACCAAATCGCCTTCATCGTCCAGGCCAAACCGGATGTCTTCGCCGGCATACAGACGTTGAAGTTTATCGGCCTCGCCTTCACCGTGAATGACCGACAGCATCACACCGTCGTTAAACCCCGCTTTTTTGAACAAAGACGACAAAGTGTCGCCCGATTTAATGCGAAACTCTTTCCACTGAACTTCTGGCGCTTCCGGAGCGGCAATGGCGGCGGGTGGAGCCTTCGTGGCCGCAAGAGCTTGTTCAACGGAATTGCTCGGAATTGGGATTTCAGCAGCCTGTCGGCCAGTGCTTTGGTTCGTTGGAGCGGAAATTACAGGAGCGCCAGACCCGGAAACAGTGCCTTGGTTAAGGTCAACCGGGTAGGACATGCGCTTGGCTTCAACGTCTGAGCTTGGGCTCATAAGCGCGGCCGCAGTTACAGCAATTGTTGCCGCAGCGGCGAGCGTTAAATGTGATTTGGGGAAGGTTTTAAGCACGGTGCTCACCCATTATGATCGAAATTCCGGGTAGTTGTGTCGGCTAATTAAAGCGCCTGATCAAGTATAGACCATCAGATTACCGCATATAAAAGAATCAGGACAGTGGCGAACATTACGGTTACCGCTTCGGGCGGGCGTACAAAAGACGCTGCCACTGATATAATGCCGCCCCTGATATGCAGGGTTTGGTCAAAAACTGAGCATACACTTTATCAAGTAGCGCCGGAAAATCGCAGCATTCTTTTGTAGAGCTGTGTAACTGGCCGCTTCTACCGTTTTGCAGTCAAAGCTGGGGAAACTAGGTTCATGGCATCACTAGATGAAGCATTAGCCATCATTAAGCGCGGAATAGATGAGCTGATTCCAGAAGAAGATCTGATCGCAAAGTTGAAAGAAGGGCGTCCTTTAAGGGTAAAGGCTGGCTTTGATCCAACTGCACCTGACTTGCATCTAGGGCACACCGTGCTTATTAATAAGTTGCGGCAGTTTCAGGATCTGGGTCACGAGGTCATTTTTCTGATTGGCGATTTTACCGGAATGATCGGTGACCCCAGTGGTAAGAGTGCAACTCGGCCACCGCTTAGTGAAGAGCAGGTGATGCAAAACGCCATTACCTATAAAGAGCAGGTGTTCAAGATTCTGGATCCCGCTAAAACTCGGGTGGTGTTCAACTCCGAGTGGATGGGTAAGTTGAGTGCCTCTGAGATGATCAAGCTTGCCGGGCAATACACTGTTGCTCGCATGCTGGAGCGTGATGACTTCACTAAACGTTTCCGTGCTGAGCAGTCTATCGCTATTCATGAGTTCCTTTATCCTTTGATACAGGGTTACGACTCAGTAGCGTTGGAGGCTGATGTTGAGTTAGGTGGTACCGATCAGAAGTTCAACCTGTTGATGGGGCGTGTGCTCCAGAAGCACTATGGGCAAAAGCCCCAGGCTGTTATCACTGTTCCGATCCTTGAAGGTCTGGATGGTGTGCAGAAAATGTCCAAATCGCTGGGCAACTATGTAGGTGTGAATGACTCGCCAGGAGAAATGTACACCAAGCTGTTGTCGGTGCCCGATGAGTTGTTATGGCGTTACTTCGAGTTACTCAGCTTCCGCCCTATGGCGGAGGTGGAAGAGTACCGCGCCACTGTGCAAGCTGGCGCGAACCCGCAAGACTATAAGAAGGTGCTGGCTGAAGAGCTGATCACCCGTTTCCATGATGAAGAGGCGGCGAAGTCGGCTCATAAGTCGGCGGGCAATCGGGTGGCGTTGGGTGAGATTCCGGAAAACGTGCCAACAGTAGAGGTGTCATTGGAAGGGCAGCCTGAAATGCCGATGGCATCTGTGCTCCGGTTGGCTGGTCTGGTGAAAAACGGTGCGGCAGCTCGTGATGTGTTGGGGCGCGGTGCGGTGTATCTGGATGGCCAGAAGTTCGAAGGTAATCGTATGTTTGTTAAGGGTGATGACTGCGTCATCCAGGCGGGTAAGAAGAAGATCGCGCGGGTATTGGTGATCGACTGAAAAGCCTTGGATCGGCCAATTTGAGCTTTTTTCAAATTGGCCGTTGACACCCTCAGGGATGTCTGTAGAATGCGCATCTCGCTTGAGGGGCTAGCCGCTAAACACGGTCAGCAACGAAGCGGTAACTGCTTGAAAGATTTGAAGAAAACGTTTTAAAGATTCTTCAAAAAGCAGTTGACAAGGTGGCGGTTCAGTGTAGAATGCGCCCCACGATTTAGCAGTAACGCCGGTGAGTTTTTCGGCCGTTTTCGAAGACGAAAGCAGCGGTTAAAATTAACGGTTGACAAGGTGATCAAGCGATGTATAATTCGCGGCCTTGATTGAGCAGCAGCTCAAACGCTCTTTAAAAAGTTGACCAAGTAATTCGTGTGGGCGCTGGCCGAGGTATTTCAGATACGAAATATCAGGACAGTGACTCGTCGAAAATTGAGTTTTGTCTTGAGCAAGAATTAAGAATCTTCGGATTCTTGTATGATTTAAACTGAAGAGTTTGATCATGGCTCAGATTGAACGCTGGCGGCAGGCTTAACACATGCAAGTCGAGCGGAAACGATGATAGCTTGCTATCAGGCGTCGAGCGGCGGACGGGTGAGTAATGCTTAGGAATCTGCCCAGTAGTGGGGGACAACAGTCGGAAACGGCTGCTAATACCGCATACGCCCTACGGGGGAAAGCAGGGGATCTTCGGACCTTGCGCTATTGGATGAGCCTAAGTCGGATTAGCTAGTTGGTGAGGTAAAGGCTCACCAAGGCCACGATCCGTAGCTGGTTTGAGAGGATGATCAGCCACATCGGGACTGAGACACGGCCCGAACTCCTACGGGAGGCAGCAGTGGGGAATATTGGACAATGGGGGCAACCCTGATCCAGCCATGCCGCGTGTGTGAAGAAGGCTTTCGGGTTGTAAAGCACTTTCAGCGAGGAGGAAGGCTCTAAAGCTAATACCTTTAGGGATTGACGTTACTCGCAGAAGAAGCACCGGCTAACTCCGTGCCAGCAGCCGCGGTAATACGGAGGGTGCAAGCGTTAATCGGAATTACTGGGCGTAAAGCGCGCGTAGGTGGTTGAGTAAGCGAGATGTGAAAGCCCCGGGCTTAACCTGGGAACGGCATTTCGAACTGCTCGGCTAGAGTGTGGTAGAGGGTAGTGGAATTTCCTGTGTAGCGGTGAAATGCGTAGATATAGGAAGGAACACCAGTGGCGAAGGCGGCTACCTGGACCAACACTGACACTGAGGTGCGAAAGCGTGGGGAGCAAACAGGATTAGATACCCTGGTAGTCCACGCCGTAAACGATGTCAACTAGCCGTTGGGGATCTTGAATCCTTAGTGGCGCAGCTAACGCACTAAGTTGACCGCCTGGGGAGTACGGCCGCAAGGTTAAAACTCAAATGAATTGACGGGGGCCCGCACAAGCGGTGGAGCATGTGGTTTAATTCGACGCAACGCGAAGAACCTTACCTGGCCTTGACATGCAGAGAACTTTCCAGAGATGGATTGGTGCCTTCGGGAGCTCTGACACAGGTGCTGCATGGCCGTCGTCAGCTCGTGTCGTGAGATGTTGGGTTAAGTCCCGTAACGAGCGCAACCCCTATCCTTGGTTGCTAGCAGGTAATGCTGAGAACTCCAGGGAGACTGCCGGTGACAAACCGGAGGAAGGTGGGGATGACGTCAGGTCATCATGGCCCTTACGGCCAGGGCTACACACGTGCTACAATGGCGTATACAGAGGGCTGCCAACTCGCGAGAGTGAGCCAATCCCTTAAAGTGCGTCGTAGTCCGGATCGCAGTCTGCAACTCGACTGCGTGAAGTCGGAATCGCTAGTAATCGCGAATCAGAATGTCGCGGTGAATACGTTCCCGGGCCTTGTACACACCGCCCGTCACACCATGGGAGTGGATTGCACCAGAAGTAGTTAGTCTAACCTTCGGGAGGACGATTACCACGGTGTGGTTCATGACTGGGGTGAAGTCGTAACAAGGTAGCCCTAGGGGAACCTGGGGCTGGATCACCTCCTTAAACGAAGCTGAATGCTTCGGTCAGAGTCCACACGAATTACTTGGTTAGCGAATAAAGAGAGCAATTGGGTCTTTCAGGCCCGACTTGGCTTGTTATTGCAACAAGCAAAACCGGGTCTGTAGCTCAGGTGGTTAGAGCGCACCCCTGATAAGGGTGAGGTCGGTGGTTCAAGTCCACCCAGACCCACCAAAATCGCTCAGCTCAGCGTTATCGAATGACTTGCGTAGCAGGCTACGCGGCGCCATCCGATGCCTCGATCTGAACGATTTAGTTTTACTCACATAGAGTGAAACGACAATAGCTTAAATGGGGCTATAGCTCAGCTGGGAGAGCGCCTGCCTTGCACGCAGGAGGTCGGCAGTTCGATCCTGCCTAGCTCCACCAAAATTTTACTGACTAACTTCGGTTAGCAGTGTACAGAAACAAGTGTTTCGATCTAATGACAACGGTCATTCGTCGAAGTCCTTCTTTCTGATCACTGGGTCAGATTTGCTCTTTAACAAATTGGACGAGATAGAACACGAATATTCTTCTCTCATTATCTCCGAGAGAAAATATTCAAAGTGATAACGATTTCAAGCGTTATCCGGTGTTGTCGTTGAAGTGGTTGTTATATCGCTTCAAGTGACTGTCTCTTTTTAACTTGCATCAGGCTTGCCTGGTTCAAGTCTGAATCGAGCACAGTTGTCTTGGGGTTATATAGTCAAGCAACTAAGCGCATACGGTGGATGCCTTGGCAGTCAGAGGCGATGAAAGACGTGGAAGCCTGCGATAAGGTTCGGGGAGCTGGCAAACGAGCTGTGATCCGGACATTTCTGAATGGGGAAACCCACCCGATTTCGATCGGGTATCTTGCACTGAATACATAGGTGTAAGAGGCGAACCGGGGGAACTGAAACATCTAAGTACCCCGAGGAAAAGAAATCAACCGAGATTCCCTAAGTAGCGGCGAGCGAACGGGGACTAGCCCTTAAGCTAGACAACTGATAGGAGAAGGCTCTGGAAAGTGCCGCCATAGTGGGTGATAGCCCCGTATCCGAAATCTGAGTCTAGTGAAATCGAGTAGGTCGGCGCACGAGAAACGTTGACTGAACATGGGGGGACCATCCTCCAAGGCTAAATACTCCTGACTGACCGATAGTGAACCAGTACCGTGAGGGAAAGGCGAAAAGAACCCCTGTGAGGGGAGTGAAATAGATCCTGAAACCGTATGCGTACAAGCAGTCGGAGCAGACTTGTTCTGTGACGGCGTACCTTTTGTATAATGGGTCAGCGACTTATGTTCAGTGGCGAGGTTAACCGTTTAGGGGAGCCGTAGGGAAACCGAGTCTGAATAGGGCGATTTAGTCGCTGGGCATAGACCCGAAACCGGGCGATCTATCCATGAGCAGGTTGAAGGTTGAGTAACATCAACTGGAGGACCGAACCCACTGTCGTTGAAAAGCCAGGGGATGACTTGTGGATCGGAGTGAAAGGCTAATCAAGCCCGGAGATAGCTGGTTCTCCCCGAAAGCTATTTAGGTAGCGCCTCGGACGAATACCACAGGGGGTAGAGCACTGTTTGGGCTAGGGGGTCATCTCGACTTACCAACCCCATGCAAACTCCGAATACCTGTGAGTACTATCCGGGAGACACACGATGGGTGCTAACGTCCGTCGTGAAGAGGGAAACAACCCAGACCGCCAGCTAAGGTCCCAAAATACCAGTTAAGTGGGAAACGATGTGGGAAGGCTCAGACAGCTAGGAGGTTGGCTTAGAAGCAGCCATCCTTTAAAGAAAGCGTAATAGCTCACTAGTCGAGTCGGCCTGCGCGGAAGATGTAACGGGGCTCAAACTGGTTACCGAAGCTGCGGCTGCATACTTTGTATGCGGGGTAGGGGAGCGTTCTGTAAGCCTGCGAAGGTGAGTTGAGAAGCTTGCTGGAGGTATCAGAAGTGCGAATGCTGACATGAGTAACGACAATGGGAGTGAAAAACTCCCACGCCGGAAGACCAAGGGTTCCTGCGCAACGCTAATCGGCGCAGGGTGAGTCGGCCCCTAAGGCGAGACCGAAAGGTGTAGTCGATGGGAAACGGGTTAATATTCCCGTACCTTGGATAGCTGCGATGGAGAGACGGAGAAGGCTAGGTGAGCCGGGCGACGGTTGTCCCGGTTTAAGCGTGTAGGGAGTGGACTTAGGTAAATCCGGGTCCACAATCCTGAGACGCGACGACGAGTGCCCAAGGGCGCGAAGTCATTGATGCCCTGCTTCCAGGAAAATCTTCTAAGCTTCAGGCTATTCGGGACCGTACCCCAAACCGACACAGGTGGTCAGGTAGAGAATACCAAGGCGCTTGAGAGAACTCGGGTAAAGGAACTAGGCAAAATGGTGCCGTAACTTCGGGAGAAGGCACGCCGGCGTGTACGTGAAACCCCTGCGGGTGGAGCGGAAGCCGGTCGAAGATACCAGGCCCCTGCGACTGTTTATTAAAAACACAGCACTGTGCAAACACGAAAGTGGACGTATACGGTGTGACGCCTGCCCGGTGCCGGAAGGTTAATTGATGGGGTTAGCACTCGTGCGAAGCTCTTGATCGAAGCCCCGGTAAACGGCGGCCGTAACTATAACGGTCCTAAGGTAGCGAAATTCCTTGTCGGGTAAGTTCCGACCTGCACGAATGGCGTAACGATGGGGGCGCTGTCTCTACCCGAGACTCAGTGAAATTGAAATCGCCGTGAAGATGCGGTGTATCCGCGGCTAGACGGAAAGACCCCGTGAACCTTTACTATAGCTTCACAGTGAACTTTGAATATGCTTGTGTAGGATAGCTGGGAGGCTTTGAAACCAGGACGCCAGTTCTGGTGGAGCCAACCTTGAAATACCAGCCTGGCATGTTTGAGGTTCTAACTCTGACCCCTTATCGGGGTTGAGGACACTGTGTGGTGGGTAGTTTGACTGGGGCGGTCTCCTCCCAAAGCGTAACGGAGGAGCACAAAGGTGGGCTAAGTACGGTCGGACATCGTACGGTTAGTGTAATGGCACAAGCCCGCTTGACTGCGAGACAGACACGTCGAGCAGGTACGAAAGTAGGTCATAGTGATCCGGTGGTTCTGTATGGAAGGGCCATCGCTCAACGGATAAAAGGTACTCCGGGGATAACAGGCTGATACCGCCCAAGAGTTCACATCGACGGCGGTGTTTGGCACCTCGATGTCGGCTCATCACATCCTGGGGCTGAAGCCGGTCCCAAGGGTATGGCTGTTCGCCATTTAAAGTGGTACGCGAGCTGGGTTTAGAACGTCGTGAGACAGTTCGGTCCCTATCTGCCGTGGACGTTGGAGATTTGAGGAAAGTTGCTCCTAGTACGAGAGGACCGGAGTGAACGAACCGCTGGTGTTCCAGTTGTTTCGCCAGAAGCATTGCTGGGTAGCTATGTTCGGATAGGATAACCGCTGAAAGCATCTAAGCGGGAAGCCCCTTCCAAGATGAGATCTCCCTGAGGCCTTGAGCCTCCTGAAGAGCCGTTCAAGACCAGGACGTTGATAGGCTGGGTGTGTAAGCGCTGCGAGGCGTTGAGCTAACCAGTACTAATTGCTCGTGCGGCTTGACTATATAACACCCAAGACAATTGCGGATAACGCACTAAAGAAATCGTATCACGTTCCATCTCGTCCCCCAGTGATCAAACCGTTTTGTCTGACGACCATAGCGGCTTGGAACCACCTGATCCCATCCCGAACTCAGAAGTGAAACAAGCCTGCGCCGATGGTAGTGTGGCACTTGCCCATGTGAGAGTAGGTCATCGTCAGACTCTTAATACTAAAAACCCCAGCTTCGTACGAGGCTGGGGTTTTTTCATTTCTGGATGCCCATTCTGTTACTTGCTACGCGATATAGTCATTGATATGTCCGAAGAGGGGCTTGTTTTGGGAATCGGTGAAGCTTTCCGGTCGGTGGCGCTCAGGCCGTTATTTTTGGCGGTCACCGTGCTGCCCTTTTTTGTTTTTTGTGGCTTGCTAGTGTTTAATTCCGTTCAGCCATTTCCTATCTGGAACCTGTTCAATGAAGTCGAATCCTTTGTTAGACCTTCTTAGTGATCATTGTATTCATTCTGGCGAATCGCTGGCCAAGCAGCTAGGTGTCTCACGCACTGCGGTATGGAAGCAGGTTCGAAAAGTGCAGGCTGAAGGCATAGAAATAAAAACCATCAGAGGCCAGGGATATCAGCTAGTGACAGCGCTTGATCTGCTGGACCGGCAAAGGATTGTTGAAAGGCTGGTGGGTGCCGGCTCGGACAAAGTGGACGTGATTGTGCTCAAGGAAGTCGATTCGACAAACGCGGAGGTGGCTCGACGGCTGGCAGCCTTCACTGCGGCCATGCCGGTTGTATTGGCCGATGCTCAAACAGAGGGGCGTGGGCGGCGTGGTCGAAACTGGTCAAGTCCAAAAGGGCAAAATTTGTATTTGAGCATGGGGCTGACCCTTCGGGGAGGCTTTGAGGGGTTAAGTGGTCTGAGTCTGGTGCTCGGTGTGGCGGTGATTAGAGCGTTGAACGCCATGGGTGTGTCCGGCGCCGGTCTGAAGTGGCCAAATGATTTGTATGCAGGCGGAAAGAAATTCGGCGGTATTTTGGTTGAGATACAGGGGGAGTTGCAGGAGGGGCAGGTTCAAGTGATTGCTGGCCTGGGGATAAACGTACACATGACGGATGCGGTCGATGTGGACCAGCCTTGGACTAGTCTCGCCAAGCACTGGCCTGACCACGTGTGGGTTCGAAATGAATTGGCTGCTTTGGTGATTCTTGAGGTGGGAAAGGTAATGGAGCAATTCCAGAGCGGTGGCTTTTCAGAGTTTAGACAAGAGTGGCAAGGGTATGACATCTTCTTCGGGCAAGCTTTGACGGCAAAAGATGGGGCGCTGTCGGGTACGGGAGGCGGGGTCGATGCGGGCGGTAATTACATGCTTGATACGAATGACGGAAGGTTGTCGGTGATGGCTGGCGATATCAGCTTGCGGGTGAGCGGGTGATCCTATTTATCGACTCCGGCAACACCCGGCTCAAATGGCGTTTGATGCGGGGTGTGGAATGCATAGTTGGTGGCGCTGCGGATTTGACTGCGGTAGAGCCCTTTCCCGCTCTCCGTCGGCACGCAGGGGTGATCACCCGCGTTTGCGTCTCAACGGTGGGTTCTGAAACAAGCCGTAATTCACTGGAGGCTGAAATTGGTAAGGTAACGTCGGCACCAATTACGTTTTATTGGAGTGAAGCTCAGCGAGACGGCTTAAGAAGTTCCTACCTGGACGTGTCAAAAATGGGGGCGGATCGTTGGCATGCTATGGTAGCAACTTGGAGCCATTTTAGAGCAGGCTGTGCGATTGTTGATGCCGGTAGTGCCGTCACCGTTGACTATATCGATGGCGGGGGATGCCACATTGGGGGGTTTATCCTGCCAGGATTAAAAATGATGCGACGCAGCCTTAAGTTAGACGCTGCGAGGATCGGCTTTGAGGCTGATGAGCAACTAAATACTCGCCCTGGGAACACGACGGGCGAATGTGCGAATCACGGGCTGGCATGGCTAACCCAAGGTATTGTGCACCAAGTGCATCGTGATGTAGAAGAGTACGGAATCCAGCATGTGGTGGTAACTGGAGGCGATTCAAAACGGTTTATGGAGCTGGGTTTGCAGGCCGACTATTGGCCGGAACTTGTGCTCGATGGGTTGCATCTGGTTGCCGCACAGGGTGGCATGATATGAAGTGGTTAGTGCTCTCGTTGGTGATACTTAATCTGGCATTATGGCTTTTGCCGGAGCGATTGGCGTTAACGTCGGTGAGCTCGGCAGCCGAGGGTGGGTTGCCCCGAGTCGCCAACTTAAAAGTCGAGGAGAGCGGGCCTGTGGCGCCCGAAAGTAATGCTGTTTGTCTTACCGTTGGTTGGTTTAAGTCTCCGGCGGTCGCGCATAGGATTGGCCGCACGGCTAATGTTGAATATAGGGTGGAGTCGAGAAAGGCCCCTTTGCCGCCTATGCACTGGGTTCTGGTGCCGGCTCAGCGTGAATCCGATGCGAGAGCACAAGCTGACGCCCTCCGAGAGAAGGGTGATGATGTATATGTTGTCGCCAAAGGGCAGTTCAAAAATGCTATTTCATTAGGTGTGTTTGAGTCAGCGGAGGCGGCTAATAAGTTGGCAGCCAAAAAAAAGTCAGAAAAATTGAGTGTAACGCTGGCCAAGTTCCCTCGTAATCGGATAGGATACGCGCTCGCTTTTAAAGTTGAACCGCTTCGGGAAACTGAAGTGCTTCAAGCGGTTGAGGCGGGTTTTGATGGGGATTTCGATTTTGTCGAACGTAATGCTTGCGAAGGTGTTGCAACCTCAGAAAAAAATCCGTAGTATACCGCCCTCGCTGAACGAGCGAATGTGAGCTGGCGTAGCTCAGTTGGTAGAGCAGCTGACTTGTAATCAGCAGGTCGGGGGTTCGATTCCGTCCGCCAGCTCCACTTTTT
This sequence comes from Marinobacter sp. JH2, assembly GCF_004353225.1. Taxonomy (NCBI): domain Bacteria; kingdom Pseudomonadati; phylum Pseudomonadota; class Gammaproteobacteria; order Pseudomonadales; family Marinobacteraceae; genus Marinobacter; species Marinobacter sp. JH2. Next base: position 2,543,972 of record NZ_CP037934.1, on the reverse strand, counting down.
AGTTTTGAGCAAGTCCGCGAAGCGGGTTTGTACTGGAGGGGTTCCCGAGTGGCCAAAGGGATCAGACTGTAAATCTGACGCGAAAGCTTCGCTGGTTCGAATCCAGCCCCCTCCACCACTTATTGCTCGCGGGCATCGTATAGTGGCTATTACCTCAGCCTTCCAAGCTGATGACGCGGGTTCGATTCCCGCTGCCCGCTCCAATTTAGTTTCGCTCATGTAGCTCAGTCGGTAGAGCACATCCTTGGTAAGGATGAGGTCACCGGTTCAATTCCGGTCATGAGCTCCACTTTTAATTCCGGTCAACGTTACGGTCCTGGTTGATTAGGGGGATTGGTCGAATGTCTAAAGAAAAATTTGAACGTAGTAAGCCGCACGTAAACGTCGGTACCATCGGTCACGTTGACCATGGTAAGACCACTCTGACCGCTGCTCTGACTCGTGTATGTCACGAAGTTTGGGGTACAGGTTCTGCAAGTGCTTTCGACCAGATCGATAACGCACCGGAAGAGCGTGCACGTGGTATAACCATCGCCACTTCACACGTTGAGTACGATTCTCCGACCCGTCACTACGCACACGTAGACTGCCCGGGCCACGCTGACTATGTTAAAAACATGATCACTGGTGCGGCACAGATGGACGGCGCGATCCTGGTTTGTTCCGCAGCTGACGGCCCTATGCCGCAGACTCGTGAGCACATCCTGCTGTCTCGTCAGGTTGGCGTTCCTTTCATCGTTGTGTTCCTGAACAAAGCGGACATGGTTGATGATGAAGAGCTGCTTGAGCTGGTTGAGATGGAAGTTCGTGACCTGCTGAGCATGTACGACTTCCCGGGCGACGACACTCCGATCGTTACCGGTTCTGCGTTGATGGCTCTGGAAGGTAAAGACGACAACGAAATGGGTACTACCGCTGTTAAGAAGCTGGTAGAAGCTCTGGACGCGTACATCCCGGATCCTGAGCGTGCTGTTGATCAGCCGTTCCTGATGCCGATCGAGGACGTATTCTCTATCTCTGGCCGTGGTACTGTTGTAACCGGTCGTGTAGAGCGCGGTATCGTCAAGGTTGGTGAAGAAGTTGAAATCGTTGGTATCAAAGATACCGTGAAGACAACTTGTACTGGCGTTGAAATGTTCCGTAAGCTGCTCGACGAAGGTCGTGCGGGTGAGAACGTAGGTGTTCTGCTGCGTGGTACCAAGCGTGACGACGTTGAGCGTGGTCAGGTTCTGTGTAAGCCGGGTTCTATCAACCCGCACACCAAGTTCGAGTGTGAAGTGTACGTATTGTCCAAAGAAGAAGGTGGTCGTCATACTCCATTCTTCAAGGGCTACCGTCCTCAGTTCTACTTCCGTACCACAGACGTGACCGGATCGTGTGAACTGCCGGAAGGTGTTGAAATGGTAATGCCAGGTGACAACGTTCAGATGGTTGTTACTCTGATTGCCCCGATCGCCATGGAAGATGGTCTGCGCTTCGCGATTCGTGAAGGCGGCCGTACCGTTGGCGCCGGTGTTGTTGCTAAGATTATCGAGTAATCTTCGGATTACTCGCGTACAGTGTAGTGTTGCACTGAGTTGTTTCGGTGCAGGCCAGTAGCTCAATTGGCAGAGCAGCGGTCTCCAAAACCGCAGGTTGGGGGTTCGATTCCCTCCTGGCCTGCCATTTTTTAACATCCGGATACATAAGCTGATTCCTATGGAGTCAAGAGCCGTTCAATCATCCAGTCGTTTCGATCTAGTGAAATGGCTGGTTGTTTTCGTTTTGATTGCCGCCGGCGTGGTGGGTAATCAGTATTTCAGTTCCGAGTCCGTGTTGTACCGGGTTCTGGCTCTCGTGGCGTTAGGTGTTGTGGCGGCTTATGTTGCGCTGCAGACCGATAGAGGTCGCCGTTTTGCGACGTTGCTCAAAGAAGCGCGTGTAGAGATCCGGAAAGTGGTATGGCCCACAAGGCCCGAATTGGTTCAAACCACCGTTATCGTTGTGGTGTTTGTCCTGGTCGTGTCGTTGCTTTTGTGGGGTATGGACTCGCTGATCAGTTGGCTTGTCGCCGGCTTTATCGGTTAACAGGAGTGTCAATGGCTAAGCGCTGGTACGTCGTTCATGCGTATTCTGGCTTTGAGAAGCAGGTAATGCGCGCTCTTAAAGAGCGAGTTGCTCTGGAAAGCATGGAAGACAAGTTTGGCGACATCCTGGTTCCGACCGAGGAAGTCGTCGAGATGCGTGACGGTAAAAAGCGCAAGAGCGAACGCAAGTTTTATCCTGGTTATGTCTTGGTTCAAATGGAGCTGGAAGACGAGTCGTGGCACTTGGTTAAAGATACCCCGCGCGTGCTCGGTTTTATTGGCGGTACCAAAGAGAAGCCTGCGCCAATTACCGAGCGTGAAGCAGAAGCAATTCTACGTCGCGTAGAAAGCGGAGCTGATAAGCCGAAGCCTAAGACGCTGTTTGAGCCGGGTGAAGTGGTCCGGGTTGTCGAAGGGCCGTTCGCTGACTTCAATGGCGTGGTCGAAGAAGTTGATTACGACAAGAGTCGTGTCAAGGTTGCTGTTCTGATCTTCGGGCGCTCGACTCCGGTAGAGCTGGAGTTTGGTCAGGTCGAAAAAGACTGACGGCAAGCTTAGAAAATTAGAGCTCGCTCGCCACGGCGTAGCGGGCTTTTTGTGTCTGCAAAGTGCAGATGTCATCACCGGGGAGCCGCAAGGCGTTTGAACCCATAGGAGAGCTATCATGGCAAAGAAGATTGAAGCGTATATCAAGCTTCAGGTTGCTGCCGGTCAGGCCAACCCAAGCCCCCCCGTTGGTCCTGCACTGGGTCAGCGCGGCGTAAACATCATGGAATTCTGTAAGGCATTCAATGCTCAGACTCAAGGCACTGAGCCTGGTCTGCCGATTCCTACTGTTATCACCGTATACAGTGATCGCAGCTTCACGTTCGTTACCAAAACTCCACCGGCACCTGTTCTGTTGAAGAAGGCTGCTGGAATTAAGAGCGGTTCCGGTCGTCCCAACACCGAGAAAGTTGGTACCGTGACACGTGCTCAGCTGGAAGAGATTGCCAAGACCAAAGAGCCGGATTTGACTGCAGCCGATTTGGATGCGGCGGTTCGTACCATTGCCGGAACAGCCCGTAGTATGGGCCTGACCGTGGAGGGTCTATAAGATGGCTAAGTTGAGCAAGCGTAAGCAGCTGATCGCTGAAAAAGTAGACGCTACCCGCGCATACTCCGTGGATGAAGCTGTTGCCCTGCTAGCGGAAGTGGGTCAAGCCGTAAAGTTCACAGAGTCGCTAGATGTTGCTGTTAACCTAGGCGTAGATGCACGTAAATCTGACCAGGTGGTTCGTAGCAGCACGGTTCTTCCACACGGTACAGGTAAAACTGTACGTGTAGCTGTCTTTACTCAAGGCGCGAATGCTGAAAAAGCGACCGCTGCTGGTGCAGACATCGTTGGTATGGACGATTTGGCTGAAGAAGTTAAAAAAGGCAACATGGATTTCGACGTGGTTATTGCAACCCCGGACGCGATGCGTGTTGTTGGTCAGCTGGGTCAGATCCTTGGTCCCCGTGGCCTGATGCCTAACCCAAAGGTTGGCACTGTAACTGCAGATGTTGAAACTGCCGTTAAAAACGCCAAAGCCGGCCAGGTTCGTTACCGTACTGATAAGAACGGTATCATCCACGCCCCGCTGGGTAATGTTGAATTTACTGCACAGACCATCAAGGAAAACCTTGAAGCTCTGGTTGCAGATCTTAAAAAGGCCAAGCCTGCGTCGTCTAAAGGTGTGTATCTGAAAAAGATCACTATCTCGTCGACCATGGGTCCTGGCCTGACTATTGATCAAGGTTCTTTGAGCCTCTGATCAGTAGTTACTTTGTAGTCTAGGCGGAAGCCGAGGCTGTCAAAGACCGCAGGCCCCTGAGACTCCTGGTGACAAGAGTCAGAAGGGTTAAAGTAACGCCTGCGCAGACGGTGTGAAGACGTTCTCTCTGAACCCAAACACCGTAAGGCGCCCTTTTTTAAAGGGCAATGATGGGTTTGCCGGGGTTGTCCCGGCGAAATCGAGGAGAAATCCAGTGGCAATTAGACTCGAAGACAAGAAGGCGATCGTCGCTGAAGTCAACGAGACTGCTGGTGCTGCTCTGTCTGTGGTTTTGGCTGACTATCGTGGTGTTACCTCTGGTGACATGACGGCGCTTCGTGCCAAGGCTCGTGCTGAAAACGTACATCTGCAGGTTGTTCGTAATAACCTCGCAAAGATTGCGATTAAAGGTACTGAGTTCGAGTGCATCGATCCTGCGTTGGTTGGTCCGACCATTCTGGCTTTTTCAATGGAAGATCCAGGTGCCGCTGCGCGCCTACTGAAGGATTTCGCCAAAGAAAAAGAGGCTTTCGAGATCAAGGGTCTGGCTGTCGGCGGTGAGCTGATGGGTGCAGAACAGATCGATCGCCTGGCCACTCTGCCGACGCTGCACGAAGCGTTGACGAAGCTGGCTATTGTTACACAGGCACCAGTAACCAAGCTTGCACGTACTCTGAACGATATTCCGGGCAGAATTACACGTGTAGTAGCTGCAGTTCGCGACCAGAAGCAAGACGCTGCTTGATTCTGTTGAACACCATATTTTATTTTTTGGGAGAAAGTCATGGCTCTGTCTAAAGACGATATTTTGAATGCAATTGCTGAAATGAGCGTAATGGAAGTTGTTGAGCTCGTTGAAGCTATGGAAGAGAAGTTCAACGTTTCTGCCGCTGCAGCTGTTGCTGCTGCGCCAGCTGCTGCTGCCGGTGGCGAAGCCGCTGCAGAACAGACTGAATTTGACGTTGTTCTGACTGGTCCTGGCGAAAAGAAAGTTAACGCCATCAAGGCCGTTCGTGAGCTGACAGGTCTTGGCCTGAAAGAAGCGAAAGAAATGGTTGACGGCGCTCCTTCTACTGTTAAGGAAGGCGTTAGCAAGGATGAGGCTGAAGAAGCCAAGAAGAAGCTTGAGGAAGCAGGCGCTTCTGTTGAGCTTAAGTAATAGTCGGTTGTTGATCGACACCGCGCCATAGGCGCGGCGAGGCTGGTGGCAATATGCCACCGGCCTTTTTGTGTTGTATATGCTATAGAGTCTGGTGGGCTATAGCGGGTTAGTTTCAAATTTATAACCTGCAGCCAGAGTCTTGTTCAAGGCGGCGCAATATGCCGAGTAACTCGGCCCCGAAGCAGAACACATGATTGCTTCTTGATACCAGGTATCAGGTCTAAAGCTGGGGAATGCAGATGACTTACTCCTACACCGAAAAAAAGCGGATTCGCAAAGACTTTAGTAAATTGCCTTCCGTGATGGACGTCCCCTATTTGCTGTCTATTCAGCTGGATTCGTTCCGGGACTTCCTGCAAATGGAAGCCGCTCCTGAAGACCGCCGGGAAACCGGTCTTCACGCAGCGTTCAAATCCGTATTCCCGATTGTCAGCTACTCTGGCAATGCCGCGCTCGAGTATGTGAGCTATCGGATCGGCGAGCCGGTATTTGACGTTAAGGAATGTCAGCTCCGGGGCGTTACGTATGCGGCGCCGCTGCGGGTGAAAGTCCGCTTGATCATTTATGATAGAGAATCGTCCAACAAGGCGATCAAGGACATTAAAGAACAAGAAGTTTACATGGGCGAAATGCCCCTGATGACCGAGAACGGTACCTTCGTTATTAACGGTACCGAACGCGTTATTGTTTCCCAGCTGCACCGGTCGCCGGGTGTGTTCTTTGACCACGACAAGGGCAAAACTCACTCCTCCGGTAAGCTGTTGTATTCAGCGCGAGTGATTCCTTACCGTGGCTCATGGTTGGACTTCGAATTCGATCCGAAAGATTCGGTTTTCGTTCGTATCGACCGTCGTCGTAAATTGCCTGCTTCTATTTTGTTGCGGTCTCTGGGCTACACCTCAGAGCAAATGCTGGCCATGTTCTTTGAGACCAGTAAGTTCTCCGTGGGCAAAGAGGTTTGCAATCTTGAGTTGGTTCCAAGCCGTCTGCGTGGTGACATAGCCACCTTCGATATCAAAGATAACGAAGGTAATGTCATTGCTGAAGAAGGGCGCCGGATTACCGCTCGTCATATCAAGCAGCTTGAAAAAGCGGGCATTACCGAGCTGGAAGTGCCAACCGAATACCTGTACGGCCGGGTTCTCGCCAAGGATATGATCGACGCGTCTACCGGTGAGATTCTGGTTGAGTGCAACACCGAGCTGACCGAAGAGGTAATGGAAACAATCCTCGACGCCGGTGTGACAGAACTCGAAACTCTTTACACCAACGACCTCGACTGTGGTCCGTTCATGTCTGACACCTTGCGTGTCGATCCGACCCGGACTCCGCTGGAAGCGTTGGTTGAAATCTACCGGATGATGCGTCCTGGTGAGCCGCCAACGAAAGAATCTGCGGAGAACCTGTTCAACAACCTGTTCTTCTCCGAAGAGCGCTACGACCTGTCTGCGGTTGGCCGGATGAAGCTGAACCGTCGTCTGGGCCGCGAAGAAAGCACAGGCGAAGGCATCCTTACTCACGAAGACATCATTGACGTTCTTAAGACGTTGATCGCGATTCGTAACGGTCAAGGCCAGGTAGATGACATCGATAACCTGGGTAATCGTCGTGTTCGCTGTGTGGGCGAAATGGCGGAAAACCAGTTCCGCGTTGGTCTAGTTCGTGTCGAGCGTGCTGTTCGTGAGCGTTTGAGCCTGGCTGAAAGCGAAGGCTTGATGCCTCAGGATCTCATTAACGCCAAACCGGTTGCTGCGGCCGTTAAAGAGTTCTTTGGTTCAAGTCAGCTGTCTCAGTTCATGGACCAAAACAACCCGCTGTCTGAAGTTACTCACAAGCGTCGTATCTCGGCATTGGGGCCTGGTGGTCTTACCCGTGAACGTGCAGGCTTTGAGGTTCGAGACGTTCACCCGACTCACTACGGTCGTGTGTGCCCCATCGAAACTCCGGAAGGTCCGAACATCGGTCTGATTAACTCGTTGGCTACTTACGCTCGTTCCAACTCCTACGGCTTCTTGGAAAGTCCGTATCGGAAGGTTGTTGAAGGTGTTGTAACCGATGAGCTGGTATACCTGTCGGCGATTGAAGAGAGCAACTACGTTATCGCTCAGGCCAGTGCTGCGACTGACGAAGGCAAGCGGTTGACTGACGAGCTGGTTACGGTTCGTCACCAGAACGAATTTACTGTTGCTCCTCCAGAAGCGGTTAATTTCATGGACGTATCTCCGCGCCAGGTTGTATCTGTCGCTGCGTCTTTGATCCCGTTCCTTGAGCACGACGATGCTAACCGCGCCTTGATGGGTGCGAACATGCAGCGTCAAGCGGTTCCGACTCTCATTTCTCAGGTGCCTCTGGTAGGTACGGGTGTTGAGCGTACCGTAGCCCAAGACTCCGGCGTTTGTGTTACCGCGCGTCGTGGTGGTGTGATTGAGAGCGTCGATGCGGCTCGTATCGTTGTTCGTGTAAACCAGACTGAAACCGAAGCTGGTGACGCAGGTGTAGATATCTACAACCTGACGAAGTACACCCGCTCCAACCAGAACACCTGTATCAACCAGCGTTCCATCGTTCGCGAAGGCGACGAGATTGCTCGTGGTGACGTTCTTGCGGATGGTCCGTCTGTCGATCTGGGTGAGCTGGCTCTGGGCCAGAACATGCGCATCGCCTTCATGCCGTGGAATGGTTACAACTTTGAGGATTCCATCCTTATTTCCGAGAAAGTGGTCCAGGAAGATCGACTGACCACCATCCACATTCAGGAATTGACCTGTGTGGCTCGTGATACCAAGTTGGGTAGCGAAGAAATCACCGCGGATATTCCGAACGTAGGTGAAAGTGCGCTAGCCAAGCTGGATGAATCCGGCATCGTCTACATCGGTGCAGAAGTGGGTGCGGGGGATATTCTGGTCGGTAAGGTAACACCGAAGGGTGAAACCCAGCTGACACCGGAGGAGAAACTGCTGCGTGCCATCTTCGGCGAAAAAGCGTCTGACGTGAAAGACACGTCACAGCGGGTTCCGACAGGTACCCGTGGTACGGTGATTGACGTCCAAGTCTTCACCCGCGATGGCATCGAAAAAGATTCCCGCGCTCAAGCGATCGAGAAAGAGCAGCTTGATAAGTACCGCAAGGATTTGAAAGACGAATACCGCATCGTTGAAGGCGCGACCTTCGAGCGTTTGATGGTTGCCTTGAAAGACCAGGAAGTCATCAGCGGCCCCGGCTTGAAAAAGGGTGCTAAGCTGGATGAGGCGTACTTGGCTGAGCTTCCACGTTCGGATTGGTTCAAGCTACGGATGAAGGATGAAGCTTTGAGCGAGCTTCTGGAAAAGTCCGAGCAAGGCCTTGAAGAGCGCAAGAAAGAGCACGAAGCGCGCTTTGACGATAAGAAAGGTAAATTGCAGCAAGGCGACGATCTGGCGCCAGGCGTACTGAAGATTGTTAAGGTTTACCTGGCAATCAAGCGTCGTATCCAGCCAGGCGACAAAATGGCCGGACGTCACGGTAACAAGGGTGTTATCTCCGCGGTTATGCCGATTGAAGATATGCCTTACGACGAGTTCGGTAATACCGTCGACATCGTTCTGAACCCGCTGGGTGTACCTTCGCGGATGAACGTTGGTCAGGTTCTGGAAACCCACTTGGGTGCCGCAGCAAAAGGTCTGGGTGAGCGGATCAGTCTGATGCTTGACGAGCAGCGAAAAATCGCTGAGCTTCGTGAGCTGCTGGACCAGATCTATAACCACTCGGACGAGGTGTTCAAAGTAGACCTGGATAGCCTTAGCGATAAGGAAATCCTCGAACTTTGTAACAATCTGCGTGGCGGCGTTCCAATGGCGACACCGGTATTTGACGGTGCCGAGGAAGCTGAGGTTAAGCGGATGCTTGAGTTGGCCGGCCTGAGTACTACAGGGCAGACTAACTTGTTCGACGGCCGCACCGGTGATGAATTTGATCGTCCGGTTACCGTTGGCTATATGTACATCCTCAAGCTGAACCACCTGATTGACGACAAGATGCACGCGCGTTCGACTGGTTCGTACAGTTTGGTTACCCAGCAGCCGCTGGGTGGTAAGGCTCAGTTTGGTGGTCAGCGATTCGGTGAGATGGAAGTCTGGGCGTTGGAGGCATACGGTGCCGCCTACACCCTGCAGGAAATGCTTACCGTTAAGTCTGATGACGTCAACGGCCGGACCAAAATGTATAAGAACATTGTCGATGGTGATCATCGTATGGAGCCGGGCATGCCCGAGTCCTTCAACGTTCTTGTCAAGGAAATCCGCTCGTTGGGTATCGACATCGAGCTGGAATCCGAGTGAGCCGAATAGTTTTTTGGCAGCGTGAGCGGGCACTCAGTGTGCCCGCCCGAGATTAACGCCATCCGGAGCTTTTACTGATGAAAGATTTACTGAATCTTCTCAAGAGCCAGAATCAGAGCAAGGAATTTGACGCCATCCGTATTGGGTTGGCATCGCCTGACATGATTCGCTCCTGGTCTTTTGGCGAAGTGAAAAAGCCTGAGACCATTAACTACCGTACCTTCAAGCCGGAGCGTGACGGTCTTTTCTGTGCCAAGATCTTCGGCCCGATCAAAGATTACGAGTGCCTGTGCGGTAAGTACAAGCGTCTCAAGCACCGCGGTGTTATCTGTGAGAAGTGTGGCGTAGAAGTCGCACTGGCCAGCGTTCGTCGTGAGCGTATGGGTCACATTGAGCTGGCCAGTCCAGTTGCTCACATTTGGTTCTTGAAGTCACTGCCGTCCCGTATCGGCTTAATGCTGGACATGACCCTGCGTGATATCGAGCGGGTTCTATACTTCGAGAGCTTTATTGTTATCGATCCAGGCATGACGACTCTCGAAAAGGGTCAGCTGCTTAACGATGAGCAGTATTACGAAGCTCTGGAAGAGTTCGGTGATGAATTTGACGCCCGCATGGGTGCCGAAGCCGTTAAGGAATTGCTGCAGGATATCGACCTGCAGGAAGAGGTTGATCGTCTTCGCGAAGAGATTCCTCAGACCAACTCCGAAACCAAGATCAAAAAATTCAGCAAGCGTCTGAAAATTCTTGAGGCCTTCCTGTACTCCGGCAATAAGCCCGGTGACATGGTTATGACCGTGTTGCCCGTTCTGCCGCCGGATTTGCGCCCGTTGGTGCCGCTGGACGGTGGTCGTTTTGCGACGTCTGATCTCAACGACCTTTACCGTCGTGTGATCAACCGGAACAACCGTCTGAAGCGCCTTCTGGAGCTGAATGCTCCAGACATCATCGTGCGTAACGAGAAACGAATGCTTCAGGAAGCGGTTGATGCGTTGCTGGACAACGGTCGTCGTGGCCGTGCCATCACTGGCACCAATAAGCGTCCGCTGAAGTCATTGGCAGACATGATTAAAGGTAAGCAGGGTCGCTTCCGGCAGAACCTGCTCGGTAAGCGTGTTGACTACTCTGGCCGTTCGGTCATCGTAGTTGGTCCTTACTTGCGCCTGCACCAGTGTGGTCTTCCAAAGAAAATGGCTCTAGAGCTGTTCAAGCCCTTTATTTTCTCAAAGCTTGAGCATCGTGGGCTGGCCACTACTATCAAAGCCGCCAAGAAAATGGTTGAGCGTGAAGAAGGTGTGGTCTGGGATATTCTGGATGAAGTTATCCGTGAGCACCCGATTCTACTGAACCGTGCGCCTACACTGCACCGTTTGGGTATCCAGGCATTCGAGCCAGTACTGATCGAAGGTAAAGCGATTCAGCTGCACCCGCTGGTTTGTGCGGCCTATAACGCCGACTTTGACGGTGACCAGATGGCGGTACACGTACCGCTGACGCTGGAAGCTCAGCTTGAAGCTCGTGCGTTGATGATGTCCACCAACAACGTGTTGTCGCCAGCCAACGGCGAGCCGATCATCGTTCCTTCTCAGGACGTTGTATTGGGCTTGTACTACATGACGCGTGAGCGCCATGCGGCGGTCGGTGAGGGAATCGTATTCTCGGACGTCAAAGAAGCTCACCGTGCCTACGGCGCGGGCAAGGTTGATCTTCAGGCGAAAGTGAAGATTCGCGTTAAGGAAGTTGCGATCGCGGAAGACGGATCGCGCAGCGAAGCCTACCGTATTGTGGATACCACGGTCGGTCGTGCGCTGTTGTTTGATATCGTCCCTGATGGCCTTCCATTCGACATCGTCAACAAGCCGATGGTGAAGAAGGCGATCTCGAACCTGATCAACACCTGTTACCGTGATGCCGGCCTCAAAGATACCGTTATCTTTGCTGACCAGCTGATGTACATGGGTTACCACTATGCAACTCGCTCGGGCATCTCGATCTGCTTTAATGACTTCGAGATTCCGCCAGAGAAGTACGAGTTGGTAGACGCTGCTTCTGATGAAGTAAAAGACATCGAAAACCAGTACGCCTCCGGCCTGCTAACTCAGGGCGAAAAGTACAACAAGGTTATCGATATCTGGTCCCGCGCTAACGACAAAGTGTCGAAGGCGATGATGGAACGGCTGTCTAAAGAGCAGGTTATTGGCCCCGACGACAAGCCGGTTAAAGGCGAAGACGGCAAAGAGCTAATGCAGGAGTCATTCAACTCCGTATACATGATGGCCGACTCGGGTGCTCGTGGTTCTGCAGCCCAGATTCGTCAGTTGTCTGGTATGCGTGGTCTGATGGCTAAGCCGGATGGCTCGATCATCGAAACGCCGATCACTGCGAACTTCCGTGAGGGTCTAAACGTACTTCAGTACTTTATCTCGACTCACGGTGCTCGTAAGGGTCTTGCCGATACGGCACTGAAGACCGCGAACTCCGGTTACCTGACGCGTCGTTTGGTTGACGTATCCCAGGATCTGGTTGTCACAGTTGAAGACTGTGGTACCGACGAAGGGCTGTTGATGACGCCGCACATCGAAGGTGGCGACGTTGTTGTGCCTCTCGGCGACCGTGTATTGGGTCGTGTTACCGCGCGGGATGTATTCACCCCGACGGATAAAGAAAACGCTGTTGTTGAAGCTGGCACTCTGCTTGACGAGAAAACAGTTGAGTTGGTTGAGCGTGCAGGTGTGGACGAAATCTGGGTTCGCTCTGCGATCACCTGTGATACCCGTCACGGCATTTGTTCAATGTGTTACGGCCGTGATTTGGCGCGTGGTCACCAGGTTAACGTTGGTGAGGCTGTCGGTGTTATTGCTGCTCAGTCCATCGGTGAGCCAGGTACCCAGCTGACTATGCGTACGTTCCACATCGGTGGTGCTGCAAGTCGGGCGTCTGCTGTTGACAACATCCAGGTGAAGCATGGCGGCACCGTCCGTCTGCACAATTTGAAATCGATCGAAAAAACCGATGGTTCATTGGTTGTGATCTCTCGTTCGTCTGCCTTGGCGATCGCGGATGAACAGGGCCGTGAACGCGAGTGGTACAAGTTGCCATACGGTGCGGTGCTGTCTGTTAAGAACGGTGACGTAGTAGAGGCAGGTGTTGCGGTTGCCAAATGGGATCCGCACACGCACCCGATCATCGCGGAAGCGAAAGGTACGGCCAAGTTCGTCAACATGGAGGAGGGCATTACTGTCCGCACCCAGGCTGATGAGCTGACTGGTTTGTCCACGATGGAAGTCATCGATGCGAAAGAGCGTCCTGCTGCCGGTAAAGATATTCGTCCCGCGATTCAGTTGTTGGATGAAAACGGTGAAGAAGCAGAGCTTCCAGGTGGTGGCGCAGCGATCTTCTTCCTGCCAGCGAACGCTCTGGTGAGCATGTCGAATGGCGCGAAAGTGGAGTTGGGTGACGTTGTAGCTCGAATTCCGCAGGAAAGCTCGAAGACTCGAGACATCACGGGTGGTCTGCCGCGCGTTGCTGACTTGTTCGAGGCTCGTCGACCGAAAGAGTCTGCGATTCTGGCTGAGATCAGTGGTGTTGTCTCGTTCGGTAAAGAAACCAAAGGCAAGAAGCGTTTGGTTCTGACGCCGAAAGACGACGACGCTTACGAAGTTCTGATTCCGAAGCACCGTCAGATGAACGTGTTTGAGGGTGAAACGGTTGAAAAGGGTGAGGTTATTTCCGATGGCCCTTCCAATCCACACGACATTTTACGTCTGCTGGGTGTGGTTGAGCTGGCGAAGTACATCACCAACGAAATTCAGGACGTCTACCGTCTGCAGGGTGTTGTGATTAACGATAAGCATATTGAGGTTATCGTTCGTCAGATGCTGCGCAAAGTGGAAATCACCGATCCGGGCGATACCACCTTGTTGTCGGGTGATCAGGTCGAGATCACTCATGTTCTGGAAGAAAACGAGAAAGCGGATGTGGCTGACAAAGAGCCTGCACGTTTCGATCGTCTGTTGCTGGGTATCACTAAGGCATCGCTGGCGACTGAATCGTTCATCTCTGCGGCATCATTCCAGGAAACAACTCGGGTTCTTACCGAAGGTGCGGTCACCGGTAAGCGCGACTACCTGCGCGGCCTGAAAGAAAACGTTGTGGTGGGTCGACTGATTCCGGCTGGTACCGGTTTGGCGTATCACAGTGCAAGACGCCGTCGCCGCGACCTGGAAGAGCAGGGCGTAACGGCTGCGGATGTTGAAGAGGCTCTGAGCGCAGAACTCAATCGGGAACTCTGATTGAAAAGCGTGCCACCCCTGGGTAGATACCTACCCAAGGGTGGTTAAAAAGAGAACAGTCATCTTGACTGTGCCCGGGCGCAGGCTTAAACTTGCGACCCTAAATTTTACCCTCTGTATGGAGGGTAAGTTTCATTGGTATGGTTTTTTGGAGTTTGCTTACATGGCAACGATTAATCAGTTGGTGCGTAAGCCTCGTAAGCGCAAGGTAGCCAAGAGTGATGTTCCTGCTCTTCAGGCTTGTCCTCAGCGCCGTGGTGTATGTACTCGTGTATACACCACAACGCCGAAGAAGCCGAACTCAGCACTGCGTAAAGTGTGCCGTGTTCGTCTGACTAACGGCTTCGAGGTTTCGTCATACATTGGTGGTGAAGGTCACAACCTTCAGGAGCACAGTGTTGTGCTGATCCGTGGCGGTCGAGTAAAAGACCTTCCGGGTGTGCGCTATCACACTGTTCGCGGTACTTTGGATACCCAGGGTGTTCAAAACCGTAAGCAGGGCCGCTCCAAGTACGGTGCAAAACGACCCAAGTCCTAATGTCCCAGACGGGTGTCTTTTATCGTTGCTTGTTAGAACGGTAAGAGTAAGGCTGAGTAGCTATTGCTATCTCAGGGGTTCCTGAAGACCTTTAAATATAAGGGCTTATCGATGCCTAGAAGAAGAGTTGCAGCAAAGCGGGAAATTATTCCCGATCCTAAGTTCGGCAGTGCACGTCTTGCAAAATTCATCAATCACGTGATGGAAAGTGGCAAGAAATCAACTGCAGAGCGCATTGTTTACGGTGCTCTGACAATTGTTGCCGAAAAGTCTACTGAAGAGCCGATCGAGATGTTCGAGAAGGCCCTGGAGAACATCCAGCCGATGGTTGAGGTTAAGTCCCGTCGTGTGGGTGGTGCTACTTACCAGGTGCCTGTAGAAGTACGGCCTTCCCGTCAGAATGCGCTGGCCATGCGTTGGTTGGTGGAGTTCTCTCGGAAACGTGGTGAAAAGTCCATGGCTCAGCGTCTTGCTGGCGAAATTCTTGATGCGGCCGAGAGCAAAGGTTCAGCAGTTAAGAAGCGTGAAGACGTACATCGCATGGCAGAAGCCAACAAGGCCTTCTCTCACTTCCGTTTCTAAACAGCCGAGGTTTATACAGTGGCACGCAAAACACCGATTAAACGTTACAGAAACATTGGTATCTGTGCGCACGTTGATGCGGGCAAGACCACCACGACCGAGCGTATTCTTTACTATACGGGTCGTAGCCATAAGATGGGTGAGACCCACGATGGCGCCTCTACTACTGACTGGATGGAGCAAGAGCAGGAGCGTGGTATTACCATCACGTCTGCCGCTGTTACGACATTCTGGCAGGGTATGGACAAGCAGTTCGATGAGCACCGCGTAAACATCATCGACACCCCGGGTCACGTAGACTTCACGATCGAAGTTGAGCGTTCCCTGCGTGTACTCGATGGTGCGGTCGTTGTGTTCTGTGGTTCTTCTGGTGTTGAGCCTCAGTCAGAGACCGTCTGGCGTCAGGCGAACAAGTACGAAGTACCTCGCATGGTTTTCGTCAACAAGATGGACCGTGCCGGTGCGGACTTCCTGCGCGTTGTCGAGCAGATTAAAGCACGTCTTGGTGCGACGCCTGTCGCCCTTCAGTTGCCGATCGGCGCCGAAGACCAGTTTGCGGGCGTTGTGGATCTGCTGCGTAACAAGGCGATCTACTGGAGTGACGACGATCTGGGTATGACCTACCACGAGGAAGAAGTTCCTGCGGATATGGTTGACCAGGTTCAAGAATACCGTGAAGCGCTGATTGAAGCGGCCGCTGAAGCGAATGAAGAGTACATGGACAAGTATCTCGAGGGTGGTGAACTTACCCTGGAAGAGATCAAAGCGGGTCTGCGTGCTCGTACCTTGGCCAACGAAATCGTTCTGGCTTGCTGCGGTTCTGCGTTCAAGAACAAAGGTGTTCCTGCGGTTCTGGATGCGGTTATTGAATATCTGCCGGCTCCGGACGAAGTTCGCGCAATCCGTGGTGAAGTCGACGAAGATGGTACCGAGGAAACTCGTCCTGTTGACGACAATGCACCGTTCGCCGCTCTGGCGTTCAAGATTGCTACTGACCCGTTCGTGGGTGCTTTGACCTTCTTCCGTGTTTACTCCGGTAAGCTTGAGTCGGGTAACTCCGTATACAACTCCGTGAAGGGCAAGAGAGAGCGTGTGGGCCGTATGGTTCAGATGCACGCCAACGATCGGGAAGAGATCAAAGAAGTTCTGGCGGGCGACATTGCTGCGGCGATCGGTCTTAAGAACGTGACGACTGGTGATACGCTGTGTGACGAGAGTAACAAGATTATTCTTGAGCGCATGGAGTTCCCTGAGCCGGTTATCTCTGTTGCTGTTGAGCCCAAGTCGAAGGCTGATCAAGAGAAGATGGGTGTGGCGTTGGGCAAGTTGGCCCAGGAAGACCCTTCATTCCGTGTTCGCACTGATGAGGAGACTGGTCAAACCATCATTTCTGGTATGGGTGAACTTCACCTGGACATCATCGTTGATCGTATGCGTCGCGAGTTCAAGGTAGAGGCGAACATTGGTAAGCCTCAGGTTGCCTACCGTGAGTGCATCCGTAAGCCTGTTGATGTTGAAGGTAAGTTTGTTCGTCAGTCTGGTGGTCGCGGTCAGTACGGTCACGTCAAGATTAAGCTTGAGCCTCTGCCGTTGGATGAGGAAGATGGCGAAAACTTCATCTTCGTAAACGAGATCGTGGGTGGTGTTGTTCCTAAGGAATACATCCCGGCCGTACAGCAGGGTATCGCTGAACAGATGCAAAATGGTTGCCTTGCCGGCTATCCGTTGCTTCGCATCAAAGCGACTCTGTATGACGGTTCGTACCACGATGTCGACTCCAACGAGATGGCCTTTAAAGTCGCCGGTTCCATGGCGATGAAGAAGGGTGCGCTGGAAGCCAATCCTGCGCTTCTAGAGCCGGTCATGAAGGTTGAAGTTGTCAGCCCTGAAGAGTACATGGGTGACGTCGTCGGTGATTTGAACCGTCGTCGTGGTCTGATTCAGGGTATGGATGACGGCCCTGCGGGCAAGGTCATCCGCGCAGAAGTTCCGTTGTCGGAAATGTTTGGTTACGCCACTGATCTGCGTTCAGCGACACAGGGTCGGGCGTCTTATGCGATGGAGTTCTCTCGTTATATGGAAGCTCCTTCGAACATTGCCGAAGCGATCATTAAAAAGGGTTGATCCCCAGGACTTAAGAAACAGGAAGAGGTGTAACCGTGTCTAAAGAAAAATTTGAACGTAGTAAGCCGCACGTAAACGTCGGTACCATCGGTCACGTTGACCATGGTAAGACCACTCTGACCGCTGCTCTGACTCGTGTATGTCACGAAGTTTGGGGTACAGGTTCTGCAAGTGCTTTCGACCAGATCGATAACGCACCGGAAGAGCGTGCACGTGGTATAACCATCGCCACTTCACACGTTGAGTACGATTCTCCGACCCGTCACTACGCACACGTAGACTGCCCGGGCCACGCTGACTATGTTAAAAACATGATCACTGGTGCGGCACAGATGGACGGCGCGATCCTGGTTTGTTCCGCAGCTGACGGCCCTATGCCGCAGACTCGTGAGCACATCCTGCTGTCTCGTCAGGTTGGCGTTCCTTTCATCGTTGTGTTCCTGAACAAAGCGGACATGGTTGATGATGAAGAGCTGCTTGAGCTGGTTGAGATGGAAGTTCGTGACCTGCTGAGCATGTACGACTTCCCGGGCGACGACACTCCGATCGTTACCGGTTCTGCGTTGATGGCTCTGGAAGGTAAAGACGACAACGAAATGGGTACTACCGCTGTTAAGAAGCTGGTAGAAGCTCTGGACGCGTACATCCCGGATCCTGAGCGTGCTGTTGATCAGCCGTTCCTGATGCCGATCGAGGACGTATTCTCTATCTCTGGCCGTGGTACTGTTGTAACCGGTCGTGTAGAGCGCGGTATCGTCAAGGTTGGTGAAGAAGTTGAAATCGTTGGTATCAAAGATACCGTGAAGACAACTTGTACTGGCGTTGAAATGTTCCGTAAGCTGCTCGACGAAGGTCGTGCGGGTGAGAACGTAGGTGTTCTGCTGCGTGGTACCAAGCGTGACGACGTTGAGCGTGGTCAGGTTCTGTGTAAGCCGGGTTCTATCAACCCGCACACCAAGTTCGAGTGTGAAGTGTACGTATTGTCCAAAGAAGAAGGTGGTCGTCATACTCCATTCTTCAAGGGCTACCGTCCTCAGTTCTACTTCCGTACCACAGACGTGACCGGATCGTGTGAACTGCCGGAAGGTGTTGAAATGGTAATGCCAGGTGACAACGTTCAGATGGTTGTTACTCTGATTGCCCCGATCGCCATGGAAGATGGTCTGCGCTTCGCGATTCGTGAAGGCGGCCGTACCGTTGGCGCCGGTGTTGTTGCCAAGATCATCGAGTAATATGCTCGGTTGATCAGGAAAAAGGGGCTGAATATTCTCAGCCCCTTTTTCTGTTTAGGTCGCAAAGCTATCCCAACCGTGTCCATTGCTTCGGCAGTTGACACGGTTGGGTATTATGCATACAATGCGGCTCCTTTTTTTGAAGGTCGGCTAACTAGTAGCTGCTACGAGTGGAGTTTGGTGCATCATGCAAAGCCAAAAAATTCGAATCCGGTTGAAGGCGTTTGATTATCGTCTAATCGACCAGTCCACGCAGGAGATCGTCGATACCGCTAAGCGGACCGGCGCTCAAGTTCGTGGTCCTATTCCTCTGCCGACGCGGAAGGAAAAGTACACGATACTGGTATCCCCGCACGTCAACAAAGACGCGCGTGATCAGTATGAAATTCGTACGCACAAGCGTTTGCTCGACATTGTTGAGCCTACGGAAAAGACAGTGGATGCTCTGATGAAGTTGGACCTGGCAGCAGGTGTAGACGTTCAGATCAGCCTCGGCTAATACCGTTTGGTATTAGAGTGTGTAACTGTCATAGGCCATAGAGGGTGCGAGCCCCGTACACTTAAGAGGTGAAACATGGCAATTGGTGTTGTCGGTCGTAAGGCCGGTATGACCCGTATTTTTACGGAAGATGGACAGGCGTTGCCTGTTACAGTAATCGAGGTTGAGCCCAACCGGATTACACAACTTAAAACTCTCGAAAACGACGGCTACCGCGCAGTTCAGGTAACCGTAGGTTCTCGTCGTTCCTCCCGTGTTACTAAGGCGGAAGCAGGTCACTACGCAAAAGCTGGCGTTGAAGCTGGTCGTGGTTCCTGGGAATTCCGTTTGGCAGATGGTGAAGGTGAAGAGCTGGCCGCTGGCGGCGAGCTGACAGTCTCTGTATTCGAAGACGGTCAAGTGGTTGATGCCACTGGTCGCTCCAAGGGTAAGGGCTTCCAGGGCGGTGTTAAGCGCTGGAACTTCTCCATGCAGGATGCTACCCACGGTAACTCCCTTTCTCACCGTGCTCCGGGTTCCATTGGTCAAAACCAAACTCCGGGTAAGGTATTTAAGGGTAAAAAGATGGCCGGTCAGATGGGTAATGCGCAGGTTACCGTGCAAAACCTCAAGATTGTCCGTGTCGATGCCGAGCGCAACCTGCTGCTAGTAAGTGGTGCCGTACCCGGCGCAACTGGCGGCGATGTTGTCATCAAGCCTGCAGTCAAAGCCTGAGGAGCGGTTCGATGGAATTGACAATTACTGGTAGTGGCAAGGGAATCTCTGTTTCCGACGCTGCATTTGCCAAAGATTTTAACGAAGCTCTGGTTCACCAGGTGGTTACTGCATACATGGCAGCTGGCCGTCAGGGTACCAAGGCTCAGAAGACACGTTCTGAAGTCAGAGGTGGTGGTAAGAAGCCTTGGCGTCAAAAAGGTACCGGCCGTGCACGTGCTGGCACCATTCGTAGCCCGATCTGGCGTTCAGGCGGCGTAACGTTCGCTGCTAAGCCTCGCGACTTTGAACAGAAAGTTAACCGTAAGATGTACCGTGCGGCCATGTGCTCGATCCTTTCCGAGCTGGTTCGTCAGGAGCGTCTGGTAGTGGTTGACGAGATGAGCGTCGATACTCCTAAAACCAAGGTGTTCACAGCGAAGCTCGAAGAACTGGGTGTTTCCAATGCCCTGATTCTATCCGAGACCGTTGAGCAGAACCTGCACCTTGCTTCTCGTAACATTCCTCACGTGGATGTTCGCGACGTTGCGGGTCTGGATCCTGTTAGCCTGGTTGCCTACGAGAAGGTCGTGGTCACTGTTCCCGCTCTGAAGAAGATCGAGGAGATGCTGGGATGAATCAGGAACGTATTTACAAGGTCCTGCTTGGACCACTCGTGTCAGAGAAAGCTTCTCGCGTAGCGGAGCACGGTCAGGTGGTTTTTCGTGTTGCCCCTGATGCGACCAAGCCCGAGATCAAAAAAGCCGTTGAACAGTTGTTCAACGTCACCGTAGAAGGTGTTCAGGTTCTGAACCGTAAGGGTAAGCTTAAGCGCACTATCCGCGGGTTCGGCAAGCGTAATGACATTCGTAAGGCTTACGTTAAGCTGGCAGAAGGTCAGGACATCGATTTTCTGGATGTGGAATAAGGTAAAGGGGTCGTAATATGCCGATCGTCAAGACCAAACCAACATCTGCCGGACGCCGTCACGTTGTAA
The DNA here is from genome assembly GCF_004353225.1 of Marinobacter sp. JH2. Taxonomy (NCBI): domain Bacteria; kingdom Pseudomonadati; phylum Pseudomonadota; class Gammaproteobacteria; order Pseudomonadales; family Marinobacteraceae; genus Marinobacter; species Marinobacter sp. JH2. The sequence goes on along the minus strand of NZ_CP037934.1, from coordinate 2,523,675 downwards.
AGCTTTACAACCCGGATTTGCACAAAGGGCGCCCATACCAGTCGTTGGTAGAAGCACAGAGTAGGACTGGTGGCCGTAATAATAATGGCCGTATTACCAGTCGTCACATTGGTGGTGGTCACAAGCAGCACTACCGTGTAATCGATTTTAAGCGGACTAAAGATAGTATCCCGGCGGTCATTGAGCGCCTGGAATACGATCCTAACCGTTCAGCGCACATTGCGTTGGTCAAATATGCCGATGGCGAGCGTCGTTACATTATCGCTCCTAAAGGTATGAAGGCTGGCGATCCTGTGCGCTCCGGCGTCGACGCGCCGATCAAGGTGGGTTCCACTTTGCCGCTCCGGAATATTCCGGTTGGTTCAGTGATTCACTGCGTCGAACTCAAGCCTGGCAAAGGTGCTCAGCTGGCTCGCTCTGCGGGCGCATCCGTACAGCTGGTTGCAAGGGAAGGGGCTTACGCCACTATCCGCCTGCGTTCAGGTGAAATGCGTAAGGTGCTTGTAGATTGTCGCGCCACGTTGGGTGAAGTATCCAACAGTGAGCACAGTCTGAAGCAGCTTGGTAAAGCGGGTGCATCACGTTGGCGCGGTAAACGTCCAACAGTACGTGGTGTTGCTATGAACCCAGTTGACCACCCGCATGGTGGTGGTGAAGGGCGTACCTCTGGTGGACGTCACCCGGTTACTCCGTGGGGTGTTCCGACCAAAGGGCATAAGACTCGTAAGAACAAACGTACTGATAAGATGATAGTACGTCGTCGTTCGGCCAAGTAAACGACTACATAGAGGTAATTGCTGTGCCACGTTCTTTAAAGAAAGGTCCTTTTATAGACCTGCATCTGTTGAAGAAGGTCGAGGCAGCTCTGGAAAAAAGCGACAAGCGTCCAATTAAAACCTGGTCCCGCCGGTCGACAATTTTCCCAGAGATGGTAGGCCTGACCATTGCAGTCCACAACGGCAAGCAACACGTGCCGGTTTATGTCACCGAAGATATGGTAGGACATAAGCTGGGTGAGTTCGCGGCAACGCGTACTTATCGTGGTCATGCGGCCGACAAGAAAGCTAAACGCTGATCCTGAGGTAATAGAAATGGAAGTAGCAGCCAAGTATAAGGGCGCTCGCCTCTCAGCTCAGAAAGCGCGTCTTGTCGCTGACCAAGTACGCGGCAAGGCTGTTGAGGACGCCCTGAACATTTTGACTTTCAGCCCGAAGAAGGCGGCTGGTGTGATCAAGAAAGCTCTTGAATCTGCCATCGCTAACGCTGAGCACAACGAAGGTCTAGACGTTGATGATCTGCGGGTCTCCACTGTCATGGTGGATGAAGGCCCAACGCTCAAGCGAATCAAAGCTCGAGCCAAGGGGCGCGCTGACCGTATTATGAAGCGCACCTGTCATATCACCGTCAAGGTCGCCGACAAGTAGGAGATGCTCAGATGGGTCATAAAGTAAATCCGACCGGCATACGCCTGGGTGTGATTAAAGAGCACAACTCAGTTTGGTACGCCGACAAAAAGGACTACGCGAAAAACCTGTTGAACGATATTCAGGTTCGCGAATTCCTCGACAAGCGTCTGGTTAAGGCGTCTGTCAGCAAGATCGTGATCGAGCGCCCTGCTCAGAACGCCCGGATCACGATCCATACCGCCCGTCCCGGTATTGTTATCGGTAAGAAGGGTGAAGATGTTGACCGTCTGCGTCGTGAAGTTAGCGACATGATGGGTGTGCCTGTGCACATCAACATCGAAGAAGTCCGCAAGCCGGACCTGGATGCCCGCCTGGTAGCGCAAAACGTTGCCGGTCAGCTCGAGCGTCGTGTGATGTTCCGTCGCGCTATGAAGCGTGCGGTTCAAAATGCCATGCGTCAGGGTGCCAAGGGTATCAAGATTCAGGTTGGTGGTCGTCTTGGGGGTGCTGAAATCGCACGTTCCGAGTGGTATCGCGAAGGTCGTGTTCCTCTGCACACATTGCGTGCAGATATTGATTACGCAACCTATGAAGCGCACACCACTTACGGCGTTATCGGCGTGAAGGTATGGATCTTCAAAGGTGAGATTCTTGGTGGTATGGAACAGGTCCGTGCTGACAAGAAAGCCTCTGGGAAGAAAGGTTCTAAGTAAAGGGGCACTCTTATGCTGCAACCAAAACGCACCAAATTTCGCAAGGTAATGAAAGGCCGTAACACCGGTCTTGCTCAGCGAGCTACTAAGGTGAGCTTCGGTGAATACGGATTGAAAGCGACAACCCGTGGACGTATAACTGCGCGTCAGATTGAGGCAGCGCGTCGTACCATGACTCGTAAGATCAAGAGGGGCGGTAAGATCTGGATTCGGGTTTTCCCGGATAAGCCGATCACTGGTAAGCCACTTGAAGTTCGAATGGGTAAAGGTAAGGGTTCTGTCGAGTATTGGGTGGCTGAAATTCAGCCAGGTCGCATGCTCTACGAAATGGAAGGTGTATCCGAGGAATTGGCTCGGGAAGCCTTCACATTGGCAGCGGCCAAACTGCCTGTACAGACCACCTTTGTAACGAGGACGGTGATGTGATGAAAGCAACAGAGCTGCGTGAAAAGTCCGTTGAGGAGCTGAACAGCGAGCTGATCAACCTCCTGAAGGAGCAGTTCAACCTGCGTATGCGTAAAGCGACAGGTCAGCTGAATCAGTCTCACCTCCTCGGCAACGTGAAACGCGACATTGCGCGCGTTAAAACGGTAATGAATGAAAAGGCAGGACAGTGACATGACCGAAGCTACCCAAACTGCCAGAACTCTGAGCGGGAAGGTCGTGAGCAACAAGATGGATAAATCCATCGTGGTCCTGGTTGAGCGTCAGGTGAAACACCCTCTGTACGGTAAGTACATGAAGCGTTCAACCAAGATCCATGCGCACGATGAAAGCAATCAGTGCAACATCGGCGACACCGTAACCATCGAGGAAACCCGTCCGGTCTCCAAGACTAAGAGCTGGGCTCTGGTTGAGGTCACCGAACGCGCTTCCAAGGTGTAATTCGCCCGGAGAACAACCATGATTCAGACTCAAACAATGCTTGAAGTCGCGGATAACAGCGGTGCACGTCAAGTTATGTGTATCAAGGTCCTGGGCGGATCTCACCGGCGTTATGCCAGCGTTGGGGATATCATTAAGGTAACCGTTAAGGAAGCCATCCCACGCGGCAAGGTGAAGAAAGGCCAGGTCCTTAAAGCTGTTGTAGTACGTACCCGTAAGGGTGTGCGTCGTCCGGACGGTTCTTTGATCCGTTTTGACGGTAACGCGGCGGTACTTCTGAACACTCAGGACGCACCCATTGGTACCCGTATCTTCGGACCGGTTACTCGTGAGCTGCGAAACGAAAAGTTCATGAAGATTATCTCACTGGCACCCGAAGTACTTTAAAGGACCAGAGGCCGGTTATGAAAAAGATTAAACGAGATGACGAAGTAATCGTCACCGCGGGGAAAGACAAAGAGAAACGTGGTAAAGTCCTGAAGGTTCAGGACGACGGTCGCGTGATTGTTTCTGGTATCAATATGATCAAGAAACACACAAAGCCTAACCCGATGCTCGGCACCCCAGGTGGTATCGTCGAAAAAGAAGCGCCTATCCAGGCTTCCAACGTGGCTATTTTTAATCCGCAGACCGGCAAAGCCGATCGTGTTGGCTTCCAGATTAAGGAAGACGGCACTAAAGTGCGGATCTTCAAGTCCACGAAAGAACCTGTCGATAACCAGTAAGCGGTGGTGGTTACGATGCTTAACATGAAAGAGCAGTATTCAAAGGAAGTGGTACCCGCCCTGCAGAAAGAGTTCGGCTACAAGAACGTTATGCAGGTTCCGCGTATCGAGAAAATCACCCTGAACATGGGTGTCGGTGAAGCTGTTGGTGACAAAAAACTTATTGAAAATGCTGTCGCAGATCTTGAGCGTCTGGCAGGTCAAAAAGTTGTTGTGACCAAGGCAAGAAAATCCGTAGCGGGCTTTAAAATCCGTGAAGGTTGGCCGATTGGTTGTAAAGTGACCCTGCGCGGTGAGCGCATGTGGGATTTCTTTGATCGCCTGGTTCACATTGCGGTTCCCCGCATTCGTGACTTCCGTGGCCTCAATCCGAAATCCTTCGACGGTCGCGGTAACTACAGCATGGGTGTGCGTGAGCAGATCATCTTCCCTGAGATCGAGTACGACAAAGTCGACAAGGTCCGCGGGCTGGATATCACCATCACTACCTCTGCCGGTACCGACGACGAAGGTCGCGAACTGTTGAAAGCCTTCGGCTTTCCGTTCAAGAAATAAGGAACGAGTGACATGGCTAAGGTTTCAATGAAAAACCGTGAGCTGAAGCGTGAGCAGACTGTGGCTAAGTACGCAGCCAAGCGCGCGGAGCTCAAGGCGATTATCAAAAACCCTAATACCAGCGACGAAGAGCGTTGGGACGCACAGATGAAGCTGCAGCAGCAGCCTCGCAATGCGAGCCCTTCACGTCTTCGGAATCGTTGCCAGGTGACTGGTCGTCCTCACGGCGTTCTGCGTAAGTTCGAACTTTCACGGATTAAACTCCGTGAATACGGCATGCGCGGTGACGTTCCAGGGCTGACCAAGGCAAGCTGGTAAGACAGGCATCCTGACTTCGGTCAGGAGCCCGTTGGTAAGCGGTGCGGCGCGCCGCTGCACAACTAAAAAGATCAGGAGACTCATTGTAATGAGTATGCAAGATACGCTTGCGGATATGTTTACTCGTATTCGTAATGCCCAGATGGCAGAGAAGGCCGATGTGGTCATGCCGTCTTCCAAAATGAAAATCTCCGTAGCCCAGGTCCTTAAGGACGAAGGTTACGTTGGAGAGTTTTCCGTTTCAGCTGACGCGAAGCCCCAGCTAACGATCAACCTGAAGTACTTCGGCGGTAAGCCGGTTATTGAAGAGATCAAGCGGGTTAGTCGTCCGAGTCTGCGCCAGTACAAAGGCGCTGGGGAACTGCCGAAAGTATCCGGTGGTCTGGGAGTCGCGATTGTCTCAACGTCCAAGGGCGTTATGACAGACCGCGCCGCACGAGCTGCTGGCGTGGGTGGCGAAGTCATCTGCACCGTATTCTAGGAGAATCACATGTCCAGGGTTGCCAATAATCCTGTCGTGCTGCCTTCCGGTGTTGAGGTTAAGCTGAACGGACAGGAAATCAATGTAAAGGGCTCCAAAGGAGCACTTGAACTCACTATTCACCAATTGGTTGAAGTAAAGCAGGAAGACGGTCGTCTTCGCTTTGCAGCTCGCGATGGTGCTAAAAAGTCCCGCGCTCTTGCTGGTACTACTCGGGCGTTGGTTAACAATATGGTTAACGGCGTGTCTACAGGCTGGGAGCGCAAGCTTCAGCTGGCAGGCGTAGGTTACCGTGCTCAGGCGCAAGGCAAAAAGCTCAATCTGACACTGGGTTTTTCTCACCCGGTCGAATATGAGCTGCCCGAGGGTGTTACCGCTGAAACTCCGTCTAACACGGAAGTTGTAATTCGCGGTATCGACAAGCAACAGGTTGGCCAGGTCGCTGCAGACATTCGCGCGTTCCGTCCGCCCGAGCCTTATAAGGGCAAAGGTGTTCGTTATGCGGATGAGCAGGTAAGACGCAAAGAAGCCAAGAAGAAATAAGGCGGGACTATGAGCGCGAATAACGAAAGACTGCGTCGCGCACGTAAAGTGCGCATGAAGATTCGTGAGCTGGGTACTGACCGTTTGTGCGTTCACCGCACGCCGCGTCATATGTATGCCCAGGTTACTTCAGCAGATGGCAGCAAAGTGCTGGCAACTGCTTCCACGTTGGATAAGGAATTGCGCCAGGGTGCAACCGGTAACGTGGACGCCGCCAAAAAAGTGGGTCAGCTGATTGCTGAACGCGCTAAGGCGGCAGGCATTGAGAAGGTCGCATTTGACCGCTCAGGTTACCGTTATCACGGTCGCATTCAGGCTTTGGCCGACGGTGCTCGTGAAGCTGGCTTGCAATTCTAAGAGGTGGAGAAGATGAGCGTTAACGAACAGAAGGCGCCTGAGCTCCAGGAAAGGCTGGTTCAGGTCAATCGAGTCGCTAAGGTTGTAAAAGGCGGCCGTATCTTTGCCTTCACTGCACTGACTGTAGTGGGTGATGGTAAAGGGCGCGTTGGTTTTGGTCGTGGTAAAGCCCGGGAAGTTCCGGTCGCTATCCAAAAGGCTATGGAAGCTGCGCGTAAAAACATGGTAGACGTCGCCCTAGACGGCAACACGCTTCAGTACGCGGTTCGTGCACAGCACGGCGGTTCTAAAGTGTTCATGATGCCGGCTTCTGAAGGTACCGGTGTTATTGCTGGTGGTGCGATGCGTGCAGTGCTTGAAGTAGCGGGCGTTCAAAACGTTCTCTCTAAGTGCTACGGCTCTACCAACCCGGTGAACGTTGTACGTTCAACCATTAAGGGTCTGCAGGCTATGAATGCGCCTGAAGATGTTGCAGCCAAGCGCGGTAAATCCGTCGAAGATATCCTGGGTTGAAGTCATGGCGAACGCAAAAACGATCAAAGTAACTCTGACCCGCAGCCCAATCGGCTGTCAGCCTAAGCACAAGCTTTGTGTGAAGGGTTTGGGTCTTCGTAAAATCGGTCACACGGTCGAAGTGGAAGATACTCCTTCTATTCGCGGTATGATCAACCGGGTTAATTACCTGGTGCAGGTTGAGGAGAACTGAGATGCGTCTGAACGAACTTGCTCCGGAACCTGGTTCACGTCCAAACGCAAAGCGCGTTGGTCGTGGTATCGGTAGCGGACTCGGTAAAACGGGCGGTCGCGGTCATAAAGGTCTGAAATCCCGTTCCGGTGGCTCTGTAGCCCCTGGTTTCGAGGGTGGTCAGCAGCCTTTGGCCCGTCGTCTGCCAAAATTCGGTTTCACCTCTCGTCAGCAGCGTTACGTTGCTGAAATTCGCCTGAACGAGTTGGCGAAGGTAGAGGGTGACGTGGTCGATCTGGCTGCACTGAAGAAAGCTGACATCGTTCGTGAAGAAATTCGCGTTGCTAAGGTTATGCTGTCTGGTGAGCTGGACCGTGCGGTAACCGTTAAAGGGCTACGTGTCACTAAAGGCGCACGCGAGGCAATTGTTGCCGCGGGTGGGAAAGTCGAAGACTAAGACGAGTCGAGGACTAAATGGCCAAGACAGCATCATTGCCTGCGGGCGCTGGAAAAGGATTTGCAGAGCTGCGTTCGCGGCTCTGGTTTGTCTTTCTGGCGTTGTTGGTGTACCGCATCGGCGCTCATATTCCGGTGCCTGGCATCAACCCAGACCGTTTGGCGGCATTGTTTGACCAGAACCAGGGCACGATCCTGAGTCTGTTTAACATGTTCTCCGGTGGTGCGCTTGAGCGCATGAGTATTTTCGCACTCGGTATTATGCCGTATATTTCGGCCTCGATTATTATGCAGCTCATGACTGCGGTTAGTCCGCAGCTTGAGCAGCTTAAGAAAGAGGGTGAAGCTGGTCGTCGTAAGATTAGCCAGTACACGCGGTATGGTACGGTTATCCTGGCCCTGGTTCAGGGCTTTGGTATTTCGGTGGGGCTTGCCTCTCAAGGTGTTACGTTCAACGACAGCTTCAGCTTCCACTTTGTGGCGGTTGTCTCTTTCGTTTGTGGTGCCGTCTTCATGATGTGGCTCGGTGAACAAATCACTGAGCGTGGTATCGGAAACGGTATCTCCCTGCTTATTTTCGCAGGTATTGTCGCGGGCTTGCCGGGGGCTATAGGTCAGACCCTGGAGCAAGCACGTAACGGAGAGATGAGTCTGTTGGTTGTACTCGGTATTGGCGTGCTGGCCGTTGCTGTAGTCGGTTTTGTGGTGTTTATGGAGCGCGGCCAACGCCGTCTAACCATTAACTACGCAAAGCGGCAGCAGGGACGTCAGGTATTCGCTCAGCAATCCAGCCATTTGCCTCTTAAGGTGAATATGGCCGGTGTTATTCCGCCGATCTTCGCTTCTTCGATTCTGCTTTTCCCGGCGTCACTGGGGCAGTGGTTCGGACAAGGTGAGGGCATGGAATGGTTGAGTGATGTATCACAGGCATTGGCTCCGAGCCAACCTTTGTATATTATCCTGTTCGCAGCAGCAGTTGTTTTCTTCTGCTTCTTCTACACAGCGCTGATGTACAACCCTAAAGAAGTTGCGGATAACCTCAAGCGTTCCGGCGCGTTCATTCCGGGGATTCGTCCGGGAGAACAGACGGCGAAGTACATCGATGGTGTTCTTACTCGTCTTACGTTGTTCGGGGCTATGTATATCGCGGCGGTGTCCCTGTTCCCTCAGTTTCTGATGGTTGCAGGTAACGTACCTTTCTATCTTGGTGGTACATCACTGCTGATTGTTGTAGTCGTGGTGATGGATTTCATGGCGCAGGTTCAGTCGCACCTGATGTCTCATCAGTATGAATCACTGATGAAGAAGTCCAATCTCAAGGGCTATGGACGGAACGGCTGATAGCCGTTCCCCTTGAAAACTGGAGTCGACAATGAAAGTACGCGCTTCGGTAAAGAAAATTTGCCGTAACTGCAAAGTAATTCGACGCAATGGCTCAGTTCGAGTCATCTGCTCGGAGCCTCGCCACAAGCAGCGCCAGGGCTAATCCTCCGGGATTAAAACTGACATTGTAAAAGGGGTTCGGAATATGGCGCTTGACTCAAGCCTGAGTCGAGCGTTATTATTTCGCGCCCTTTTTGTGGCGGAAAATTCACACAGCAAAGCTTTGAACGCGGAGTAATTTGGATGGCACGTATAGCCGGTGTCAATATACCCGATCACAAACATGCTGTTATCTCACTGACATACATCTTTGGTGTCGGCAAGACAACAGCCCAGAAGCTTTGCGATGCAACCGGCGTTAAGCCGGACGTCAAGGTCAAAGACCTTAGCGACGAGCAGCTTGAAGCACTTCGTACTGAAGTGGGCAAGTTCACCGTCGAAGGCGATTTGCGTCGTGAAGTACAGATGAACATTAAGCGTTTGAAGGATCTCGGTTGCTTCCGTGGTCTGCGCCATCGTCACGGACTTCCAGTTCGCGGCCAGCGCACCAAGACCAACGCCCGCACCCGTAAAGGTCCACGCAAACCTATTCGTAAGTAACAGGTAGGCAAACATGGCAAAGCCAGGTACACGTACCCGTAAAAAGGTGAAAAAGACGGTTGTTGATGGCGTCGCGCACATTCACGCGTCCTTCAACAACACCATCGTGACCATTTCGGACCGTCAGGGCAACGTTTTGTCCTGGGCCACTTCTGGTGGTTCTGGTTTCCGCGGTTCGCGTAAGAGCACACCTTTTGCTGCGCAGGTAGCAGCTGAAAGAGCCGGTAATGCGGCTGCTGAATACGGCCTTAAAAACCTGGATGTAGAGGTTAAGGGTCCTGGGCCCGGACGTGAATCTGCAGTTCGTGCCCTCAATGGGTGTGGCTACAAGATCACTAACATCACTGATGTGACGCCGATTCCCCATAACGGTTGTCGTCCGCCCAAGAAGCGCCGCGTCTAACACAGGAGACAGTGAAATATGGCTCGTTATATAGGCCCGAAGTGCAAGCTGTCTCGTCGTGAAGGGACAGATCTTTTTCTGAAGAGCGGTGTTCGCGCGCTCGATTCCAAGTGCAACATCGAGACTCCGCCGGGTATGCACGGCGCGCGTCGCGGTCGTCTGTCCGAGTACGGCTTGCAGCTTCGCGAGAAGCAAAAAGTTCGTCGTATCTACGGTGTGCTTGAGAAGCAGTTCCGTGGGTACTACAAAGAGGCAGCCCGTCGGAAGGGCGCAACGGGTGAAAACCTGCTGCAACTTCTGGAAGGCCGTCTGGATAACGTTGTATATCGCATGGGTTTTGGTTCTACCCGTGCTGAGTCCCGTCAGCTCGTTTCTCACAAAGCGATCCTGGTTAACGATAAGCCGGTAAATATTGCCTCTTATCAGGTTAAAGCAGGTGACGTTGTGAGTCTGCGTGAGAAGGCCAAGAATCAGTTGCGCGTTAAAGGCGCTCTGGAACTGGCTGGTAGCCGCGCGCCGGTGAGCTGGGTAGAGGTTGACGCCAACAAGATGTCCGGCGTTTACAAGTCAGTACCTGAGCGTACTGAACTGCCTGCCGACATCAACGAGAACCTCATCGTCGAGCTTTACTCTAAGTAAAGCCCAGTTAGCAACGATAGCAGATAGGGGCGTCTATGCAGCGTTCAGTACATGAGTTATTGACACCTCGTACGATCGACGTGAAAGAGTCCGGCGCTTTGCGTGCCAAGGTCACTCTGGAGCCGCTAGAACGCGGCTTTGGTCATACCTTGGGCAGTGCGCTTCGCCGCATTCTTCTGTCTTCGATGCCAGGCTGCGCCGTGACTGAAGCACAGATCGACGGTGTCCTGCACGAGTACAGTGCCATCGAGGGTGTCCAGGAGGACGTCATTGAGATTCTTTTGAACCTCAAGGGCGTTGCCGTAAAGATGAACGGACGTGATGACACTGAGCTGACACTCAGCAAAAAAGGTCCGGGCGTTGTAACTGCTGGTGATATCACGTTGGATCACGACGTTGAAATCGCTAACCCGGAACACGTTATCTGTCACCTGAGCGAGAACGGCGAACTGAACATGCGCTTGCGCGTGTCTCGGGGTCGCGGCTACGAGCCAGCTGATCAGCGTGGACTGGACGAGGACGAAACTCGTGCCATTGGGCGTTTGCAGCTTGATGCTACGTTCAGCCCGGTTCGCCGAGTGTCTTATGCGGTAGAAAGTGCACGGGTTGAGCAGCGTACAGATCTCGACAAGCTTGTTATTGATCTGGAGACTAACGGTACGATCGATCCGGAAGAAGCAATTCGCCGGGCCGCGACTATCCTCCAGCAACAATTGGCTGTGTTCGTCGATTTCGATCATGAAAAAGAGCCGGAGCGCGTAGAAGAAGAGGAAGAAATCGATCCTATTCTGTTGCGTCCGGTTGATGATCTTGAGTTGACTGTACGTTCGGCTAACTGCTTGAAGGCAGAAAATATTTACTATATCGGCGATCTAATCCAGCGCACAGAAGTGGAGCTGCTGAAGACGCCTAACCTTGGCAAAAAGTCGCTGACCGAGATCAAGGACGTTCTAGCGTCCCGTGGTCTGTCACTGGGAATGCGTCTTGATAACTGGCCGCCGGCAAGCCTTCGTGGTGATGACCGGGTTCTGGGCGGTTAATCGCCGATTAGTTTAAGGTAAGGAATCAGAGCAATGCGTCATCGTAAGAGTGGTCGTAAGTTCAACAGGACCAGTGCGCATCGCAAGGCCATGTTCCGTAACATGACTGCGTCACTGGTTGAGCACGAGCTGATCAAAACGACGCTCCCGAAAGCGAAAGAATTGCGTCGGGTAGCAGAGCCATTGATCACGCTCGCAAAGAATGATTCGGTTGCGAATCGTCGTCTGGCGTTTGCGCGCCTGCGTGACGATGCAGCGGTAGCTAAGCTTTTCAACGAGCTGGGCCCCCGTTACAACGAACGACCGGGTGGATATCTTCGTGTTTTGAAGTGCGGTTTCCGTGCTGGCGACAATGCCCCTATGGCATTTGTTGAGCTGGTCGGCCGTCCTCTGGACATTGAAGCTGAAGAGATGGGCGACGACGAGTAAAATCGTTTAGGCTATTTCTTGAAAAGGCCGGGATCCGAAAGGTTCCCGGTTTTTTTGTGTCTGGAATTTGTGTTGTTGCTGGCCGACGTAGTTTTGTCGTGTGTTCCTTATTTTTCCAGCATCGGTTTTAGGTATTTCCCGGTGTGGGAGTTTGCGTTGTTCGCTACGTCTTCAGGAGTACCTTCCGCAATAATCTGCCCGCCACCAGAGCCACCTTCAGGGCCCAGATCGACGATCCAATCCGCTGTTTTGATGACGTCAAGGTTGTGTTCGATCACCACGATTGTGTTGCCGTGGTCTCGTAACCGCTGCAATACGTTCAGCAATTGTTGAATGTCGTAGAAGTGTAGGCCAGTTGTTGGCTCGTCCAGGATGTAAAGGGTCTTGCCTGTATCCCGTTTGGAGAGCTCTTTAGCGAGCTTCACACGCTGCGCCTCACCGCCAGATAGTGTGACGGCACTTTGTCCTAAGCGGATGTAAGATAAGCCGACGTCGATGAGGGTTTGAAGCTTCCGGGCCAAGAAGGGTACGGCGTCGAAGAATTCGCGGCCTTCCTCCACGGTCATGTCGAGCACTTCGTGGATGTTTTTGCCTTTGTAGCGAACTTCCAGAGTTTCCCGGTTGTAGCGTTTGCCTTTGCAGATGTCGCAGGGCACGTATACATCGGGCAAGAAGTGCATTTCTACTTTAATCACGCCATCGCCTTGGCAGGCTTCGCAGCGTCCGCCTTTGACGTTGAAGGAGAAGCGGCCAACTTTATAGCCTCTTGATCGGGCTTCTTGGGTGCCGGCGAATAATTCACGTATTGGTGTGAATAATCCCGTGTAGGTGGCCGGGTTGGAACGGGGGGTTCTGCCGATGGGGCTTTGGTCGATATCGATGACTTTGTCCAGATCGTCCAGCCCTTTGAGGTTTTTGTAGGGGGCGTGGGTCAAGCTGGTGGCTTTGTTAAGTTTCGCGGCCGCGACCGGGTACAGTGTGCTGTTGATTAATGTGGACTTGCCAGAGCCGGATACGCCGGTTATACAGGTCATGATGCCTAAGGGTAGGGTCAGTGTGACGTCTTGCAGGTTGTTGCCTGTGGCACCGGTCAGTATGAGGTTTTTCCCATTGCCTTTATTGCGCTCCGGCGCTATCGCGATGCTTTTTTCGCCACTTAGGTACTGTCCAGTTAGTGAATCTTTGTTGGCGATGATATCGGCGGGAGTGCCTCTTGCGACCACTTGGCCGCCATGTACACCGGCGCCGGGTCCAATGTCGATGACATAATCGGCGGCGCGGATAGCATCTTCGTCGTGTTCTACCACGATGACGGTGTTGCCCAGATCCCGTAGATGGGTAAGGGTGGCAAGTAGACGATCGTTATCCCGTTGGTGCAGTCCTATGGAAGGCTCGTCGAGAATGTACATAACACCGACAAGGCCCGCTCCGATCTGACTGGCCAGGCGAATCCGTTGAGCTTCACCGCCGGACAGGGTGTCGGCGCTTCGCTCCAGTGTCAGGTATTCGAGGCCAACGTTGACCAGAAACTGAAGTCGTTCGCGAACCTCTTTCAGAATTTTGTCAGCTATTTCGCCTTTACGCCCGGGTAGCGTCAATTCGCCGAAATAGCGGTGTGCTTCACCTACCGGCATGCGAGTTACGTCTGGCAAGTTTTGTTCTTTGATAAATACGTGCCGAGCGCTCTGCCTTAAGCGGGAGCCGTGGCAGTCTTTGCACGGCTGGGTGCTGAGGTTTCGGGCCAGCTCCTCACGCATGCTTTGAGACTCAGTTTCCCGATAGCGGCGTTCCAGATTAGGTAGGATACCTTCAAAGGGGTGTGCCTTTTCGATGATTTGTCCACGGGAGTTAACGTATCGGAAGGTGACTTCTTCACTCCCGGTTCCGTGCAATAGGGCTTCCTGAAAATCTTCGGGCAGTTCATCCCAAGGTGTTTCGAGGTCCATGCTGTAATGTTCGGCAACGCTGGTTAGCATCTGGAAGTAATAGACCGCGCGGCGATCCCATCCTTTGATGGCGCCCGACGCTAGCGTTGCTTCAGGATGCTGAATGATTTTTTCAGGATCGAAAAACTGTTTAACGCCCAGTCCGTCACAAGTGGGGCATGCACCTGCGGGGTTGTTGAAGGAAAAAAGCCGCGGTTCAAGCTCGCTTAGGGAGTAGCCACACTGGTTACACGCGTAGCGGGCGGAAAACGTATGCTCTTCGCCTTGGCCTGACATGGGAGCGACGAGCGCGATGCCGTCGGATAAGTCGAGGGCCGTTTCGAAGCTTTCCGCGAGCCGCTGTTCAAGCCCCGGTTTTACTTTGAATCGGTCAACCACGACGTCGATTTGGTGTTTGCGCTTTTTATCGAGGGCGGGCACGTCGTCGATGTCATAGACGGTGCCGTCTACTCGAAGTCGAATAAAACCTTGGCTGCGCATGGTGTCGATGACTTGCAGGTGCTCGCCCTTCCGGTCCCGGATCACGGGCGCGAGGATCATCAATTTACTGTCTTCTGGGAACGCCAACACCTGATCCACCATTTGACTAACGGTTTGGGCTTCCAACGGTTGGTGGTGGTCTGGGCAGCGGGGCTCGCCGGCACGCGCAAATAGCAAGCGCAGGTAATCGTAGATTTCGGTGATGGTGCCCACGGTTGAACGCGGGTTGTGAGAGGTGGACTTTTGTTCGATCGAAATAGCCGGTGACAAGCCTTCGATGTGGTCCACGTCGGGTTTTTCCATCATGGATAAAAATTGCCGTGCGTAGGTCGACAAGGATTCCACGTAGCGTCGCTGGCCTTCGGCGTAGAGTGTGTCGAATGCCAAAGACGACTTCCCTGAGCCCGACAGCCCGGTAATCACGATGAGTTTGTCCCGCGGCATATCCAGGTCGATGTTTTTCAGGTTGTGGGTGCGTGCACCCTTGATCTGGATATGGTCCATAACACCTCGCTTCCGATAAAAACGACCAGTATATCGTTTTAGGGAAGGCGCGGCTAAGTTGTCGACTCTACGTAGGGGCACCCCAATGTGAGTAGTCCCGTCGGAGCCAGTGTTCTGGTACAATGCGCGCCTCGCGGCCGAGGGTCGCGACCCCATTCATTCACTCCGGCACGGGTTATATGAACGCGCTAGAAAAACGCTCAGTCGCAGCTCTGGCTTCGGTATACGCCATGCGTATGCTGGGGCTGTTTATGGTTATGCCGGTGTTCGTTCTGTTGGGGAGTGATTTACAGGGAGCGACACCTGCTTTGATCGGCTTTGCGATCGGTGCATACGGTTTAAGCCAAGCGTTGTTGCAGATTCCATTCGGGTTGATGTCGGATCGGGTCGGGCGTAAGCGGATGATCTATATCGGCTTGATACTGTTTTCGGCGGGCAGTGTCCTTGCGGGCGTTGCGGACTCGATATACGGGGTGATTGCCGGGCGTATATTGCAAGGTGCAGGAGCCATCGCCAGTGTTTTGATGGCCATGCTCAGCGACCTGACTCGAGAAGAACAGCGCACCAAGGCAATGGCAACGGTTGGTATTTCAATTGGCTTGTCGTTTTCTGTTTCCCTGGTTGTTGGGCCACTGCTTGGCGCTGCTTGGGGTTTGTCCGGTATTTTCTACACCACCTCTGTGCTGGCGCTTCTGGCATTGATTGTGGTGGCGAAGGTCGTACCCACGCCGCACCAGCACAAGGTGAACGCTGAAACGCATCCAGCGCGTGAGATGGTTGGGAAGGTTCTGGCCGATGGCCGTTTGTTGCGACTGGATTTTGGTATTTTTGCCCTGCATTTTGCGCTGACCGCGTTGTTTTTGGTGTTCCCGACCATTCTTAACGACCAGCTCGGGTTGACCGCCACTTCTCATTGGTGGTTTTACCTGACGGTGATGGTGACCTCGTTCTTTGCCATGGTGCCGTTTATCGTCATTGGTGAGAAAAAGCGTAAAATGAAACCCGTGCTCTGTGGCGCAATTGCGTTGTTGGCATTAGCAACGGCGGCAATGACCGGCGTAACGGATAGTCTGGGAGTGGCGTGGGCGGTCTTGTTCTTCTTTTTCATGGCGTTCAATTTGCTGGAAGCGAGTTTGCCGTCTTTGATCAGTAAGGAAGCGCCTGCGGCGAGCAAAGGCACGGCGATGGGGGTTTATTCAACGTCTCAGTTTTTAGGGGCGTTTCTTGGAGGCGCACTGGGTGGTTATTTGTTGCAGCAAACTGGCTTGGATGGCGTGCTGTGGTTAATGGCTGGCGTATTGATAGTTTGGTTGCTGGTAGCGCTCACCATGCCACCCCCAAGTTACACCGCCAGTTTGGTGGTGCAGTTGCGTGATGTGCTCGCAACACCCTTTGATGACATCGATCAACGTTTGCGAGGTCTGTCTGGCGTAGCGGACGTGGTTATTGTTGAAGAGGCCTTGACGGCTTATTTGAAAGTGGATCGTCAGTACTTTAATGAAGATCAGCTTGCGCACCTGGAATTTGTGCGGCAGGGTGACAATACTTAAACATTGGACGCTTGCAGGGAGTGCAGGCGTTCGGTCAAAAACACCAGGAGCAGAACATGGCACGAGGCATAAACAAGGTAATTCTGATCGGCAACCTGGGCCAGGACCCGGATACCCGATACACCCCAAACGGCAATGCAGTGGTTAACCTGAACTTGGCGACCGATGAAAGTTACAAAGATCGACAGACCGGTCAGATGGTCCCTCGAACCGAGTGGCACCGGATTGTTATCTTCGGAAAGGTGGCGGAAGTAGCCGGGCAGTATTTGCGTAAAGGGTCAAAGGTCTATATCGAAGGGCGTTTGCAGACTCGGAAGTGGCAAGGTCAGGATGGTCAGGATCGTTACACGACGGAGATTGTTGTGGATATCAACGGTCAGATGCAGATGCTGGATAGCCGCGGAAGTGAAGGTGGCATGAATCAAGGTGCTCCGCAGGGGCGCCCGCAGCAGCAAGCTCCAGCACCTCAGCAGCAATACAATGCACCGCAACAGCCTCAGCAGCCCCAGCAACAGGGTGGCTACAATAATCCTGCGCCACAGCAGCAGGCGGGTAGCATGCCAGAGCCCATTGATGATTTTGACGACGACATCCCGTTTTAAGGCGGGGGCGCGCATAAAAAAAACCGAGCAACTGCTCGGTTTTTTTTATGGCTTCGCTTTATGGTAGCTAACGGCTACTCATCCATTGTTTCTGGATGATCCAGATTTAGTTCGTTGATCTTTCGGGTTAAGGTGTTTCGGCCCCAGCCGAGCAAAATTGAGGCATCTCGGCGCCGCCCACCGGTATGCTTCAGGGCCGTTTCAATCATGATCTTCTCAAACTCTGGCACCGCTCGGTCCAGTACCCCCTTTTTACCACGCTTCAATTCCTGTTCTGCCCAGTTTTTCAGGCCTTCTTGCCAGGTCTGGCCAGTGGCATCGTTCTCGGACTCGGCTTGATCTAAGAGTTCCGGGGGTAAGTCGGCCACATGAATTTCGCGACCGCTCGCCATCACCGTGAGCCAGCGGCAGGTGTTTTCAAGCTGGCGAACGTTGCCAGGCCATGGCAGGGTTGAGAGGTATTCTTCAGCGTCTTTGCGTAAAAGTTTTGTTTCTACGGCTAATTCTTTCGCGGCTTGCTCGAGGAAGTGTTGCACCAGGCGGGGGATGTCAGTCCGGCGCTCGGCCAGTTTCGGCAGATGAATCCGAATCACGTTCAAGCGGTGAAACAAATCCTCTCGGAAACTGCCTGCGTTTACCAGCTTCTCGAGATCCTGGTGGGTAGCGGCGATAATGCGAACATCCACTTTGATTGGAGTGGTGCCGCCAACCCGGTAGAACTCACCGTCAGCTAGAACGCGCAGCAAGCGGGTTTGGGTGTCGGCAGGCATGTCGCCGATTTCGTCGAGAAATAAGGTGCCGCTATTGGCTTGTTCGAAACGCCCTTGCCGAGTGCCTGCCGCACCGGTGAAGGCGCCTTTTTCATGGCCAAACAGTTCGGACTCAATGAGGTCTTTGGGAATGGCGGCCATATTTAGCGCAATGAAGGGATTGCGGGCGCGGGGGCTGTGGTTGTGCAGTGCCTGAGCAACCAGCTCTTTGCCAGTGCCGCTTTCACCGTTGATGAGCACGGTGATGTTCGAATTCGAGAGCCGTCCTATGGCCCGAAATACTTCCTGCATGGCCGGTGCTTCACCAATGATCTCAGTGCTTTTCTGCACTTCTTCGATTTGGGGTTCGGCGGAGGCCCTTTGTTCATGGCTGTGAGCGATTGCGCGTTTGACTAGGGCAACTGCTTCATCCACGTCAAACGGTTTGGGCAGGTATTCGAACGCTCCTGTCTGATAACTTGTGACGGCGCTGTCTAAGTCCGAGTGGGCGGTCATGATGATGACTGGAACGTCTGGGTGCAGCGCGACAATCCGAGAGAGTAGGGTGATGCCATCTACGCCCGGCATGCGTATATCGCTGACAATGGCATCGGGCCGCTCACGCTCTAGTCGGGCAATGATGCCTTCGCCGCTGTCAAACGCTTGTACGTGCAAGCCTGCTTGGCTTAGCGCACGTTCAAGTACCCAACGGATGCTTTTGTCGTCATCGATGATCCAGACGTTTTCTCGCTGATTCATAAAGTGTCCTCCAGAGGCAGGAAAATAATAAAGTCGGTTTTTCCTGGCTCGCTTTCACATTCCACCAAGCCCCGGTGCTGGCCAATGATGCTCTGAGTGATTGAAAGTCCCAAGCCGGTGCCTGAAGCCCGGCCACTGATCATGGGGTAAAAAACATTCTGCAGTAGATCAGCCGGAATGCCGGGACCGTTGTCGATAATGTCGATGCGGCAAACCAGACGATGGCGTTGATGGCCAATGGTGAACTGCCGCAAGGTACGAGTGCGGAAGGTGATTGTCGGGGCGGTTCCCGTATCTGCAGTATTCTCGTTTTCGAATGCCGCCTCCATAGCGTTTCGAGCGATGTTCAAGACCGCTTGAATGAGTTGTTCCTTATCGCCCGAAAATTCCGGAATACTGGGGTCGTAATCTCGTAGAAGCTGAACTTTGCCCCTGCTTTCTGCTTCGATCAGGGTGCGTACCCGCTCCAAAATCTCATGGATGTTGGTGGGCGTAATTTTTAGGGCTTTGTTGGGCCCGAGCATGCGGTCGACCAAGCTCCGTAAACGGTCGGCCTCATTGATGATGACTTGGGTGTATTCCCGCTGGCCATCGCTGTCCAATTCGCGAGCGAGCAGTTGCGCTGCACCTCGAATGCCACCCAAGGGGTTTTTGATCTCATGAGCCATGCCGCGCACAAGAATGCGGGAAGCTTCCTGCTGGGAAATGATGTCTTCTTCCCGGCTGATGCGCAGCTGGCGGTCGATGGGGTGCAATTCGACTAATAATTCAATTGGATCAATGCTGATCGGGCTGACAGAGTAGTCCACCATCAGGCGTGATCCGGTCAGCAATGCGAACTCAGCTTCACGTCGCGTGTAAGATTGGCCGTTCTTCGCAGCTGCGTGCAAAGTTCTTAACGCGTTCTCTGAATCGATAAGTACATCGTGCAGCGGCGTGCCCTGAGTACGCATAAGGCTAGTCTCGAACAAGTTCTCGGCGGCCGGGTTCAGATAACGAATTGTCAGATCATCGCCCAGAACCAGGACGGCAGTCGTCAGGCTATCGAGAATACTTTTATACCCGGCGTTGAGGGTGGTTGATGGTCGAAACGACATGCAGGAATCCCGTTGGGCGCTTATGGTTATAGCTATGATTTAGCAATAAACGAACCAGTTTTGCTGTCTCGTCCAACTAGCCGTATTTTTGCAGGATTGGGCACCCGGGGAGCGCTTGTTGTGCTTTGAGTCGAGGCACGTAAGCTGATAAAGCCGCAAGCAGGCCGGGTTTGGCCCTTTGGTTACTCACAGCATGGCACCAAATTAGCGCGCTGGCACTAATTTGGTGCGATTTGTGTTACTGCGCAACGGAGGGGCGGTGCACCGTAAAGCGAATGGGTTGGCCGGTTTTAACCTGTACGCCGTTGCGGTCGATGATGTGGGCGACGGCATTATGGGTACCGCGATCGATGTTCGGAACGGTAACGGAGCCCGATGTGCTTTGGCCGACTGGCTGCCCGTCTAGTGTGATCTCGTATTTATGGCCTGCTTTCAGGCCGGGGGTACTTTGGACTTCAAAGGTGACAGTGCCGTTGCCGCTGTGAAAGGCTTGGTCATCTTGGGGGTAAGCGAAGGCGAGACTGGCATACGAGGCTCCTTCGCGTTCAACCTCTTCTCGCAGCTTTCGGGGTTCGCTAACGGCTTCGGGTTTGGGTAGCGTGATGGTGGTAACGGGCTTCACTTTGACCGTTTCGCCGCCCTTGATGGGTTCGTCGGAGAAGGTAACGTTGCCTTGTGCATCAACGTGGCGGTAAACCTCCGCCCAGCTGGTGGAGGCGGCAAGTAACAGCATTCCGGATGCGAGCGTGACAAAAATTTTCATGATGATGACCTGTGCTCTGGATAACTCATTTGATTATCCGGCGCAGCGGAAGGGATATCAACGCTGTGGGTGGCTCGCTTAGTTACATCTCGTTAAGAGCGACAGGTGTTGGTTGGATTTTGTGGAGCGGGCCACAAAAAAACCCGCCGAGGCGGGTTTTTCTCTGCTTCAAAACACCTTAACGGTGCATTGAATTAGCAGGAGTAGTACAGCTCGAACTCAACCGGGTGCGTGGTCATGTTGATGCGCTCAACTTCGGCACGCTTCAGATCGATGTAGCCTGCAATCATGTCCTCAGTGAACACGCCGCCACGAGTCAGGAACTCGTGATCGTCCCGCAGGGCATCCAGAGCTTCTTGCAGAGTCTCAGCAACCTTCGGAATGTTCAGTGCTTCTTCTTTCGGCAGGTCGTACAGATCCTTGTCCATGGCATCGCCAGGGTGGATCTTGTTCTGAATGCCGTCCAAGCCAGCCATCATAAGTGCAGAGAAAGCCAGGTAAGGGTTGGCTGCGGGGTCAGGGAAGCGAACTTCAACACGACGAGCTTTAGCGCTGTTCACGTACGGGATACGGATAGAGGCAGAACGGTTACGGGCAGAGTAGGCCAGCATAACCGGTGCTTCGTAGCCAGGTACCAAGCGCTTGTAGCTGTTGGTGGCCGGGTTGGTGAAGGCGTTGATCGCCTTGGCGTGTTTGATGATGCCGCCAACGTAGTACAGGGCTTCGTCGCTCAGGCCTGCGTAGCTGTCGCCTGCGAACAGGTTCTTGCCGTCTTTGCTCAGCGACATGTGAACGTGCATACCGGAACCGTTATCGCCAACTACCGGCTTAGGCATGAAGGTAGCCGTCTTACCGTAGGCGTGGGCAACGTTGTGCACGCAGTACTTAAGAATTTGTACTTCGTCTGCTTTATTGGTCAGGCTGTTAGGGCCTACGCCGATTTCACACTGGCCGGCGGTGCCGACTTCATGGTGATGAACCTCAATGGTCAGGCCCATGGATTCCATGGCGGCACACATGGCGCCACGCAGGTCGTGCAGGCTGTCTACCGGCGGTACCGGGAAATAGCCGCCTTTAACACCCGGGCGGTGGCCAATGTTGTTGCGGTCGAAGTCGTCGCCAGATACCCAAGCGGCTTCTTCTGAGTGGAGCTCATACATAGAACCCTGCATGTCGGTCTTCCATTTCGCTGAATCGAAGACGAAAAACTCAGGCTCCGGGCCGAACAGCGCGCCATCGGCGATGCCGGTGGACTTCAGGTATTCTTCAGCGCGCTGGGCAACAGAGCGGGGGTCACGCTCATAACCTTGCATGGTGGTCGGTTCCACGATGTCACAGGTAATGTTGATGGTAGCTTCTTCGGTGAACGGGTCCAGAACGGAGCTGCTGTCATCCGGCATCAGGATCATGTCGGATTCGTTGATGCCTTTCCAGCCGGCGATAGAAGAGCCGTCGAACATCTTGCCGTCGGCAAAGAAATCTTCGTCAACCTCGGAGGCGGGCAGGGTTACGTGTTGTTCTTTGCCGCGTGTGTCTGTGAAACGCAGGTCGACCCATTTGACTTCGTGCTCTTTGATCAAATCAACAGTCTTGGACATTGTGCATGCTCCGTAAGTTATACATATTCGTTGTGCCGGATCGTTCAGCGAACTGAGGCCCGATCTGCTTGCAGGTGAGGGCAGCTTATCAGAAGCCGTTGGCCCTTACCTTTCAATTACGGCTGAAAGTACCTAAGCAAGGGGCTTGCCAGTTTGCTGATATTGCCTCACAAAAGCGCAGCCACGGGGGTTGCGGGCAACCCTAGGGCGCTTTGGACTCGCCCTAGGTTGTTGTTGGCGGCTTAGTTGTGCACCGAAGTGGTGCGCAAGGCCGATTAATGCCTATTAACAGTGCGCTTCGTGATTGATTACATATTAAGCACTAATCTTCATATTATCGCCATGGACTTTTCGATATACTGCGTCCCGCTAATTTCTGCAGGATACCCGTTGTGATTGATAAGCTTAGAAACGTTGCCATTATTGCCCACGTAGACCACGGTAAAACGACCCTGGTTGACCAATTGTTGCGCAAGTCCGGTACTTTGGACCGTAAAGAGCTCGAAAACGAGCGCGTTATGGACTCCAACGACCAGGAAAAAGAGCGTGGAATTACCATTCTGGCGAAGAACACCGCGCTGAAGTGGAAAGACTACGACATCAACATCGTGGATACCCCGGGACACGCTGATTTCGGTGGCGAAGTTGAGCGAGTCATGAGCATGGTAGACAGTGTTCTGCTCGTGGTCGATTCCATTGACGGCCCCATGCCACAAACACGCTTCGTAACGCAAAAGGCGTTCGCGGCAGGTTTGCGCCCGATTGTTGTTGTGAACAAAATTGACCGTCCAGGTGCGCGCCCGGACTGGGTTGTGGATCAGGTGTTTGATCTGTTTGATAACCTGGGTGCGACCGATGAACAGCTCGATTTTCCGATCGTATACGCCAGTGCTTTGAATGGCATTGCGGGTATGGATCACGAAGATATGCAAGACAACATGGACGCCGTTTTCCAGGCCATCGTTGATTACGTGCCAGCACCCGATGTTGATCTGGACAAGCCGTTCCAGATGCAAATTTCTCAGCTGGACTACAACAGCTTTCTGGGTGTTATTGGCATCGGCCGCATCGCGCGCGGCAAAGTGTCAACGAACACTCCGGTCGTAGCGATTGGCGCTGACGGTAAAAAACGTAACGGTCGAATTCTCAAGATCATGGGTCACTCCGGTCTGCAACGCGTTGAAGTGGATGAGGCGCAGGCAGGCGACATCATTTGTGTGAGCGGTCTGGATCAACTTTATATTTCTGACACCTTGTGCGATCAATCCAATGTTGAGGCACTGCCGGCACTCACGGTTGACGAGCCAACAGTCTCGATGACTTTCCAG
This sequence comes from Marinobacter sp. JH2, assembly GCF_004353225.1. Lineage (NCBI taxonomy): Bacteria > Pseudomonadati > Pseudomonadota > Gammaproteobacteria > Pseudomonadales > Marinobacteraceae > Marinobacter > Marinobacter sp. JH2. Next base: position 2,500,681 of record NZ_CP037934.1, on the reverse strand, counting down.
GTCAACGATTCGCCGTTTGCGGGCAAAGAAGGTAAGTACGTAACCAGCCGTAACATCAAAGAGCGTCTGGAAAAAGAATTGCTCCATAACGTGGCGCTGCGTGTTGAAGAAGGCGACTCCGCGGACAAGTTCAAAGTGTCTGGGCGTGGTGAACTGCATCTGTCGGTTCTGATCGAGAACATGCGTCGCGAAAACTTCGAGCTGGCGGTTGGCCGCCCTGAGGTTGTGATCAAGGAAGTAGACGGCGAGAAGCAAGAGCCGTACGAAAATGTGATCATCGACATCGAAGAGCAGCACCAGGGCCCCATCATGGAGCAAATGGGTCTGCGCCGCGGTGATATGACCAACATGATCCCGGATGGAAAAGGCCGTATGCGTCTGGAGTACACCATTCCAGCCCGTGGCTTGATCGGGTTTCGGAACACCTTCCTGACCATGACTTCGGGTACCGGTATTCTGACCTCGACCTTCAGTCACTATGGTCCGGTGAAGCTGGGTGAAGTGACCAGTCGCCAGAATGGTGTCATTGTTTCTATGGCAACCGGTACGGCACTGACATACTCACTGGAAACTCTGCAGAGCCGAGGTAAGCTGTTCCTCGAGCCAGGCCAGGATATCTACGAAGGTCAGTTGTGCGGTATTCACAGCCGCGATAACGATTTGGTGGTTAACCCGACCAAGGGCAAGAAGCTGGACAACATGCGTGCATCTGGTAAAGACGAAGTTATCGGCCTGGTTCCACCCATCAAGCATACGCTTGAGCAGGCGCTTGAGTTTATTGACGATGACGAACTGGTGGAAGTAACGCCTAAGTCGATCCGTCTGCGTAAAAAGCTTCTGACCGAAAACGAGCGTAAGCGCGCCGGTAAGAAGTAAAACACTGTTAGCCCGGAGTTGCAGGCAATCACGTCGACGAAAGCGCAGTCTTTCTATCCGTGATTGTCTTGCTGCTTCGGGTTAATTGCCTTTCGGATGAATCCTGTATTTTCTGCGTTAATTCTGTAATCCCTCCCGTTATTCTCGGCTAGACTTCCGTTATTCATTCATCGGAGTTAGTCATGCTTACTCTTTACCCCGAAATACAACCCTATGCTCGCCATCATCTTGCGGTGGGCGATATTCATGAGCTGTATCTGGAAGAATCCGGTAATCCAGAGGGTACACCGGTGCTTGTGGTGCACGGTGGCCCGGGGGGTGGTTGTGAGGACTACCATCGTCGATTTTTTGATGCGGAACGTTTCCGGATAATTTTGCTAGACCAGCGTGGCGCAGGGCGATCGACCCCGCTGGCGGAATTAGAAGGAAATACCACCGGCCATTTGGTGGCGGATATGGAAACGGTGCGCCAATTCCTCGGGGTGGACCGATGGCTGCTGTTTGGTGGTAGCTGGGGTTCCACGCTCAGTCTTGTCTATGCGCAAACGCATCCGGAGCGAGTGCTGGGGTTGGTTCTGAGGGGTGTTTTTCTTTGCCGGCCCGCCGATATTCAGTGGCTTTACCAAGAGGGTGCGAGTCGGGTGTTCCCGGATTACTGGCAAGATTTTCAAGGGCTCGTTCCTGAAGAGGAGCGTGACGATATGGTGGCAGCTTATTACGAGCGTTTGATCAGCAATAATGAACTGGAGCAGATTCAGGCGGCGAAAGCTTGGTCTATTTGGGAAGGCCGTTGCGCCACGCTTCAGCCGAACCCAAAAGTGGTCGACCATTTCGGGCACCCCCACGTTGCGATCGCACTGGCTCGAATTGAATGCCATTACTTCATGAACCAAGGTTTTTTGCAGCCGGACCAAATTATTAAGAATACTGATAAGCTGGCGGATATTCCGGCTATTATTGTGCACGGCCGATACGATATGGTGTGCCCGCTGGATAATGCGTTCGCCCTTAGTGCAGCGTGGCCTGAAGCTGAGCTGCAAATCATTCGCGATGCTGGGCATTCAGCCTCCGAGCCCGCTATTGTGGATGCGCTGATTCGTGGTGTTGAGCAAGTCGCCTCCAAGGGTGCGCCTTCAGCTGGTTGATTCTTAGACTTTTTGTTGACTTGGCGGGGTTGCGACCTGTGAGTAGCCTCTATACACTTTGGTTCGTTACCGTGTTTTAACCCTGTGAGCACAGTTGCCAAGGCACGAAATGAAAGGATTAATCCAGCGAGTATCGGTGGCAAGTGTTGCCGTGGGGGATCGCCAAATTGCCAGTATTGGCAATGGGTTGTTATTGCTATTGGGTGTGGAAAGGAATGATACCGCAATCGAGGCCAAGGAGCTGTGCCGAAAGATTCTCTCATACCGGGTGTTTCCCGATGAGCAAGGCCGGATGAACGTGAACGTTCAGGATTCTGGTGGCTCGCTTCTAATTGTTCCCCAGTTCACCTTAGCCGCGGATACCTCCTCCGGAACTCGGCCGGGCTTTTCTCTTGCGGCTTCCCCCGACGTTGCTAATCGTCTGTACGAAGAGTTTATCGGTCAGGTGAAGAGTCTGTTGGGACCTGAGCGTGTGCAAGCCGGCGAGTTTGGCGCAGATATGAAGGTGGCGTTAGTGAATGACGGGCCAGTTACATTTTTGCTGGAAACGGGGCCGTCAAAATAGGTCATTTTGAAGTTGAATTAATAATGCCCGTGAGTGGGGCATTATTTGTAGAGTGGGGCCTTGCAGTCTAATTATAGTGCGTTCTCTACAAAAGGCTGGATATGCAACTTGTTGGCTATAAAGAAAATAATGGTTTTGGGCCTAAATTATGCTAAGCAAGCCCATTGTGTTCGTAAGTATAAGTAGACGCTCAAGTTTTGATTTTGGATCGTGTATCGGTTAAAAATTAGCCGCTAAAAATTTGCAAAAATGTAATTGTTGTATTAAAAAAGGATCATCACAGGGAACTTTAACAGAGTTCTGTAAGTGACTGAGAATCAAGGCCCGCGGTTTGCCTTGTTAGATAAAAAGAAAAGATCGGGCCTTAAGACCCGTCGAAGAACCTGAGTTAACTCACATAAGGAAGATGCAACATGAAAAAAACTATTCTTGCTTCTGCTATCGCAGCTGCAACCTTCTCTGGCGCTGTTATGGCCCAAGAAAGCAACCTGCCGACCGTTTACGGTAACATCCAGTACGTGTTGAAGCACACCAATGTTGATGGCGCTGGTTCCGCTGTTGAGCATGCTGATAACGGCTCAACCCTTGGCATCAAGCATGATCACGAAATCGCTCCAGGTATCACCGGTTTCTTCAAGTTAGAACTGGAAGGTATCGACGCTGACGACAAAGCTGCCAGTAACGGCATCGATGGCTTGGACGAAGCCTACATTGGTGTGAAAGGCGATAGCTTTGGTCAGGTTTGGGTTGGTTCTGACGACTCGATGTATGAGTCAGCAATTGACGAAATCTATAACTTTTACGAAGTTGGCTCTGACATCGGTGGCAACTACGAGACAGGTGAAGGCGATCTGATTCAGTACCTGTCTCCGTCCTTCGGTGGGTTTACCGTTGGTGCAGCTGTTCAGGTGAACGGCGACAGCACCACAGGTGGCAAGTCTTACCCATATCAGTTGGCAGCAATGTATACCGTTGACGCTTTGGAGCTGGCTTTCGCCATGGACTCCAACGACGGTACCACTGAATATTCCGGCACTGGCGCTGACATCAATAACGAAAACACCTATGGCCTGCGGGCCAGCTACAACCTTGATGATCTGCGTCTGACGGCTTCATACGAGACCCGTAAAGACGTAGCAGACGTTCTTGGTTTGATGGGTGTTTACACCATGGGCGCAAACCAGTTCGCGTTGTCTTATCAGCTGAATGACAACGACGTATCAGGTGATAAAAACGACACTATCGCTTTGCAGGCTCTGCACAATCTGTCAGACCACATGTACGTGTATGTTGAAGGCTACCTGTCGAACGGTGACAACGATGCGCAGTACACACTGGATGGCTCAGGTGACGAGCAGTCCATTGCAGCCGTTGGTGCTGTTTACTACTTCTGATCAGCTAACCAGCTAATCCAGTAGTATCGAAAACCGGTGACTTAGGTCACCGGTTTTTGTATTTTTAGCCCCCCACAAGTTCTTTAGGAACCCCCTATGGCCACGGAGCTCGAAATCAAACTTACCCTGTCAGAGCAATCCCAGGCTGAAGCGTTGGCATGGCTGTTGGCCCAACCGGAAGCCTCTGAAGGCCCGAGAAAGTTGTTGGTGAACCGCTATTACGACACCCCAGCTGCAGCGCTGAATCATGCCCGAGCGGCACTACGTGTGCGTGAGGTTGGCGGTCAGTACATCCAAACTCTGAAAACCCAAGGCGAGTTTGTTGACGGGGCTCATCGGCGGGAAGAATGGGAATGGGAGATCCCGAGTGCAGATTTGGATATGTCCTTACTCGAACAAACCCCGCTGAACGATCAATTGGATCTGTCCGAGTTGAAGCTGGCGTTTGAAACCAACTTCACCCGCCAGATCGTCATGTTGAGTACCGTTGATTCAGTGATTGAGGTGGCAGTCGATTTTGGAGAAATTGCAGGCGGAGGTGGTGCCAGGCCATTGCACGAAGTGGAATTTGAATTGAAGTCTGGTAACTCTGAATCATTGATGATCGGGGCGGCAGCACTGGCCCGAGAGGTTCCGGTATTCCTTAATTTGGTGAGTAAAGCAGAGCAGGGCTATCACTTGGCGGGCATTCATCGGCCAACTGTTGGTCAAAACGCCGGCGTACTATCGGTGACGGAGTTTCTGCACCAGTTAAGTCTAACCTGGTTGTTACGTGAGCCCGTGGTCTTTTCGACGGAGTCTTTGTCAGAGGTGCAAGAATTGGCTATTGAGGTTGGCCTTCAGGAAGTGTGGGATCAGCTTATGCCTGAATTGATCCGCGGTTGCCATGTTGCCGATATGGTTCAAAACATTCCCCGCATGGGCGAGCTGCAGCTCGCGATCGCCTCCGCTAGCTGATACCGAGAAGGGCGGTAGCAATGCTGAAGTAGATCAGCACTCCGCTCACGTCTGCGATGGTAGTAATCAGCGGAGTGCTGGCCGTGGCCGGGTCAAACTTCAGTTTGTCGAGCAAGAAAGGCAACAACATGCCGATCAGGCTGCCTACCATCACCACCACAATCATCGTCACCGCAACAACGGTTGCAATTTCTGGCCCTGCCCGCAGCAGTCCTACCACCATCACGGCCGCGGCCATGGTCAAGCCAAGACCGGTGGCTACCAAAGTTTCTTTGCCCAGCAAACGTCCCCAATCCTTGACGGTTACGTCGCCGGTGGCCATGCCGCGCACCATCAAGGTGGCTGACTGGGCACCGGCGTTACCCGCGCTGGCAACCAACAAAGGCATAAAGAACAGCAGGGCGATGTGCTCTGAGATAATACCTTCAAAGTACGCGATGCCTGCCCCCGTGAATATATTGGCGAATACGAGAATGACTAGCCATTGCACGCGAGAGCGGTAGAGCGAAAACGGCGAGGCATCTCGCAAGGTGCCGGTGAGCTTTCCCACGGTGGCACCTTTGTGCATATCTTCTGTCGCTTCGGCTTCAGCTGCGTCCATCGCGTCATCGTAGGTGACAATGCCGACCAATCGGTTGTCGTGGTCGATAATGGGTAAGGCCAGTAAATCGTACCTGGATATAAGGCGAGCCACCTCTTCTTGAGGCGTGTCTGTCTTGGCGGTCACAAGCCCTGTAGCAATCAGAGCGTTCACCGAAGTGCTGGGTGTGGCCGTGATCAGGTTTCTGAGCGATACGGCGCCTAACAGCGTATGACTCCCGTCCACCACATAAGCGTGGTAAATGGTTTCTTTATCGGGGGCGGTTTTGCGAAGTAAATCAATGGCGGTACTGGCGTTTACTCCCGTGTTAATCGTGGCGTAATCGGAACTCATTAAGGCGCCGGCAGTGCCTTCTTCGAAACTGGCCAGGCGCAGCAGGTCTTCCCGTTCTTTGCTAGCGAGCGATTGAAACAGGCTGTGCTGTTGCTGTTCGTCCAGTAGTTGGAAGAAATCGGCTCGCTCATCCGAGGGCATCGCCGTGACCAGTTCAGTCAGGCTTCGGGTCGGAAGCTGCTGGGCGATGAGCGTCTGGGTGGTTGGTCCAATGTACCCCAGTACCTTGCCGCCTTGTTCCTTTGACAGGGCTCCAAGCAGGCGAATGCCCACGTCGGCTTCCGGATGCGCTTCGATGAAGTCTGCTAAATCGGCGGCGTTGAACGTGGATGCCGCGATCTGCATATGGCTGTCATCGTTCGCGGCGAGCGCCGTAAATAAAGGTCGGAAGAACTCAACATCCTGAACTGACATGGATGATCCCGTTATTTCTGTTCGTTATTTTCGGTGCCGTTGTCTTGTAACGCCCGCCATTTTTTGAGGAACTCTCGATAGCGATCTAATGCCTCTTCCACCACAGTCACCGTTGGCGTGTCGCTGGAGCTTACCAGCACGATCAACCCTTTGCCTTCCACTTCTTTGTTCGAGGCGGGGTGGCAGGTCACTTCGTTGTCGTGATCGATATACGCCAAGGCGGTTCCAATACCGTGGCGGACGAGAGCGCTGACGATATCGGCCCAAGTCAGGTCGTCCAATTCGAGTTCATAGCGGTGAGGGTGGTCGCGTTCGTAATTGAACATATCCTCCAGCACCTTTTCGGAGCCGGGAGCGACAACGGCCCGCACCATGATTTCCGGGTAAGTGCGCACGGGGCGGATAACGGTGCGCACGCCGAGTGTTTTGAAGCGCTCTCGATTGATGTCGCTGACGCATTCGGCGGTGGTTCGATTGCCCAGGTTGGATTCGGTCAACCGATGGGAAATGTCGAACGTCAGGCTATCAGAGAAAGCGTCGGTCTCATCCGCGGCGAGCACTATGATGTGTTTGGCATCGCCCGCGTGAACGGCCTTGAGTGCTTCGGGGTCATTCCCGGCGCCGTGAAAGTGCACCATGCCGCAGTCCCTCAACTCCGCGGGTAAGCCACCTGGGAACTGACGCGTCAACAGTATGATCGGAACGGTGTGGTATTCGGGGATAGAGCGAATTTGCGAAGCGAAGCGCATGAAATACTGTTCGCCTCCGCTGCGGGGGGTGTTAATGATTACGATGTGGTCTTTCATGTTGTAGATCCAGCGTCCAGTCAGGATTCGTTCGCGGCGGTAAAAACGGTATTCAATGTAGTCACTAACGATCAATGTCAGCAAAGTGATTGACGAAATAAACATCAGCAATACCGTGCTGATGCGTCCAACAACGGTTACCGGTGCAAAGTCGCCGTAGCCAACCGTGACCAGGGTCGTCATGGTCAGCCACGCGGATTCAAACAGAGTTAGGGGCTCGAATGTCCAGAGAATCAGAATGTGAGTACACGTTAGCGCCGCGAGAGCCAGGAACAGGCGCTTGACCCGTTGGCGAATTAGCCCGCCCATGGGCAGGTGCGACTGAGTGTGCTCCGGATTTAGCGGTCGCTTATTTCTCATCATGAATGTCGGGGCCTGTTCAGTCCTTGGCGAGTTCGTTATACAGTACTTGGAATATATCAGAGAGATAAGGGAGTTGCGTTATGTCTGAGCCTTGGGAATCGCTACCGGCAGCGCTTGCTGATGACGTATCGGCTTGCTGGTCGTCGACATTTCCAGACGGTGTGCCCGATTGGCTGGCCGTGGTACCCGAGGCGGATATTGCAGAAGCGGTGGCGCGTAGTGTGTTTTTGCGCCAGACGCTCCAGCGCCACCCTGACTGCATGCAAGAGGTATTCGCTAATCGCCCTATGACCGAACCTACTACCGAGGCATGGCTGGAAGAGCGATGGGCCAGCTATCTGAGCGTGGTTGAATCAGAGCCGGACCTTCACAGCGCCTTGCGCCGTTTCCGCCGAGAGGTGCAGTTTCGCATCATCTGGCGGGACTTGATGGGATGGGCAGATCTTAACGAAACCATGTTGGCCACCAGTGCCTTTGCCGATGTGTGTATTGATGGCGCATTGGATTGGCTCTACAGCAAGGCCTGTGAAGAATTTGGAACGCCTTGGGGTAAAGACCCGGTCACCGGAGCGGACGTGCCCCAGCGCATGGTGGTGCTGGGGATGGGCAAGCTCGGTGGTCGGGAGCTGAACGTGTCCTCCGATATTGATTTGATTTTTGCTTTTCCGTCTAACGGCGAAACCCAAGGGGGGCGCCGCGCCCTCGATAACCAGCAGTTCTTCATTCGTTTGGGCCAGCGCTTGATTCAGGCGCTGGACCAGATCACCGCCGATGGTTTTGTGTTTCGGGTCGACATGCGCCTGCGGCCTTATGGCCAAAGCGGTGCATTGGCGCTGAGTTTTGCAGCGCTGGAAACCTACTATCAGGATCAGGGCCGTGATTGGGAGCGCTACGCCATGGTGAAGGCCCGAGTGGTCGCGGGTGACCAGCGTGCAGGGGCAGTCCTGATCGAAAGCCTGAGGCCGTTCGTGTACCGCAAATACATCGATTTCAGTGCCTTCGAGTCGCTTCGCAACATGAAAGCGATGATAGGCCGGGAAGTGCGCCGCAAAGGGCTGGAAGACAACATCAAGCTGGGCAGTGGTGGTATCCGCGAGATCGAATTTGTGGTGCAAGCGTTCCAGTTGATTCGCGGTGGACGTGACCGAGAACTGCAGCAGCGGGAATTGCTGAATATCCTCAAAGAGTTGGAAGAGCTGGAACTGTTGCCTTCATCCGTGGTGAAGGAGCTTCGCGAAGCCTATGTATTTTTGAGAAATATTGAGCATGCCCTGCAGGGAGTGGAAGACAAGCAGACTCAAACCCTGCCGGACAATCCCCTGTGCCAGGCCCGAATCGCACGCATTATGGGGTTTGACGATTGGTCCGCTTGTGAGTCGGCGTTAGCCAGCCACCGGGAGAGAGTCGCGCTGCATTTTGCCAACATCATCGCGACTGAAGACGAAGAAGGTGAAGGCGAAGCTGCCGTGGACGATGGCTGGTTTGAGCTGTGGTTATCAGAAATGGATGAGCCTGCGGCTATCGAGTGGCTGGCGGCGCAAGGTTATGAAAACCCGGAGGGCAGTTATAAATTACTTGCGGCCTTGCATAACGGTCGTACCGTGCAAACGATGCAGACGCAGGGTCGTAAGCGCCTGAATCAGTTCATGCCTCTGCTGTTGAGTGCGCTGACAGAGGTGGAGAATGCCTCGGAAACCCTGGAGCGGGTGTTGCTGTTGGTTGAGGCCATTCTGCGCCGGACCGCCTACATGGTCTTGCTGGTGGAGAATCGCAACGCATTGACGCAATTAGTCGGCCTGTGTAGTGAAAGCCCGTGGATTGCCAAGTTGCTGGCTGATACACCACTGCTGCTGGATGAATTGTTAAACGCCGAGAGTCTATATAGCCCGCCGGCTAAAGAGGCGTTGCAGGATGACTTGCGACAACAAATGCTGCGCATCTCCTACGAAGATCTAGAAGAGCAGATGGAATCTCTTCGACACTTTAAAAAAGCGCATACGTTGCGAGTGGCCGCCTCGGAGATTAAAGGCACCTTACCGCTGATGAAAGTGAGCGATTACCTGACCTGGATTGCCGAGGTGGTGCTGGACCACGCAGTGGATGTGGCTTTCTCGAATCTGGTGAGCCGGCACGGCCGCCCGCAACGTATTGACGGCACGGCCTGTGATGTTGATTTCGCTATTTTGGGCTACGGCAAGCTGGGCGGCATCGAGATGGGGTATACCTCGGATTTGGATTTGGTGTTTGTACACCAGTCTGACCCGCTCTTGACGACCGACGGCGACAAGCCGATCGATAATGCTATCTTCTACACCCGCCTTGGTCAGCGTATTGTCCACATCCTAAGCACGCAAACCCCATCCGGCCAACTGTACGAAGTGGATATGCGATTGCGGCCTTCGGGTAATTCTGGGCTGCTGGTCAGTACACTTCAGTCGTTTGAGAAATATCAGCAGAATGATGCCTGGACCTGGGAACATCAGGCTTTGGCTCGCGCGCGGGGTGTGGCGGGTTGTCGCGACACCTTGGCAGCCTTTGAACGCGTTCGGCATGACATTTTGTGTGCCAAGCGCGACAAGCTGGCGCTGCGGAAAGAGGTTGTGGATATGCGTGAGAAAATGCGCGCCAACCTTGGTACGGCAGAGTCGAAAAGGGCCGAGGAGTTTCATGTCAAACATGACTTCGGTGGCATTGTGGACATCGAGTTCATGGTGCAGTACCTGATGCTGGCCTGGAGTGGTGAGCATCCGGAGCTGACTCAGTGGAGCGATAACATTCGACAGCTGGAAGAGTTGGGGCGTGCTGGTGTGCTGGACGTGATGGATACCGAGAAGTTGCGAGAGGCTTATATTGTCTTGCGGTCAACGATTCACCGGCGGGCGCTGCAGAACCTGAGCAGCCGGGTGGAAGGGGAGCGGTTTGTGGATGAGCGTGGATATATCGAAGAGATGTGGAAAAAAGTTATGCTTGATTAGCAAGCTAAATTTATTTCTGGCCGGTATTCCTGCTAGAATGCGAGTTCCCCGAAAATCGCTTTTTTAGGAGCAGAAAAGAAATGTCGATGGCTGATCGCGATGGCGTTATCTGGCTGGATGGTGAAATGGTTGAATGGCGCGAAGCCAAGACCCACGTCCTTACCCATACCTTGCACTACGGCCTCGGCTGTTTTGAAGGGGTGCGAGCCTACAATACCGCCAATGGCCCGGCGATTTTCCGCCTGAAAGAGCACACCGACCGTCTGTTTCGCTCGGCTCATATCCTGAACATGAAAATGCCGTTCAGCAAAGACGAGATCAACGAAGCCCAGCGTGCCGCCGTACGTGAAAACAATCTGGACGAAGCCTACCTGCGCCCTATGGTGTTCTTGGGCTCTGAAGGCATGGGTCTTCGTGCCGATAACCTCAAGGTACATGTGATGGTTGCCGCCTGGAGCTGGCCTTCCTACATGTCCCCTGAAGCCAAAGAAGTGGGCATCAAGGTGCGTACCTCTTCTTACACTCGCCACCACGTCAACATCACCATGTGTAAGGCGAAGGCCAACGGTAACTACATCAACTCCATGTTGGCGTTGAATGAAGCCATCTCCGGCGGTGCGGAAGAAGCGTTGTTGCTGGACAACGAAGGTTATGTAGCGGAAGGTTCCGGTGAGAATATTTTCATCGTCCGTGACGGTGTGTTGCACACGCCTGAGCTGACCTCTTGCCTGGAAGGTATTACCCGAGCCACCATCATCGATTTCGCTAAAGAACTTGGCCTGCAGGTGAAAGAGCGGCGCATTACTCGTGACGAAGTGTACGTTGCGGAAGAGGCCTTCTTTACTGGAACGGCGGCTGAGGTTCTGCCGATTCGCGAGCTGGATGGTCGCGCAATTGGTGAAGGTAAGCGAGGCCCGATCACTGAAAAGCTCCAAAGCATGTATTTTGATGCGGTTAAGGGTAAGCTGGCTCAGCATTCTGAGTGGCTGACTCACGTTAAAGGTTAAGGCAGTTAGCTATTCCAAAGTGGCCGCCGGTGCTTTTAGTTCCGGCGGCTTCGCTGTATTGAATTCACGGAAAAACAGGGCAAGACAATGGCAGACGTAATTAAGGTACCGGTTTCTTTCGGTGAAGTGTTGGACAAAATCACGATCCTTGAGATCAAATCCGAACGCATCAAAGACGAAGCGAAAGTCAAAAATGTGCGTTTGGAGCTGAATGAGTTGGGCGCAACTTGGGATGAGGCAGTAAAGGATAAGGCGGCCGAAATTGCGGATCTGCGAAAGCAGCTTAAAGCGGTTAACGAAGAGCTTTGGGTAATCGAAGACGACATTCGCGACGAAGAAGCGGATCAAAACTTCGGCCCGCGTTTTATTGAACTCGCTCGTGCTGTCTACGTGACCAACGACAAACGTGCGGCCATCAAAAAAGAAGTGAACCTGGCGCTAGGCTCACGCTTTGTTGAAGAAAAGTCTTATCAGGATTACACCGCACGCAAGTAAGATGGATGATAGTGCGGTTTGCTGAAGCTTCTAAACGTCGATTGGTTCGACCGTATTCGGAAGCTTCAGCGTATTTTAGTTCAGTTTTTTTCGGTCACCCAGCGATCCAACATTTCAGCTGCGTCTTTGACCGACACCAGTTCCATCGCCCCTTCGAATTCTGCCTTGGCGCCCCAGCGCGCTTCTTCCACGGTTTTATCGGTAAACTTTTGCAGCGCTTCCGGGTAGCGATTAACGCACCATTTCAGCGAATTGTAGGGCCCTGAGCGATTGGGGTTACTGGCGGCGAAAATGCCTAAGACATCGGTGTTCACCGAGCTGGCGATGTGGGCGGGGCCGGTATCCGGTGCAACCACAAGGTCGGCCTCACTCATTAAAGCCGTGAGCTGCTTCAGAGTGTCTTTGCCGCAAATGTTGTCCGCTTTTTGCTTCATGGCGCTTTCGATGGCGGTGCAGTACTCGGCTTCAAAAGGCGCAGGACTACCCACCAGAATGACCTTCATGCCGTAAGTTTCGATAGCGTAGTCTGCAAGCTGCGCGTAGCGCTCGGCTGGCCAATTCCTTAACGTGTGGCTGGCGCAGGGACTGATGATCAGGTTCTTTCGGTCAGCCGCCAAGTGGCTGCGAGCAAATTCGTGATCCGCATCTGTCAGAGGGATGTGCCACCGGGGAGGGGCTGCCTTGAGTCCCAACGGCTCAAGGAAACTTGCCAGGCAATCCCTGACGTGTTGCTGGGGCGCGGGAGCAATACGCTTGTTGATGAACAAACTGTGCAAGTCTTTACTGCGGGCTTTGTCGTAGCCGACTTTGATCTTGGCCGGAATCAACGCTGCGGCGAGGTTTGCTCGCAGCGCGACCTGCATGTGCAGCAAGGCATCGAACTTGCGATCTTTCATCTGTTTTCGCAGGTCCGCATAGCCTTGACGGCCGGTTTTCTTGTCGAAGATGATGAACTCGACCCCTGGCAAATCGCCAATGAGCTTGGCTTCGATTTTGCCAATGACCCACGTGATATGAACGCCGGGGAGTTGCTCTTGAAGGCTAAGTACAACCGGGATGACGTGAGTGACGTCGCCGATGGCGGATAGGCGGAGGATACAGATGGATTTCATCGAATTAAGAGCCATTTACGAATCTTTTACAGCAGGATGTGGAGCCCAGAAGGGCTCGTTGGTAAACTGATCGCCAGTTTAGCCTATTGAGCTATCAACGTCTTTATCTGGCTCCGGTCAGTGCCAGCCTCGGAGAAAATAGTTTGTGAACTCTGCCACGAGCCGAATTACTCCTCCTGATCAGCTAAAGCTAGTGGTTGCTGAAGCCTTTCACGGTGTTACTGAAGCATGGTTTTATCCCGACTACTGGGGTGACCGTTCAGAACCTGTCTCCTCTGGGGGCAGAGGGGGGGCTTGGTTTATTCGCCGAGATTCAGACAATCTTGTTCTTCGACACTACCGTCGGGGCGGGCTTATGTCCCGCCTTTCTAAGGTAACCTACTTTTTTACAGGTTTTGAGCGTGCACGATCGGTGGCGGAGCATCGACTGCTCGAACGATTGTATGCTGCGGGCTTGCCCGTGCCGGAGCCTGTTGCTGCGATTGTCTGGCGGCGTCGTTGGTTTTGGTATCAGGCGGCCATTTTGATTAAACGTATACCCGGTGCTGTAACCTTTGCTGACTGTGCGTCGATCACTCGTAAGGATCTATGGAGAAAGTTGGGTAGAGTGATACGTCAGTTTCACGATCATGGTTTGGATCATGTGGACTTGAATTGTGACAATATCTTGGTGGCGGACGAGCGTATTTATCTGATTGACTTCGATCGATGCAGGCTAGTGGAACCGACTGAAAAAGGGCCAGATTCTCCGTGGCGCCAGAGGAATCTAAGTCGCTTACGTCGTTCTGTTGAGAAACGATGTGTGCATCTAAGCGATAGAGAGCGACAAGCGAACTGGGACGTTCTGCTTCATGCCTATGAGCATGAAGAACGTTAATTTGATGTTTTAGAGCGCAATTTTTACTGATGGCCACTATCGAGTTTAAAGAAGAACTTCACTCCAATATTCGACGCACCCGCATTACTTATCGTGCCTTGGTTGATGGGCAGGAAGTTGCGATCAAATGCTATCGAAAGCCGTTGTTTGGATTGATTCATTGGTTGAGAGCACTACGGCGAGGAAAGAAAATCCGTCGAGCAGGTGGGCCGGTGCCGGGTATTGTATATGCTGGGTGGGTTCAGAAACTTCAGTGTTTTGGTTTTGCTACTGAATTCCTCTCGGGATATAGATCAATGCGTGAGGTTCTTAGGTCAGCCTACGAGCAAAATGATCAAACTCGCGTCTTAGAGCTTTTGCACCTTTTAGGGCGCTGTGTAGCTGATCTCCATAAGTTAGGGATTGAGCAACTCGACTGCAATTTGACCAATTACCTGATAAATGCCGATGACGTTATCCGAATGGTGGACGAGGATGATGTGCGGCTGCACCCGCGAGGTCTGAGTGAATCGCTGGCGCTTACGAATTTGGCCAATTTGGGGGCGAGGCTTCCACCCGAAGATTTGCCGCGGATCTTGCACGCATCATACTTGGATGCTTGGGGGGCAAGTCCGGGGGGATTAAGGTCTGATCCCGAAAGTTTTAAACAGCGGGTCTTTGAGAAAAAGCAAATGTTACGCATCAAGCGTGCCGCCAGAGATGCGGCACCCGATCGAGAGTTTGATTGATGAAAAGCACACCGATATTTTTGGTCTCCATGAAAGGGGACTCTGCTCGTCGCGAGCGCTTAGAGAAAAGTTTTCCTGAGCTATACTCCTCCATGACTTTGGTAGAGGCAGTGGATGGCCGAAAACTAGGGGCCCAAGACTATTTCCGCTACGCGTCAAGCGCAATGGTAAATCATCGTCGGATACTCGCGCCGGCCGAGGTGGGCTGTAGTTTAAGTCATATAAAGGCACTTGAGTTCTTTCTACAAACTGAAGCTGAGCGAGCCGTTATCCTTGAGGACGATGTGATCGGAGACGATGGATCTTTAACGGAATCCATCGAAGATCTGTGGGCCATTCCTGCTGATGGTTTGATTATCTTTGGTGGCCAAGAAGGTCTGCCTTCCAGGAAGTACATAGTCGGCAAAGGGGCCGGGCGAGATAATGTATATGCGCTCCCCCCGTACTCAAATGCTCACGTACTTCGTACCTGCTGTTATGGCATAACTCGATCAAGCGCTGAACGTATTTTGGCGACCCAAAGAGAGTCGTTAAAACTGGCTGATGCTTGGGGGATGTTTTTTGTTACGGAAGCGGACGGGGTCATTCACTTTAGCAACCGGCTGGCGCACCCAGAAGATCGAAATGAAAGCTATATTGAAAGTAGTCGTGCAGGTCTGAGTGAGAAAGCTGAGAAAGGTTTTGCTAACTACTTAAAGAAGCGCCGGTTAAGATTGAAGCGAAAGTTCGGCGCCGCTCGCTGCAAACTCGCTGGGTACAGGCGAGTTGTGCCGTAAACGTTGTTAGCGCTGTGATTCGGTTTTCAGGCTAAACAGTGCTATCGATGACAACACGAAAAGGTTGATCGTCACAGGGTGGTTGAACGGGACGTCAGTGAGTGATGCTACGGTATACAGAACTGTCATTCCTCCGATGCTGCCAAGCACTAATGGCGTGTCGCGATAATATTTTGCCGCGAGCGCCAAGGGCAAGCCAAGTAAGAGCAATAAAGCTAGCAACCCGGGAACTCCCTGCTTAACGAGAGTGTCCAGAAATTGGTTGTGATAGTGGTAGGGCGCGTAGGCTGCTGCTTTTTGGTCAACCAATCCCTGGGCCGCTAAATCTTGATAGACAGACTTGTGACCCTCCCCAAGTCCGGTAAGTGGCTCCATCGTCGCCATTACGGATGCCGCCTCCCAAAACTGTAGGCGTAGCCCGATTGAGCTGGTTTTGTTTCCAGACGCAATGAGAGACAGCTCCGTTACCGTGAGATTGATGCGGTCTTCAAAAATGTGCGCGCCAAGTGCAGTGATGAGAGTGAGTGTAGCCACCGTTGCAGCGATCGCCGTTTTTCTGAGCTTTTTTCTGCCGCAAAGATAATAGATTGTCACAGTGCATAGGATCGCCGAGGCTGGAAGAACAACTCCTCGAGTCCCGGTCATTGCAGTCGCTGAAAAGAGAAGCAGAGTGACTACCCAAGCGGATAATGTGACGGGTAGTTTTCGGGATGTCACTGCTAAAAAGAGAGAGCTGACCATTACGGTAGCGAGACCCGTCGCGTAAGGAATAGGGTTGTAATAAAGGTGCGTGCGAGGTATTCCTTCAATGAAGTACTGGTAGTAGCTTACGGTAACAAAACCTGCTGCTGCAATAAAAATGACTGCCAACCAAGCCCAGTAATTGAGCTTGAAAGCAGTTGATAGCCACGCAAAAATCGATAGGGCTGCAAGTGTTCTTAACTCTGAAATGCTGCCACCGTTAAGTAAGTAACCAGTCCCACAAATTAGAGCGGATGCAGTGACGGCACTCGCAAAAAGATGTTTGGCACTATTTTCAGCCCTTTGGCTAGTTTTCCAAGCTTGTGACGCAATGAAAAAAACTAGAATGGCAAGAATAATGGCTGGAGAATATTTGTCACCATCCGGTATCCACCACATCACGGTCATGACGTAGACGAGCGGAGCAAAATTGATCATGTTTAGCCAGTCCGAGGCACGGAAAGCCTGTGGGGTGTGTTTGAACATGGATGGTTTCTTGAAAAGCTGGCGGCATGGTAAAGAATGCGTATCGTACCATGTTTGTGGTCTGATAGGCGGTTATGTTCTTTGTGTAATGCAGTATGCGGGCGCTGAACGCTAAAGCTTAATCAGATATACTTTTTCACTCGCGTAAACCCAATTGGCGAGAGAGCTATGCCTAAACTATCAATCATAATCCCTACTCATAACCGACCTGATCGGCTGAAAAAAGCGGTCGAATCGTCAGTGAAGCAGTCCTATGAGGATCTCGAAATAATCGTGGTGGATGATGGAAGTTGTCCCGCTGCTAATTACGAGAAAATGGGTTCCCAGGTTTTTGGGTTTCGTCATGAGTATGCTCGTGGTGTGTCCGCAGCTCGTAATACGGGGCTAGCGCAAGCGACCGGCGAGTACATTGCGTTCTTGGATGATGACGATGTGCTACACCCTGACTATGCGGCAGCTATGATCGAATTTTTTGATTCGAATAAAGGTGAGATTGATTTTGCGTGGTCTTCATTAAGCGTTCACGATGAATCGTCCGGGAAAAGTACGGTAGCCCGTCAGCGGCCGTGCATGATTCGTCGGCAGTCCCGTTCTTCAGAGCTAGACTACGAAGCCGTGGCCTACGTAGGAGCTAGTGGGATGTGCTTTAGAACCGAAGTCCTACGTCAATTTGAAGGGTTTGATGAATCGCTTACGGTGTCTGAGGATCGTGAGTTAGCGTTTAGGATGTTAAGTGGCGGGAGCGGCTGTGGCGCTATAACAACGCCTCTTGTTGACTGTTTTGTTCATGCGGGGCCTCGGCTGAGCACCAATGAGAACCTGCTTAAACAGGCCCAAAGTGACGCTTTGGTTGCGGATAGGCATTCGGACTTTATTGATCGTCATCCTAAGCTGGCCTCTCGTTACCTGAATTTGTTGGCAAGACGACAAAAAGATGCGGGACTAATAAAGGATTATAGGCGGACGCTTGTGCGGATTTTGCGTGTAAACCGGCTGGATGTTCGGGCTTTCAAGCGGCTGCTTCTATCAATGCTTCGCTTATAGCTAAAACGCTGCGAAACGCCGCTTCCTTTTCACATGATTATTCATGTAAAAGTCCATCTTCTCGATAAAGAGTTGCAAGTTTCTGTTTGGCAATGCTTGGGAAAACCAATCTGCCACAAATCCACGGTACTCAAGAGGGGTGAAGCGTTTAGTTATACTTCCCTTGTAGAAAAATCCGCAGCAAAAGCCCAACGTATGTTCGATGGGGGCTTGACTGTTAAGCTTGGAAAACTCTAGATCGACCAGCCAGCATTTTTTCTGGTCATCAGAAATCAGGCAATTTCCAGCCCAAGGGTCTAAGTGAAGAAGGCCGTCGTCGATGGCCTGGCGGAATGTGTCGAGAGCCAAGCGTAATGCTATTCCGGAACTTTCCTCGTCGCGAGCAATCTCTTCAACGCTTTTGGTTTCGCTCAGAAATTCCGTTATCGAGAATATTCTGTCCGGCAAGCCGAAACGAGTTTTTGACCACCCGTATGCATACAGTTTTGGTATGTAAGGTTTCCCCTGCATCTGCAGAGCGGTATGGATTTCGGCGGTAGCCCATTCATATCGGCCATGGCGCTGAATTCCTAGTAGAGCCCTTACTCGCTGACTTGAGTACTTCAGCGCGTTTACTTTTAGTATGACGGGGCTGGAAGCACCTTTGCTCCATGGGACGCTAGCTTTGGGCTGTTCTCCATGGAGCATGTTTGCGATTGCTTCTTTCCAGCTGCCAGACTCCCTGTCTTCATTAGGCCAGTCGGTACGCTTAAAGGCTGTGATGCCGTGGCCCACATCAACTTGCTGAAACAGTGTGTCCCGTAAATATTGCATGTACCGATTTAAGCTCTGTCTAATGTCAGTTCGAAGTGCTCTGCAAGCTTGCACCATTGCTCTCGGTTACCATCTTCCCTGACGTTAGTCTTTTTCAGGGATACGGCCTGTGAGAATGGGATTGGCAGCGGCTTGCTCGTCTGGTAGGGAGAGCGTCTGGATTTGGTACCGTTTACGGCGCTCATAGCCTTGAACCACAAGTCGTCAGCTTTCGGTGATAGCTGTTTGAACAGTTCGCGCGATAGCGTTGACTCGGGGAGTGATTTTGGAGGATAGATAACGCCAGCATAACCTAGGGGGAGCGTGTTGGCATGCGATGCGCCCGGTTGTTCGTATGGCCATTTTTTATAAGGCCAAAGCTCCCCATCAGCCGCCGCCGTGATCAGTCGACACTGATTGCCGATAATCTCATTTGGAAACTCTTCGGCTGCTTTTAGGAGATTTTCCAACCAATCCTTAGGGTACATCAGGTCATCGTCACAGGTGACAATACGGCGATCTGGAAATTCAGAGAGGCTATAAATCAGTTTGGTATGGGGGCCCACGTCTTCGCAGAATCTAATGCTAAATATGTCGCCGGTTAATTTGAGCAATGGTTGAGGGATTTTCGGCTCGCAGTCTTTTCCAAGCCAGAGAACAATGCGCTCAGGCGTTACTGTCTGAGTGAGAATGCTTCGCACCGCCAAGTGCGCGTACTCAAGTCTCGATGCGATCGATGTAAACGAGATAACCACATCTTGGGCAGCGCTCTGAGAATGCCCACCTTTGATCTTCGTAGCAGGAAACGATTTCAGCTGAAGTGTGCGCCACAACGACGGTGGATATTCTTTAACTTTCATTCTCAGAACCTTTGATCAGAGGCTTGTACTTATTTAGGGGCCGTTGGTCGGTCGTTTGCGATGCCGTTTTCCGCCCAGAAGGTTTTATTGTCTTTCACCGCTTTTCGGATAGCCCGGTTTTTAGCCCAGATCTCGGGCTTGGAATAGCCACGAGCGTGATCGAGGTGAAGGCAAACCGTGCTGTAGCGTATCTGCTGAGATTTGTGGCCGTAGTTCCAGAGGCGCTCGCCGAGTTCGCGATCTAAACCACCGTACTGCATGTCTTCATTGAATCCGTTAACGGCAATCAAATCCTGAGTCCAGGTAGAACTGTTCATGCCATTCCAGCTTGCAGCGGCAGGGGTGATGCGGTTCATGAAATTACGGAATCCCGTTGAAGGGGAAAGTTTCCACAATTTGTGATTCTTCGGCTGCCCGTGAGTCACCAGCCAGTCCCGCTTGAATATGACTCCGGAGCGGATGTCGTCATCGGCAATGGCTTCAGACACCGGCATGGTGAGCTTGATATAACCACCCGACAAAAATAGCCCCGGCCTAGCAAGGTCGTGGTGAGTTTTTACGAAATCCGGCTCGGGTATGCAATCGCCATCGGTGAAAATCAGGTAGTCGCAACTCGTTTCACGAATGGCTTTGTTGAGGATTTGGCATTTCCGAAAACCGTCGTCCTCATGCCATACATGGTCGATCGCCAAAATGCCGCGCTCTTTAAAGCTATTGATCAACGCACGGGTTTCATCGGTGGAACCGTCGTCAGCAATGATCACCCGGAACTTAGTGAATGTCTGGCATTCATAACCCGTCAGTACTTTGCTCAGCCAGAGGGGAGAGTTGTAGGTGGTGATAACAACACCAATTGACGTTGGGGTCATAAAGTTCCAGTGTCCAAATGTTAGCGTGTAATAGAAAGTGGCTAGTATAACGCGGGTGCTGGTCAGATGCCTGTCTGTACTTGCTCAGATATTGGGCAATGGCAAGTCAGCGACAGATTTTGTCAGGGTAATACGGATTCGGGTTTCCAGGCGGCCGGTGCCGGAGCCTCTTATACTCCCATTGATACTGCTCAGGTGCCATTCGAACAACCTTCTCGACGGATTCGTTCAAGGCCGTTGCTGCGGCAACTGGGTCTGCATCCCCGTTTCCGGGTGCGGCTTCTTCCACGATAATGCGGAAACCGTTGCTTTGAGGTAGTCGTTCGGCGAAGGCCACCAGTACGTTCGCGCCCGTTTTCAGTATCAGCTTGTTGACCAACGTCATCGTGCGCACTTCCATTCCGAAAAAAGGTGCGTAGGCGTTGGTTTTGCCACGTGGAGATTGGTCGGGAAGGATGCCGGCAACGCCGCCTTCTTTGAGAATACCCATTAGCCGGAGCAGTCCCCGGCGATCTCCTCGCACTAGCTCGGAGCCAACACGGCTTCGAACCCGGATCATATATTCCTCGAATTCTTTGATGTGTGGAGGGCTATAGAGCGAGGCCATTTTGTAGCGTGAGGAAAAAAGCAGGCCGATCAGCTCCCAGTTGCCAATGTGGGGAGCGAGCAGAATCAAACCTTTGTCTGAGGCCAGCGCTTCTTCTACCAACTCCAGCCCTCTGGTTTCCTTGATCAGCCCCAGGCATTTCTCAACCGGCCACTCCCACATCAGCGGAATTTCTGCGGCGGTCATGCCGGTGTGTGCCATGGAGTTTTTGGACAACAGGCGCTGTTCAGCAGAAGACAATTCCGGTAGGCAAATGCGAATGTTGGTGTCGGTCGTCTTGCGTGACCTGCCATTCATGGCCCAGCCAAGCAGACCAAGCCATTTACCGATAAATTGGGCGGCCCGCAAAGGCAAAAAACCCACGAGCCTCAAAAGGCCTGCGATCAGAAAGTACTTCAGTTTGCTCATGACCTGCCGTACCGGTCCTCGTAGCGCACGATGTCGTCTTCGCCCAAATAGGAGCCGGATTGAACCTCGATTAGTTCGAGGTCGATGACACCGGGATTTTCCAGCGAGTGGACTTGGCCAACCGGAATGAACGTGGACTGGTTTTCCGTAACCAAGTAAGTTTTTTCGCCGTTGGTCACCTTGGCGGTACCGCTTACCACGATCCAGTGTTCCGCACGGTGATGATGCATCTGAACGGAAAGCTTTGCGCCGGGCTTTACGGTGATGCGTTTGACTTGGTAACGCTCACCGCTGTCGATAGAGTCGTAAACGCCCCAAGGGCGGTAAACTTCCCGGTGATTAATGTGCTCGTTTCGACCGTCGCTCTTGAGTTGCTCGACGATCTTTTTAACGTCTTGGACCTTGTCTTTGTGGGCAACCAGCAGGGCATCTTTGGTTTCGATGATCACCAAGTCACTCACGCCGACGGTGGCGATCAATCGGTTTTCTGAGCGTGCCAGGGTGCTGGTGGTGTCGTGGGCAATCACATCACCCATAAAACTGTTGTCGTTTGCGTCTTTCTTGGACACATCCCACAGAGCCGACCAGGAACCGATGTCACTCCAGCCGGCATCCAATGCAACGACCGCCGCGTTTTGGGTTTTCTCCATCACCGCATAATCGATAGAGTCCTCAGGGCACTCTGCGAATACCGCTTCGTTGATGCGCGTGAAATGAAGGTCTTCGTTGGCATCCTCAACGGCTGCCTGGCAGATCGATAGAATCTCCGGGCGGTGCTTCTCAAGCTCGTTGAGATACTGACGGGCACCAAACATAAACATGCCGCTGTTCCACAGATAGTCGCCGGACGCCAGATAGTCTTGTGCCGTTGCCAAGTCCGGCTTTTCTACAAACCGGTCGACACCGTAACAGCTGTCTTCAAGCTCTTTGCCTTGTTTGATATATCCGTAGCCGGTTTCAGGATGGCTGGGAACAATGCCAAAGGTGACGAGCTTTCCCTGTCGCGCCAAAGGGATCGACTTCTGGATACCTTGCTGGAAAGCCGCGACATTTTGGATCAAATGGTCCGCCGCCAGCACCAACATTAGTGGGTCGTCTGCGCTGTTGTCGGTCGCCTTCACCAGTTGCAGGGCGGCAAGAGCAATGGCGGGTGCGGTATTACGACCGCATGGCTCCAGGATAATCCGTGCATCGTTATAACCCGCCTGCCGCATTTGTTCGGCCGCCAGGAAACGGTGGTCTTCGTTGCAAATCAAAAGCGGGTCTGCCGACTCCATGCCGTCCAGCCGGGCCACAGTCAGTTGTAGCATCGACAAATGGTCGTCCGTCAGTTTGAGAAACTGCTTCGGATTTAGCTGCCTGGACAGTGGCCAAAGGCGAGAGCCGGTGCCGCCGGCCATGATGACGGGATGGATCATGAGTGCACTCCGCGCAATTTACTGTTGGACTGTTCCGTTAACCTTCAAAGTGGGCATCATACTAACATGCTGACCTTGTAGGGTTTATCTTAAGTGTTGGAAATCTTCCCAAGATAGGCCTTCATTGCTTTGTTCCCAGGCAAGCCTTGTCTTGAATCGTTCGATTTTTCGCTTGATGTAGCGCGAGCTCCATCCCGGCACCGAATCTAGTGTTTGCGGGATGGTCGGTGCGCCCAGGCCGTCGATCAGGAAAAGCCGCGGGTGGTCGAATTGGTCTGAAACAACCAAATTGTGAGGGAGCAGATTTCGGGTCAGGATTTTGGTCTGTGACAGCCAGGCCAGAAATTCTTCGATGCCCAGGTTCAGATCGGGTGTCAGACCTTGTGTTTTAATCAGGTGCTCGAGTGTTGGCGCAACGCTACCGTCCATACAGCGTATCAGCTCGCTTTCATTGGCCATGCCTAAAGAGGTCTGAGTGCAACCATAGAACCGTGGCAGATGGGCCCAAACCAAAGCATCATTGCCTTGTTTCAGAAGCAGCTGGATAGCACGTTGTTGGTGGGCTCGTATTTCCTGAGCGTTATCGTTGATCCGTCCTTTACCAAGGAGCCTCTTAACGGGTGATTGTCGTTCATATCGCGCGGTGATGTTTTCAGGCCGGATCACTTTCAGGCATCGGGTAGAATCCAGTGGGTGCCTGAAGCACTTGCGGTTAGAGCCTTGAGCGAAGGGCAGTTGGTCAGATAAATCGAGCATAGGGCCAAGTTGTGAGTTGGGAATGCGGGTTGCTCCAGTATAGTCGGTCAATTATGGCTTCGCTCTGAAGCAAGCTTATTCAAAGCTTGTTGATAAACGGCGACTGTGTTGGTCGCCATGGCAGACAACGACAGCGTTTCGTTCGCGAAGGCTCGTGCGTTTAATTGGCTTGCGGTTACGGCCTGCAAGTCTTGGAGTAGGATTCTGCCAAATTCGGCTGGCTCACCGCCCGCGAAAATATGTTCGTTCGGCAAGACTTCATTAGCAATGGGCACATCGGTGGAAATTACCGGTTTGCCGAGCAAGAGAGCTTCCGCACAGACATAAGAGAACCCCTCTCGGTCTGAGCTGATCACGACACCATCGGCGCTGGCCATGAGTGCGGGAATGTCGGAACGAAAGCCTAAAAGCTGAATCTTGTCAGTTTGGCCTGTGGCGGCGATGCGCGTTTGCAAATGATGATGTTCCGGGCCGTCACCCGCGATCAGCAGCGTGCCGGGGCAAAACTGAAAGGCCTCGATCAAACGGTCAAATGCTTTGACCGGTGCGAGTCGCCCAACCGCCAGCCAGACGGGGAGGGCGGCATCCGGAGGGAGCGCCGCAGGAGCCTGATGGGTAACGGAGGTCCCGTTGTAAACCACAGTAACGTTTGGGTGATTGATGTCGCTTGCAAGCGCTTTGCTAACGGCGATCAGTTTATGGAAGGCACCGGCTTTGGGGTAGCGCGACTTGAAGCCGTGAATGCTGGCTACACGTGCGTGATTTTTTAGAAACGGTGCCAGCCGTTGCAACACAAACGCGGCTTTGGTGCCTTGGGCGTGTATAACCTGGTAACGCCCTTCCCGGATGATTTTTACGACTCTGAGCAACAACGAAAGGGAATTTCGTGACCGCTGTGCGTCCACGGGAATACCGTAAGAGCCTCCCATCGCATCCAGGTGCTGGGAGGCGGCCGCGACGGTTACTTGATGACCCTTGTCCGTGAGAGCGTAGGCCAATTCCCGGGTGTGCTTTTCTAGACCGCCAATGCCGGGGTTGTCTGAAAGCATCAACATCAAAACGTTCATCGCGGGCGAGTACTTTTCGCAGCGAGAACTTTTTCGTAAACCTCTAGCGTCCCCTCCGTTTGCGCCCTCAACAAAAACCGCTCGGGCAGCTCTACCTCATGCTTTGGTCGATCGAGCATTCTGAGAGTGGTGCGAGCGAAAGCCTCGGCATCGTCCGGTGTGACCAACCCGTCCCGAAAACAAGCCTGCAAGGTTTCCGCCGCACCGCCGCGATTGTAAGCGACAACCGGGGTACCTGAAGCTAGTGCTTCTGTGACAGTGCGACCGAAGGGTTCTGGCTTGGTCGACATGTGACAAACGACATTCGCGAACAAATACAGGTTGGTCATGTCGTTGCGTTGACCAAGAAATGAAACCTGATTGGTCAGGTTTAGCCGGCTTCGTTCGGTTTCCAGTTCCTGTAAAAAACGTTCCTTCCCGGGCTCCGCGCCGCCCACGATGATGCCGTGGCAATCCGGACGTTCCTGCACCATGCTGGCCATGGCTTTCAGGAAGTCCAGCTGGCCTTTCCAGCGGGAAATTCGGCCCGGCATCATGATGATTTTTTTGTCCCTGAGCTGGGGGAATCGTGACAGCAAAATTTCGTGCCACTGCTCGTTGACCGCGCGCTGGCGGAAAGCTTCGATATCCACTCCGCGCTGGATCACGGTCAACTTTTGGTCCGGCACCTGAAAGTTTTTCTGAACGTAGTCGTTTACGCAGTTGGAAACCGCAATCACGTGATCCGCTTTGGCCATGACCGCGCTGTAGGGATTCACCGAGTACATGCCATGAAAGGTTGAAACGATGGCTGGCCGCTCGTCTGCTGGTAAAGACTTCAATGCCAGATTCACGATCCACGCAGGCATGCGGGACCGAACGTGCACGATGTCGGGTTTGAGGTTCTGCAACAGCTGTCGCATTGGTAAAATCTGGCCGAATGACGCAGGGGTTTTGCGGTGAATCGGCATGTAAAGGTGCGTGGACCCTTGGCCGCGCACCTGTTCAGCCATCGGGCCTCCGTTCGATACCACGAAGGACTCGTGGCCCCGTTTGACGAGCTCGGCTGCGAACTCCACGGTACCCCGCTCTACGCCGCCACTGTAGAGGGCTGGAAGCGCTTGAAGTATTCTCAATTCAACGACTCCTTGTTACTGCTCTTGGGCAAGTTCGCAAATCGGTTGATAAGCCAGCGCGCTGCGCGATCGGCTTCCCAAAGTCGCGCATGTCGCTCTCGATGCTCATGCATGACTTGATCACGATTTTGCCAGAATGAAACCCAGCCTTGCTCGGCAAGTCTGTCCACGCCTTTCGCGACCCGACTGTGACCTCGGGAAGGCAGGCTCAGCAAACCGGTGGGCACACCGGAGGTGGCAGCCTCGCAAACCATGGAAACGCTATCCGGCGTCACCCACACCGCTTTTGACCCCGCCAGTTGATGGTTCAGCCAGTTGTCATGAGAGCGATCATGATGAACGAAGGTGACCTTGGGGCCTTGCAGTTCGTCCAATTTGGTCGTGAGAGGGGCTGGCGTCCGGCGAGAATCACTGATGGTCCATCGCCACTCAGGGTATCGTGCGATCAGATCTGTCACCTGGGAGAAAGCGGCATCGTCGTCCCAGTCAAAGTGAGGGGAAGGGCCGCCCACTAAAATGAGCGCTTCCGGCTTTATGGTCAATTGAGCCATCGGGGTAACCGCGTTGATAACGCCTTCGGTGATGAGCGTTTTGCGTCCTGCTTTAACGTTGTCGTGGGCGGGAATAATCGCTGCATCTACCCAAGCAAGCGGGAAGGCAGGTTTCATCAGAACGACAGTGCGGACTTTTCGAAGACGGCGCAGCGCTAGTAATAGCCGGTGCGTACCAGCGCCTGCAGCAATAACCAAGGTAGGCGCAGGTGGCGGCGAATCCATAGCGGGTGCTATGCCAAGAAGAGCGCGCCAGAGCGGTACTGAATAATCTGCAGCGTTGAGCCAGTGAATGCTGGCGCCGGTGAGCACCCGTAAACGGTTGCCTAGCCCTTTTAGCTGATTTTTGTGCCCCGGCTTGTTATCGGTAATCAGCCAGATCGCCGGCGCCCGGGTTTCGGGATTCACGTGTTACCCCTTCTTCTTACTTTTTTTGTAAAAGCTTGGGTCATCTTTTGACGGCCGAGTTTTAAAACGGCGGTGCATCCAGAGATACTGATCCGGGGCTTTCCGAATTTCCTGCTCGATAATAGCGTTTATCCGGGTGGCATCGTCCAGATCATCGCCGCTTGGAAAGTTTTCCAGTGGCGGGTGGAAGTAAATGTCGTAGCCGGGTTTGTCTTCGCGGCGGAAGTGACTAAATGGCACCACGCGGCACTTGCTGCGATCCGCAATTCGCGATGTCGCTGTGATGGTGCCGGTCGGGATGCCAAAAAAGGGCGCGAAGACGATGTCTTTTCGACCATAGTCCTGGTCGGTGGCATACCAAACTGCATGATTCTTCTTCAGGCTGCGGAATAGGCCTCGCAAGTCTTTGGAGGATAAGACCGTTTCATAACGGCGGCCCCGTGCACGGGTCATCACCGCGTTAGTCAGAGGGTTGTTGTGGTCTCGTTGCATGACGTCCGCATCGATAAATTCGGTGACCAGGCTGCCGCCGAGGTCTAATGTGCTGTAATGACCGCCCAACAACAAAACGCCGTGACCATCTTCCATCGCCTTTTCAAGGTGTTCGAGGCCATGTACTTCGGTGATGCCAGTGAGCTTCTTAGGGTTACGGAACCAGGCAATTCCCAATTCCATCAAGCCGATGCCATTAGCTATAAAGGCTTTTCGAACAAGCTCTGCTTGTTCTGTTTCCGAAAGTTTTGGAAAGCACAGTTGAATGTTGACCTCGGTAATATGTCGACGACTTTTGGCCAGTTTCCATGCAAGTAAGCCGGCGATTTTGCCCAGCCACCACTGAAAACGAATGGGCAGTTGGGCAAACAGCCACATAATTGATATGCCCAGCCAAGTTGGCCACCAACGGGGGTGACGGTAAGCTGAGTAATCGGTGTTTCTGGGTTGTTTGCGGTACTTCTTGTTCAAAATCGTGAATCCTGAATCGACAAACGTTAAGCCTGAGGGCAAGATGCTGCCACTCGACAAATTTAGCCCTATGATAACGCACTGTTTTGCCGGGAGTCCTGCGTGTTTCATTTTATCTATTCTCAGCTGATCCGGCTGGTTTTGCCCTTTATCCTGATTCGGCTTTGGTGGCAGGGCCGGAAGGCACCCGCATTGCGTCGGGATTGGCAGCATCGCCTCGGCATGGTTCCAGAAATACCGGGACCGGTTATCTGGGTTCACGCTGTATCAGTCGGTGAAACCATCGCCGCAGGCCCCTTGGTTCGACGGCTCCTTGCAAAGGAATTGGGTGCAACCATACTGATGACCGCTATGACCGATACGGGGTTGGCTCAAGCACGCAAGATGTTTGGAGACAAAGTAGCCTATGCCTACGCTCCCTACGACACGCCCGGTGCGATTCGGCGTTTCCTGCAACGCGTGAACCCCGGTATTCTCGTTATTCTCGAAACCGAAATTTGGCCCAATATGATCCGTCAGTGCCGGCGGCGACGGGTGCCGGTTTTTCTGATTAACGCTCGGTTATCTGAACGATCTGCCCAAGGTTACGAGAAAGTGAGAGGGCTGGCGGGCCCGGTGATGAAGAGCATTAGTTGGGTGGCAGCACAGGCGGAGCCGGATGCTGAGCGTTTTCGGCGTATTGGGGTGGCAGCGGACCGTGTAGAAGTAACCGGCAGTGTAAAATTCGATGTGGATATCCCCGACGATGTCCGCAAGGCCTCCGAGGTTATTCGAAAAACGCTTGAGGGTCGTAAAGTCTGGATCGCTGGCAGCACCCACAGCGGTGAAGACGAGCAATTGCTATGTGCCCACCGGAGTATTCTTGAACAGCACGATGATGCGTTATTGATCATCGTGCCTCGGCACCCAGAGCGTTTTGATACGGTTGCAGCTATGGCCGAAGCAAAGGGTTATCGGGTAGCCCGTCGCTCACTTAGCGAGAATCCTCAGCAGGCTCAGGTTTATCTTGGGGACACCATGGGCGAGTTGATGACCCTGTATGGCGCCAGTGATATTGCTTTTGTCGGGGGCTCTTTGATTGAGCGCGGGGGGCACAATCCGCTGGAACCTGCCGCCTGGGGCATGCCGGTATTTTCCGGGCCTCACGTTTTCAATTTCGAAACCATTTATGACCGTTTGATTGCTGATCAGGGCGTGCAAATGGTTGAGGGGTGCCAGGATCTGGCCCAAGCCGTCAGTCGATTAATGTCCGATGCACAGGATTGCAAAGCGTACGGCGAACGAGCGCTGGCGGTGGTGAACAATAACCGGGGCGCGCTGGATAAAGTGGTCGAAGGGATCATCGAAAGGGTATAGCACCCGGGCCTAATTGCGGCCCGGGTGTATTTGCAAAACCGGCGGGAATTACTCGGTGGGGTCTTCCAGAGTTTTGCCGTCGTTTGCCATCGCTTCAATACCGCGGGCACCTTCGCTGAGCCAGTTGTTTAGCTCGATCAGGTCCTGAGGGCTAAGTGTACCGGCGGTCTGCTTTAACTGCAGAGAGTTGATCACGTAGTCGTAACGGGCATTGGCGTAATCCCGAAGCGCCACGTAGAACGCCCGCTCGGCATCCAGAACTTCCACAATGTTCCGTGTACCCACATCGTATCCGGCGCGCGTTGCATCCAGAGCGCTGCGGCGGGAGATGATGGTCTGCTCAAGCGCAGAAGCGGTTTCCACGTTGTTGTTGACGGTCAGGAACAAACTGCGAGTATTCACCTGAACATCCCGGCGAACCGTGTTCAGATCCTGCTCGGCAACGGTAACCAGAGAGCGTTGTTGGCGAACACCGGCTTGAGTTCCGCCACCCATGTAAAGCGGTACGTTGAGTTGGAGTCCGATGACGCCCTGGGTACCTTCTTGCTGCGGCGTCTTCGCGTTTTCAAACTCGGTTTCACCGTAGGAAGCCACCAGATCAAGTGTCGGCATGTGGCCGGATTTCGCAACTTTCAGATTGGCTTCGCTGGCGTTCAGTTGATATATGGCTGCCTGGATAGACCAATTTTGATCCAGTGCCGTGGCTTCCCAAGATGCCGGGTCCATCGGGTTCGGTCGGCCTAACGGGAAGTTTTCCCGCAGATTTTCCAGATCGACGGCATATTCGCCGGTCAGGCGGGCAAGCTGCTCTCGGGCTACGTTCAGCTGGTTTTCAGCCGCGATACGCAGGCTCTTGCTGTCATCATAGCTGGCGCGGCCTTCATAGACCTCGGTAATGGCAATCAGGCCCACGTCATAGCGTTCTTGGGCTTGCTCGAACTGGCGCTGGATGGCCGCTTCGGTGGCTTGAGCGGTGGTCACCGTATCTTGGGCGCGCAATACGTTGAAGTAAGCTGTGGCCACATCAAGAATCAGTTGCTGCTGTGCCAGGTTGTATTGGGCTTGTGCGGCGTCGGTCTGGAACTGACTTGCGTCGTAGCGGAACCAGTTATCTGCCCGGAAAATAGGCTGGGTAAGTTGAACGCCGTAGTTCAGAGACTTATAGCTATCGCCAGGGCCATTATCTGCGTCGAAATCGACGTGATTGGCTTCGGCAAAGGCGCCGATCTGAGGCAGTAGTGTGCTCTTGCTTACGTCACTGGCGGCTTGCTGGGATTGAAACCTTGCCATGGCCGAAGCAATGCCGGAGTCGTAAGACAGCGCCTTTTCGTAAGTCTCCATCAAATCCAGAGAAAATGCAGGCTGAGCTGCAAGCAGGGTGATCAGTCCTGGAAGTAAGCGTTTTTTCATTGTATCTCCTGACAAACTGTCTCCGGGCATCCGTGATCTGGATACAAGGATCGGAAGGCCATCGTGTCGAAAGCTAATGCGACAGTATGGCCAAAAGTATCGGTGGCACATTATGGACAATAATGTGGCTCGTCTCTACACTTGAGATGCTCACACATTGTGTGAGCAACGAATTCTATATTCGCGTCTTGACGGGGTGCTGAATCGCCACAAACCGGCGATAGGCTGAGATTGCAACGCAGAACCCGCGACCTGATCCGGATAATACCGGCGTAGGGATTAAGATTGCACGATCAGTGCCAAATTGCCTAAAAGGGCGTTTGGGCAGTGTTCCGTCATGCGCGACCTGACACCTCAGATGTTACTGGGAGCAGACATGACGGACATACCAGCATACCTCAGCGACTCCGCAAAAGTGGATTCGGCAGCAATCAAACCATTACCAAGCTCACGAAAAATCTACGTGCAGGGTAGCCGAGCCGACATTCGGGTGCCAATGCGGGAAATTACGGTGGCCGACACCCCGACCGAGCTGGGCGGCGAGAAAAACCCGCCGGTGCTGGTGTATGACACGTCAGGCCCCTACACCGATCCAGATGCAAAAATTGATTTGCGTAAAGGTTTAGCACCGGTTCGCGCCAATTGGATTGCCGAACGTGGCGATGTAGAACCGCTGGACGGCTACACCTCCGAATTCACCCTCCGCCGCATGAAAGACCCATTGTTAGATCCGCTTCGGTTCATGGACGAGCGCAAACCGTTCAAAGCGAAGCCCGGCAAAAACGTCACCCAGATGCATTATGCTCGCCAAGGCGTCATCACTCCCGAGATGGAATACATCGCCATTCGGGAGAACATGAAACTGCAAGAGGCTCGTGAACAGGGATTGGCTGATGATCAGCATCCGGGCCAATCATTCGGTGCCAGCCTGCCCGCGGAGATTACCCCCGAATTCGTGCGTGACGAAGTCGCAAGAGGGCGTGCGATCATCCCTGCGAACATTAACCACCCGGAAACTGAGCCGATGATCATCGGTCGGAATTTTCTGGTGAAGATTAACGGCAACATCGGCAACTCTGCGGTTACTTCGTCCATCGAAGAAGAAGTCGAGAAACTCACTTGGGGTATTCGCTGGGGCTCAGACACTGTGATGGACTTGTCCACCGGTAAGAATATCCACGAAACTCGCGAGTGGATCATCCGAAACTCGCCGGTTCCCATTGGCACCGTGCCGATCTATCAGGCGCTTGAGAAAGTAGGCGGCGTTGCCGAAGACCTGACGTGGGAAATCTTTCGAGATACGTTGATTGAACAGGCAGAGCAGGGCGTGGATTACTTTACCATTCACGCGGGCGTGCGGCTGCACCACGTACCTCTGACTGCCAAACGTACCACAGGTATCGTCTCTCGTGGCGGCTCTATCATGGCGAAGTGGTGCCTGGCGCATCACAAAGAAAGTTTCTTGTACGAACACTTCGAAGACATCTGCGAAATCATGAAGGCCTACGACGTGTCCTTCAGCCTCGGTGACGGCCTCCGCCCTGGCTCCATTGCCGATGCCAACGACGAAGCCCAGTTCGGTGAGCTGGAAACCTTGGGTGAGCTCACCAAAATCGCCTGGAAACACGATGTTCAATGCATGATCGAAGGCCCCGGTCACGTGCCCATGCATTTGATTAAAGAGAATATGGACAAGCAGCTGGAATGCTGTGACGAAGCGCCGTTCTATACCCTCGGTCCTCTGACCACAGACATTGCTCCGGGTTACGATCACATCACTTCGGGCATTGGCGCGGCAATGATCGGCTGGTTCGGTTGTGCCATGCTCTGCTACGTCACACCAAAAGAACACTTGGGCTTGCCCAACAAGGATGATGTGAAAACCGGCATCATCACCTACAAAATCGCTGCCCACGCAGCCGATTTGGCGAAGGGCCACCCGGGCGCACAGATTCGTGATAACGCGCTGTCCAAAGCTCGGTTCGAGTTCCGCTGGGAAGACCAGTTCAACCTGGCGTTGGATCCGGACACGGCGCGGGAGTTCCACGACGAAACCTTGCCGAAAGACTCTGCCAAAGTGGCCCACTTCTGTTCG
This sequence comes from Marinobacter sp. JH2, assembly GCF_004353225.1. Taxonomy (NCBI): domain Bacteria; kingdom Pseudomonadati; phylum Pseudomonadota; class Gammaproteobacteria; order Pseudomonadales; family Marinobacteraceae; genus Marinobacter; species Marinobacter sp. JH2. Next base: position 2,468,311 of record NZ_CP037934.1, on the reverse strand, counting down.
ATGTGCGGGCCTAAGTTCTGTTCCATGAAAATCTCACAGGAAGTAAGGGATTACGCAGCAGAGCAGGGCATGGATGAGGTGAGTGCCATCGACGCAGGCATGCAGGAAAAATCCCGCGAGTTTGTCGAGTCTGGCTCTAAGCTTTACGACAAAGTCTGACTTTCGTACTTCACATCTCCCAGCCTGTTGGTTGGGAGATGTGAGCCGGGGTGGTGGGGCGGTTCAGAAAACGCTCGAGCCATCCTTGGGCGCTTCTGCTCCGCCATCCCTGGCTCCGCAAATTTCTGAACCGCCCCACCACCCCGGCCCAATTAAACTTCTGTTTAACGCTGAGGCTTCGGCCGTAACTTGCAGCATCCCCACAATAACGGCTATCGTTCAAAACCGATTATCAAACCGGAAGAACCGATGCCACAACCGTTCCAGTTCACAGCCAACAACGTCAAAATAGAAAAACGCGAAACCGTCTTCCAGGGCTTCTTCCGCATGGACAAGCTCTGGCTGACCCACCCGCGTTTCGATGGCCGTGAAATGCCCATCTTCACCCGTGAACTCTTCATCCGCGGCGATGCCACCTGCGTACTGCCTTATGATCCAGAGCGCGACGAAATCGTATTACTAGAACAATTCCGGCTCGGCGCACTCGGGCGTAACCAATCACCCTGGTTACTCGAACTCGTTGCGGGTATGAACGAAGAGGGCGAAAGCCCGGAAGACGTTGCGAAGCGCGAAGGTCAGGAAGAAGCCGGGCTGAGCTTCAGCCGTTTGGATAAAATCTGTGACTACATGGTATCGCCCGGTGGCACTACCGAAATGATCCACCTGTATTGCGGCCAAATCAGCACAGTCAATGCCGGAGGCGTTTTTGGTGTCGAACACGAACATGAAGACATCCTTTCCCATGTGGTTTCGGCTGAAGAGACTTTCGCCATGATCGCCGATGGCCGAATCAACAACGCGGCCGCCATCATCGCCATTCAGTGGCTGCAACTAAACCGGGACCGGCTGCGAAAGGAGTGGCGGGCATGACCGAATGGGTAAAGCGTCCAAAGCGATACGTCCCCGACCTGCGCCAGCTTGGAGCACTGTGTGATGGTAACTACCATCGGCTACGTAAACTGAGGCAGCTTGACGCTGAAGACGAGGCCGTGTGTGAAATCGAATTGCATCGGGAAGATCAGTACCTGGGCCGAGTTCGGATCGAACGCATGCAAACTGCAAGGTTTACCGAAACCTTGTTACTTGAACAAATCCATAATAGCGGCCGGTGGCTGAACAATCCGAAAATGACCGTTCGTGTGTATCACGATGCCACCATGGCCGAAGTCATCAGTTGTTACCGCCATCGCCACATTGCCCCCGTGAACGATTACCCGAACCGCTTTATGCACCATCCCGATGAAAAAGTTCAGATCAACGGTTTTCTTGCTGACTGGCTGGATTATTGCCTGCGTTTTGGTCATTTGCCCTTGGAGCAGGCGGCTTGGACGGCTGGGCAGGGTGGAGACTGAACGGAAATTCCGTTACTGCTATCTTAGCCTGTCTCATGGTTGTCAAATACTGCAAAATATCAGGCGCAATTGGCGAAAATGTGACATAACCTTAAGTCATAGCCAATGTAATAAGCCACAGTCATCGTAAACTAAGAAAAATTCCAACCAGTCGCAAAGATAACAGCAGGGCTTGCATGACCCACTCTGATCCTAAGCACCCATTACGAGTGCTGCAGTTGACAGACCCCCACCTGACCGCGCAGTCAGACGGAGCCTTGCTGGGCGTTAACACCCGAGACAGCCTGGCGGCGGTCATCGAAGACGTGCTCAAGGAGCATGGGCAACCCGACTTGGTATTGGCCACGGGCGATATCTCTCAAGACGCTTCGGTGGAAGCTTACCGCTATTTTGGTGAGCAGCTGGAAGCCTTTGAATGTCCTTCTCTCTGGATCGCCGGCAACCACGATGATACGTCGCTGATGAATTCCATTGCAGCAGAGTTTCGAGCTGATCAGAGTGAATGGATGCAGGGCGGCTGGCACTTTGTCATGCTCGACTCTTCCGTTCATGGAAAAGTATTTGGTGAGTTGTCAGGCGAAGAGTTGGCTCATCTCGACAACGCGCTTTCTGAACAGCCCGAACTGCCTACAATGGTTTGCTTGCACCACCATCCAGTGGACATTGGTTCCGACTGGATGGAAAAGATTGGCCTTAAAACTCGAGAGGCCTTTTGGCGGATTATCGATAAACATCCGCAGGTGAAAGTCGTGCTTTGGGGGCACATCCATCAAGAGCTTCACCGACAACGGAATGGCGTTCAATTGCTCGCGACGCCCTCCACCTGCATCCAGTTCACCGCTGGAGCCAGTAACTTTTCGGTTGAACCGCGTGCACCGGGATATCGGTGGATCGAACTAAACCCTTCAGGAAATATTTATACAGAGGTGCGAAGGGCGACCCAGTTTGAGTTCGAACTGGACGAGAATAGTTCCGGGTACTGACCGCAAAACCCTCTCCTCCCTCAAATCCTCAGCATGCCATTGGAAGGCAGTTCACTGATCAGGGCGATCAGTTCGTTACAATAGCAACGTTGTGAATACGATTTCACAAGGATGAATGTCCTCAGTCAATGGATGACGAGCCATGAAGATTGTAAGTACCTGGGATTTGCGCGCCGCAGACCTGCCTGGGCTGGAATCTCCTTTTTTTGCAGCCTCCAAAACTAAAAGTCTGATCCTTGATCACGCACATAATGCCAACAACGGCGAACTTGAGCGCTTGCTTGGGCGATCCCGCGACTCTCCCGGTGGTAGCCGTGCCTCAAGAAGCTACCGTGCCGCGATGGTTGAGGAAGTCGTGCGTCGAATTGATGACGGCGAACTCTGGTTAGTCCATGAAGTTGTCGATGGTGAGCCTTCAGCTCCAGTAGTGTATTGGCGGAGCTCTGATGATGGGCAGGCGCAGTGGGCTTTAGGTGACGGTATAGCTAACTCCGAAATACGCAGCAGCGTGGATGCACTGAACCGACACGGCATTACGCCGCAGCAACTCGCTTCCCAAGGCATCGGAGGTGTGGGGCACTTAGGTGCTAACCAGTTTGACGCTGAATATCGCGAGAAACAGCAAGAGGAGGCGCGCCAACAACGATCGACATCCGAAAACTCAAACACGAGTTTCCCCGCGCAGTCAGTGGCACCGCTTGCCCTATCCGCAGCGCTACATAATGAACCCGAAACTACAAAAGTCCCTCAGGAAATTCACCTCGAAATCGGCATTTTTACCGATGGTACCTTGAATAACGCCGAGAATTCGAGAGAGCTGGAGGAGCGTGTGGCTAAGGAGTGTGTTGCTTCCCTCGAGAGGAGGGAGCTATCAGAGGAAGAGTGTGCGCTTTGGTTGGGGTTGACGATGGATGGAAGTTATCGGAATGCTCCGACAAACGTCGCGAAGCTGGCAGGTTTGTATGAGACATCGCTGTCTGCTGACTCTGGTATTACGACCCACAAACTTTCTGTATACGCGTCGGGCGTAGGAACGAAAACGGGTGAAAGAGATTCGACACTCGCGACTATTTCTGGACTTGGTGAATCGGGAATCATAAGCCAGGTGGGGAAGGTATTTCATGAATTAGTTGGGCAGATAAAGGAACGCGGTATCCATGAGCAAATAAATTCGTTGACCATCGATTTATTTGGCTTTAGCCGAGGTGCAGCGGCGGCTCGGCATGCTGTCTTTGAGATAAATCGCGGGCCATCTGGAATGCTAGGACTTGCCTTAAAGAGAGCTCGACTTGCATGGCCGCGACGAGTTTCTGTTCGATTTGTGGGGCTGTTTGATACGGTAGCTGCGATCGTGAATCCAGTGAGATTTGATTTTTTTGCGAGTAATAGCTGTAACGATCCTGTTCAGGTGTATCTCGATCCAAAGGGTGTGGGGAATGCAGTTCACCTCATTGCGTTGGATGAGTATCGAAAGAATTTTTCTTTAAACAGCCTGCGTAATAGAGATGGGAGTTTTCCTGAAAATTTTCAGGAAATTTCTTTGCCTGGTGCGCACTCCGATGTGGGTGGTGGCTATCTCGACGAACAAAGAGAGGATTTGTTGATAAGTCCCTATAGGTTGATTTCGCGAGATCGTAATAAGTGGCCGCGACAAACTATGGAATGGGATAATCTCGATATCTTGAAGGGGCAAAAGCTCGCGGAGGGGTGGATTGGTGAATTTAGCTTACCTGTTCAGTATTCGGCGGAACACGCACCAGGGCCGGATGAGCTGGAGTTGGAGGGTGACCCTAATGTGTCAGTCCATGTAACACGATACGATCACCCGGCCCCTGATGGGCGAGTAGAGTTGTCACTAAGAATGCTTCGACAGATTCGCGGAGAGTACTCACGCCTATCTTTGCGAGTAATGCATTGTTTGGCCATTAACGCGGGAGTTCCATTGACGAAAATCCCACGAAGACCTGATTTAGATCTCCCGACTGAGTTAGAGAGTATTAGTGACCAGTGGCTCGAAGAAGTGGTGCAAGGAGCGCTTGAGGTGTCTCTTGGCACTGAACAACGAAGATTGCTTCGCCATCGGTATTTGCACCATTCTGCTCATTATAATCCGTTGAAATTTATAGCGGGAGGGGTACCTACGACGCTTATGGCAGGACGTAACTTCAGTCCTAATGCGCCTACATCCTCCGGTGAGCGTGAAATTCACCCTAATAGTTGAGTGTATTTATGAAGACGGCAAGAAACATACTCTTGTTAGTAGTCGTTGATTTACTATTGGCGGGATGCTCGGCGTTAGGGGAAGAATCAGGATATTGGGGCATTCGAGTAGCGGCGCCTGAACATTACGACATGTGGGTGACGGATGCTCGTTTGGAAAAGTCTGGCGTCAGGAGCTGGAGAGCTCCATTCGGTGGTCATACAGGATGCTGTTGGGCGGGGGAACATGGGCCTGCTGGCTCTGGCGGAGAGCTGAAACCTTTCCCTAACCTTATGCTATTGCGTTGGTTTTCGTTCGCAGAGCAAAAATATTATGCGGCATTAATCAGGGTTCCGAAGAATTTGCAGGAGCGTATGTTGGAACCTGTCCCGTATCTCTACCCTGATGGATCAACGGAGCAAACACCAAGGAAAACGTTGGTTCTTGGTCTCGCACCCGGCGGTGAGGTTGTAGTGTGGATAATGAGTCAGCGAACCAATGCAGAAGAAGTGCTGAGAGTGTCTGCTGCTGAGTTGCCGGGCGACCCTGAAGATTTTAAAGAGCTAACCAAAACTTATATAAAGGAACACGATGCTTACCTCAAAGAACACGGCGTACCCTTAGAAGGGTGGTAAATCACTACCTTGCGTAATCGTCGAAAATATAAAAGGGTGCGCCATTTGGCACACCCTTCCTCCGTTTACTTTATGCCCGCAACGCCTGCGCCGCAGCCACCATGGTCTCCAGCGCCGGAGTCACTTCCTCCCACTTCCGCGTTTTCAGCCCGCAGTCTGGGTTAATCCACAATCGTTCCGCCGGAATCCGCTCCGCGGCGAGCTTCATCAGATTGATGATTTGTTCCTTGTTAGGAACATTGGGCGAGTGAATGTCATACACTCCGGGCCCGATGTCGTTCGGGTACTCAAAGCTCTTGAACGCGTCCAGCAGCTCCATGTCAGACCGTGACGTTTCGATGGTGATCACGTCGGCATCCATGCGAGCGATGGCCTCGATGATGTCGTTGAACTCCGAGTAACACATGTGCGTGTGAATCTGTGTGCTGTCCTCTACGCCGTTGGCGGCGATGCGGAAGCTGTTAATGGCCCAATCCAGATAACCTTCCCAGTCCGACTGACGTAGTGGCAAACCTTCACGCAGAGCGGCTTCGTCGATTTGAATGATACCCACGCCCGCTTTTTCCAGATCCTGAACTTCCTCGCGAATGGCCAGTGCCAGTTGCAGGCATGAATCCTTTCGGGGTTGATCGTCACGGACGAACGACCAGTTCAAGATGGTCACCGGGCCGGTCAGCATGCCTTTCACTGGCTTGTCAGTCAGTGACTGGGCGTAACGGATCCAGTCAACGGTCATGGCTTTCGGGCGGCGGATGTCACCGAATAGGATCGGCGGTTTAACGCAGCGCGAACCGTACGATTGCACCCAGCCGAAGCGAGTAAAAGCGTAGCCTTCTAACTGCTCGCCGAAGTATTCAACCATGTCGTTTCGTTCGGCTTCGCCGTGAACCAACACATCCAGACCCAAGGCTTCCTGATTACGAATGCAGCGTTCGATTTCTGCCTTCATTTGAGCTTCGTAGTCGGCTGCAGCTAAATCGCCTTTGCGGAATTGCAGGCGTGCCTGGCGGATTTCCTGAGTTTGTGGAAATGACCCAATGGTCGTGGTCGGAAACGCAGGTAGCTGAAGTTTCTCTTGCTGCAGCGCGATACGCTGCGCGTAAGGGTTTTGACGATTGCCGAGCTCTGCGTTGATCTCCGCGACTGCCGCTCGAACGTTTGGGTTTGTAACGCGAGTAGAGTTGCGGCGGCTGTCGATGGCTTCCTGATTGTGCGTTAGTTGCTGGAGTACTGCTTCACGTCCTTCGTTCAGAGCGCGGGTGAGTACCTGCAGCTCGTCCAACTTCTGCAAAGCAAAGGCCAGCCAGTTTTGGATTTCGGGATCCAAGCCGGTTTCCTGAGACAAGTCGACGGGTACGTGTAGCAGTGAGCAAGACGGTGCCAGCCACAGGCGATCCCCCAGTTTTTCATGCACCGGTTCCAACCAATCCAGCGTTTTATTCAGATCGGTTTTCCAGATATTCCGGCCACTGATCGCGCCGAGCGATAGAACCTTGTGCGTTGGCAGCCAGTCGGCAATGCGGGTTACCTCATCCGGTGCACTGATGGCATCGAGATGAACTCCGGCCACCGGCAGCTCGCATGCCAGTTGCAAATTGTTGCGCAGCTCGCCGAAGTAAGTCGCCAGCAGCAGTTTCGGGCGATTCGTTTTCAGTTGGTGATAGGCGAGGTTAAAAGCATACCGCCAGTTGGCATCCAGCTCTGTGACCAGAGCAGGTTCGTCAATCTGAACCCACTCAGCGCCGGCATCGGCGAGAATTTCCAGCAATTGCGAATAAGCGGGCAGTAGACGCTCCAGTAAATTCAGGCGGTTGCTGTCGTCGGACGTTTTACCGAGCCATAAATAGGTGACCGGGCCAATGATAACCGGCTTCGCGGCAACACCCTGCTGCTGTGCTTCAGCCAGCTGGTTGAGCAGCCGCTCCGGGTTGAGCTTGAACTCGGTGTCGGCGGTGAACTCCGGCACGATGTAGTGATAATTTGTGTCGAACCACTTGGTCATTTCGCCAGCTGCAATGGCGCAACAGGGGCTGTCATTAGCGCTTCGGCCGCGGGCTGCGCGGAAATAGGCATCTAACTCGTTTCCCTCTTTATCCGCCGCACGAGCCGGCAGATTGCCCAGCGTAACAGACATGTCGAGCACTTGATCGTAGAGGGAGAAGTCGCCCACGGGCACAAAGCCGAGGCCAGATTGCTGTTGCCAATGGGTTTGGCGCAACTCAGCGGCCTTTGCGGCCAAATCTTGTTCGGATTTACGGCCGGCCCAGTAATGTTCCAGTTCGAATTTTAGCTCCCGTTGACCGCCGATGCGCGGAAAACCGAGATTGTGCGTTGTCACCATGATGCTGTCCTTAGTGGTTTATGCTGTCAGTAGGAGAGCTAGATTAGAAAGTTTCTGTGATGAATAAAAATGGTATTATCTCAACGATCCATGAGAAAAATTCACGGTTAGGGCATGATTGAACGCAGTCACTTAGAGATATTTCGAGCGGTCGAGCGGCAGGGCTCGCTCACCGCTGCGGCCGAGCAGCTGCATTTAACGCAATCTGCGTTGAGCCACGCGATTCGGAAGCTGGAGCAGCAATTGGGAACGCCGGTCTGGTTGCGAGAAGGGCGGCAGCTGCGGTTTACCCAAGCAGGTGAGCAACTGCTGTCGCTCGCCAACCGGCTTCTGCCGCAATTTGAACATGCCGAAATGCTGGTCGGGCAAGTGGCCAAGGGACAGCGTGGCAGCTTGCGCGTGGGTATGGAGTGCCACCCGTGTTACCAGTGGTTATTGAAGGTAGTCGGCCCTTATTTGCAGCGGTGGCCAGATGTTGATGTGGATGTGAAGCAAGAGTTCCAGTTTGGCGGAATGGGCGCTTTGTTCGGCCATGATATCGATTTATTGGTGACGCCGGATCCTCTGCATCGCCCTGGTGTGTGCTTTGAGCCCGTGTTCGATTATGAGCAAGTTTTGGTGGTGGTGAGGGATCATCCGTTGGCGGTTAATGAGTGGGTAGAGCCAGAGCAGTTAGCAAGAGAAACGCTGATTACCTATCCGGTAGCGCCGGAGCGACTCGATATTTTCACCCGATTCTTTTTACCTGCTCATGCTGCGCCTGCTTTCCATAAAACGATCGAAACAACTGATATCATGCTGCAGATGGTTGCCGCGGGCCGTGGTGTGTCGGCTTTGCCGCGTTGGCTAGTGGATGAGTATGCACAGAAAATGCCGATTAAGGCGCTGCAGTTGGGCAAAGAAGGCATGCCAAAACAGATATTTTTGGGCTTTCGGGAGCGGGATCAAGAGGTAGATTATCTGGTTGCATTTATGAAGCTGGCCCGTAGCATTCGCTGGAACTAAGCTCTTCGGTTAAACTGCGCAAAAATTTCAACAGGACACACAAATTATGAACAATATCCCTGCGGATCTTAAATATATCGATACGCACCAGTGGGTGCGGGTTGAGGCTGACGGCACCGCTACGGTTGGCATCACCGATTTTGCCCAGGAGCAGTTGGGTGATGTGGTTTTTATCGAAGTGCCGGAAGTGGGTGCAACGGTTAACGGCGGTGAGGAAGCGGGTGTTGCGGAGTCGGTAAAGTCGGCTTCGGATGTGTTTAGCCCGGTAACTGGTGAGGTTCTTGAGGTGAATGAGAAACTTGAGGATGAACCGGAAATCGTCAACGATGATCCTTATGGCGAAGGCTGGATGTTCAAGGTTAAGCTGGCGGATGAAGGCGAGCTGGACGGCCTGATGGATCCTGATGCTTACGCTGAGCACGTGGCTTCAGAAGGCTAGATCGCACTAAATTACCCCAGCCCAATTTTTCAGGTAGCTAATTAATGGATTTCCCGATTTTATATTTGCGCAAAGGCGCAGAACGCCGTCTCCGTGCTGGCCACTTGTGGGTTTACAGTAACGAGGTGGATATCAAACGCAGCCCGTTAACCGAGTTCGAAGCCGGCGTACAGGCGCAATTGCGGGCGTCGAACGATAAGCCATTGGGTACGGTGTTTGTGAACCCCCATGCGTTGATTTGTGGGCGTTTGATCAGTCGGGAACCAGCTCATGGTATGACCCCCAAACGCTTGACGGACCGGATGGAGGCGGCACTTTCGTTGCGGGAGCGGTTGTTTGCTAAGCCGTTTTATCGCTGGGTGTTTGGTGACAGCGATGGTTTATCTGGTTTGGTGGTGGATCGTTTTGATGACGTTGTGGTGGTGCAGATATCCACAGCGGGCATGGAGCTGATGAAAGACGCCATTGTGCGGGCGGTTCAGCGTTTGGCGCATCCTCGCGTGGTGGTGCTGAAGAACGATGGCAAGATGCGCAAGGTGGAAGGGCTTTCCAGCTACGTGGAATTTGCTCATGGCCCCGAGACAGACGTTTTGCGGGTTGAAGAAAACGGCGCGCAGTTTGAAGTGCCATTGGCAGGCGGGCAGAAGACGGGGTGGTTTTACGATCACCGGATGAACCGTCAGCGGCTGCAGGCCTATGCGCCGGGTAAGCGGGTGCTGGATGTGTTTAGTTACGTGGGCGGTTGGGGTATTCAGGCCGCGTGTGCCGGTGCTTCCCAGGTGACTTGTGTAGATGCTTCATCATCTGCGGTGGATTCGGTACATCACAATGCTAAGCTGAACGGGCTGGATAATGTGGACACCCTTGAAGGCGATGCTTTTGATGCGTTGAAAGCGCTGGCGGACGAGAAAGAGAAGTTCGACATCGTGGTGCTGGACCCACCCGCGTTGATCCCGCGTCGTCGTGATCAGAAAGCCGGTGAGCAGGCTTATGCCCGGTTGAATCAGCTGGGTTTGCGGTTGCTTGAGCGGGATGGGCTGCTGGTGTCTGCGTCTTGTTCCATGCATTTGTCGCAGGAAAAGCTAATCGACATCATCCGCGGTAGCGGGCGCAAGATTGATCGTTTTGTGCAGTTGCTCGAGCAGGGGCATCAGGCACCGGATCATCCGGTTGTGCCGGGGATTCCTGAGACCGATTACATCAAATCTTGCTTCGTGCGCTCGCTGACCGGTTTTCTGTAAAGGTAGCAAGCTTCCGCGCAAAGTAGGTCGCCGGTGGGACACTCTTCGGGGATCGTCAAAATCAGGGAAGATTTTGTCGAGCGTACACGGATGTATTCACCGCGTATCCCGGAAGAGTGTCCCACCGGTGGCCTGCCGAGCGGACTCTAAAAACTCAGTCCCGAAGCGACATCACCGGCCAGCCACTCTCAATAGCCAGTTTCTCCAGTGTTGGGTCTGGGTCTACGGCCACCGGGTTCTGCACCAATTTCAGCAGCGGCACATCATTGTGTGAATCGCTGTAAAACCAGGCACCATCCAAAGTCTCATCGAAGGCTTCTAGCCAGTCGTTCAGGCGCACCACTTTACCGTCCTGAAAACTCGGTGTTCCCGCCACTTCGCCGGTAAACCGACCGTTCACCAACTCCGGTTCAGTCGCAATCAGGTAATCAACGCCTAAAAGCTCTGCAATCGGCTCGGTAATAAACCGATTGGTGGCGGTAATGATCATCAGCGTATGGCCTTGCGCTCGGTGATCAGCCAGCAACGTCGCGGCTTTTTCCAGCATCATGGGCTGTACTTTTTTTGCCATGAACGTTTCACGCCAGGATTCCAACTCTTCCATGCTGTGAGTGGAAAGCGGTTGCAGAGCAAATCGCTGGTATTCGAAAACGTCCAGCTCGCCATTCAGGTATTCCTGATAGAAACGGTCGTTTGCCTGGCGGTACACTTCTTCGTCCACCAAACCTTCATCCACCAGAAACTCGCCCCACGCGTGGTCGCTGTCGCCGGCCAGCAGGGTATTATCTAAATCAAAAATTGCGAGCGTCAAGCCGCGTCCTCCCATTGTCACAGGCTTTTAAACAAAGCTGACAGTCTAGCACGGCTTTCACAAGGTATGTCGCACGCAGTGGCGTTTGCTGAACCATTGGGTTTCTGTAAGAATGAGAGCAACTTGGACAAATTTCGTCGGTTGGAAAAGCAGCCGGCCACCGACTATGCGAGGACTGTGCCGTGATCGACTCAGACGGTTTCAGACCCAACGTCGGAATCATTCTGGCCAACCACAGGGGCGAAGTGCTCTGGGCGAGGCGAATAGGGCAGGACTCCTGGCAATTTCCGCAAGGCGGTATTAATCCGAATGAGTCGCCTGAAGAGGCCTTGTACCGGGAGCTGGAAGAGGAAATTGGCCTGAGTGCCAATGATGTGGAGATCATCACATGTACACGAGGGTGGCTAAGGTACCGGCTGCCCAGAAGGATGGTACGCCACAACTCGCACCCTGTATGTGTGGGGCAAAAACAGAAATGGTTCCTGCTGCGGATGTTGTCACCAGATGCGCATGTTCGCGTAGATGGTACAGATTCACCTGAATTTGACGGTTGGCAGTGGGTTAGCTACTGGTACCCGTTGGGACAAGTGATTTCATTTAAACGAGAAGTGTACAGGCGCGCGCTGAGAGAACTGGCCCCCAGACTGTTTCATAATATG